>DATLXU010000039.1:0-53982 GCA_035575515.1 Blastocatellia bacterium
CAAGCTGGCCGCACGCGTTTGCCTCAGCTTCCCTGGATTTTCTGTTCGGAGTGAAAGTCTAAGCCAAGACTGTAGAGAATGTGACTGGCGATGAGAAGATGCTGCCTGCTGATTTAGCGCCTGACCCGCTAGACTCGCCTCTCAGAGTAGTCTCAGCCGACAGCAGTATTAGTTCGAGGCCGAAAGCCTTCGGAGTGGCTAGAGATGAAAGTCTGTTCAATCTACTCCAACCTCGCAGAGGTATCTGATAAGAGAAAAGCAGCGAGCCTCAGGCAAAGGGGGAAGTAGATGTGGCAATCACTTACATCGAAAAACATATACCGCAGGCTTGCCTGCAAACGCGAAGCGGCAAGCAAGCTGACAGGGTACTTGAAGAGGAACAAAGAGCGGATAATGAATTATGAAGTAGTGAAGGCCGCGAGGAGGAACTGTAAGCAGTGGCCTTACTGAGAAAGCAAATGATCCGGTAGCGGCACGGCGGATGAAAGCAGGCTTAATGCACTGGACGAGAGAGGGAGCCGAGAAGAGTGCTGAAGCATCGGACAACATTCATCAACAGGCATGCAAGGACGAGGACCGGGCCTTATAAGTTAGCTTTCTGTCAAGATTGACTCGCATTCTCTTCGGTAATTCTTACGTGCATCGATCTTGCGCGCAAACAGGGAACGGTGGACTGAGAAACGGGAGATCGGCAGCATTATAGTCGACTTTTTCTCCAAAGTTGGCCGCTTGATCTACCGACTTCTAGTTGCCGCACTGACTTCTGACATCGGACTTCGGACTTCGGACTTTTTCTGTTAAAATCACTGCCTCCACCCTCTGGCATCAGTGGAAGAATCAATGTGAAGGAAAGGTTAGACCAATGCGCCTGAAATCCTGTTTGATAACTTGCGCGCTCGCGCTCAATTTAATCACAGCCTCCTCGATCACCGCTCAATCATCACGTGCTGGCTCAATCACGTCGCGGCGAGCAGAATCTAAAGCCGCTGCAAAAAACGGCCATCAATCAGCAGACTGGCCTATGTACGGGCGCGACCTCGCAGGTTCGCACTACAACCCGAATGAAAAGACGCTGACGCCGGCGAACGTTGGAAGGTTGAAAGTCAAATGGGTGTTTGAAACCGGCGCGGACGTTTCCAGCCAGCCGACCGTAGTTGACGGCGTGGTTTACTTCGGCTCGTTCGACGGCAACGAATATGCGGTTGATGCAAAGACGGGCAAGCTAATTTGGAAGGTCGAAACCGGAATCACAGTGCGCACGGGCGCGGCTTACGCCGACGGCACGCTCTATTTTTCGGACGGCATTGGGAGGCTCTACGCCGTTGATGCAAAGACAGGGCAACAAAAGTGGCGAGTGAAAATTGACGATCATTTCGCTGCCGTAGGAACAAGCTCGCCGATTTATTACAACGGGCGCATCTACGTCGGCGTCTCTTCGCGTGAAGAGATGATGTACGTAGGTCTTGGCCCTGACGGAAAACCGACAGAGCGCAAGACCGATTACGCATGCTGCACGTTTCGCGGCGGGGTCGCAGCCTTCGACGCTGCGACAGGAAAACAAATCTGGCGATTCTACACCATCCCTGAGCCTGCGACCGAGCGCGGTAAAGATTCAAAGGGGCGAACCATAATGGGACCGTCGGGCGTCGCCGTCTGGTCAACCGTAGCAATTCATCCAGAAGAGAAACGACTCTACCTGACGACAGGCAATGAATACACGAAACCAAATTCGCCCTACTCGGATTCGATAATCGCGCTCGACCTCGACACAGGCAAAGTCATCTGGGCATATCAGGCGAAAGCAGGCGACCAGTGGAACAGCGGCTGTATCACGAATCCTGGCGACTGCGGCCCGGATCATGATTTCGGCTCGATTCCGCTTTCGTTCAAAGGACTGAACGGCAAACACCTCATCGGCGCGGGCGCAAAGAGCGGATGGTTCTTTGCCGTTGACCCGAAAGACGGCAAGGAAGTCTGGAAGACGGAAGTAGGGCCGTACACTCTGCCGATGGGCGGAGTCGTCTTCGGCACGGCGACCGACGGCGAGCGCATTTACGTCGGTATATCGAACCATCCCAAACAAGGTTCTCTGTCTGCGCTCGACGGCGCGACGGGCAAGATTATCTGGAAGACACTGAACCCTGATGGCCGCTCAAACTATGGCCCGGTCACGGTCACGGGCACGGGCGCGAATAAACTCGTCTTCGCAGGCTCGTCGGGCAACTTCATTCGCGCTTATGATGCGAAGGACGGCAAGATTCTCTGGGAGTACGACACGGGCGGAGCCGTTGGCGGCGGCGCGACTGTCGTTGATGGCGTGGTCTATGTCGGCTCCGGTTATCAACTGCTCCGCGTCGGCAAAGGCAACAACAAGCTCTATGCCTTTTCAATAGACGGCAAATGAGCAGCGATTAAAGCCGCGTCCGTGTAAAGCGCGCGCAGTATGAGTTCGCCGCCTGAAGTTGAAGCTCTTCAAAACGGCTCCATCGGGTCAACGCCGGACGCCGCGCGGCAGGTATTGACGGTTAGGATCCGATGCGCGTCAGTTGTGAAGCGACTGCCTGCCAGCGGCCATTGCGCTTCACATAAACGTCCGTGTATCGCTCTCTGATCGTCGTCTCGTGGCCATTGTTCGTCATCTTCTGAATGAGCACGCCAGTGACCACAGCGGTGTCGCCATAGACGCGCACCCTCGTATCTTCGGTCGAAAGCGCGGGGCGCGGGCCAGCGGGCGCGGGCGTTTTCATTGATGCCACCTCATCGGCTTTCGTCAGCACTCTGCCGTCCGGGTAGGTGATGGTGAAATCGTCGGCTTCGATTCGCTCCATAGCTGCTGCGTTGCGGTTCGTGTAAGCGTCGAGCCATTCGCGTTCGAGCTTCAATAGTTCTTGCTCAACGGGACTCGCGCTCGTTGCGGGTGTTGTCGCATCAGAAGATTTCTTATCTTCGCCGCCGGGCTTGTATTCTGCGAGCCAGTCAACATCAACCGCATCCGCGCCGCGCCGTTCCTTCTCTTTGATGAGCCAGTTGCCGCGTTCATTCCACGGCGGTCCGCCAGCCGGATCAATGTGGCAGAAGGTGCAGTCCTTCGCGCCGTACTTGCGCGCTTTGGCGAGGAACGGCGGATAGCCGAGCGCGCTCGCCGCGAGCGCAAACACGCAGACCGCGATGAATATAGTTGCGACTCCGATCTTGATCTTGTTCATCACCTCTCCTCTGAATTGTCAAAATAGCGCCAGACAAAAATAGTATATGCCGCGCGCGGGCACAGCAAGCCAGGCGTCTGAAGTCCGAAGTCAAGATCGAGTGTGTTGTCTTTAAACTTGATTATACAAATCGAGGCCGCGGCTTCGGGCTTCGGACGCCGGACTTGTTTTAACGTGCGCAGGTCAGGGCGCGCCCGCCGTCAATGCAGACGGTTTCGCCCGTTATCCAGCTTGCGCGGTCAGATGCGAGAAAGTAAATCAGGTCGGCAACCTCTTCAGGCTTCCCCACGCGACCCAAAGGGTGAGTCGTTTTGCTGTGCTCAAGAAATGCTGCGTATGATTCTTCATTCATCCCGCCTGAGCGGTGAAGGCCGGTCACAACCACACCGGGGTTGACGGCATTCACGCGTATCCCTTTCGGCGCAAGTTCAAGCGCAGCACATCGCGTCAGATGGTCAACGCCTGCTTTACTCACGCAATAAGCAAGCACGCCGGGAAACGAGCGCGGACCCGTGACGCTCGAAACGTTCACGATGCAGCCGCGCGTGCGCTCAAGGTGCGGCACCGCGAGCTTCATCAGGTAAAAGACCGAGCGCAGGTTTATGTTCATCATCTCGTCCCAAAGCTCAAGCGATGTGTCTTCGATGCGGCCCGACTTCAAAATACCTGCGGCGTTTATGAGAACATCAAGTCCGCCCATCAGTTCGACCGCTTGCGACACGCACGACTCGCACTGCTTTTCGTCTGCGAGGTCAGCAGCGATTATGAAAGCTTTCGCATCTTTTTCAGACGACGCTGCGGCAATTTCTTCGAGCGCGTCTTTGCGGCGGCCAACGAGCGCGACGCTTGCGCCCGCGTTGAGAAACACTCGGGCAGTGGCGCGGCCTATTCCGCTGGACGCGCCTGTGACTATGACTCGTCTGTTTTGATTTTCGCTCATGGCGTTAGTCTGCTCACTCGCTCAATCAATTGCAAGCGCCATAGGCGTTGGTGAAAGCGATAAAGTGAGCGGCGAAGAATTAATGAGTGTGGACGAACGTCTGTATGTGGAGCGCATCGTCGGGGCTTATCTTTGTGAACTCAATGCCCATTCCGATTCCCGGCTGGCTTTGCCTGACGACGCCTTCGGGCTTGACGGTGTGGCCGTCCGGCAACTTGAATGAGAGCGCGATCCGCGAGCCGACCGGCAGCACGGTCATCGCATCTACGAAGACGCCAGTCGTGCTTATGTCAGAGATGCGAGTCTCTGCGCGCACGCCCGCGCCTTCGTATTTAACTTCAAGCAGCAACTGAGCGCGCGACGCCCTTCTCTTTTCCTTATCCGTCATAATGCTTTCGAATCCCCTCAGTCGAGGCGACTATAGAACCGCACTGCGGCGGTGTCAATAGTCCTGTTCGGGGCTTCTTCAATCAACGATTCAAAGCGGCCACTTTTTGCCAACGAAGCGCAGGCATATTCGCTCAAGCCCGTCGGTGCCAAAGTACCTGTCGCGCACTTCAGCCAGGCTTTCAAATTCAGGGTTCGAGCTTGAAACCCTGACCATCTCGAAATCAAATGACACCTTCTCAATGCAGAGCCGCGCGCCGCTGCGGCTGACATTTTCAACCGTTGCTTGAATCTGAGCGATTGATCGCATCGTTTCATCGAGGAATTCTACCTGCGCGGTCTTCGACAAGCTCACGCGCGGTTCTCTTCGCCGCTCGCCGCCAGTCCAACTAGGCGCTCGAAAGCGCGCCCAAGGTTTAGTCAAATAACCTTCTGGCGGGTTCTCGCCCATAAATTCAAGCCCGACGGTTCGCATTCCATCTTTACCGCGCTCGATGTGGCGCACAAGCGCATAAACTTTGTAGTTCGGCTCGTCGTGTCCGTGTCTGCGCAGCCTGACCGGAAGCGGCAGCGACAGATGAAGCACCATGCCTGACCTCACTCGATGGCGCATCGAGACGGCAACGCCCGACTGGCTCACATTGATAGTCTGAGCCACCTCGCGCCATTTGCCTTCAGCCGCATCACAGCCTGTAATTCTAACGGGCAGGATCAGGTCAAACCGCTCGCGATGGCGGCGATTCTCTGCTGTCGTTTTCGTCTCGGCTTTCGTGCGAGGCGGAAACTGCGAAGGGTTGTTTGTTGTATCAATCACTTGTTGCCCTGCGATGGAAGGCGCAGGCAGTTCGCTAGAATCGGGCGAGGTTGCTGCGCTCGCGTTTGAACCCGGCAGTGTCAAAGGCAATGGGCAGGTAGCTCTTGTAAAGAGTGAGTTGTCGTACTCGATACGTTTGCCGAGATTGATCAGCGTCGCAAATGCATCCGAGATTTTTTCCATCGCTTTGTTGATTCGCGCGACGGTCTCTTCTGGTATGCAGTCGTGAAGGCCGTGAAACGAAGGATGCAGCAGGCTGACTATGTCACGATAGGCAGTTCTAATATCTTCTCTCGTGGCCGAGCGCATCAATCCCAGCACCTGATAATGCGTGACGGCACGCTCCACACGATCAAGCAGCCCCTCAATCTGCAGATAATATGCGCTTACTTTTTCAACATCCCGTTCGGGCCTTGCAGAGTTGTGACGCATGTATGCGTCTACGTTCAACGAAGCGGTCACAATTTTCTCCTCACTTTACATTCCTGCTTTGGGAATGTTTTATCACCACTGCCAGCTTTTTTCTTTGGGGAAACAAGTGAGGGCCGAACCTGATTGACGGCCATAATTATGAAGGGCTGTCAGGAATTGTCAACAGTTATTAAACGAAGCTCGCGTCAGGATGAATCGGCAGTTCACCCGCGCGGGGTGAGCGCAGAATTGAAACCGGCGGCGCTCACCCGCGACATTTAGATTCGCTTCGATCTGCGACCCTCAGAATTTATAAATCACGTCGAACTGCATTCTATGGCTCCAGCGATTGAAAGGCGATGTCGGAACAACTTTATTGGCTCGCTGCGAGAATAATCCGGTCCATTGCAGCACCACGCCGTTTGCCATCTGATAGGCAACGGTAGGAATGTGCGTCCGGCTGTTGGACGCAAGTATGTCGCTGAAGTTGAATGGCACAAGCACAGCATCTTGCTCTATGCGAGTGAAAGTGTATCCGACGAGCCAGTCGCCTTTCTCGACGGTTTGACCGAGTTGAACTCCGGCCCAGTAGCCGTTCTTCTCATCATCAATGCGGCGGCTCACGTTGCGAACATAATCTAAGGTGAATGTGAGCGGCAGTCGCGGGCGTGTCTGAAAAGTGAGATTGCCCAAAAGATCGAGCAGGTGGAAGTTTGCGAGAAAACCTATGGGCCTGCCCTCTTCGTCTCTGATGATTCGGTTTGTAGTGCCGAGCGGCCCGTTCTGATTTCCGGTAGTGCCCGCGCCGTTGCTTATGCCGCCGTTGACCTGATTGGGAGAGGCGCCGAGAGCCTGCGCCACCTGATCGGCATGGTTCCAGCCATAATAAGCCACATTTGCATTCGCCGTGATTGAGGGTGAGAGCTTCCAATCGCTTTGAAGCTGCCCGCCATAGACGACGCCGTCTTTGCCATTGGATACTTCGTTGAATGGCAACTGAAAAGCGACGAGCCTTAATTGGTCGAGCTTCGATTTCGGCTTGAAGTAGATGGCTTCCGATGCGCCCTCGACGTTCACGTCGTCATCCCAGACCATCTGCGTGCGGCGAAATGTCGGCTCGAATCTTCCGGCGACGAGTTGCGCGCCGATTGTATCGCCCTTTGAGTCGTATCGGATGAAAGCTCGTTCGAGCGCGAATGGCTTGCGCTCAAAGAAATCCGTCAGCGTCTGATTGCTCGATATTGCGTCGGTGAAGATTCCGCTCGCGAGCTTTAAGCCCCAATCGAAATGCTCGTTGAGCGACCCGTCGAGCGCCAGCCGCGCGCGAATGCGAAAGCGATTCCGCGACGGCGCTTCAACGAGGCTGTCGAAGCCCTGATTGCGAAAAGGCTCGAATCGAAATCTAATGTCGCCGCTCAGGCGAATCTGGCCGAAGTGTTTGTAAAGCTCGTCAACTTTCTTTTGAGTATCGTTTTCACTCCTGCCTGAAGCAGGAGTTTGATTGACGGCGACCGCTTTCGCCTGAGATGTCTCTGAGCGAAGCGATTCAACGCGAGAAGCTTCGGATGGCGAAGCCATTGTGCCTGCCGCGCTCATCTTTTCGACAATGGTTCGAAGTTCTTTGATCTCCTGTTGCTGCCGTTCGATCAATTTCTCCATCGCCTGCAAACGCTCTTCGATGCTCGCCGCGCCCGATGGCTTCGAGTCGCGAGCAGCAGGCTGTGAATTTGAGACCCCAGCTTCGCTGTTTTGCGCCTGCTGCTTCGCAGCAGCCTCATTCGCTGGAAAAAGAAGGGTGAAAAAGAACAAAAAGAACGCGCACACCGCCGCTTTTGTCATATAGCGCATAAGTTCCTCTTTAACATAGAAAGTTGTGAGACGAACTATGATATTGCAATAAAGTTCCGCGATTGTTAAGTCGGAGTTAAAAAGTTATTAAATCGTGAAGCTCGCCGATCTTTTAGCTGCCTGTACTTAGCTCACCATCTCGCTCCTTTGGGTCACAAATAGGTCACGGTTCGCGAGAATTTCCTCCGCAAGTATCTGTGCCCCTTCCACAACGACCGATCCAACTTGATGCACGTACACATCCGACGTCGTCGAAATATCCGAGGTCATGAAAAGTTTCAGAAACCTGATGGTATGATCCATTGAGGCTTCATCGGTAGCGTCTCTTTGGAATAAATGTGGTCTAGGAATTCACTAGCCACATCTGATATGTCTCTGTTGGCTGGAGCATACTGGAAAACTTCCATCGCAACACTAAGAACTACGTGTGCTGCAAGGTTCACTGTTCGTACTTCCATTACTCCACGACCGAAATGAGGATACCGCGACGCTCTTACATTTTCATCGGTGGATGTGCATCTACCGATGAATGATGGGCTAACGACCTTCTATCACCGGGTAATTTGATTGCAGGTCAATACAGACTTGAGGTCAGAGTTCCAATGGCTAAACCGGTGGCTAAACAAATGAATCTTTTAGATCGCATACCCAGCATAGAATCGAATGGCGAGAATGAAGAAAGCCTGGAAACTAAAGGAACCGATGAAGAAGGGGACGGGGCCGCGTGAACCTCTACCGTCTTGACCTCAATGAGCCATTAACTGAAACCTGCGCAGAAAAAGTAAATCCTTTGACCCCGCCCGCCGGCGTGCTGCTATACTTACTCGTTAAAGATTTTCGTATTTGTTGAAAGCCGATGGTTGATCATTCACACATCAGAAACTTCTCAATCATAGCCCACATTGATCACGGCAAGAGCACACTTGCCGACCGCTTGCTCGAAGTGACCGGCGCGCTCTCGTCGCGCGAAATGAGCGAACAAGTCCTCGACGCGATGGACCTTGAGCGTGAGCGCGGCATAACAATCAAAGCTCACGCCGTTCGCTTAAACTATAAAGCCCGCGACGGACAGGAATACTTGCTCAACTTGATAGATACGCCGGGCCACGTTGATTTTTCCTACGAAGTTTCGCGCTCGCTATCGGCCTGCGAAGGCGCGCTGCTCGTCGTTGACGCGTCGCAAGGCGTCGAAGCGCAGACGCTTGCAAACACTTATCTCGCGCTCGATCACAACCTTCACCTCATACCAGTCATAAACAAGATTGACCTGCCAGGCGCGGAACCTGAGCGTGTCAAAGAAGAGATCGAGCAGACAATCGGGCTTGAGACAGACAACGCGCTGATGATTTCGGCCAAGCAAGGCATCGGCATCGAAGACGTGCTCGAATCAATTGTGCGCGAAGTGCCTGCGCCCGCAGGCGACACTGACGCTCCGCTTAAAGCTTTGATATTCGATTCGTGGTTCGACTCTTATAGAGGCGTTGTCGTCTTGATGCGCGTGATTGACGGCACGATCAAACCCGGCATGCGCGTGCGCTTGATGGCTACGGGCAAAGAATACCAGGTTGACACGCTCGGCGTGCTCACGCCGAAGCCGCGCGAGATAAATCGCTTGAGCGTCGGCGAAGTCGGATTCTTCACCGCTCAAATCAAAACCGTCTCCGACGTTGAGATAGGCGACACCGTGACGGAAGCCGCGCGCCCGACCGAAACGCCTTTCCCCGGATTCAAGCGCATCAAGCCTATGGTCTTCGCGGGGCTTTATCCAATCGAATCGAACAGGTACGAAGAGCTGCGCGACGCGCTCGATAAGCTCCGTCTCAACGATTCATCATTTTTCTATGAGCCTGAATCGTCGGTCGCGCTTGGGTTCGGCTTCCGCTGCGGGTTTCTCGGATTGCTGCACATGGAAATAGTTCAAGAGCGGCTCGAACGCGAGTTCGATCTTGAGCTAATCACGACGGCCCCGAATGTGCGCTATCGTGTGACGACGACGGCGGGCGATAGCGTGGAGATTGACAGCCCCGCGAAGCTGCCCGATCCCGGAAAGATTGAAACCATCGAAGAGCCGATCATCCGCGCGATGATAATGTCGAACGACGAATATGTCGGGCCGCTCTTTTCGCTGCTCGAAGAAAAGCGCGGCACGCAGCTTGGATTCGAGTACCTGACTCAAAAGCGCGTGCTGCTGACGTACGAATTGCCGTTGTCGGAGATAATGCTAGATTTTTACGACCGGCTGAAATCGCTCTCGCGCGGTTATGCTTCTTTCGATTACGAGCTGACGGGCTATCGCGCGGGCGATCTCGTTAAGCTCGACATACTGGTTGCGGGCGAGCCGGTTGATGCGCTGTCGCTGATAGTCCATCGCGATCATGCTTATCAGCGTGGCCGCGCGCTGGTCGAGAAGATGCGCCAGTTGATACCGCGACAATTATTTGAAGTTCCGATTCAGGCGGCAATCGGCCACAAGGTAATTGCGCGCGAGACGGTGAAAGCTCTCGGCAAAAATGTTCTAGCGAAGTGTTACGGCGGCGACATAACGCGCAAGCGCAAGCTGCTCGAAAAACAGAAAGAGGGCAAGAAGCGAATGAAGCGCATAGGCAAAGTAGAAATCCCGCAGGAGGCATTCCTCGCTGTACTAAAGGTCAACGAATAGTCCGAAGTTACGAGTCCGATGTCAGAAGTTAGCAACTTTGAAGAGACCGGCAGAATACTGTGACGTGATTTGATACCAGACTTCGGACTCCTGCCTACTGTAGCTTAAAAACGAAAGTGATAACGCCCGCCACGCGGACAGGCGTGCCGTTAAGAAGCGTCGGCTCGAATCGCCAGCGGCGCGCTGCTTCGAGGCTCGCCGGTACCAGCAGAGGATGGCCGCTCACGGCGCGCGCCGATTCAACGCGCCCGTCGGGCGATATGATGATTTCAACCATGACGGAACCTTGAACGCCAGCCGTGCGGGCGAGCAGCGGATAGGGAGGCTCACGGCGCTCAATCACTTTGCCCTGCAAAACATTTGAAGCCAATCGCACTGGACGTTTGTCGGTTTCTACGGTTTGCGGTTTCAGCGGAGGTGGCGGAGGCGGTGGACTCACTGACGCGTTGGAATCGCTCTCATAATTCAGATTGATACTTGGCGGGCCGCCGGGCACTCCCTCAGGTGAGCCAAAACCAATTGCAGAAGAATCCTCGACAAGCCCCGGCGTCGGCAGCCCTGTGAATTTAGTTTGCTCAGAAGCGTTCTGCGGATCCTTGAGAAGCTCATCAAGCGGCATCGGGTTGGAAGTATCCGGGTGCGATGCGCTTTGCGGCTGCGCTGCGGCAGCGGGCTTCAATTCAGGGCGGCCAAGCGGCGGCAATGCCACAATCAGATTCGCCGTCGGAAGCGAATTTGCGTCGGCCAGCTTCGGGTTTGAAACCATCACCGATACTGCGACTGCGCATACTGCGCCGAACATATAAATCAACGACGTAACGGCGAAGTAGCGCGCGGTTCTTCCATTGCGATGCTCTTTCGTAGATACAACTAGCCTTTCAAACATAACGACGACCTCCTTTCAGGCAACACTACGCCTGCCGCTTACACTCATCGCGTCAGCATTGCCCATCGGCGCTGCGGTTAGATTTTGATAAGGCGCTCTTCGGGAAGGATGATGGATGAAGGATGAAGAGTGATTACAGTCGGAAGGAGATTTTATTCATCCCTCCGCCTTCATCCCTTCTTTTCAGCCTCGCACATCCACTTTTTCTACGAGAAGGATTATGCGAGTCGAGACGGGGCGGCCCGAAACGAGCGCGGGTTGGAACGTGCGGTCTTGCAGCGACCACCACAACTCTTCCATCACGCGCGGGTCCTTTGGCTCGCCCAGCACGTCAACGAGCGACGCCCGTCCGTCTGCCATTACTTCGACCATCGCGGCCATCGCTTCGTCGCCGGGCACGCGATAGGCGGCGTTGCTGAAGCTGACGAGCGCGCCGTCATCGAGCACACGCGGCAGCTCATAATAATGCTGATCGGCAACCATCCCGTCGTCAGGCGACAGGTCGTTGTAGATGTGAAACTCCTGATCCGAGCCGTTGACGACGGGGATTGACACTGCCGCCTGCGTCGCGACAATGCCGCTTACAGGAATCGGCTTGAAGCTGGCGAACAAAGCTCCGAAGGAAATAATCGAAACGATTACGCCCGCAGCATAAGCGACAAGTTGCGGATTCAATTTCAAGAGCCATTCAACTGCTCGCTCGCTGAAACTGATTTCGTTCGCCGCGCGCCGCGCCGCTTCATGCATAACGTAGCCGCGAAGCTCTTGCGGAACAGTCGGCGGCTCCGCGCGGCGAAGTATCAGCGACACCTGCTCGGTTTCCATCAGATGAATTCGGCAACCTTCACACCAGGCAACGTGCTCGCGGTAGCGCGCCGCTTCCTGCTCGTCAAGCTGTCGGTCAATGTAAGCAGAAGCTGTCAGTTTGTACTTATTGCATTCCATAACAACACACTTCGTCAGTTCCGAGTTCCGGGTTTCGAGTTCCTGGTTTGCGGAAGATTTATCGGGCGGCACGCCTCGATTCAAAGCCCGGAACTCGGAACTCGAAACTCATATCAAATCCTTCACGCGGCGGCGCAACTCCTCGCGCCCGCGCGCTATGCGAGATTTCACAGTGCCGATTGAGATCGAAAGCGTTTCAGCAATCTCTTCGTAAGAGAGTTCTTCGATCTCGCGCAGGATGAGCGCCACGCGGTACTCCTGTTTAATCTCGCCGAGCGCGCGCATGATGCGACGCTCGCGCTCGTTTGCAATTGCCATCGCTTCGGGCGAGCGACCAGTGCCGGGCAGCAGATTTCCGAGCGTCGCGTCCGATTCGCCTCGACTCAAATCGAGCGAAATGGTTTCGTCGCGACGCCGCCTGCGCCACCACCGCTGCTGATTCATCACCTGATTGATGGCTATGCGGTAAATCCATGTTTTCAAGCCGGCCTCGCCGCGAAAGCCCGAAAGCCCGCGATAGACTTTCAGGAAGGTTTCCTGCGCCGCGTCGCGCGCTTCTTCAGGGTCATCGAGCAACCGCAGGCACAACGAATAGACGGGCCTTTCAAATTGTGCGACCATCTCTTCAAATGCGCTGAGGTCGCTTGCGCGCAGCCGAGCAATCAACTCCGACTCATAGCTGTCCTCAAGCGCGGTTGAATTGCGCTCGAGTCGAGCCAGTGAGGTTTGCTCGATAGCGGTCATATCTCCGGCTGACATTTTTCGGCGGCGCTCCTTCGATTCGAGACTGACCGGAGTGAGCCATCGCTCGCCCTCAAGGAAGCCGAGCGCCGTTATAGCTCCAAGCGAAACGGGCGATGGCCCTTCACCTCACTTGTCGCTACGTTAGACACCCCGTCCAGTCGGTTTGTTCCAGCTTAATGCAACTTTAGCACAAAAAGAGAACGCGCGGCAGCAGTCTCGATTGCAAGCTATAAACGCACGGATGAAGTGTCGCTCATTGTTTGTTCGCCGCTGTCTGTCGCGGGATTACCGGCAGCACGATGTGCGACGGATGTTCGCTGTCATGAAAAACAGTATTGTCAGCGGGAATCATTCGGCGATGCTGCTGCAACGGGTCGCCCGTGTTCGGGTTCACGTCGAAGCGCGGAAAGTTGCTGCTCGAAATGTCAACGCGAATCCTATGGCCGCGCTTGAACAAGATCGCCGTCGGATAAAGGTTGATCGTTACCTGATAAATCTCGCCCGGCTTCATCAGCTTCGCCTGCGCGAGCGAATCCCGGTAGCGGGCGCGAATGATTGAATCGCCTATGTTCATCTCGAACCCTGACGGAAAGTCCGGGTTCGGAGGATAGACATCAACAAGCTTCGCCGTGAAATCCGTATCAACCGCCGATGATGAAATCCATAGCTTCACAGCTATTGGGCCTGTCACTTCGATGTCTTCTTCAAGCGGCGGCGTTTGAAAGACCAGAACGTCGTTGCGAACAGCAAGCGGCAGAAGGTCTTTGCAGCCGACGACCTTTTCGCGGCATCGCTGGTCATAAGCGCCATTGTCCATCAATCCCGCGTTGGATGAAATGTTACCGCCGAGCGTGGGCACAGGATTCGAGGGATCGAAGCGAAACGTTGTTGACGAAGATTTCTCTTTCGGCTTTTCGGCGCTCAGGCTGCCGTCGGCATGAAAGTAGTAGGGTGTGTAAACGGTTCGCGCGAGCGGGAATTCGTTTTCGTCGCGCCAGTAACCGCCCGCTCGGATGCGCCCCGAAGCTGATTTGCGCCCGTCACCTCCACCCATTATGAACAATCGCACGGGCGCGACGCGCTCGGCTCCGTTATCAATTCCTTTCAGCCAGTGATCGAACCAGCGCAGCCGCCACTCATTGAAATCTATCGCAGCCTCTTTCGGGAACTCGGCTTCGCCTGCCCAGTTGTTGCGCTGACCTCCGTGAGTCCACGGACCGATGATTAATCGCTGCGGCGCGCGCTTGGTCTTCGACAGCGCCTGCCAGTTCATTACGACCTGCCGCGTCCACGAATCGTACCAGCCCGTCACGTGATACACGGGCACGTCCGCATAATTCGCCGTGTTGTCGACGACCGAATAGCCGATTTGTTTCCAGTAATCATCGAGGTCGCCGTGCCGCATCGCTTCGATCAACCAGTCTTCGTATTCAGGCACAAGCCTGAGCGCGGTCGTGCCGCGCTTCACGGGCAGATTCCATACGTGCTGACGCATCAATTCGCCGTTGGCCGTGAGCGCAGCTTTAATGGTCGGGTCTTCGAGCGCCTGTTTCGCGTTCGGCGCCCCGATGGTGTAAATCCAATTCATGAAGCGCAACTCGAATGCGCCGCCATGTCGAAAGCCTGCAACGCCAACGTTCGATAAAGCGTCGACGGGAATCATCGTTGTGAGGTGCGGCGGGTTCATTTCGGCCAGCGCGTGCTGCGTGCCTCCGGGATAGCTCGTGCCTATAGTTCCAATCTTGCCCGATGACCACGCTTGCTTTGCAATCCACTCAACCGTGTCGTAGCCGTCGCGGCCATCGTCAACCATCATTCGCCACACGCCCTCCGACGCATAACGCCCGCGCACATCGTTCATAACAACAACGTAGCCGCGCGAGGCGAACCATTGAGCTTCGCGCACAGTTCCCGGCGCTGCTTTATCATAAGGCGTGCGGCTGAGAATAGTTGGAAATTTCCCTTCGATTGCGACGCCGTTTTTCGCAGGCCGGTAAATGTCTGCTGCGAGCCGCACCCCGTCGCGCATTGGAATCAAAACGTTTTTTTCAACGACTACTTCATATTGAGGCGCGCTCCCTTGAGTCGCGGTCTGCGCTTTGTGCGTGCTGCTCATCATTGAAATCAATGCAATGAGCGCAAGGCCGTTGAGAATGCATCTTTTCATGACTGTTTCTCCTCCAAAAACGCGGCACAATATGATGTCTTGTGCCACAAACAAATTCCGCTAATGAACCCCTCGCAGCAAGCTGTGAGAAGTCACAGAAAATAGAAGAAGCAAAGCCGCAGCTTGCCGCAGGAATTGCCCGACCCTCTTGGGATTAAACGGAAGAAACTATTATCAACTCATAAGTGCCGGCACAAAATTAGATTAAACTATTTTCTGGTGGCCGACTCCTGGAACTCAATGGCTTACGCTGGAGAATAGTTCAAACTAAACTGGTCCGAGTACTTATCATCAACTGCCGCGCAACTAAACAGGCCTGAAGGGCCTGTCGTGACATTGCGCTCGCGCTGGTCTGACAATGTGACTGCGTAGATTTGCAATCTCTCTAAATACCATTGCGAATGTCACGCCGGCAGCGGCTTGCCTTTCGTCTCTTCGCCGAAGGGCAGAAGCAAAAGCCCAACTAAAAAAGCCAGCGACGTCAGCGCGACCGGAGTGCCGATGGTTTGAAAATGCGCCACCCCTGCGCCGACCAGAAAAGTTATCCCCGCTCCGATGAAGCGACCAACAGAAGTCGCAAACGCAAACGCGCTCGCGCGGCATTCGGTCCGGTACTGTTCAGGCAGCCACAGCGTGTACATCGCAAAATTCGCTCCGCCCAGCCCCAAAAAGAACAGGCAGACCATAAACCACAGGAGCGCACCATCGGTGAGATAAAATACGTAACCGAATCCGACCGCGATGAAGACGAACATCAATGCGAAATAGACTGCGAGTGTCGCTCTGCGACCAATCCTTTCAGCCAGAACAGGCAGCGCGATGCACCCGATGATTGTGCCTGACGACAAGAGCATCGTGGCATAAGACGCGAGCCGCGCGCCTTCAGCGTTCGTCAATCCGGCCTTCGATGCAAGATGATTCACCGATGCAGGAACATAAACCGAGCCTGCCCACAACCCGATTATCGAAACGAGCAGGTACGCGGAATTCATCAGAGTGCGGCGGCGATACTCGCGCGAAAAAAGGGCCGTGAACGCGCGCATCATCGTCCACCGTGCGCCTACTTCAATAATCTTCTTTTCCCATCTTCGCGGCTCGCTCACGCCGTAGCGAATGAAGGCTACCAACAGCGCGGGCGCGCCGCCGAGCGCAAACATCGCGCGCCAGCCGTAACTCGCGCCCACTGTCCAGTTGGCAATCGCGGCGAGGAAGATGCCGAAATAATAGCCCGTGTGCATGTAGCCCGCGCCCATCTTGCGCCGGTCTTCGGGCCACTCTTCTGCGACAAAAGTTCCGCCCATTGACCACTCGCCGCCGATGCCCACGCCCGCGAGCAGTCTGAAAATGGCAAGCTGCCACACGCTCGTTGCCACCGCCCCAAGAAATGTGAAGAGCGAATAGCAGATGATCGTCAGCATCAAGGTGCGGACGCGACCGAAGCGGTCGGCAACCGGTCCCCACACGAGCGACATTCCCCAGCCGATTAAAAAGAGCGCGAACAATAGTCCGCCATAGTAGCCGACGTTCGCTTCGTCAGCGGCGACGGCTGAGCGCGGGAGCAATTCGCGCAGCGCGGGAACCATAACGAGTGCGTAGATGAAAGAGTCCATTCCATCTAATGCCCACCCGCCCCACGCAGCCCAGAATCCGCGCGCTTGATTACGGGTCAAGCGAGTCTTTTGATGAGAAGCCCGAACGCTTTGAGTCATCATCCACCGTCGCCTCCAGTCGCAAACGCCCCGTTGTGTCGCGGTCTGATTCTGTTAATCAATCCTGCAAAAGCGGCATATCCTTATCATTGTCGTCCGCAATTAGTCCATCGAAGATAATGTCCGCGCCGAGCCTTCGCGTTTTGAAATTTGAAAAAGTTATGGCATAGGAGAGCTTCGTGATGCCTAGATCGTTTATCGCTTCCGTGCCTTTGCCGATTATCTTCGGCGCGATTGCCACGACGAGGCGGTCGACCGCGCGCTCTCGAAAGAAAGATGTAATTATACCTGCGCCGCCTTCGACGAGAAGTGATCGAACGCCTCTTTGATGAAGCTCCGCGAGCAATGCTGGAATGCTCACGCGCGAGCGGCCCGCTTCCTTTGGCAGCGCCAGAACTTTCGCGCCCGCTGCTTCAAGCTCGCGCATTCGTTTGCGCGCGGCGCGCTCGGTTGTCGCTATGAGCGTGTGACTGGCTGCGCCATCTGCAAGCACTCGCGCCTGAAGAGGCATTCGCAATCGGCTGTCAACAATGATGCGCAGGGGATTGCGCCCTTTTACAAGCCGGACGTTTAGCTGCGGGTCGTCTGTGAGAACTGTTTCGATGCCTACAAGAATCGCGTCGTGCTCGCGCCGAAGTTTGTGCGCGAACCGCAGCGAAGCCGGGCTGCTTATCCATTTTGAATCGCCCGTAGAGGTCGCAATGCGCCCATCGAGCGTCTGGGCGAATTTCACGGTGACGAACGGGCGGTTGCTTGTTGAAAGCATCGCTGCTTCGTTATCTCTTTTCATAACCTGAGCGAGTCGCGCTCGCCTCTAAGAGGCCCTTGCCACAAATTTGCGATCTAAAGTCGCGGAAATAAAACCGTCGCGGCTGTCGAGCGGGACGTATCCACGCTTAATCCTTATAGCAGGAAACGCGCCTACAGCCAATCGCACGCATAATCTGGCTTGATCCCGTTCTGCTTTTGCTATGCGTATCATTGCAGGAAAACAGGCGTTGAAATAAGCCGCGTTCATCGCCGGTTGCGGGTGCGGAAATTCGTCTCGATCCTGGCGAATTAAGATCAAAAAGTGTCGAAAAACTTGAGCGAACGGTGTATTTTATCTCTTCAAGCGCGGCATTCAGCTTGCTGAAAGGCAGCGTGATTGACCTGCATGCCTTCAGGCAGCGTTTTCAGGTTAAACAGGGTTCTGACCCCTCACATTTTTGGCTGAGACAATCACCGGAGGTCTAATGATGGACTGGTTATTACCAGATATTTCTACGATCCTCGCCACCATCGTCATAATCTTTTTCGTCTTCCTGAAGGTTGGAAGTCACCTGAAGGTCAAAGAGACCTTCTTTCAATTGTGGGTGCTGGCCTGGCTGCTCTCAATTATTCATTATGTCGGTCAGATGATTCAGGCAGGCTCAGGGGGGCAGATGAGAATCGGCGGGTTTATTGACAGGCTCTTTCTCGCTTATTCAGCGATTGTGTTCATAGCCGCCGCCGAGTCGCTTCGCGGGCGACAGTTGAAACGTATGCTGCCCTATGGTCTTGCTATTGCGGCTGTATTCACGCTTTGGGCTTGCGCGATATATTTCCGTCTCGCTCCGCAGTTGTTGCAGCATCTTCCTTACGGAGCCGGGTTGGGAGCGGCTTTCGGCGCGGCAGGAGTGTCACACTGGATTTACCAGCGGAAGAAACAGACCGTAGGCGGCGCGATACTGGCCTGTTCATTCTTCTTCTGGAGCTGTTGCTTCTTCGCTTTTGTCGCGCTGGCAAACACGCCCTTTCTCAATCGGTATATTCAGTACATGTACCAGTTCTCGAATCTGCCCAAGCCAATAGCCGCCATCAGCATGCTGATTTTTCTGCTTGAAGGTGAGAAGGTCAGCGCGCAACGCCAGCGAGACTTCTCGGACAGCTTGATTGAGAGCGCATCGGATGGCATCTTCGTCGTTGACGCCAACTCCTGTGTCACTCGCGCCAACAGTAGATTCGTTGCAATGTGCGGGCTTCAACCGCAGGAGATAATCGGCAAGCCGCTCTCGTCTTTATTCCCGCCTTCCGAAGCGAAGCTTTGTCAGGAGAATCTTTCTGCGGCCTTAGATGGCAGCGTTGCGAGCTATGATTCAAAGCTGATGACAGCGTCGGGCGTGATTCGCCAGGTCCTGATCGCCCTCAATCCCATATTGGGCGAGGGGAATGCTGCCGCAGCAATGGGAATAGTAAAGGACGTTACTGAGCGCGAGCAACTGGAGCAGCAGTTGCGCCGGTCCGAAAAGATGGCCTCAATCGGCATGCTCGCTTCCGGCATCGCTCATGAGCTGAACAATCCGCTCACATCCATCATAGGCTTTACCGATCTGGCGCTGCGCAGCGCGACCGTTGATGGCGCGCTTTCCGAACAACTGAACATAGTATTGTCGGAAGCCAGACGCACGCAAAGCATAGTTCAAAAACTCCTGCGCGCCGTGCGTCAGCAGCGAAACGAGTCTGAGCCTGTCAATATCAATCAATTGATCGAGCAGACCATCTCGCTGCGGGAATATGATTTCGCGCGGCAGCATATCGCCATAAAGACTGAGCTTGCGCCGAACCTTCCGCTCCTGCTCGTCTCCCCAAGCGACCTTCAGCAGGTGCTGATCAATCTCTTGCAGAATTCCCATGACGCCCTTGCCGAGTCGGGCCTGCCCGGCAAGGTAACAATTCGCACGCGGCTGGTCGAAAACCGAATTGTGATTGAGGTTCTTGACAATGGGCCGGGCGTGGCCGAGCCGGATAAGATATTCGATCCGTTCTACACAACGAAGGAGGTTGGCAAAGGGACGGGACTCGGTCTTTCGATCTGCTATCAGACTGTGAGGAGCCACGGCGGCGAAATCTCGATCGAAAATCTTTCGCCCGGAGTCAAGTTTACAATCCAATTGCCTGTGACCGTTGCTTCGGCTGTTTCAGACTCAGGCGCGGAAGGCGAGGCGGGCGGCGGAGACTGGCACAGCCGCGTGCTGATCGTTGATGACGAACTGATGATTAGAAGGCTTATCGAATCAATACTCTCTGGCGCGGGCTTTGCCGTTGAAACCGCGTCGAGCGGGGACGAGGCTGTGCTTAAGCTGGAGCGCGCCTCTTTTGATGTAATCGTGACCGATTACAAAATGCCCGGAAGCATGAGCGGAGCCGATCTCTATAACTGGCTCAGAGAGAACCAGCCGGGTCGAGAGGCAAACGTGATATTTATAACGGGCGATGGGATAACGGCTTCGACCTATGAGTTTCTGCAATCGGTCGAAAACCCTGTGATCTTCAAGCCATTCGAGCCGGAACAACTGATTTCACAGGTAAAGAGCTTGCTGCGGGTGCAAAAGGATGCGCGAGTAATCCAGATGCCTCGCAGAGTAAAAAGATAAGCCCATTAATGCGCGGCAATCTATTGAGCGCAGAGATAACAATATTGCGTCAACGTGAGGAGAACTCGGCTCCGGTACTTTTGGTCGCCGCGCGATATTAGATATGCGCCCGATCTTCGCTTCGAGCGCATCGAGCGCGAGCAACTGGAATTCACTTTTCTTTTCGACAGCAGCGGTAAATCTCGCCGCGTCTCGTGGCTTCGCCTGCTGCCCAGCCTTCGTTCGTCTGACGAAGACGCCGGATCAGTTTTAAGTTCTGCCGCTAAGCTCACTGCACATAGTCGTCAGCCTTGTTACCGAATCCTTGCCACCCCGTTGCCGGGTTTCGGGAATCGCACAAAGACTTCAGGGTCATGGCCCGGTATGATTAGCTCAGGCTTAGAGGCTATCTGCTTCATTCTGTCCTGCGCTCTGAGGTTGGAGTCTTTATCGAGCGTCTGCGCAATCGGCGCGCGCTTGTCGAGATTCTCATACAGATAAAGATTATCCGATGCCAGCACGACCGCGCCGCCTTTCGTGTTGACCGCAACGTACTGAGACGCGAAGGTGTGCTTGCCGCCCGTGAAAAATCTTATGCCTTCAATCGCCTCCTGATCGTCTCCGTTTACGAACCGGACTCGGCCCTCAATGTTCAACCTCACGAGCGCCGCGACATCATCCGGGTCAATGCCGCCGTGAGTAGTCTTCGCATGCCACGCCTCGCCCGTGTAGTAAGCGTATTCGTCGCGCTGAATCCACACGTTGGCTTTCGGAAACAGATCTATCCCGTCGGCATGGTCCCAGTGCATGTGTGTGATGATTATGTCGGTTATGTCTTCGGGTTTTAATCCAACTTTGGCGATGGCTTCTGAAGGCTTCACGAAATCCTTGACCTTCCATTGCTTGAAGAACTTATCGCGGTAGAAGCCTGAGTCGACAAGCACGTTGCGCCCGTTGGAGCCTTTGAGCAGCCACACCATCATTTGAATATCGAGCTTGCGCGATTTGTCCGCGCCCGCCACAAGCGATGCTACGGGAAAATCTGGAATGACCGCGTAGCTTATGGCATAAACTTCATAAGTAGGCTTCGAATCGGATTGCCTTGCTGCGGCGAAGTGAGGAAACATCATCAAAAAGGCCGCAATCGGAAATGACAAGAATCTCACGCTGTTGGCTATCTTATGTTTGCTCATAATTAATCCTCCGTTGTGGCCGCTACAGCTTCAGCCGAAAGAGACCGCGTCAATATTAATGACTCACCGCGCTTGCATTCAATCCAATCCTGCTATTGCGCCAACTCCGATAATTATTCATTTAAGCTGAGACAATGCCCGACATCAAAACTCATTGCGAGTTCGTTTCACTCGCAGCTAAGATTGAACCGATGATCGTCGAGCTTGTTAAAGAATTCACCTTTGAGGCAGCGCACCGCTTGCCGCGCGTGCCTGAAGGACACAAATGCGCGCGATTGCATGGCCATTCGTTTCGCTGCGAGATTGCAGTTCGTGGCGAAGTTGACCCACAGGCGGGCTGGTTCATTGATTATGCTGAAATTACCGAAGCGTTCGAGCCGCTGCGTCAGAGATTAGACCATTACTACCTCAACGAGATTGATGGGCTTGAAAACGCGACGAGCGAAAACCTCGCTCGCTGGATTTGGGAGCGTCTCGAAGGAAGATTAAAGGGACTTCATCGCGTGACCGTCCGCGAAACCTGCACCGCGCAATGCGATTATTTCGGAGAATAGTTTCTGGTTCAACTGGAAAAGGGAAACCAGAAACTTGAAACTAGAAATCACTCAATGCGGATCACGGAAATTTACCAGAGCATTCAGGGCGAATCGAGCTACGCGGGCTTGCCCTGCGTCTTCGTGCGCACGACGGGTTGTGATCTGAGGTGTGCGTGGTGTGACTCGGAATTCACATTCACGGGCGGCGTGCGGATGACGGTTGATGAGATAATCAACGAAGTCGAAAAGTACGATTGCAATCTGGTTGAGCTGACAGGCGGCGAGCCGATGCTTCAACCTGATATTTACGAACTGGCGACGCGGCTTGCGGATTTAGGGCACACGGTCTTGATTGAAACGGGCGGGCATCGCGATATATCAAAACTCGACCCGCGCGTCGTTCGCATAATGGATTTGAAGTGTCCCGCGTCGGGCGAGTGCCATAAGAATTTATGGTCGAACCTCGAACACCTGCGTCCGATTGACGAAGTGAAATTCGTTCTGGCTGATCGCGGCGATTATGAATGGGCGCTTGCAACCATCCGCGAGCATCATCTTGAAGACCGTGTGAAGCTATTAATCTCAACCGCATTTGGAATGATTGAACCTGCTCAGGTGGTCGCCTGGATGCTTGAAGATAATTTGCGCGTGCGATTTCAATTGCAGCTTCATAAATACATCTGGCCGCCTGACGCGCGGCGCAGATGACGTGGGACGCGGTGCGCCTACATCCCCATAATGTTGTATCCCGCGTCAACGTGAAGTACTTCGCCCGTTATGCCGCGCGACATATCCGATAGCAAAAACAGTGCGGCGTCGGCCACTTCGGATTGGTCAATGTTTCTTCTGAGCGGCGCGTGATTGCGCATGTGCTCAAGTATTTTTGTGAAGCCTGCGATGCCTGCCGACGCGAGCGTGCGGACCGGACCCGCTGAAATTGCGTTGACGCGAATCCCTTGCGGGCCGAGATTTGCCGCCAGGTAGCGCACGCTCATCTCAAGCGACGCTTTCGCTATTCCCATCACGTTGTATCCGGGTATGACCCGCTCGCCGCCCAAGTATGAAAGCGTCAGGATGCTGGCGCGGCGGCCTTCCATCAGCGGCGCGGCTTCGCGCGCAATAGCCGTGAGCGAGTAGGCGCTAATGTCCTGCGCGATGCGAAAGCCTTCGCGCGAAGTCTTGATGTAATCGCCTTCGAGGTCTTCTTTCAAAGCATAAGCAACGCCGTGAACGACGAAATCGAGCGAGCCGAATCCTTCGCGCACTTTTTCAAACACAGCCGTTACATCTTCATCTCTGGTCACGTCACAGGAAAGCACGAGCGGGTCCGTGAGCGATTCAGCCAGCTCGCGCGCGTTCTCTTCCAATCGCTCGCCCTGATAAGTAAGCGCGATTCGCGCGCCCTCGTCAGCCGCGCGCTTTGCGATTGCCCACGCGAGGCTGCGTTTGTTTGCCACTCCGAATACGATGCCGGTTCGTCCGTCTAAAAGCATGGTCCTCCTGGTTAATAGTTTCTGGTTTCTGGTCGTCGACTATCGTGAACCTCTTGAATTGCGAGTCGAGATTACCAGAAACCAGAAACTCATCTTCAATTCCGCTTTTCAGGCGTGATCTTCAAAGTCATCTCTTTTCCATCGCGGCGAATGATTACCTCGACCTCTTCGCCCGCGCGCATCTCGCCAAGTGCATAGGTGTAATCGTAAACGTTCTTGACCGTCGTGTTGGCGATCTTCACAATCACGTCGCCTGCGCGAAGTCCCGCGCGCTCGGCTGGCGAGCCGGGCCGCACTCCATCAAGTTTCATCCCATCGCTCTGATCAGCGTAATTCGGGACCGTTCCGAGATAAACCCGGAAGCCGCCCGCCGCGGGCCGTGATTCAACCTTCACGCGAGTGAATGCAATCCGCTGCGGCTCATTGGCCACTGAAACCGCGACGCTGTGAACAAGCTCGGCCACTTGCTTGAGGCCCTCAGCGTTTATTTTATCCGCTGTGTCCGATGGCTTGTGATAATCGTTATGATTGCCCGTCCAGAAAAAGAGCACCGGAATGTCCTTGATATAAAACGATTGATGATCGCTCGGCCCATAGCCGTCTTCGCTGAAGGAGTACTGAAATCGGCTCTGGGAGCCAGTTTCAGGGCTGTTCAGTTTCGCAAGCAGCGGCTTCCACGCTGGCGAAGTGCCGGCTCCGCCGACGATCAGCTTGCCGTCGCTGAGTCGCCCGATCATATCCATGTTCAACATCGCAACGGTTGAAGTGAGCGGCACAACCGGATTCTTCGTGTATGCGGCTGAACCGAGCAGTCCCTCTTCCTCGCCGCAGAAAGCGATGAAAACGATGCTGCGTTTTATCTTCGATTTTTCCGACGCGAGCACTCGCGCAAGCTCAAGCAACGCGGTCGTGCCCGATGCGTTGTCGTCCGCGCCGTGATGAATCTGGCCTTCGGGATTTGCCGCAAGCGACTCACTCCCGCCAAGCCCAAGATGATCGTAGTGCGCGCCGATGACTACGTACTCTGATGAAAGCCGCGCATCGCTGCCTTTGAGAGTTGCGATGACGTTTGCGGCGCCGCCATTGACCTTTACAACATCGGTTTTGAATGCGACTCGCGCTTCAAGCGAGATTGCCGAAGCCCGCTCGTTGAATCTTCGCTCGATACCAGAAAACGAAACATCAGTGCCCGTGTTAGCCAGAGCCTCGCCTTTGACGACGACCGCGGGGATGCCCGAATCGAGAAAGTTCAAATCGTGACGCAATCGAGCGAGACTGTCGTGCTGAAGAACTTTTTCGTTGCTGACAAAGATGACTCCGCTCGCGCCCTTCTCGCGCGCCTTTAGAGTTTTGTTTTGAATCTCAAGCCCCGGCTGAGTGTAAGCGGCGAATCGCCCGTGCGGGTTGTCGCCGTCGGGGCTGCCGCGAAAGATAATGACGACCTTGCCCTTCACATCAACGCCCGCGTAGTTGTCGTAATTAAGTTCGGGCGCGCTGATGCCGTAGCCGGCGATGACCGCATCGCCCGCCGCTGGTTGCGACGGCGAAAAGGCGAGCGGCATGAAATCTTCTCCGACCTTGAGCGCGCGCGCTCCGCTTGCGGTCTTGATTTCAAAACTGTTCTGCCGGCCAAGCTCAACGCGCGTGACGAATGTGAAAGGTTGAAGCTCGGTCTTGAGACCGTAGCTTCGGAATTGATCGGCAATGTAGCGGGCGGCTTCCACAGCGCCGGGCGTTCCCGCGCGGCGGCCCTGCAATTTATCCGATGCGAGATAGCCAACGTGCTTGCGTATGTGTTCGGTAGAGATCGTCGCGCTCGTTTTCGCCGCGCGATTGTCTGCCTGTAGCTGCGCGCTCGCCTGTTGAAAGACAGGCGCGGTTGATAACGTGAGCAGCGCGATTAACGCAAGCAGCCCGGCTCTTTTAATTCTCATAACTACTCCAGTTGACAGAAAACTTTCGAGAGCGTTCCAGCAAGTTTGCGCTCTCGATAGATGGCGCTCTTGTAATAGAGCATCGCATCTGTTACCGAATCAGCCTTGAATCATATCTATCGGCTCAAATGAGTGTCAATGGCGCAGCCTCGTCGGCGCTTGACTAAATCGGCGAGGCGTTCAAAAATACAGCCTAGAAAGGACAGGTTCCCGCTTGCAGCCCCAACGGCCCTCAAGTCAGGTCAAGGGCCGGCAGCACCTTTATCAGGAGTTTTGTCATGCCTTCAAGAATCGAAGCACTCGCGCGAATGTTGACGCTTGCTATGGCGATAATAATGCTGGCTCAAGTTGCGCCAGCCGAGACCCAGTCGCTTGAGACGCTGCTCGCTTATTTGAAAAGCCCCGACATAGCGACGCGACGCGCCGCCGCGCATAAACTCGGCGAACGAAGGATTCGCACTCAACTCGTAGTCGAAGCCCTGGCAGTCGCCGCGCGCAAGGATGAAGATCACGGCGTGCGCGCCGAAGCTCTCGAAGCGTTAGGAAAGATAAAAGATTTTTCCGCGCTGGGCGAAATGCTCGACGCGCTCAAAGACCCGCAAGAAGATGTTCGCCGAATGGCCATTCGCTCGCTCGTCATGCTTTACACCGAGCACGATATTGATTTCATAACGAACCAGCGCGAGGGCTGGAACCTGTTTAACCCGTTTCTCGATACGAACGATCACGAGATTATCGAGCCTTACATTCAAGTTGACCCTTCGATAATCACTGCGCTCGGCGATGCAGCGCGCGGCGACCACGACCGCGACATCCGTATAGCAGCAACTCGCGCGCTTGGTGTGCTGCGAGGTTCCGGCGCGATACCTCAGCTTGCAGACGCGCTCAACGCAGATCAGGACATGCGCATTGACGTCATCCGCGCGTTTATTAAGATAGGCGACGATTCGGCGGGGCAATACCTCGTCCCGTTTTTCCGCGACTCGAATCAGAAAGTGCGAACGCAGGCGATGGTCGCAGCAGGGATTTTGAAATATCGCCCGGCAGTCGAGCCATTGCTTTCCGTTTATGGACTCGGTCCCGAAAAGCGCGGCACTTTCAAGAAAGTAACTGGCTCAGTTAAAGGATTATTCTCCTACAACCCATCGCGCGATGAAGCCGCGCTGTGGGCGCTGTCCCTGATTGGCGATGAACGGGCCGAACAGACTTTCGTCGAAAACCTCACCGACAAGGATGCCGACCGAAGGCAGTATGCAATCGAAGGACTCGCGCGCATAGCCGATCCGCGATACACAGATCAAATCTCAAAGATTGCGCTTACGGAAAAGAACAACGATGTGAAGCTGGCCGCGCAGTGGGCGCTATACAAGATGGGCGACCGCGCTAACCTGCAATTTGTTGTTCGCAAGCTCGACACGGATCAAGGCGAGCAGGCGCGAACTTATCTGCTTGCGACGAGCGATCCGGCAGACCTCTATCCGTACATTCGCACGAGCAATAAACGAGTTCGTCAGGAAGTCATCGAGATACTAGGCCGCATCGGAAATCAGGAGACGATAAAAGAGCTTGAGCCGGTGGCGCGAACATCGGGCGCAGACACGGCCAACGTGGCGACGGTTGCAATAAAGAAGATTGAATGGAGACTGGCGGGTCGCCCGCGCGCTTCAGACAGCGTGCTCCAAAGAGAGAGCCGCCCGCGCCGCGCCGCAAACCCATAAGCAGAAGGCAGATGGCAGAACAGTAGCAGCCCTGAAATTGGCTCTGGAAGCCGGTTTCAGGGCTGTTTCATTATTGAACCGCTTTCATTCCACGATAAGGCTGAAAGGCTGCGAAGAGACGCCGCCGGGATTCACGACTCTTATTTCGTGCGCGCCTGAGACAAGTGAAATTGGTTTTGCTTTAAGCGCGCCTTCGTCGAAGCGACTCGCCACTTGAACGCCATCAACAAAGAGCGCGGCGCTTGCATCAAACCGCTCGCCATAGACCATCAACTTTTTGCGGCCAGCTTTGTACTTCACTTTGCTGATGACCGGCGCTGCGACAGGCTCTGCTACTATGATCTGAATCATGCCGCTTGCCGTTTCGCCTCGCTGGTCGCGCACTGATATAGTCGCGCTGAAATTCCCGCTTGCTGTGGGCGTTCCCGTCACTGCGCCGGTGCTCGCATTCAAGCTCAGCCCTGTGGGCAGCGCGCCCGCGCTTATTGTCCACATATAAGGCGGCGCGCCTCCCGCCGCTGTGGGTTGATAGTTGAACGCCGCGCCCTTCACGGCTTGAAGCGAATCGGCGACATTGAGGCGAAGAGGCTGGGATTGCGGAGCTACAAGGATTGAAAACTGTTGGCTTGCCGCGCGCGACTGAGAATCAATTACACCGATGCTAAATATGAAATTGCCGGCAGCGGTCGGCGTGCCTGAAATGATTCCCGTCTGCGCATCGAGCGTAAGCCCATCGGGAAATGCGCCGCTTGCGATTGTCCAGGTCAATGGCGGCGTGCCTCCGGTTGCAGTGAATTGATAGCGAAAAGCCGAGCCGACAGTTGCCTGCAACGCGCCTGTTGCATTTATCACAGGCGCGCCAGCCATGACTCTTATTGTGACGTTTGCGGAAGGCTGGCCGAAAATCCCTGCTCCATCTTGAAACAATTGCCATTGAAAGTTGTACTCGCCCGCAGTGCGTGGCGCGATTGCCGTGAAGCGAATTTCCAACTGCTCGTTCTGCGCGGCAAATCCCGTGACTGATACGAAGTCCGCTCCCCACGTCGTGTTGCCGGAAGGATTCTGCGAGACGAGTTTCAATACCGGCGAGCCGTTCCACGTTTGCGTTCCCGTGTTGAGCCATCTCAAGACAGCGGTAAAGCGCTCGCCCGCCTGAACGCTCGAAGGCACTGTTTGCGAAACGAAGCGCGAGTCGTAAGCGAGCGGCTCGCGCACCGTCAGCGAAAATGATCTTTCGAGCGTGACGCCCAATCCGTCCACGACCTGCGCTCTGAAGTTGAAGCGGCCTGTTTCGATTGGCGCCCCGACGAGAATGCCGCCGGGCGAGATGTCCACTCCATTCGGCAATCTGCCAAAACCGGGAAGGATGCTCCAGTTGTATGGCAACGTCCCGCCTGACGCAATGACAGGCTGAAAGTACTTAATATCTTTTATAGCTTCCGGCAGCGAGACGGTTTCGATTGCGAGCGGGCGGTCGCCGAGATCGTTCACGGGATAGATGAATGCTATGGCGTTTTGGTCGTCTGCGCCAAGCATCGCGCATCGACCATCAAAATGAGCCGTGCCATACATAATCGCGTCTGGATATTCTGAGTGTCCTAGTCCGAGCGCATGCCCAAGCTCGTGAGTCGCTATCTCTCGAATGTCGCAATGATTATCGAAGCTGCAAGCGGAGTAAGGATTGAAAGACACAAAGCCATAAATCGCTCTAACGAATGTCTGTCCGTTGACGCGCCTGGTTTCGTTGTTCCATCGCAGGCCGCCGAGCGCGATTGTGCGAGAGCAGTCGGCGCTTGGCGCAAATCGCCCATCGCAGTTGTTGAATGAAATCGCATTCAAGTCTCTCTGGTTGGCGCACACGGGACGCGCGCCTCCGTTGACGACGCGCAGCGTGCATCCAGCAACTCCGTTCCATGCGTTTATTGCAGCCGCTACATCATCGACGACCTGCGGATTAGGCGCGCCATCTGGGTTAACATAGAAGGTGACAGGCAGATTGCTATCAGGCTCGAACCAGCGGACGGACTTAACGGGAAACAATAACGCAAACTGCGGATGAATCTGTCTGTCGCGAATTGCGCGCTCATATTCCGCCGGGCGCGCGAGCATCGGAACGTTGCTGTAATGCGCCGCCTCGAACGCTTCGCATCTTTTGCGATTCACGGCAAGGCTCGCCTCGACTATCTGAGCATAATCCGAAAGCGGCATTTGCATGGCGCTCTCGTTAAGAGCAGGGCTATGTTGAAATGATTGATTGAGCGTCACGCCGCAGCTTGCGCCGGAGCGGACGAGCATCTGCTGGCCGCTCGCTTCATCATTAACGATTGAAAGCTTGCCGAAAGGCATCTGATGGACGCGAAGGCTTCCGTCCGGCCACGTATCGAGATAAAGAAAGACGCGCTCGCCCCTTTTGAATTCAGGCGAGCCGAAAATCATGCTGCCCTGCCCGTTGACTTCGCCGCCTTCCTGTTTGAGCACGATGCTGCGCTCTCGGATTTGACCTTTGAAAACTTGCTCGATATTGACACGGATATAAGTGAAGAAGCGGTCTTGTTGCGCGTCGTATCGGGAACCAATTGAGCGCACTTCGCCAATAACGATTGCCCGCGCTCCGATAACGAGGTCATCGTCGCTGAATGAATGATTACTTTTCGCTGCGCGATGCGAGCTTCCTGCGCTGATAACGCTGATGAGCGCAATAAGTATCAGGCTTATGCCTTTCAGAGAGTTCTTCACGGAGCTTTCTCTAGCGTGAAAATGTCTGGGGACTGAACCACTCACGGTCTGACGAATCCTATAGCCGAATGCGAGGCGATAGCAAGAGTTTTAGAAAAGAATCCTGGCGGCGAGCAGATCAAAAAGATTAAGAATCACCGCAGAGACGCCGCAGGGCACAGAGGCGGCGCAGAGATTATTAGCTCTCGCCGCATTCTCCGTGTCCTGCGGCGTCTCTGCGGTGAATCGCTTATGATGCTCCCTGTTCAAGGAAGATCTAATTCACGCTTGCTTTCGCTTTCACGATCACAGCGGGAATATCCTGCTCGCGCACCAAGCGATTGAACGCCGGAAGATCGGTTCGCATCACGTCGTTCAGCTTCTGCAACTGAGCGTTGACCTGCGCGGTTAGGTCTTCGTAAATTACATACGACTGCTCAGTCGGCGGCGCGTCCGCAGCGCCGACCACGCCAGCGAGCGCCGCCAGCTTGTTGTTCAGTCGAATTGGGAAGTTGAGCGGGTCCTGGCTGCTCTGATTCTTCGTCTGGTACAACGCTTCTTCAACCGCAGTCAGCTTCGCGTTCAGAGACTTCGCCGCATCAGCAATCGCTTTACCCTTCGGGTCGTCCTTCACGCGATTGACTATGTCATCAACCTGACGGCGCGTGTCGCGTATCTGAAGTATCGCGTCCGTAGTCTCGTTGAACTTGTCGCGTATCTTCATCAGCAGATCGAATTGCTTTTGAAAATCGGCCTGAGTGGTTTCAACGCGCGGGTCTTTCTTTACCTCGAAGCTCTGCGTTTGCGTCTTGCCGTCAACCGTGAGCTTCACTTGATAAACGCCGGGCACAGCGCGCGGCCCGCGAGTCTCGCCCGACCACAGGATCATTCCCGGAAAACGTTTCGCGTCAGGGTAACGAAAATCCCAAATAAATCGGTTGAGTCCCGCTTCGGCAGGCGCGCGGGTCTGACCGGGTCGCGGCCCGAACTCTTCCTGCTGCTCGGCGGTCGGCGGCGTAGGCTGCGGCGGCCCGCCCTGCGGTCTGGGAGCCGCGCTCGTGAACGAGCGAACCGGCTTGCCTGTGGGGTCAATTATCTCAAGCGTTATGTCGCCCGCAGGCTTACTCTTCAGATAATAATAAAAGACCGCGCCAGAAGGCGGGTTTTGCCCGACGGTCGCCGCGGGTGATTGGAACCCTCCGCCGCCCGGCATTCGATAAGTGTCTTCAGGCTTGAACAGGTAAGCGTCGGCCTTCATAGCATCCGCCCACTGGTGCAACACATTCAGATCATCGAGCACATAAAACGAACGGCCCTGAGTCGCGGCGACTAAATCCCTGTCGCGCTTCTGCACCCACAAATCGGTTATCGGCACGATTGGCATATTTAGTTGAAGCGACTGCCAGCTTTCGCCATCATCGAGCGAAAAATAGATTCCCGTTTCCGTCCCCGCGTAAAGCAGCCCGCGACGGTTCGGATCTTCGCGAATTACGCGAGTGAAAGCATTGTCGGGAATGCCGCTCGTAATCTTCTTCCACGTCTTGCCGTAATCCGTAGTCTTATAGAGGTACGGCTTGTAGTCATCGAATTTGTACATCGTCGCCGCGACGTAAGCTGTGCCGGGCGCAATCGAAGAGGCGTCAATCGAATTAATCTGAATCCATTCGGGGATTCCTTTCGGCGTGACGTTCTGCCAGTTCTTTCCGCCGTCGCGCGTAACCTGCACAAGCCCGTCATCCGTGCCGACCCATATCACGCCCTTCTCAACAGGCGATTCCATCACGGTGAAGATCGTGTCGTAATACTCGATGCTCGTGTTGTCTTTCGTGATCGGCCCGCCCGACGGTCCCTGTTTCGATTTGTCGTTGCGCGTCAGGTCGGGGCTGATGACTTCCCAGCTATGGCCTTCGTTAGTTGATTTGAACAGGACGTTGCCGCCCGCGTACAGCGTGTTCGGGTCGTGTGGCGAAAAGACTATAGGGAAGTTCCACTGGAAGCGGTACTTTAAATCCTCCGCGCCATGTCCCATCGGGTTATCGGGCCACGGGCTGACGTTGCGCTGCTGGCCCGTGTGATGATCGTAGCGCGTAATCAATCCGCCATACGAACCCGCGAATACTATGTCGGAATCTTTCGGCGAAGGCGCAAGCCATCCAGACTCGCCGCCGCCTACGTCGTACCAGTCGCTCGTCGTGATTCCGCCTTCGGTTGTGCGGCTCGCAATCTTAACGGTCGAGTTGTCCTGCTGCGCGCCGTAGATGTGATAAGGGAAATCGTTGTCGGTGATGACGCGATAGAACTGCGCCGTCGGCTGGTCTTCTTCGCTCCAGGTTCTGCCGCCGTTGTGCGAGACTTCGGCTCCGCCATCGTCGCCTAAAATCATGCGCGCCGGGTCGTTTGGCGCAATCCAAAGGTCATGGCAATCGCCGTGATGAATGCCGCTGATTGCGTTGAAAGTGCGCCCGCCGTCGTTCGAACGATACATGCTCGTGTTGAGCACGTAAACGCTTTCGGCGTTATGCGGGTCGGCATAGATGCGCGTGTAGTACCACGCCCGCTGGCGCAGAGCGCGCTGCTCGTTCGTCTTCGTCCAGGTGCGGCCCGCGTTGTCTGAGCGAAACACGCCGCCATCTTCGGCTTCGACTATCGCCCACACGCGATCAGGGTTGGCGGGTGAAACCGTGATGCCTATGTTGCCGATTATACCTTTCGGCAATCCCGGATTTTTTGTCAACTCATTCCACGTATCGCCGCCGTCGGTTGATTTAAAGATGCCGCTGCCCGGCCCGCCGCTCTCAAGCGTCCAGGGCGTGCGATAGACTTCCCAGAACGCGGCATAAATCACATTCGCGTTCGTCGGGTCGAGTATCAAATCAGAGGCTCCGGCTTTCGGGCTGCGATAAAGAACCTTCTGCCAAGTCTTGCCGCCGTCGGTCGAACGAAATATGCCGCGCTGCTCATTCGGTCCCCAGACGTGACCCTGAGCGGCGACATAAACGATGTCGGGATTCTTTGGGTGAACGCGCACGCGCGAAATCTGGCGCGTGTCGTCAAGCCCCACGTGCTTCCATGTCTTTCCCGCGTCGGTTGATTTATAAACTCCGTCGCCGTGCGACACGTTGCCGCGAATAGGCGATTCGCCCATGCCGACGTAGATGACGTTCGGGTCGGATTCGGCAATGCCGATTGCGCCGACCGAGCCGGTCTTGAAGTATTCGTCAGAGACGGGCATCCAGTTGATGCCGCCGTCTGTGGTCTTCCATACGCCGCCGCCCGTCGCGCCGAAATAAAAAACGTTTGGCTGCGATGTGACTCCCGCAACCGCAGTCGAGCGCCCGCCGCGATACGGGCCGATTGAGCGCCACTGAAGCCCTTTCAAGGGACTTGCCTGCGCGCGTTGCTCTTGTTGCGGTTGCTGCTGCGCGTGAATCGTTGCTTGAGGAATGCAGATGGAAACAATCAGCGCGACTAGCCACGCGCTGACACTTCTGCGCCTGATGCTTCTTGGTTTCATGGAGGATGCTCCTTTTGATTTTTTGAAAGAGTTCAAGCGAAGAAACATTATCACAGCCATCGAGACGAAACACGGTGACACAAAGGCGCGGCGATCAATCATTTATTCTCTTCTCTCGCCGCGTCCCCGCGTCGCCCCTTCTCCGCGTCGCGCATTGGAGCTTCAGTTCCGATTGCGAACCGGCTTTGCAGTTTTCTCCGATTCAATTTCCGCAAGCGAATTGAATTTGCGCTCGGTCTCGTCGGACCAGCCGGGCATCAAGTCAACGACGCGGCCACGCTCGTCAACGACAATCGAAAGCGGCACGGACAATTCATCGCTCGCGTACAACTGCTCGATTGATGCGACGCCGCCGATGAAGTTTCGATACGCCACGCCCTTTTCTTTTATGTAGCCTTTGATGTCGGCCTTTGGCTCAGTGTCAACGTTCAAGCCAATCAGATCAACGCCGCGAGCGGCAAATCGAGCGCGCAGCCGTTCAAGCTCAGGCATCTCGCGCGCGCACGGGACGCACCACGTCGCCCATACGTTGATGAGAAGACGGCGGCCCGGCTTCAGTTGCGACTTGAACGAAACAGCGCGGCCATCAATCGTCTTGAGCGGAAGGTCAGGCATCTCGCTGCCGACTTTTATCTTTAAACTTCGCGCGAACGCTTCGGCGCGCGTTAATGGATCGGGCAGCGTCGCGCGCTTCTCTCTTATTTCAATCGCGCGGCCTGCGCCTTCGCGCAGAAGCCACGCGGAGTTCGCTTTGAAGTCGCCTTCAAACTTTTCGACTTTGCCATTCGGCCATGTGACTTCGACTGAACTGGCCCGCTCGTCTTTGCCCAATCCGAAAAGCAATCGCGGGTCGTGCTCCGAGATGAACCCTGAGCCGCCATCTTTGATTTTCGTGAGCGTACCGGCTGAAGTCTTCACGCGCACAACCGCGCCAAACGCATCGCGCCCCGCGTCTTTTCCGCCTTCGAGCGAGACGCGCAGGAAATTATTCGCCTGCCCGACGTTGTTTCTAAAGAGCAAGTGCGCGTCGCCTTGAATCGTCGTAACGAAAACATCGAGGTCGCCGTCGTTGTCGAAATCGGCGAACACGCCCGCGCGCCCGTCGGTGATCGAATCAATGCCCGACACGCCCGAAACGTCTTTGAACTTTTTGCCGCCGACGTTCAGATAAAGCGGGTCGCGCTCGTAGCCGCTGAATGAAAAGCCTTCCGAAAAGATTAGCTGGTTTTGGTCCTTGCGCAGCGCGCCTTTGTCCTTCTCGTTCGATTGCGTCACGACCTGACGCCAGAACTGGCTTCAGGTGTCTTTCATTGACTTGCCGCTGATAAACCCGTTCGGCGTGTAGATGTCCTCCCACCCGTCGTTGTCGAAATCAATGAAGCCGCCGCCCCACGCCCATCCGCCTGAAAATCCGCCCACATCTGTGGTCACGTCTTTGAAGTGGCCGTCGCCTGTGTTGACGAACAGATTATTTCCGGCGGCGAGTTTCTTGAGCACATTGTCTTTCGGGCTTTGATTCGGGAACAACCGCGCGAGTATTCGATTGCCCGCCGTCGAACTCATGTTCGTCGTGTGCAGATCGAGCAATCCATCATTATTGAAATCGCCAAACGACACGCCCATTCCGTTCGCCGGGTCGAGCACGCCGCGCTCTTTCGCTTCGTCAACAAAGTGGTCGCCGCGATTTATGTACATCGCCTTTTCGCCGAAATCGTTTGCGACATACAAATCCATTCGCCCGTCGCCGTTCACATCGGCGAAGGCTGCGGCGTAGCTCCATCGCGAATCGTCAACGCGCCACTTGCGCGCTTCTTCGCGGAACGTGCCGTTGCCTTGATTGATGAACAAAAGATTCGGCGTGCCGTTCGTAGCTCGAAACCATGAATCAGGAGTCACCTGCCCGTAGCGGTTGTACGACGCGACATACAAATCCATTCGCCCGTCGCCGTTCACATCGCCCGCGATTGCGCTGAAGCCTATGGCGTCCACAGCAACGCCCGATTCGAGCGATACGTCGCGCAGTTCCAATTTGCCGTCTGGCACAAGACGATTCTCGAAAAGAATCTGCTGGCCCACAGCCGAGATGAAAAGGTCTTCGTCGCCGTCGTTGTCGTAGTCAACAAAAAGCGGCGCGGTCCCTGTTGCAAGCATCCGTACGCCCGCTTCATCCGATGCGTCGCGGAACGTGCCGTCGCAGTTGTTGAGGTAAAGATAATTCCGAGTCGCAGAGGTGACGAATAAATCAATGAAGCCATCTTTATTAATATCCGCCGCAGCCGCGCCGTGCCACACGAACCCGTTGTTCGCAGGTGAACCATAAGCCGGAATTGAAGCCGCCACGCCCGCAGGCTTTGCAACTTCCGAAAACAGGTCTGTGTCAGCGACCATCGAATCGAAGCTTTCAAGCGCAAAGGTCATAAACTGCCACCGCTTCGTTTCGGCGTAGCGCACATCGGAGTTCGTCACGCCGCGCGCCCATTCGCGACGGCCTTCACGGTTGCGCCCGATGACATAAAAAGCCACGCGCGCTTTTCCCGTCGAGCCGACGGTTGCGGTCGGCACTTTCGCGTTTGCGACAGAGCTTGCGCTGTCGTCGAAGGTCGCGCCTTTTACTTTGAACCGCGCATCTTCTATCTCTGAAAAGTGACTGAGGAACGTTTGCCAGTCGCGCAGGAATTCTTCCTTCGTCATCTGACGCGCAGCGTTCGGCCGAGAGTTTGAATTGCCCGCAGCAGCCTTCTTATCGTCGCCCGGCTGATTAGCGGCCCACGCGCGGATGCCTATCCATTTGACATCGGTCTTTGCTTCAAGCGGTCGGCAGGGAAATGGCGTGGCTGTGAGCTTCGCAGGGAAGAATTGAGCAGTGAGCTTCTCGTCGCGGTCGCGCGTGGCAATTGACAGGTCGAGCAGGTCGTTGGCCAGAGATTCCGAAAGGTCTTCGATTATCTCAAGCCGCGTGCGATCAATGGTCTGCGCCGCGCTCGATGTCGTTTGCGCGTGTGCGCGAAGATTGACGTTGAGCATAGAAGCGAGCAACAGCGTCGCGCACGCAATGCGCGCATGATAATAGAAAGAGTACTTCATAGTTTCCAACTTTCGATTGGTATGATTTCAGGCCGAAGCCTCCGCGGTGCGGGCAGGTTGAAAGTATGCTGCGCGCCGCCGCGCTGTCAAGCCTGATAGCGAGCGAACGTTGATGTATAATTCTCCTCTTCAAAGCAACAGAGGTAGAAAGCGAGTTTAATAATGCCGAACTTAATCCGAGTAATCAGCGCAGCGGCGATAGTCCTTTCGATCATCATCAACGCAACGGGTCAGAGCAAAACTGATGCGAACCAATCACCCGTGCGAATTATTGACTCGCCCGCCGGGCCTGCGAGCGGCGAGCCGAACCTCTTTGCCGCAAGCGACGGAAGAATCTATTTGAGCTGGATTGAAAAAACAGACGCGCACCATCACGCGCTTCGGTTTTCCATCCTTGATGGCACGCGCTGGACGGAGCCTCGCGCGATTGCGGAAGGCGACAACTGGTTCGTCAACTGGGCTGACTTCCCTTCGCTTATTGCGCTCCCTGGCGGTGTGCTCGCAGCGCACTGGCTGGTCAAAAATGGCGCAAACGCTCACGGATACGATATTCAGATGGCTTTTTCGAAAGACGGCGGCAAGACGTGGTCTAAGCCGATTACGCCTCACCGCGACGGCACTCCAACTGAGCACGGATTCGTTTCAATGCTGCCGATGGCGAATGGCCGGGTCGCTGCCTTCTGGCTCGATGGGCGCAAATTCAAATCGCAAGCGAACGAGCACGAATCGCACGAGTCGCTCGCAAACGAAATGACTCTGCGCTACGCGATCGTTGATTCTAACGGACAGCTTTCGGAAGAAGCGGAGCTTGACGCTCGCGTGTGCGATTGCTGCCAGACTTCGGCTGCTTTGACTGCTGATGGACCCGTTGTCGTTTACCGCGACCGCTCAGAAAAAGAGATTCGCGACATTTCAATCATCCGCCGTGAAAAAGGCTCCTGGAGCCGGTTTCAAGCCATCAGCGCAGATAACTGGCGCATCGAAGGCTGCCCTGTGAATGGGCCGTCAGTCGCCGCCGAAGGCCGCCGCGTTGCTGTCGCGTGGTTCACAGCCACAGACAATAAGCCGCGCGTGAACGTCGCGTTTTCAAAAGACGCGGGCGCGAATTTTAGTAAGCCGGTTCAGGTTGATGAAGGCAGTCCCATGGGCCGCGTTCAAACGCTTTTGCTCTCGGACGGCTCGGCGATAATTTGCTGGCTTGAGCGAATGGAAAAAACAGCAGTGATAAAAGCCCGCCGCGTCCGAGCAGACGGCACGCGCGACGCAAGCATTACGATAGCCGAAACGACTGCGGCTCGCGCTTCGGGGTTTCCGCGCATGGCAAAAAGAAGCGACGAGCTTGTCTTTGCGTGGACCGAAGCAGGCGAGCCATCACGCGTGCGCGTTGCCGCGATGAAAATTAGCAAATAGTTCGCGAATGCTAAGATCGCGCTGACTGTAGCCATCAGTCTCACGCGAAGCCGAAATATTTCGCAATCGAAGCTTTCAAATGCGGATTTTCCCTGCGACACGCTCAACATCCAAAAGTCGCTGCATGACGACTGCTGCGCTTTAACTCACTCACAACAAAGCGACTGCAAAGATACCCATCCCGATTCGCTCAACGCAGCCATAGGGCATCGTGATTGCATTGTAAAATTTGACGTGTCTTTGCTCTTGGGCAATGAGGGACGGCGCCCGCGAGAGAGGTATTTATGAAGACAACGGCGCTCGAAGCTCCGAATCGTGCTTTAATTGAGCGGGCTAGTCTTCCGGGCCTCTTTGAGGCACTTGTAAACAGAGGCTATTTAATCATCGCTCCGACCGTTCGCGATGGAGCGATTGTTTACGACGAAATCAAGACAGACACAGACCTGCCCATAGGCTGGACTGACGAACAAGCGGCGGGCAACTATCGCTTGAAGAGGCGCGATGACGAGGCCGTGTTCGGTTACACGGTCGGGCCGTATTCGTGGAAGCGATTTCTTCACTCGCCTGCGATTCGCTTATGGCAAGGCGCGCGCAACGATGGCCGTTTTCAAATTATCGAAGAGCCGCTCACGGCTCCAAAGTATGCGCTCGTTGGCGTTCGCTCGTGCGAACTATCTGCCATCGCCATTCAAGACAAAGTTTTCATCGGCGGCCAGTTCAAAGATAATTGCTATGCCGAGCGACGCAACAACTGCTTAATCATTGCTATCAATTGTGGGCAGGCGGAACTGCACTGATGGAAGCGTGGTCGGGAGCGAATCGCGTGGTAATCATTGACGCGGCGCGCTCCGGCGCTGCGCCGGGCACGATTCACCAGCTCGATGCGCATGCGCAACGAATGCCGGAAAGATTTTTTCATTACTCCACTCATGCCTTCAGTCTCGCTGAAGCGATAGATCTGGCGCGGGCGCTCGGCCAATTGCCGTCCGATCTGATTGTTTATTCGATTGAGGGCAAGACGTTTGAGCCGGGAGTCGGGCTATCGCCCGGAGTTGAAAAGTCCGTGAGCCGCACGGCATTGCTTTTGATGCGCGAGCTTGAAGGTTAAAAGCGGCCAGCTATCAGCACAGAGCTTTCAGCCGAAAAAGTTTGGCGCAGAAATAAGCTGACCGCTGATAGCTGATCGTTGAAAGTCCCTCGCTTTCACCCTCTCCGTGTTCTGTCTTGCTTCACAACTTCACCTTCATTGAACGAGTTTCATTCGCCAATCCATCATGCGAGCCGCGGGTTCACCCGGCGCACGGGAACGCAGCTTGCACGATTAATCTTGAATTGAAAACTGACCTGAGGAGCAGTTTGAAAAACTTCAAGGAGGGTTGCAATGAATGCTATAGAACTTTTGAAGAAAGATCATAAAGAGGCGACGGGTTTGATGGACCAGATCGAAACCGCCGACAAGGGCGACCGCTCGGCCAAAGACCTGTTCATGCGCCTCAAGCACGCGCTGACGCTCCACACGCAGATGGAAGAGCAAATCTTCTATCCTGCGCTTCGCAATCACGAAGAGACTCGCGATATGATCGAGGAGTCTTTGAAGGAGCATCAGGAAGTTGACCAGATTCTCGCTGAGATGACCAACCTCAATCCGCACAATGACGACTTCATAGACAAGCTCAGCGAGTTGAGAGATGCGGTTGAGCATCACGTCGACGAAGAAGAGAACGAGATGTTCCCCAAAGCGGAAAAAGTTTTGGGTCAGAGCCGCCTTGATGAGATGGGCCGCCAAATGCAACAGATGAAGCAGAGCAAATCTGCGACCGCCACGACAAAGCAGACTTAAAGGCTTTGCTTCATCAAGCGAATCTCACAACTTGAAACGCGCGGGCAATCTACATTCTGTCCGCGCGTTTTTGTTTGAGTATCAGCCGTGTAAAGCGTAGACTCCGAACGAAGATTAAACTCTCCGCCTCAGATGATTGATATGTCATCCGGCGACATCCGCTTTAGAAAACATGCGCGGCGCGCCCGCGAGCAGTCCCAGCAGAGTGAATGCCAGTATAGTCGCTGGCGCTCCCGTGCCGAAGCTCGAATGAAGCGCGAGCACGCGAGCGAGCGATAGCAATTGCGACAATCCGACTGTTATCAATAACGCCCACCATGCCCAACGCTCGCCGCGACGATAAGGGCCGAGCACAACCGTTATCGCAAGCAATGCGAACGCGAGCGCCCACGTTGCAGCGGTCGCTCGCCTGCCTCTGAATGCCGCAACCACTTCATCACCGGACGCGCCCACTTGCTCTGCGGCATTCTTGATGTCATCGAGCTTGAAGTTCTGAACCAGATTGTCCGGCCTTTCACCATAAGCCGTCATCAACGAAGCGGTTGAAAGGGCTGCGATAACGCCAAACAGAAAGAGCAGAATCGCCCAGCTTGCGACGAAGAGTATTTTCTTGCCTGCCATATATTCTCCACTAGGCAGCAGGCGGTAGGCAGCAGGCATCAAGCAGAAACGCGGAACGGATAATGCTGAACGATAGATTAAGAGAGGTCTTATCTTTAAACTTCAACATTCATCGTTGCGCAATAACTGCATACTGCCTGCCGCCTGCTGCCTACTGTTTTTCCGAAAGAGTCACTTCCAGCAAAATAACTTTCTTTATGCCCGGATAGAGCGATTCGATGTCGCACCACTCACCCAATGAATGGTCGCCGCCGCAGCGAGCCGCGCCCGTCGAGATCGCCGGTATCCCTGCAAGCATAGCTATGTTTGCGTTGTTCGATGCGGTGTTGGTGACAACTACATTTGCAAATCCCATCGCTTGATGCACGGCCTCGCTCATTCGAACCGTGAATGATTCGCGGTTGCCCGGTATCTGCGCTGCAGGAACTCGCTCTTCAACATCCTCGCTCTTAACTTGCATTCCTACGCGCGCAGCTTCTTCGTTGAGTATCTGCGCGATGCGGCGCTCGTAGTCGTCAATTAATTTTTGATCTGTCGAGCGCAAATCAACTGTAAACCATGCGTCAGCCGCTTTCGCGTTCACGACATCAGCACCGCCTAGCATACCAATGTTGATGAAGACGCGCGGCTCTTTCGGCAACTCAAGCTCATAGATGCGCGAGATGGCGCGAGCGAGCGGCAATGTCGCCGAAAACGGAGGCGTCGCAGATGTTGTGTGGCCGCCCGGCCCTATGAAATGATGCTTGTACCAGTTGATGCCTATGCCGCCATAGGTCAAGCCTTCGTAGCCGCCGTCGAGCGCGACGTACTGGCCTATGCGATCTTTGTTCTCGCTGATGAAATGCTTCACGCCGCCGAAGGATGTCTCTTCTTCAACAGTGAAGACGAATATCAAATCGGCTTTGGTTTCTATCTTCGCCTCGTTGAGCGCGCGGATTGACGCGAGCAGCGCCTCGACGTTGCGCGTGTCGTCGCCCACGCCGGGCGCGTAGATTTTCCCGTCGCGGATTTCGGCCTTTATCCTCAACCCTTCCTGAAAGACCGTGTCTAGATGCGCATCAAAGACCACAGGCTTTGCACCGCCCTTGCCTTTTCGTATGGCGATGAGGTTTCCTTTCGAGTCGAAATAGACTTTATCGAGGTGATACGAGTCGAGCAGCTTCTTTACGAACTCGGCTCGCTCGCGCTCCTTGCCCGAAGGCGCATTGATCTCGGTGATAGCTTTCCACTCGGCGAGTATTTCTGCGCGATGCGCGTCAACATAATCGAACGCCTGCTTTACGTCGGGGCGATAGAACATCTCTTTGGCTTTGTCGGATAAGTCCTGCGCGCTCGCGCCTGCCGCTGAAAGAATAATCGCGCAGACGAGAGGCAATAAGTTTTTTTTCATGCATATTCTCCATCGGATGTGGCTATAGTCGAATGCTCATTCTAAAGGCGCGAGTGGCAGCGCGCAATATGGGCACAGACAGAAAAAGCTAAAACGAAACGCAGAAATATAAAAGGGAGCCAGGGGGTGGCTCCCTTTCCGGTGGATGAGGGGGGCTAATCAACGGGGGCTAAACTTGTGAGCGGCGGGGATGCCGCGCTCGGCTCTCATAAGGGGAAACCTTTATGCGCAAACAAGGCTATTGCCTGCGCGTGTAGGTGACTTCGACCCCTTTGAACTCGTGAGGCGTTCCAATCAGGTCGTAGGCTTCAAAGATGTACTTGTCTTTGCTGGTGACGCGGATAACGTAGCGAACCGTTTTGTCTTTCTCTCCCGTCATCGGCTCGTCCATTTTGCCATACAGTGTCATGACTTTGGTCGCCTCGTCGAGGTCGCCTTCGCCTGTGTATATCGCCGTCCCCATGTTGTCTATGTAGGAGATGACATACTTCTTCTTGAAATTGTCATAGCCGATGGTGAGCAGGCTATTGTGAGGCATCCCCATCATCTGGCCGGAAGCTTCCTCTATAAGATAGCGACCATCCATCACCCATCGAGTTTCGGCTGTGCCTTTGCCTTCGCTCGCCTTCGCATCGCGGCTCATCCACACGCGCGTGACGGTGTCCCACTTGCCGGCGAATTGATCCAGGAAACGGTGCGCGGGACCGGGCGAGGCGACTTCCATCCACTTCTTCATCATCTCCTGCATCTCGGCAGCCGAAGGCTCGCGCCGGCTCGCTTTGTTATCTTTTTGCTGAGCGATTGTCTGTGCGCTTGCGGCCACAATCGCTACGGCCAGCAGTGTTGCGCAAACTAAGATTCGCATCTTCATCCTTTCATCAAGAGACCATCAGGCGCGAGTTACTGCGAGCCTGCGGCTTTTCCATCGGGTTGGCTGAACAACTGAGCCGCTGCCTGCTCAAGCTCTTCCGGCGTGACATCTCTTACGTGAGTCGAGAAGGCCCACGCGTGGCCGAACGGATCAACTACCATGCCGAAGCGGTCGCCCCAGAATGCATCCGCCATCGGCATGACGACTTTGGCTCCGGCTGCGACGGCGCGGTCGAACCAATTGTCTGCGTTTTCGACGCTGAGGATGATGCTGCCCGTGCGACCTCCGAGTTTTACGGGCGAAGCCGTGCAGAATTCAGCCTGTTCGGGACTTGCGAAATCGGGAAACTCGTCGTTGAGAAAGAATATGCTGTCTCCGACTTTCAGTTCGGCATGCATGATGCGGCCATCGGGTGCGGGGGAGCGAAGCAACTCCTGAGCGCCGAGCGCCGTTTTGTAAAACTCAATCGCTTTGACTGCGTCGTTGACGACAAGCGACGCTGTGATCGTGTGGAACCCTTCCTGGATCGGCTTAACTTCTGAGGTCATAAATCGGTCTCCTTTGCTTTTGAAAAATCTCTGACCCTCGCTTTCGCGCAGGCTGTTGTATCAGACCATTCGTTGAATGAATAAAAATTTCGTTTGCGCGCGTCGCTTTCGAGTGAGCGGACGCTGCCAACTCTAACCCTCATCAGCCGACGGGCCGTAGATTGAAGGAACCGCCACATCGTTGAGTCGGAGATAAACGCCGAGCTGCGCGCGGTGATGAATGATGTGATTCATCACGAATGTGCGCACGACGGCGATTCGCGGAAGCGTCAGCACCGTCTGCCCGCCTGACAGCAGCGACCACGACTTCAAAAGGTGCTCGTCGCTCGCGCCGAGTATCGCGTCGCGCGCTGAAGCGACGTTTGTATCGAAGGCATCGAGGACTTCTTTCAACGTCTCTGCCTGCGGCAGGCGAAAAGGCTCCTGGCCCGGCGGAGCCATATCGAATTGATCCTGATTAATCGTTACTGATGTCCAGTGCGGTATGTTGGCGATGTGAGTCGCAAGCCCGCCCATCGCCATTGATTTTTCGTGAGGCTTCCATCCGAATCTGTCTTCAGGAACCCGTTCGAGGGTCTTTCGAGTGTTCGCCATCTCGTGGTCGAACTCAGGCAATAATGCTGCGCTCAGTCCCATTTCGTCCTCCAATCAATCGTATTCAAAGACACTTCGCCCGTGACTTGCGCCGCGCCTATTCAGATGGCGCTTGTGTTAGTGCTGGTACTTGCGAATCACGCCGATGACTATGCCCTGAATGCTCACGCGGTCGTGTTCAACTATGATCGGTCTATAACTTGGGTTGGCCGGTTCGAGTCTTACGCGCTTGCCCTCGCGGTAGAATCGCTTAACGGTCGCCTCGCTTCCGTCAATCAACGCGACTACAGTTTGACCGTTCTGCGCCGTCTCGCGCGATTCGACTATGACGAAGTCGCCGTCTTTTATGTGCTCGTCAATCATCGAATCGCCGCGCACGCGAAGCGCGAAAGTCCTGTTGCGCCCAAGCAGATCGGGCGGGATGTGAACCGTCTCGTGGCTCAGCACAGCCTCAATGGGTCGGCCTGCCGCGACGAGTCCAAGCAGCGGTATCTCATAAGCCTCTTGAGCCGATTCCTGCTTTACAACCTCGATGCCGCGACTGACGTTAGGCGTGCGCCGTATCAGCCCTTCGCGTTCGAGCGCCGAAAGCGTCTGGTGAACCGATGCGGGCGAGCTCAGCCCGAAGTGCTCGCGAATCTCGGCGTTGGTCGGGGCACATCCGCGCGCTTCTACGAAGCGGCAGATGTAATCATATACCTCTCGCTGGCGTGGAGATATTGCCATATTTTTCTCTCCGCTTGTTTGACGAGCCAGTCAACATCGTAGCCGATGACGTAAACGTTTCCGGCAATGGTCAGAATTTCAGTGCGGGTTCGCCCGCGGCGGGTTTGAATCTTTCCAATCTCAAGCCCGTCAAGAAGTACGCGGTCCTGCCTGCACCAGCCGCCTAGAGTTTTAACTTTTCGCCCTGGTTCTATCTGTAGGTTAGCCCGAATAGCTTGCCCAAGAGTCATAGAGTTCAATCGCCTCCCAAATCCCTTCCTGCAAAGAGGGCTACTGAAAATCTACCGAATATATACGAAAATTTCCGAAAATAGTCAACAAGAATCTGTCAGGCGGATGAAAGATTTTCGATGGCAATCTGAACAATCTTGTGTGAAGGGTTAATCGCGCTGCACCGGTAAGTGCGGAGACATGATTTGGATAGCTGATGAAGCCTATCAACCCCAAGCAATATGTGAGATTAATGGGCGCGAACAATCAAGCCCGCGCCCATTGGTGAAGCAATTACTGTGGGATCGTGATGCGCTGGCCGGGATTGACGAACGTCATCCCGCTGTCGCGCATCTGCTTGTTGAGGTTCGGCACCTGTTCATCTATCACTTTGTTCAACTGCTCGATGAACGCTTTCAACTCGGCTGACAGGTCATCAATCCTTCTCAACTCGTCAGCCGTCGGCGCTGCGGTGTAACCGTCAAGCCCGCCGCCCAATTGACTGATGCGATTGAACAGCGGTCGCGGCTCATCAGGCAGCGGCGGTCCCGCGCCTCCGCCCCCGTCCGGCGAAGGCACAAGCTGACGCTGAAGCTCGCTGACACGATCAGCCAGCGCCTTCACTGCCGCGTTGATGTCAGCCGACACGTTCGGAGTTCTCCTCAACGACTCCTGAAGCGCGGTCAGTTGCGTCCTCATGTTTTGAAGCGTGCGCCGCGCCGCGTCTGCCGATTTTACCATCGCATAAACCTTCATCTGCGACTCAGCGAGCCGCGCGCGGTCAGCTTCATTGATTTGAATGCGCGGGTCTTCTTCGACCTTAACGCTCTGCGACGCTTCTTTGCCATTGACGGCAATCTTGACGGTGTATTCGCCGGGCGCGACGCGAGGCCCGCGAGCGCCGCCGAAGAATCCGCCTCCGCCACCGCCGCCCGGTCCCTGACCTTCTTGAGGTTGGAACGGAGGCGCAATTCTTAAATCCCACACGACGCGATTTATACCTGCCTGGTTCGGTCCCGTAAGCTCGCGCACGACCTTGCCGCTGCGATCCGTGATTGTAATCCTTACGCCATTGCGCGCCGCGCCTTCTCTTTGACCCGCTGCGCCTTCGCGCTGAAAGCCCGCGCCGCGCCCCTGTCTGCGCGGCGTCTCGCCTTCTGTCGCGCTCGCTTCCGTTTTCGAGCCTGTCTTCAAGTAATAATTAATCACAGCGCCGTAAGGCGGATTCTGCGCCATAAACCACTTGTGGCCCGTGTTGCCTTTGCGGTTGTAAAGCCTGAAGTGAGTCGCCGGTTCTATCTCAAAAAGATGAACGTCTTCGTTCAGCACCGCGTCGTTCATCTTCTCAAGCGGCGTGATGTCGTCGAGCACCCAGATTGATCGCCCGTGAGTGCCGAGCACTAAAGCGTTATCGCGGGGGTGTATCTGAATGTCATCAACGCGCACCATTGGGAAATTGCCTTTGATGCGCGTCCAGTGGCCGCCGCGATCAAACGAAACGAACGCGCCGAACTCTGTTCCCAAAAAGAGCAGATTCTGATTGCGCGGGTGCTCGCGTATCACGCGGCAGGTCACGCCCGCAGGCAGGTCGCTTTTGATTGATTTCCACGTTTCGCCGTAATCGCTCGAAACGTAAACGTAAGTGCTGTAATCATCCGAGCGGTGGCCGTCGAATGTCGCATAGACGGTCCCTTCGACAAACCGCGAAGGCACGACGCGGCTCACGTAAGTATTTTTCGGCAGGCCCGGTACTTTATCAACAACGTTCTTCCAGGTACGCCCGCCGTCGCGCGAGACTTGAAGATTGCCGTCATCCGTCCCGGCATACAGCAAGCCTTCTTTGATGGGCGATTCGGCAAGCGTCACGACCTGCCCGAACGTCTCCTGCCCGTCGTGGCGCGAGAGCATGTTCTTATCAGGCAGCACGCCCATGATCGGTAGCTTGTCGCGGTCTTGATTCTTTGTGAGATCGTCGCTGCGCGTCCACGTATCGCCGCGGTCTGTTGATTTGAAGACGCGGTTGCCGCCGAAGTAAATCGTGCGGTTGTTGAAAGCCGAAATCAGCAGCGGCGAGTTCCAATCGAAGCGATACTCAGGCTCGCCCTTAGGCGCTTGCGGTTTGATCGAGCGGCTCTCGCCGGTCTTCAATTCCAATCTTCGCATGTTGCCGTTCTGCGATTCGGCGTAGATGACGCTTGGATCGCTCGTGTCAACGACGGCGTAAAAGCCATCGCCTCCGCCGATGCGGAACCAGTCGTCGTTGGTTATGCCTTCCTGGTTGAGCGTGCCGCTCGGTCCGGCCCAGCTCCCGTTGTCCTGAAGTCCGCCATAGACCCAGAACGGTTTTTGATTGTCGAGCGAGATTTCATAAAACTGGCCGAGCGGAACCGTGTTGACGTAATCCCAAGTGCGCCCTCGATCCCACGAGATGTGAATGCCTCCGTCCGAGCCTGCAAGCATGTGATTAGAGTTCGCCGGATCAATCCACAGCCCGTGATAGTCGCCGTGAATTCGCGTGACGACGTTCGTCACGAAAGTCTTGCCGCCGTCTTCCGACACGAGCATCGGCGCGCCGCACATCCATATTCGCTGGTCGTTGTTCGGGTCAATGCGAATCTGGCTGTAATACATCGGGCGATGATTCGTGTCGCTCATCTTGCGCCACGTCTCGCCGCGATCTTCCGAGCGAAAGACTCCGCCTTCGGCGCTCTCGATGAGCGCATAGACGATGTTCGGGTTGCTGCGATAGATGTCTAGCCCGATTCTTCCAATCGGCGGTTTTGCAGGCAGCCCGTTCGTGAGCTTCTTCCACGTCGCGCCTCCGTCAATAGTTTTATAGATGCCGCTTCCCGGCCCGCCGCCGTTGAAGCCCCATGGCGTGCGGCGTCGCTGATACGCTGCGGCATACAATGTCATTGGACTCTGCGGGTCCATCGCCAGATCAATCACGCCCGTGTCTTCGTTGATGGCGAGAGAGTGAGTCCAAGTCTTTCCGCCGTCAGTTGTTTTGAACACGCCGCGCTCTTTGTTCGGCCCCCACAGGTGACCTACCGCAGCGACGTAAACGATGTTCGCATCGTGCGGGTCAATCACAACGCGGCCAATGTGCTTCGTGTCGCGCAGGCCGCAGTTCAGCCAAGTCTTTCCGCCGTCGAGCGACCGATAGACGCCGTCGCCCCAGGATGAGCTTTGGCGATTATTAGGCTCGCCCGTGCCGACCCAGATGATGTTCGGATCATTTGGCGCGACGGCTATGTCGCCAATCGAGTGCGTCCCCTGATCATCGAAGATGGGGTCGAACGTCGTGCCATTGTTTGTGGTCTTCCACACGCCGCCTGTCGCTGCGCCGACGTAAAAGGTCGCGGTGTTGTTTTCGACGACGGCGAAGTCGTCAATGCGACCGCCCATGATTGCCGGGCCGATTGACCGCAGTTGAACATTCTTGAGCGCCACATCCTCCATGCGGCCATTGCTCTCCTGCGCCGATACGACTCCGCTAGACGTGAGAGCCGTGATCAGGATAAAGAGCAACAACCGCGCGACGCTGTTGCGTGCATCTATTCTCGTCACAGTTTTCATGATGTCCTCATAAGGTTATTTCCACTGGTTTGTAAGGTAAGAAAATGCGCCTTTAGCGCGGGCCAAGTTATCACTGCGGTGTTTGCGAGTCAAGCGGCGGCGCGACAGCTTCAGCGTCTATCCACTCTCCGGGTCACGGTCAACAACTGCACAAGGCAACAACAGACGAAAATAGCTGACCTGTCTATTTGTAGTTCACATAAACGACCTTCGTTTCGGTGTAGAAGCTCAAAACCTCATCGCCGACTTCGCGCCCGCCGTAGCCCGACTCTTTTATCCCGCCAAAAGGGGCGTGCGAATATCCGCCAACTCCGGGACGATTGACGTGAACGATTCCGGCTTCGGCGCGCTCGGCGAACCGGAAGACGCGCCCGACGTCTCGCGTGAAGACCGAGGCCGTGAGTCCATAACGAACAGAGTTGGCTATACGAATCGCTTCTTCGATGTCGCGCGCTCGAATGACTGAAAGCACGGGACCGAAAATCTCTTCGCGCGCAATCTCCATTTCTGGATTTGCTTCGAGCACCGTTGGCCGGAAGAAATAGCCGCGCTCCATTCCGCTCTCTCTAATCACATCGCCGCCTGCGCAGAAGCGCGCGCGCTCAGCGCGGCCCGATTCAACGTAGCGCGCAACGCCGTTCAATGCTCGCTCGTCAACAAGCGGCCCCATCTCAACGCCCGCTGACGTGCCCGGCCCGACTTTGATGGAAGATGCCAGCTCGACTACTCGATTCAGGAATTCGTCATAAATCTTCCCAATCACAATCGCGCGGCTCGTTGCTGTGCATCGCTGGCCAGTCGAGCCGAACGCGCCAGCCATAACGCCGTTCACAGCCTGTTCAATATCAGCGTCTTCGAGGACTATCTGCGGGTTCTTGCCGCCAAGCTCAAGCTGCAACTTCAGTAATCTCTCGCTCGCCGCGCGTGCGATTATCTTTCCGACTTTGGTCGAGCCTGTGAAGGACACGCCGCGCACCTGTGCATTTGAAATCAACTCTACGCCCGGCTCCGCATCGCCGTGAACGACGTTGACCACGCCCGCAGGCAGCCCTACTTCTTCAAGCCCCCGCACGAGCATAGTCGCCGTCATTGGCGTGAGCGGCGACGGCTTCAGCACGCAGGTGTTTCCTGCGACGAGCGCGGGCGCGAGTTTCCACACAGGAATCGCAACGGGAAAATTCCATGGCGAAATTAGCCCGACAACGCCGAGCGGCTGGCGAGTCGAATAACAAAATACATCCTCTTCTTCCGCAGGATACACGCGGCCTTCGAGTCTGCGGCCAAGCCCGGCGGTGTATTCGAGAATGTCCGTTGAGCGCTTCACTTCACCGACCGATTCGGCGAGAATTTTTCCTTCTTCGCGCGTGAGCAGGTTGGCGAGCGCGTCTTTGCGCGCGTCAATCCACGCGAGCCAGTCAAAAAGCAGGCGGCCACGCTTGGGCGCAGGCCATTCGCGCCACGACTCAAACGCGCGGGCTGCTGCTTCTATAGCGCGGCGAGCGTCCTCGCGCGATGAATCGGGCGCGCGACCCACGAGCACTGTTTTGTCCGCAGGGTCGTATCGCTCCGTCCATTTATCCGAAGCGGACGGCTCCCATTTGCCGTCAATGAAATTCAAAACCGTTTGTCCAATCTCAGGGATGCTGTTCATATCATTTCAGTCTCCTCGATAAGAATGCGTGCATTATAAAACGCGGCGACGGCAAGACAAATCGCAGATTGAATTTCAGCGCCCAGGATAGTATTCTTTCCGTTCCAGTGGAAACCCTCTGGTCAGGGTTCAAGCACACAACCAATTGTTCCAATCCTAAATCTTGAGGAATGAATCATGAAACGTTTAACAGCTACACTGCTGTTCATTATTCTCGCAGGTTTGAGCTTCGCGCGCGCTACTTCAGCCAGCGCGCGGGAGCTATCGGCGCAAGAGCCGACGCCTCCGACGGCTGCCGCCGGGCAGGATCGCCCTTTCCCTCTCAGGGATCAAGCGCCTGAGATCAAGCCTTATGACAAAGTCATCACCAAAGACGCCAAATCAACTCCGGGCGTCTTCACTGTCCATCGCATCAAGGAGAAAATCTATTACGAGATTCCCAAAAGCGAGCTTGATAAAGAGTTTCTCTGGGTGAGCCAGATTGCGCGCACGACGCTCGGCGTAGGCTACGGCGGGCAGATGCTCGGCAACCGCGTCGTCAAGTGGGAGCGCCACGGCAATCGCGTGCTGCTGCGCAACGTCGCTTATGAGATAGTCGCCGATCCCAAATTGCCGATCTCGCTCGCGGTTCAAGCCGCCAACAACGACACGATCATTCAGGCTTTTTACATCGAGGCGCTCGGCAAAGACGACGCGCCAGTCATTGATGTGACTCGATTGTTTACGAATGAAGTGACAGAGTTCAGCCCGCGCTCGCGGCTTCGCGCGCGTGGCTTCGACCCGTCTCGCTCGTTCATCGAGCGCGTGGCGTCGTTTCCGCAAAACATCGAGGTCGAGGTCACGCAAACTTTTACATCGCCCCCCGATATGGCTCCGACGCAGACCGCGCCTACGCCCAATCCGTTCGGACAAACCGGCATCGCGCCCGGAAGCAGCGCAACCGTCGTGATGCATTACAGCATGGTGAAGCTGCCGGAAAAACCTATGATGCCGCGCCTGTACGATGATCGCGTCGGATATTTCAGCGCGCGACAGACGGACTTCGGCAAAGACGAGCACCGCGCGCCTCAGCGCAGATACATCACCCGCTGGCGACTGGAAAAGAAAGACCCGAACGCGGAGCTTTCAGAACCCGTGAAGCCGATTGTCTATTACGTCGACCCGGCCACGCCCACCAAGTGGGTTCCTTACGTCAAGCGCGGCATCGAAAAATGGCAGGCGGCGTTTGAGGCCGCAGGGTTCAAGAACGCCATCATCGCAAAGGAAGCGCCGAGCAAGGAAGAAGACCCCGACTGGAGTCCCGAAGACGCTCGTTACTCGGTCGTCAGATGGCTGCCTTCGACGATTGAAAACGCCGTCGGCCCGCACGTTCACGACCCGCGCACGGGCGAGATACTTGAAGCCGACATTCAGTTCTATCACAACGTGATGAACCTTCAGCGCTCGTGGTACTTCCTGCAAGTCGGCGCGCTCGATCCGCGCGCAAAGAAACTCCCGCTGCCGGACGATCTGATGGGCGAGCTGATTGAATACGTCGTCGCGCACGAGGTCGGCCACACTCTGGGCTTTCAACATAATATGAAAGCAAGCTCGATGTACCCGGCGGAAAAAGTCCGCGACCGCGAGTGGGTCAAGAAGATGGGCCACACGCCGACCTTGATGGATTATTCGCGCTTCAATTATGTCGCGCAGCCCGAAGACAAGATTGATCTGCCGGATTTGATACCGGGCATCGGCCCGTACGACAAGTGGGCGACGATGTGGGGCTACAAGCCCATTCCGGGCGCGAAGACCCCCGAAGACGAGAAGAAGACGCTCGATGAGTGGGCGCGCGAGCAGGACAAGACTCCGTGGCTGAGGTTTTCAACATCGGATGCGCGCGGCAGTGATCCGGGCGAGAACACCGAAGCCGTTGGCGATGCCGATGCGATTTCATCAACCGCGCTCGGCATTAAAAATCTCAAGCGCGTGTCGGATATGCTGCTTGAAGCGACGACGCAGCCGGGTGAGCCTTACAACGACCTCGAAGAATTGTACAGCCGCATGCTCGGCCAGTGGGCGACAGAGCTTGGTCACGTTGCCGCGATAGTCGGCGGGTTCAACTCGCAGGAGAAATACGGAAGCCAGCAGGGCGTTCGCTTCACGCCTGTTCCGCGCGACCGCCAGGCCGCAGCCGTTCGCTTCCTGAACGAGAATGCGTTTGCGACTCCCGCGTGGGCGCTAAAGCCCGAGATACTTCGTCGCATCGAACCCGTAGGCGCGCTCGATAGAATCAAGCTTGCTCAAACTCGCGTGCTTAATTCTTTGCTCAACCCGGCTCGCTTCTCGCGACTCGTCGAGCAGGAAGCGATGGACGGAGCGGTGGCTTATAAACCGGCTGAGTTCCTTGCGGATGTCCGGCATGGGATATGGCAGGAATTAGCCGCGCCGCAGGTGAAGATTGACGCGTACCGCCGCAACCTTCAGCGCGCGTATCTCGATAATCTTGCCGACAAGCTGAACGGGCGCACACCCGCGACCGATGACCTGCGAGGGTTTGCGCGAGCGGAACTCAAAACTTTGAGCGGAGAGATTCAGCGCGCTATTGTGAAAGCGACAGATCCGGCTACCCGCGCGCACCTTGAGGACGCGCGCGATCAAATCGCGAAGGCGCTCGATCCGAAATTCCTGCCGCCGCAGCCCGCGACGCCTGCAGGCTTTCCGTTCGGGCGCGGCGTTGATGATGCGGACACACAACAACTGACCTGCTGGCCCGATTACGCTATCAGACCGCAGCGCCAGTGAAGCTTGCCAATAAGAGGCAATCTACAAATATGGTTGGCCGAATCACTCAGATGTTTCGGCCAGCCATTTTTATTGAGTCTACTCTTCCGGCCCGGTCACATTAACCACAGCGTTAGTAGATTGGCCTGAGCATGAGCCAGCGGATATTTCTACGGTGAAGTCAACAGTGTTGTGCGGTCCTTTGTTGACGGGATTTTCATTTGTGAGCATCGCGGCGAGGCCGCCTTTCTTGGCGACCACAGACATTGTGTAGGTCTCATCAGGATTTTCCGTGATCATCCCCACGACACCTTTTGTGATTCCCTAACTGTAAACATACATCGCCCCGTTGCAAACGCCATGATAGGGATTGGTCGAATCGGCTTCGCACCAAATCCAGAAGCCGACTGGCCCGAACTCCGGGCAAACGCCGACGCCGCTGAATACGACCTGTTCGGAGTGGTGGGAACTTTGCGCATTGGTTCGCGGCGCGCCGCATAAAACTACTGCTGCTATGGCCGGGAACAGAAATCCTGCTACGACAGTTCGCGACATATTCTACCTCCTTGAAGCTTTTGTCAGAAGAAAGTGGTTTTACAACTTCTTAACAACGTCGAAGTGCGCAAGCGTCCAGAACTTGCATTTTGTTTGTGTAAGACTTGAACTAACCATCAAAGCGCCGCGCGATAACGCGCCTGTGAAGTGGAAGGCGATGGTGAGGCATCATTCGCGCGGCCTCAATGCATGTCATTTAATGTGGATTCAACTCGTAGCCTGTGCGAGGACTCTTTTAAGCTCATTCAGCTTACTCGCGCGCGCTTTCCGTGTCAAACGCCGAGCGATGTAATTATTGACAAAGCACGACCTGCATATTAGACTGGCCGCGTAGTAATCAAGGATGAACGATGAAGCGTGAATAAGAATTCCCGAATCTCAAATTCGAGATTTGAATTTTTTTTCGTTCCTCATCCTTCATCCCTCATTCCAGCCCCCGCGGTAGTTGTCTTACTAATCGAGCCACCTATAGCGGGAGTCTAATGAAATCACTCGTCATCCTGTTCTTAATTATCTTATCGGGAATAATTATCACTGATGCGCGAGCGCAGGACGCAAACGCGCTGATGAATGTTGAATCTGTTTCTTCCATAAAGCCGCAGCGAACACCTATGATGGTGGTCCATGAGACGGCGATACCCGTGCAAGCTCCGGCTAAACCCGTAGCAGACGCTTTGAAACCGCAAGGCAAACCCGCGAAAGGCACGGCGAGCAAATCCGTAAACACAGCGAGTAAAACGTCAATTGAAAAACTGGCAGCAAGTGAAGCGACTGCAAGCGCCGCGCCTGCAAGCCCGATTGTGTTGCCGGGCGCGCAAACAGTCAGCGAGTCGGGGCCGCTTGAATTTGAGAGCACGGGCAATGCTCAGTACGACGAGTTCATCAAGCAGTCGGCTGCGCGCAACGGAATTGACCCGAACCTGATAGTCGCCGTGATGCATCATGAA
>DATLXU010000040.1:0-21895 GCA_035575515.1 Blastocatellia bacterium
CAAATCAACGGGTTAGCATCGCGGCCAATGTTGCGACAATGAGAATCGCTGTTGCTTACGCGAAAACTAAATGGCCGTAGGGTGAGGAGGATCGGGAATGGATTGAAAAGTATCTGATAGCAAGCCAACGATTGATTTCAAGGTAAGGCTTTCGAGAGGTCGCATGGGGGAAAGATAGCAAAGCGCAAAAACTCTGGCGAGCGGTTTGGCTTGTTTTCTTCACTTACTGCCAGATGTTTGTGTCGGCGTGTCGGCGAAGTTAATGCCTCAGTTACGTGGGAAGCCAAAGCCGCAAATCATTTGTTCACAATGTGGGCGCATCAATTCTCCGCATAATCGACCGATTACGTCACTTGTTCTTGACCATAACGGCCTCAATCGCCTCGGCCACATCCTTACAACGATCAACGCAGCGCTCTAACTCTTCGTAGAGGGACATCCACTTTATCACCTCAAAAGAATTTTTCTCTTCTTTGAATAAGCGGCGGACGGCTTCGCTGTAGAGCGTATCGGCTTCTTTCTCCAACTTCTTTATCGCGTCGCAGTGGGCGATTACTTCCCCATAGCGCGTAAGCCGAGCGAATGCTTCCTCGATCTCAACAGTTGCTTTCGCCAACCTGCTGGCGATCTCTATAGCATCTGGACGCGGCGCTCTCACATCATAGATGGTTATCCTGCGCGCCAGGCTATTTATCATATCAATCACGTCGTCCATCTCGGTCACGAGCAGGTAAATGTCCTCTCGGTCAATTGGAGTGATGAAGCTGGAATTGAGTTTCTGCGTAATCTTTCCCGCAAGGTCGTCGCAGGCCAGTTCTACGTCTTTGATCTGGTTGGCATAGTCTGCGTGATTCTGAAAGTCCTGAAATACCTTGAGGAATACTTCTCCGCCTCGTTTAATCATTGAGGCGAAGTTGTACAGCAGGCTGAAGTATTGTTCTTCACGTGGTATTAAAGGCATAACAAATGCTCCCTTTCAGGCTCGACAATATAAAGTATGACCTTGCACTCTATGTTTTTACTGTAAGCCGGGCCGCGCCCGTTGGCCGGTACTGCTTATGCGATTAGGCAGTTCGCCCCTTGTCCTTGTGCAACCCGAATACTACGACAGCCCCAAGCAGACTCAGCGCGGCTGCGTAGCTGAATCCGGCAGCGGGCGCAATCCGCGTCCAGAGCAATCCAACAACGAGGCTCGACAGGAAATCCCCTACGCCATTAACTGTCGCCAGCACTCCGAAGCCTGTGGCGCGCACCTCTGCGGGCAACAAGTCAGCAGCGATAGCTCTTTCAAGAGTGTCCTCAACCGCGAGGTAGGTTCCTCCCAAAAAGAAAAGCAGGCCGAGATACCACACCGAAGGAATAGCGATTATAAAACCGGCGCACATCGCCGCTGCAATCAGGTATCCGATTGCAAGAAGGCTTCGCTTATTAACACGGTCGCCAATTGCGCCTGCCGGATACGACATCGCGGTATAGAGAACGTTGTGCAGTATGTAGAGCGCAATGGCTATTTCGCCCGCATGCGCCGCGCCATGAGTCGGGGTGAGCAATTCGACTGCGCGAAGCGTCAGCAAAGTGTGAGCAAAGTCTCCGGCTCCGAAAAGCCCAACGCCCACCAGAAACAGCTTGAATGATGGCGGAAGCTTTCGGACAGTCGACCAGAATTTGAGACCGGCCTGCGCTCTGCGCTTTTTCTCTTTAACCAACAACGCGAAGTTAAGCGCAGCGAGCAGCCCCGGCAGCATCGCTATTAGGAATATCCAGTGATATGTGCTGATTGTGGGCGAGCCTTGCCCGATGAGCGATAGCAGGGCAAGGGCGAGCGCCGGGCCGACTACAGCGCCGAGACTATCTCCCGCGCGCTCAAATCCGAATGCGCGCCCGAAGGCTTCTGGCGGAACGGACTCTGCCATTATTGAGTCCCGCAACGGGCTACGAGCGCCGCGCCCGAACCAGGCCATTACTCGCGCGATTAAGACAAAGCCCCAATGCGTTGCAAGCGCAATTGCTCCCACGCCCACAGCGGTAAGCGTGTAGCCTCCGACTATCATCGGCTTGCGCCGCTCGATGCGATCGCCCAACCATCCAGCGCCGAGCTTGGCGAAGCTCGATATGCCATCAGCAAATCCCTCAATGATTCCGAGCGCGGCGGCGGGCGCGTTAATCGCAGCCATAAACAGCGGCAGAATTGCGGTGGCAACCTCGTGGCTTGCGTCGGAAAGGAAGCTCGTCACCCCCATGCCAACGACATTGCGATTCAACCATCGCAACTCGCCCTCAACCGTTTCATCCGCAGGGCTGATAGATTCTTGCTCGATGTTTTGTATTAGCGCCGCATCGCTCAGCGAAGATGAGTCTGTTGGAACGATGCCAGCTTCTGGACCCTTATCCGTCATTCAATTCACCAGTCGGTCGAGCGTCGGTGTGGAGTCGGCGGCACTTCAAGCTCGTGATGAGTGTGAGTGTATTTAATTACCTCGACACTTGAGAGCACAATCAGTCCTTCATCAACCATCTCGTCAAGCGCCTCAATTGCCTCTTGAATCTTCGCATCAGTATCCACTGTTGTAATCAGAATCGGAAGGTCACGTGACATTCCGAGGAAGCCGCTTCGGTGGACTCGCTGCCCGGCGCCGTAACCCATGATTCCGCGAAAGACGCTTGTGCCCGCAACATCCATAGAGCGCAGCTTGCGAACTATTGCTTCGTAAAGCGGCGCGCCTTCCCATCGGTCGTCTTCGCCTATGTAAATGCGCAACATCTTCGCGTGCCCTTCTAACTTTTCACGGGTGTCTTTGCGAATCTCCCAGTCTTCTTTTCGATGATCAGCAGGGCCTGTGTATTTAATGATCTCGGTCTCGCCTGCCACAAACACAGGGCATGGGCATGACGAATGACCCGCTCGCCTACGCTTCCGAGATGGCGGCGCTGCTTGCCAAGCACGATTAAGTCAACGCCGTGCTCTGCGGCGTAGGCGTTAATAACATCTGCCGCATGGCCGAATCGTATATCTGTGACTACGGGTTGCCCTTTTGCTTCGGCCAATTCACGCCCCGCTTTTACAAGCGGGACAAGCTCCGCCTGTGCGTGGCGCTGCGCGTCTCTTATCTCATCTATCGTGCCCGCTGTAATTTCAGGTATCGAGCCAACCGAAATCACATGGAGTTCGGCGCGCTCCTGGCGCGCGAGCCTGACAGCGTATTCAAATGCAGTCTTCGAGGCGGGCGTGTTCTCTAAGCCTACGAGAATGCGATTAAACATCTTTCCCTCCATCGCTGCGACTAACTCATAATTTCCGGTGACGCTCAGGCGCAAGACTGAAATCAGGCTTGTCCGTGTGCGTGTGAGCGTACTTGATTACTTCCACGTCCGAAAGCACGAGCAGCCCTTCCGATACCATCTCGTCAAGCACAGGCAAGACGGCGCGAATCTTCTCTTCTTTATCTACCGCTGTAATCATCACGGGCAAGTCGCGTGATAATCCGAGAAACCCTGTCTTATGCATGCGCTGCTGCGCGCCGTAGCCCATGATGCCGCGATAGACCGTTGCGCCTGCAACGTCCATCTGTCTGAGCTTCATAACGATTGCTTCATAGAGAGGCTTGCCCTCCCACCGATCATCTTCATCCACATAGATACGCAGCATCTTTGCGCGGCCTTCGAGCTTCACGTGCTCGCGCCCTGATTGCTCCTCAGCCTCGTGCTTGTGTGTATATTTGATGACTTCCGTGTCCAACACTTCAATCAGCCCTTCTTGAACTATCTCATAAACAAAGGGGAGTATGCGGTTTATCTTTTCAGCAGACTCAACAACCTCAATTCTGATGGGCAAATCCTCAGTGAGGCGAAGCGGCTTTGCGATGTGATAGCGTCCATGCGCGCCGTATCCTGCGATGGCTTTGGTAACTGTTGCGCCCGCCACGCCATGATCGTGCAGCCATTCGAGCAGAGCTTCGTAGATAGGCACACCCTCGTACTTGTCCGACTCGCTCACATAGACGATCATCTTCTTTGCTGGCCCGGTATGCAGCATACAGCCTCCATCATTGATTCCCGGTTGTCTCCGCCTGTTTGCGAATAATCTGCACAGGCATTACCTCGATGACCCCGCCTTGCTGCATCTCTGCGATAGCAGGTAGAACACTGTCTATCTTTTCTGCGGCATCAGTAGCTTCAATTGTTATTGGCAGGTTGAATGAGAGCACTTCGATTTTGATCGTGGAGATAGCCCTGTCTCTACCGAAACCTGCTATGCCTCGCGTCACAGTAGCGCCAGCTATCCCTGCGCGCTTCAGTTCTTCCATGACAGCTTCGTACAAGGGGCGATGATTGTGCCGCCTCTCTTCGCAGGTGAATATCGTAATCTTCTTTGCCTCTATAGTCTCCATAACTGCCTCTCATTGCTGATGGGTTTGTTCCTCAGAAGTAGATGCAGGTTGATCTGTTGTAAACGCAGAAATAGATTCCCGTCCACCCGTGGTCATCTGGCTTTTCGGGTTCGCCAACTGCACACCAGTCTTGCGAATAATACTCGATTGCATTGCCTGACGGACTATGTCTGGCGCGCTTATCTCGCGTGCTAAAACGACGCCGCCCCAAACGGCCAGAAATCCCAGCATCAGGCTTACAATGACATTCGTAAAGCCGCTTATGCCGCTTCCTGTTTCCAATAGCCTGAAGGTTTCATATTCAAAGGTAGAAAATGTTGTATAGGCTCCCACGAAACCGACGGCAACTGCAAGCCTCCAATTCGGATGAATATTCAGGCGTTCGGTCACCAGAGTGAGAAAGAACCCGATAATGAAAGACCCGGTTACATTGATGATGAGAGTGCCTAATGGAAAGCGAGTCGGAAACCGTTCGCTTACCAGAGTACCGATCCAGAATCGGGCCATCGCGCCCAACGCTCCGCCTAAAGCCACAGCAATGTACTTGCCCAATATCTTTTCCCTTTCGCGCGCGCAGGCGCCCATCAATCTGAATTAGGTTAGCCAAACGACCGACTTTTTCGCGGCAAAATTGGGGAAATGAAAAACCCCTACTTCGCCTCACTTCGGTCGTGGGCTAAAGCAGGAGTCATCGACTGCTATAAGCAGTAGTTAAAAGGTGGACTCCACCACCAGTGATGCGGATGCGCTTCGATAGACATCAAAGAAACGCGCCCGCGATACTATGACAAGAGAGTAACGCTGGGATTGGCCGATGTCAACAAAGCAACTGTTAGTCTTAATATCTTTTGAAGCGACTTTGAATGTTCCAGATAAACCGGCGCTATGGGCGCAATGCCATTAAGATAGGCAAAGCGCCCGGTTCTCAAGCGCCTCTGTTGAGCGTGAGCAAGAACTCACTGAGCCATCGCGGCGGGCGCGCAACTGACGCGCTCGCCCTTGAGCACAACGTCGTCAACGTACCAGCCCAATCCTTTGCCGCTCGAATCTGTCCCTATGCGAAATCTTATCGTCACAGTCTTTCCAGCATAGCTAGACAGGTCAACTACGACTTGCTGGAACTGACCCAATCGGCCTTCGACCCAGGCGTCGCGGCCCGCAAGCGCGTTCGATGTGGTGAAGTCGTTTACCTGCCCGTTGTACCCGCCTCGAATAATCTTCGGCCCTAAATCCTCAAAGTCGCCGCCCGTCGAAATCTCTAAGACCCCTCCGTCAAAGCTCCCCTGTTCAAACTCGAACGTGTGATAAAAGACCAACTGAAGGTTTCGCCCATCTGAAGGAAGCTGTATTGGCACCGTCGCAAGGAATGAATTTGTAGCCTTGCCGAGATCAGAACTGAACCACGAGCTGCCGCCTGAATGGAATCGCTTTGTCGCAATCGTCCACGTCTCGATGCGGTTCTTTTTCTTCTTCACGAGGCTGCCGTGCGTCCATTTGGCTTCGCCCGATTCAATGTCATCTGCAAACAGCTCAATCGACTGCGCGCTGCCGACGCGCACAGTGAACGGCACACGCGAAACCAAACCGTTAGCCGTCACGTCAATCACGAATTGAATCGCGCTCCCGCACGAGACGCTTCTATCAATCGTGAACGAAAACGCGCTGAGGCTCTCGCCCGTCGCGCCCGCTGCGATGTTCGGGAAATCAGCCGCGTTCACAGTCACGCTCACGCCATTTGCTTTACTGTTCAACACACCACGCGCGCCCGTCATAGCAATCGGCGAAACGTCAGCGATTGTGATTCGCATCGAAACCGTTTCGCCCGGATCAGCGAACGCGTCCGCTCCGCCCGCGAGCGTGATATTTGCAACCGCAGCGACCGGCGCATCCTTGCGTTCGCCGTTATAGACAACGAGCGCGAAATCCTGATCCGAAGAATCCCCGTTGCCCGGCACTGCGTCGCCCGCAATGTTTGATGCTTTCACGCGAACGACAAATGTGCCGATGGTTCCTGCTGGCAGCCACACGCCTTCGACGTTGTTCTTTGTGTCAGGCTCGCCGCCCGGTTGCGATTCCTCTCCCTTGAAATTATTTCCGCGATAGACCTGCCCGTTGATCGTAACTTCCAGATCGAGGTCGTTCACCCAAGGGGCCGCGCCCGAAAAGCCCGGCGCGTCGCTCCACGCAAGCGTCACGCGAAACGGCTTCGTCGAATCTTTCACTTCGCCCGTCAGCACGAACTCCTGCCCGCTGTCGTTGAGCGTGCTGGTCTGATTGACGAAAATCTTCGGTGTCGCATCGAACGCGCGATTCAAATTTAATAATCCCCATCCTTGCCGCGACTGCGGGAGATTTCCGCCCGCAAGCTCGCCCGTCATGTATGTCGTGGTATTCAAGAGCAGAGCTTTGATGAGCGCGGCGCTCGGCTCTTCGCCGCGACTCAAGAAAAACTGCCGCGCGAGCGCGGCAGCTCCCGCCACTGCCGGAGTCGAATGACTCGTCCCCGACGACCAGGTGTATAGCTTCTGGCCCACGGGGAAGTACGGGCTGTCGAGTTTCTCGCCGCATATTCCGCTGCCATCGAAATCGGGATGCTGCGACGCCGCGCCCTGAACGTGAGTGCCCGGCGCTGCGATGTCGGGTTTGATTCGCCCATCATCGAGCGGCCCTTCGGACGAAAAGAAAGCGATGTCGAGCGCATTGTCTGCGTCAGTGTCTCTGACGGCGCAACCGTCAACACCGTCCTTGCGCGAGTTCTCGCTTGCGGCAACCGAGATGACGTTCTTCGCCGTGCTCGGCGAGATGATCGTCCGAGCAAGGCCGGAATTGCCAGCCGCAAAGCACATCACCATCTCCTGATTGCCCGCTTGCGAGGGCACGGCGTCGCGCGCGCGCGCGTCGTATTCCTGAGCGTCTAAGGTGTAAGAGTTTGCGAACGCGCCCCAGCTATTCGATGAGATGCGCGCTCCGTCGCGATAAGCTTCAGAGATTAATTTCGTGAATGGCTCGATGAGGTCGAACTTGCCGCTCGATTGAAAAATTTTCGACGAGCCTAAGAGCGCAAACGGCGCAACGCCAAGCCCGTAATTGAAGCCCTTAGAGTCGCGCATGTCTTTATCGGCGGAGATGCTTGCGCCGCCTGCGATTGAAAGGTTGATCGTGCCGTGACCGGCAACGTCTCCGGGATCAAGCTCGGATGTGTAATCGCGCGCATAAACGACGCGGCTCTGTTTGTTCGCGTCAAGGAAATCGGGATGCAGCTTATCGGGGGTTGTAAATCCCCGGTCAATCCCGCCATCGGCCACGTCAATTGCAAAGTTGAATCGCGAAGCGAACCCGTGCGCTGCAAGCCATTGAAGATAACCCGGCCCGCGCGCCTCTTTGTTGTCGTCCGTCAGGTCGCTCGCAATGATTTGATCCGCGCGCTCGTCCATCATCTGCGGCGGCGACCACGGCTCAATGTTGATGACGTTTGCGAGCGCGGCGAGCGCGGCGATTTTTTTCGCCTCAACTTTCATCCTCAAGTTCGTGAAGCCTAACACCGTGTAGGCATCGCCGATGACGGACGCGGCCATGCGCTTTGCGGCGCTCACGTCGTCTTTCTCAATTCCCCGCTGGCTGCGCGCAAACTGAACAGCTATGGTCACTTCGCCGGCGGCTTTATCATTCATCGCATCTACGAGCGCGGGATGAATCTTGTACTCATCAGCGAAAGGCCCTTCCCATTGAATGAACGAATCGTTTGCTGTAGCCGTATGCATCAGCGAAGCAACATTCGATTCAGAGCCGCGCACGAGATATGCGTTGTTGGGCACGTAAGCAATCACGTCAATATTGAATCGGCGAAGCTGTTTGAGCCACTCGCGCTTAACCGGACCGATGAATTGAATCAGGCGAAACTCGCTGTTGGCAGGGGGCAGGGATCGAGGGTCGTGGGTCTGGGCAGTCACAGAACCGTTCTTTCCTGACCTCTGCCCTCCGGCTCCTGCCCCCTGAACCGTCTCGCCCGATGCGCGGCCAAGTCCGATGAAGTTGCCGGGCGCATCTTCGGCGGTCGTGTCAATCGCGCCAGCGCGCAGCAGCAGCACGTTGAAATCATCGCGCACCGTGAAGGCGCGAATCGGAGAGTCTTCGTTGCTCTGGGATTGAATCGCAGCCTGCGCGTTTTCCAGCGCGGCGTTGTCAATGACGAACAGCTTGAAAGAACCGTAATCGGCGATTTCTACCGCGCCGCGCGAGCTGACTTCGTTGAGCGATGCGGCGTCTGTTGATTCGATTATAACTTTGCGGGAATGGCCGGGGCTGCGGTACGAATTGGCATTGATGGAAAAAGCGCGGCGCGCAGTTGATTTCCTGAGTGATGCGCGATCTGTTTTGTCACTTGCGCCGTCAAACAGCGACTTGACGTTCGCGCCTGCGGAAGTTGCGATGAGCATCGCCGCAGCAATAAATGAAAACAGCAACCCTCTTTTCATAATGCCTCCCTGAAAACCGCTCCCCTGAGTTGTTCGGTTTTTTCGATGCGTGAAATCAACGAATGGCGAATGAAACGTCCTAAAGAGCCAACTTGATCATTCAGCATTCACATCAGCCGGGCCTGCTATCTTTCAAACCCTATGAGCTTCCACTCTCCGTCCTCGTCAATGAATTTCAGCTTGAGATTGCCGCGCCAGCTATCGGAAACAGCCGCGTAAACGGGATTCGCCATGCGCTGCTTGCCTGACGCGGGCAGTTCCATGCTTATGAGGCTATACTCCCGAATAACGCCTTTGGACGCAGCCTCTTTAAGGCTCTTGACAACTTCATCGTGGCCGCGATCTTTCAGACCCTTCGCGGCGTCGTCATAAATCTTCTCGAACTCGCCCGCGTTCAATCTTTGAATGAACAGGGCGGCTGCCTTTTGCGCGTCTTCGACCGGAGCCTGGCGCGCATGGCAAGCGACTGTACACAACAATAAGCAAAAAGCAATCGTCTTTCGCAGCATCAAAACCTCTTGCAAGGGGGTGCAACCGGGATTGCGCAGAGCAGAAACAATAGCAGCATTATTGACGCGCGGGCAACGGCTTTTGAAGGATGAAAGGAGTTCCCGAATCTCGCGCTTCAAATTTGAGATTCGAGGCTTGAAATCCTATTCATCCTTCATTCCTCATCCTTCAAATTGTCGAGCAGCGCGCGGGCTTCTTTCAGATCAGGCGCGTCGAAGCCTTCCGCGAACCAGTTGTAAATCTCCGCAAGCATACTGCGCGCTTCATCGCGCCGGCCCTGCTGTTGATGAAGCCGACTCAAATGCGCCGTTGCGCGAAGCTCGAACACTTTCGCGCTCTGGCTGCGGGCCGTTTCGATTGCCCTGTGAAAAGATTCTTCGGCTTCAGAAGTATCTCGATTTCTGTCTTGCGCGGCCAGCAGCAGCCTGCCCTTTAAGATGAGCAACTCTGCCTCGGACCATCGCTCGTTCGTGCGGTCCATCACTTCAAAAGCCTCGTCCAAAGCGGCAAGCCCCTCCTCAAAGCGATTGTTCGCTTCTAAGGCTTCAACGAGCATCGAGATGAGATGCGGAAGCGAAATCTCTGCGTGAATCGCGCGTATCACCGCGAGGCATCTTTGAATCAGCGCGATCCCTTCATCGCCCTGCCCCTGCTTTGCAAGCGCCCAGCCCATCACGGGCGTCGCCCATAATTTCTCCTGCACGATGTCGCGTTGATTGCAAAACTCGATGCAGCGCGCCGTCCATTCTTTAGCTTGCTCCACATCTCCCATCCACTTGTAAATGCCCGCCTTATATAAACGGGCAAACGCTCCACTGTGCGGGTCACGGCTTTGCTCTGCAAGCCTCATCGCTTCATCAATTCTTTTAAGCGCGCGGTCCTGGTAGCCGAGCAGCCATAGCGTTCGCACCGTCTGGCACATGCAATCTATGCTCGGATCGGTTCTGTAAAGCGATATGTAAGCGCGATGCTCTTTCGGATCATAAAAAGTGAGCGCGCGCTCCAGATGCTCAAAGCCTGCGACAATTTCTCCCAAAAACATCAGCACGCTTCCAAGCGTGTAGTGTCCGGCCATCAGCAAACCCGGCTCTTTCGCGCTCTCTGCGAGTCGCAGGAGTTGTTCGGCCATCTCGCGCGCCGTGCTCAGATTCCCTGCGACGAGATAATAGACCCACAGCCCGTAGAGCGCGGGCGCAAGCTGCGGGGTGTCGCCCATCTTCTGGCAAAGCTCGCGGGCGCGGGCGCGGCTCTCGCCCGATTCAGGCGTCGCATAGCCTTTCGTGAAACTGAGCGCGTATCCGAGCGCGAGTTGCAGCGCGAGTTCCTTGCGGTCTCGTTCATCCGACGCGGGAAGCAAACCAAGCAGATTAAGCCCGCGCCGCGCGAGCACCTCTGTTTCAGCCTGCGCAAACACATGCGCCGCGCTCTGAGCCGCCACAAGGTAAAAATCAACGGCGCGCGAAAAGTCTCTCGCGGCTTCAAACAGGCTCGCAAGCTCAGGAGCAACTTTGTGGCTCTGGTCTTTGTGATAAATAAGCAGGGCTTCGGCGACAGCCGCGCTCAGCGACGCTTTGCGCGTCGGGCGCAGACTCGCATAGAGCGCGTTTTGATAGAGCGCGTGAACGAAGCGATAGCGCAAGGTCAACGTGCGGTCTGGAAATTCATCTTCGGCGACGAACCGGACGAGCGCGTGTATGCGCTCCATCGCTTCAAGTCGTTCCTCGACATCAGCCGGGTCAAGCGCGAGCGCGCGGGCGATAACCGCAGAATCGAAATCGTACCCTTGCACGCTTGCCGCCACGAGCAGCTTGCGGTCATCTTCGCTGAGATGATCAATCTTGCGCTGAATCATGCCGCGAACCGATTCTGGCATGTCCTGTTGAATCGCGGTGATTGATTCGGCCAATTGCCATCGCCCATCGTTTTCGACAATCACTTTGCGGTCGCGGAGGTAGCGCACGAGGTCGCTCATAAAAAGCGGGTTGCCTTCCGTGCGAGCGTGAATCAGCGCGGGCAGCTCCGGCGGGAAGTCGTTGTTCGGAAACTCAAGCGCGAGGTAACGCTCAATTTCTTCGCGGCTCAAGAACTCAAGCTGAATCTCGCGGCAGGTGCCGTGCGCAATCATCTCAGGCTTGATTTGCAGGAACGGATGCTTTGCAAGCAACAAATCCGACGGGCGATAGGTGACGATTATGAGCACGCGCATCGTTTCAAACTTGCTTGCGAGATAAGCCAGCATGCCAATCGTTGAAACATCGGCCCAGTGCAGGTCGTCAATGAAAAGGATCAGCGGGCGCAGCCGCGATACTTCCTGTAGCAGCGCGCCAAGCTCTCGCTTCATCCGCTCCTGCGAAACCTGCTCGCCTGACACGCGCTCTGCAAGCGAGCTTTCGAGCGATAGCGTCGAAACCTGCGCGTACCATGTCGGCGCGATCTGTTTCATCGCGCGAGCCGCCCACTGGCTCCCTTCGCCGTGAAGCGAGTTGTCGAGAGCTTCAAGCAGCGGCAGGTACGCTTCGGCTCCGGCCAGTCGCTCCGAGCATCGCCCGCGAGCGATGATGTAAGGCTTGCCGTTCGCTTCAAGCTCTGCGATGAAATCTTCGACGAAGGTTGTCTTGCCGATTCCAAGCTCGCCCGTGACCGCAAGGACAAGGCCGCATCCTGCGCTCACAGAATCGAAGGCTGCGTTGATCAAGGCGCGCTCATTTTCCCGCCCGACGCTATGGCGCGAGGGTGGTTTCATTCGCGCTATCGAGATGCTTGCGCTTGAGCTATTGATAGCAATCGCGGCAAGCGACTTGTCAACGTCGGATGCGGCGGGCCGCCGACGAGCGTCTTTCTCAAGCATCTGAAGAATGAGCGAATCAAGCTCAGGCGAAATCTCCGGGTTGAGCCGCGACGGGGCCGCGGGCTGCTCTATCGCTATGGCCTGTAGCACGCCCACCTGCGTGCCGGCGCTAAATGGATATTGCCCCGTCGCCGCTTCATAAAGGACTGTGCCGAGCGAGAACACATCTGTCGCGCCGCTCAATGTGTCGCCGCGCGATTGTTCTGGCGACATATATTTTATTGTTCCGACGATGACGCCCGGCTCGGTCAGAGTGTGGATTTCGGTCTTCTGCGCCAGCGTTTCGGCGATGGATTCCGCGTCGTTGGCCGCGTCGAGCCGAGCCAGCCCGAAATCCAGAACTTTCACATAGCCGTCATCGCGCACCATTATATTTTCAGGTTTGATGTCGCGGTGAATGATGCCTGCGCGGTGAGCTACTGCAAGAGCCTTTGCGGTCTGCCCGAAGATGCTTGCAAGAAGATTCAAATCTATCGGCTTGCCCATCATCGCGCGAAGGGTCTGGCCGTGAACCAGTTCCATCGCGATGAAGCGGCCCGCATCGCCCGCGCCGACTTCATAGATGGTGATGATGTTGGGATGATTGAGCGCCGATGCTGCCCGCGCTTCTCGCGTGAAGCGATCAATGGCCGAAGGGTTATTCGTGACGCGCTCGGGCAACAGCTTTATGGCAACGTCCCGGCCAAGCCGCTCGTCGTGCGCGCGATAGACTTCGCCCATGCCGCCCGCGCCTATCGGCGCGATGATTTTATATGGGCCTAGATTCTCCCCGATAGCGAGCATATATTATCCTGTCGAGCCATGAAATTACTCACCGCGTCTTCAGATAGCGATTTACCGAAGTTGCGCGGGGGAAGCCTCCCGCTTTAGCAGCATCGCTCTCACAGGACCAGACAGGCCCACAGGCTTTGGAGAAGATTGCTTCTCCCGACGACCCAGGAATCCCCTCGCACAAGCTGCGGAGAGTGTCAATTGCTCAGTATGCCCGAGAAGCACAACTGCTTGTTGGACAGAATTATTGCAGCATCATCAAACGGTGTCAATTGCTCAGTATGCCCGAGAAGCACAACTGCGCCGCGTTGACCTACAGGACAGGCAAGGCTGCAATGAATTGTAATCCCCGGTAAATCTGCAAGCCTTGTGCAGGTGGTTAGACTTCTACCATGAATAAACTACGCGCTCAATCATCATCGCGCCATTGCGCTCGCGCCTCATGCGCATCTCGCGTATGGCCGAAGCCGAAACCAGACTCGACAGGTTCTCGCTGAAGAAGCTCACGTTCGCTTCACCCTCTTCCTCTTCGCTGTCCGCGGGCTTTGCTTCCGTTTTGCCGTCGAGCTTCGTCATCAGCTTATCGAACACGGGCTTTGCATCCGCTATTCGCACAACTGCGTACATCGAAACCGGGCCGTCAACGCGAGCCACGTCTGTCGCGGGCGCGGTTGCGGCTTGAAGAATGTCGTGCGCGAACTCCTTGTTCGACGCCAGCACAAGATATTTGCCCGAAACCGCGTAGGCCGCGCCCTGCTCAAGGAGCGATTGCGCGACGTAACGCACGCTCGCTTCTTCCTGCCACGCAAGCTGAGGCTGAATCCCGGTGATGACGTATCGAGCGCGCATCTCATCTATTATCGCGCGCTCAAGCGCGTTGCGATCAAGGCCCGCTCCCGCCATCTCGATTACAACCGCGCGCTCGAAGCGAACGAACGGGCTTGAGGCGCTTGCTTTCGAGCGAATAATCTCAGAGTAAGCGGCGGGCGATAGTTTATCGAGAATGGCCGCAACCGCTTTCGCGAATCGCTCATCTTCTTCCGACGACTGAGGGCGTTTCTTAGACGGCGCGCGACCGCCCTGTCTTAACGCTTGCTCGTCGTCAACGTCCATATCGAATCGCGCATCGAGTCGACCGTATCGTTCGCCTCGCGGACGGCTCTCCTCTTCACCATCGCTTGACTCAGTATAGCTGTGATCGGGAGGCACCCCCTGCGCCTGAGCTTCATCGGGCAGCTTGCCGAAAAACGCCTGCGATACGGTCGCGCCCAACCCTTTGTCCTTCGTGTGAACCTCTATGAATTGAGCATCTGCGGGAGCGAACTTCATCAACGCGCTGACTTGATTTGCAGCAAGCACACTGCCCCCCGCGCCCTGATCTCCGCCTCCCAGCTTGAACCATCGATGTTCGTTCAAGCCTTCGGGCGTGATTCGCAAATCAACGAGGCCGCTTTCGATATTTGCGAGCGCGCCCCCGACGTTGTGATGAATCCAGTAATTGTTGAAGTGGCGATTCTGATTGAGCCGCGTTTGATCGAGCCACAAAGTCAGCTCGTGCGGACTGAACCCGCGCGCCTGACCGGCAAGCGCCATCACGTCCACAAGCAATGAATCATCGGCAGGCGCTTTCGCATTCTTGAGAGCGCGAATCATCAAGCCTTCGGTCGTCGTCAGAATGAGCTTGTTGCCGGTGTGCGCGAAGCAGAACTGCTGATTGAGTCGCCCTCCGTCGCTCGTCACGTCGCGCACATAATAGACGCTGCCGTCGGCTGAGCGCTCTTCAAACTGAGGCGCGAGCTTGAACATTGACGTTGCAATCGCCCGCTCGCGCGAAACCTCCGTCACGAAGACCATTTCGAGTTTGCCGATGTCGTAGATTGAGACAGCCGAAAGCCCGCCCGCAAGCTCGGCCACTCGCGCCTCGTTCAAGCCGAACCCGACCGCTTTTTCAAAATCGTTCATGCGGTCCTGCAGCTTGAGGTAAACGCGCGAGTGCGTGAACGCGGTGTAGCTTTTGCTCTTGTAGAATCGATCGCGCACAGGCGACGCCATCCACGTCTTCATCAGAGCATTGAGGTCGCGCGCCTGAACATAGACGAGCGCGCCGCGCGGCATCACGCCCGCGAGCCTCATCTGTTCAGCGATTGGCCGCTGCGGTTGTCCGTCCGAACGATGCCACAGCGCAACTATCGCCAGAATTATTGTCGCGATCATTCTGTTGGTCTTCATAACCTGATCCTCAGACTAAACGTCAATTCAGAAACAAAGCATTGCGAGGCTTATTCGCATGCTCCCCAATCAATTCTCCGGGCTACCCGCGCATCAAGAACCAATCAAGCGCGAGGCGTAAATTGGTCCGGTCGTGTTGGCTCTGTCAATGCGAAGCTGGCTTGCTTTCTTCACCTGCCGCGCGCGGTCTGCCGCTTCTATCTCGGCAAGCCGCTTTTCAATCGCAGCCCTCTCTTCAGGTCGCGCGGCCTGCGCTGCGCTCGCGCGAGCGGCAATTATCGCTTTGTCATACTGGCCCAATCGCGCGAACGATTCGGAGAGCGCCGCGAGCAGACTGCCGTTAACCTTCGCGTTTGCCGATTCGTTCAGGTCGGCAATCGTGCGCAAGCCGTCGCTCTTTTCTCGCGCCGCAAGCAAGGACGGCTCGAAGGCGACTTCTTGCGATGCTTGCGTCTGGCCGGAACTCTCGCTTTCAGAATTGCTCGCGCCGATTAACGAAGGCCTTCCGCCCGGCTCGCCTTCGGCCAGTTGAATCGCAGCCGCATCGCGCCCCACCCGATTGTAGAGTAGAATCAACTGAGCGCGAGGACCGGGCGCGCGAAATGCTATCGCGTCGGTCATCGTGCCGTCAGCATCGAGGTAGATCGCCTGCTCGAAGCTCATCACCGCATCAGCATTGCGGCCCGCAGCAAGCGAAATCAATCCGAGCTTCATCTGCGCGACGGCGGCGAGCGAGCCAGATTTCAATAGCGCAAGCGTCGCGCGCGCCTCATCAGGTTTGCCAGCAGCTTCGCTCGTGGCTGCTCGCGCAAGCATCGCCCCGAAATCTCCAGTCACGATGCGAGCATCGAACTGCGATGAAGCCTGAGATGCAAGCGCGGGGTTCGCGCGAACTATTTCTCCCGTGACTTCGGCGGCCTGAGCGCGAATGCTGTTTGGCGTCGTTCGCTCGACGGTCAACGCAACCAGTTGATTGATTGCATCCGCCGCTCGATTTCCAGCGGCCATCGCGCGGGCAAGCTCCAATTTATTTTGAGCGTCTTCGGGATTGGCGCGTGCAATCTGCTGGCGGAATTCAACCGCTTCCACGTATCGCTTGATTCGCGCGGCGGTTTCCGCCGCAAGCTGCAACGCTTTCAGGTTGTCGGTTGACCGCTCAACCAACTGGCGCAGCAACCGCGCGGCTTCATCTGCGCGCCCGCGCCGCGCTTCAAGCTCGGCAAGCCCCGCGAGGCTTGCGTCATCTGCAAAGCGCGAGTGAACCGCCTTGCTGTAAGCGTCATAAAGCAGCGCGTCCGCTTCCGCGTCTTTATGCTCTGCGACAAGCAGCGCGTAAGCCTTCAGGCATTGCTCGTGCGCACCGTTGATCTCTTCCTGAGTCTCGTACTGATCCTCTTCGCCGCTCGACGGTTTCTGCTCAACACCTGTCGTCTTATTCAATCCGCAGTAAGCGCGAAGCTCAGCCATCGCTTTCGTCGCGTCGCTTCCGGCTCTCAATTCAATGAGCGCAGCGGCAAGCGGCAGCCACGTGTAATGGTCTTCGGAGTAATCGTCTTCGCCTCGCTCTTCAAGCGCGAGTTCGAGGTCGCGCTGTTGGTCGCGAATCGTTGTGACGAGCAACCGCGCTTCATCGAACGAGCGAGCGCGAATCAGATAATCTATGAACCGGCGGCGGAAATCGCTAAGGTCCTTCGCGGGATAAACGTATCCGCCGCTGCTGTAGTAGCCATTCTCATACTCATCGGTTCCGAAAACCGAAGCGGCCACATCCGACAATCGCTGATGAATCGTGCGATAGATGCTTGCGAGCGCCGCCTCAGGCAACAGGCTTTCTTGAATCAGCATCTGCCCAATTGATGTATTGCCCGGCAACTGCGTGATGGTCGTGTGGAAGAAGGTCGCCACGTCGCTTATCAATCGCTGGTCGCCCGCAGCGCGGCTGGCAATCTCTCGAATCAGCGGCTCGATGGCTTGAACCTTCGCGCGCTCATCTTCGTTGCGGCTCTTGCGATTGATGAAAGCGAGCATGAAATTTTGAACCTGCGGCAACGCCTCGCGCAGCATCCCGTGATCGGCCATCACTCGCAGATAAAGTTGCGCGTCTTCGACCGAGACTCGGCCTGCCATAAGGCTGTTCCACGCATCCATCGCGCCTTTGCGGTCGCCTCGCGCAAACGCAATCGAGCCGCGCATAAGCGTTACAGTCCTGTCGTTTGGATCAATCTCGCCCGCAAGCGCGTTGTGCTCGGCGGCGTGCGTCGGGTCTTTGCGATCAAGATAAAATGCCGCAAGCTCCAACTGCGCCTGCGAGTTCAAAGGATGGCCTTCGATTTCGGCGACCGCATAGCGGCGGCTCTCTGCGGCGCGCGACTCGGTGAGCGCCAGCCAGTAGCCGTAATTGCGCGCCTCTATGAACCAGTCGTCGCCGATGAGCGTCTCGCTTGAGTTGACTTTGCGCTTGAGCATCTGCCCGATGGGGCGAATGTCGAGCGCGGCTTTGAAGAAGCCTTCGGTTTCAGGCGAAGTGTCTTTCAGGAACAATCCCACTTCCGCGTTGCGCGCGGCGACCCACGCGGGCGAGAAGCTCGACTTCACGCTCGCGATTGCTTTTTGAGCGAGCGCCTTCTCGCCTTTTTCGACGAGGAAGTTTATGACCTGTAGCTGGTGCGGGTTTGGAGTTGAAGCAATCTGCTCAAGTTCGCTTCGCATCCCCGCCGAATGAAGCAGCGTGAGATAACGATCAATCCAGGCGAGCGACTCAGGACTCATTACGACTGCGCCGCTCTCCATCTGATACGCGCGGCGCAGCGCCGCAAGCTCGCGGTCGCGGTCGCCAAGCAGTCGGTACTGATTCGCCATCTGATTTTGATAATCGAATCGGTCTTTGAACTGGTCGCGCGCGTGCTCGGCTTCCAAAACTTCTGCCGCGCGAGAGTAGGCCGCGTGCCGGTTATAGAAACTGACGAGCGCGCGAAGCTCCGAGTAGTAAACCGAAGAGGCCGCGCTGAAATTCGATTGAGCCTGCGCTCGCTCCGTCGCGTTCGCGCTTGCAAGGCCCGGCGCATAAAGTTGCCGCTGCGCATAAGCGAGGTCTTTCATTCGTGCCTGTATCTTTTCTTCGACCGTGACCAGATTCGCGCCGCGCGCAATTCCGAGATACCGCCGCAGCGATTCCATATCGGCGTAGTTTGTCAGCCGCGCAATCGAAGCCTCGACTGCCGACGCGAGCGACGCGGCTTCGGTCGGGCTTGCGTAATCAATGACACCGCGCCCAAAGTCCGCGCGCATCGTCTGGTCAATCGCGCTCACGATTGATTTGGCTTTCCAGCCATCGGTGTCCTGCGAGTTATCGCCTATGGCCGAGTATTGCGCGCGCATCCGCTCAATCTTTTGATACGCAGACGAGGCGGGTTCGCTGCGAACGAGCGCGCGTATGTACCCGGCTACGTCTTCCGAGCCGACCACCTCGTCTTTCAAAGTCTTCGGCAGCCGCGCGAATATCTCAGAGTAAATGCGCGCCGCATCGCCATTCAGGCCCCACGCGGCGAGCTGCTCGACCAGTCTGAACTGAGCGTATGCGCTCTGATTCTGTTTAGCTGCGAGCGCCTGACGGATTGTTTGAATCGCATCATCTCGCTTGCCCTGCCGGATTTGAATGCGCGCTATCTCGACAAGCCACGACGGGTCGCGGCCAGCAAGCGCCCACCCGTCGCGCAGCGCGGCAATGGCTTCGTCAAATCGGCGCTGCCGCGCAAGCGTCGATGCAAGTGCGAGTCTCAAATCCGACCGCTGCGGCTCGTTCGCTACGGCAGCGCGATACTGATCGGTCGCGCTCGCAAGGTCGCCGCGTCGTTCATATATGCGCGCAAGCACAAGCTGCCACCGATAATTCTTGAACGATTCTTTCGAGAGCTTCTCGTAATAACCGACGAGCCGGTCAACCAGATTATGTCTTTCGGCATAATCAATCGTTGCGGCGAGCCGGTCAGCGTCTTCGGGAACCTGATTGATGATTTCTATCTGTTGATCGAGCGAATCTGAATACTTGCCCAGACCGTCGAGCGTCGCAGCCATTCCGGCGCGAAGCTCTGCGACGCGCGATTTCAGCTCGTCGCCCGCAAGCCCCGATTCGCGCGCGTCTTTGAACGCTTCGTCATAGAGCGCGGCCAATTCGTTCAGCCTGTTTTCAGCGCCGAGCGTCTTCGCCAGTTCGCTGAAGACTTCGGTGTCGGCGCGGTTCTCGTTATAAAAAGCGCGCAGCGTCGCTTCGGCATCCGCGGGCTTGCCTGCCTCAACAAGCCTTCGCGCGTATTGCAAAGTCAGCGCGCGGCGATTCGGCCCGCGCGCTCGTTCGAGGCTTCGCTTGTATAGAACAAGCGCGCGGTCTTTCAATCCTGCGCGCCAGTAGAATTGCGAACTCTCTTCAATCACGCCGACGTTCGCTGGATAGTCAGCCGTGAGCTTGTCAATGATTGCGATTGCCTCATCGCGCTTGCCGTGACGTTCGAGGAACGACGCCTGCTGCAAGCGGTACATCATCGCTTCGCGCTCGTCGCGCGCGGCGTTCGTGAGCCGCGCCAGAACTTGCTGTTCGTCTTCAGGTCGGAGTATCCAGCGGAACAGGTCGCGAACCGTTTCGAGAAACGCGACATCCTTCATTCGATCAACTTCACTGCGCAAGAGCGTGAGCGCATCTGCCTGATGGTCGCGCTCGGCCTGATAAAACGCGTAGCCGATTATCAACTGCCAATCGCTCGGATTTGCAGCGTGAGCTTGCTGGTAAGCGGCAGCTATTCTTTCGGGCATCCCTTTGCGGCGCGCGAGCTGCGCGAGTCTCCTGGTTACAGTGTCGCGGCCCACGCCCGGCTCGTTCAGGACTTTCACGTACTCGGCGACTGCGGCGTCCATGTCGCCTTTGCCTTCATAGACCGCGCCCATTCGATAAGCGTAAATCGCAGGATCGCCCGTGACATTTCTCAACTCGCGGAAGACGCGCAGCGCGTCATCGAATTGATAATAGTCCCAATAAACGGTTGCGACTTCGAGGTAAGTATTTCGCTCGCCCGGCTCAAGCTCGGTGAGCTTGTCCCACTGCCGGCCCGCGCGCTTGAAATCGCCAAGCTCAGCGAAGACTTCGCCCGCTTTGATTCGGTACTCGTGATTCGACGGATAGATGTCGGCCATCTTCGCAAGTACTGTGGCCGATTCTTCGTAGAACTTGTTGTCCTGCTGGCCGAACGAGCGCGTCAGATCAGCGAGCCTATCGGCGTACTGTCGCTGGCCGGGATACATCGCGACAAGCTGGCGATAAACATCTAACGCTTCATCGTAGTGCGACAACCATAGCGACGCGTCTGCGGCAAATACTTTGTAGGTGAACTGCGCGGCCTGCTGCCGGGCTTGAGCGTAGCGGTCGCGCAATTGATTCTGCTTAGACAGCCACCCTAAATACGGATCACGAATCGAGCGATCCATGAAATAGTATTGAGCCGACAGCTTCGCCCATTCAGGCACGTTGTGACTGCTCAGGTAAGTGAGCATTCCGCGAACGAAAAACAGATTGCGCGGGAAACGGTTGTGCGCAAGCGTGTAGAACTGATAAGCGAACTCTTCATCCCAGTTGAGGCTGTCGCCTTCGGCGGTTGCGCCGTAGCCTGCGAAGCGATAGAGGTATTCGGTGATCTCTTCTTCGTCGAAGATTGAAATCAGCTTGCGCGAGTATTGATTAAGCTCGCGCCCACGCTTCTGGCGAACGTACCAGCGCGCAAGGCGGTGATACCAGGTGTTATTGTCGAACTGGCGAATCGCTGAGTTGTACGCTCTCAACTGCTCGTTTATAAGTTCGGCCTGACCGAGCCAGCGCAGGAATCTTTCGTAGAGTCCCTCTTCAGCCGGGTGCTTTTTGATCTCACTCCAGAAGAAGGCTGCCGTTTCGGTTTTCTTTTCATTTGCGGCGAACGACGCGACCATTCTTTCGAGTACGCTGCTGTAGGTCACGCGATTTTTGTCCGGGAGCACAAGGGTCGGTTCGCCCGTGTCTTCTTCATCGTCACCCGTGTCGTTCACGCTTGAGCCGCCGCCTTCGGTCGGGTCATAGGTGTCGCTGTAGGCTTCGATGCTGTAGCTTATCTTGTCAATCAAAGCATCAATCGCAGGCGAGCTGCCGTAAGTCCAGCGGCGCGCTTCCACAGGGATGAGCGGCTGACCTTTCGGGCGCGAGCGCGCGAGCCGGTCTAATAAATCAGCAAGTAGGAGCCGCTCGTTCGCGCGGTCTTTCAGCGCGACGTAAGAATCAGCCATGCGAAGCGTGACATCTGCAAAGCGCGGCGAGCTGGGATAAAGTTGGCGGAATTCGCGGCCCGCTTGAATCGCAAGCTGGTGCTCGCCGAGCGATGAGAAGACGTTGATGACGGCGAGGTACATTTCGCCCAACCGGTTTGATTGCGGGTACTCCTGCTTGAACGCGGTGAAGATGCGATAGGCGAACGCACGATTGAAATAACCGGCAGCGGCTTTCTCTTCGGTGGCAAACTCCTGCGGCACGTTGTAGCCGGAAAGTATCAATGACAGCACGCCGTTAATCACGCCGGGATTCTGATCCACCTGCGCGATGTCTTTATAAAGAGAGAGGTCGCCCGCAGCCACGCGCGTTGGCGAGCCAGCCGCTTCGATCA
>DATLXU010000041.1:0-5110 GCA_035575515.1 Blastocatellia bacterium
CTGGCGGCGCGTCAACCGGAGTGCGCGTGATTGTGCGAATGCCGTGACGGCCTAAGATTCGCGCGCCGACTTCCGGTGTTATCCATCCGAGTATTGCATGGGGCGGAAGAACTATGGCGACAGTTCCGCCTTGCGAAGTGATGAAGTCGCGCGCTTCGGCAAGCTCGGCCTTTGAATTGGCGTCGACCAGCACGAGCGTGTAGCCTCTGGTCCAATCGGCAGGCGAGTGTGAGGGATTGTCCGAATGCGCGAGCGCGTTTGAAGTGAGCAACACTAGCAGCGCCACGCAAGACAGTAATGCCGCACGAACCATTTAGAACAGACCTCAAAAACTTTTGAAGCCCACAGCCGTGCTGCTTATGGCTGAGGGGGACCCACAGTTTACTGCTAAGAATTGAATTGAGGGCAACGTTACCTGAGGGGAACAGGTTTAGCTGCCGTCCGGGTCCGAGTTAAAAAATTGCAATCGGTTTAGCCTGCCAACCAGCTTCCGTTGTGAGCGCATAATCCTCATTATTAATCTGAGCGGGTCTTCTATAATTTGTGCAACGAGCGTTCGAAATAAGCGAAGGAGTTTAATCAATCACCCTATGGCTCGACATTGAACTCCTTGTGCAAGGACGCGAGTATACATTAATGAAACAGGCGTCGCAAGCAGAAAACTGTTGCAATACCATTGTGTTACGGCAAGGTTTCGCGGCCTTTATCCGTAGAGCGGCATCGCGGTGTATGCTAATTTTCATCAGGATCCTCTTTCGGCGAGACTGGATTAAGAAGGTGCTGCTCATTACTCGTTTCAATGGCTTTAGAGCCGACAATGGAATACTTTTTTCACGGAAGAAAAGCCGTGCCATTCGCGTCTAATCTGCGAAGTTGTGGATGGCCGGATTTATGGAGCAGCCCGCACGGATGAATGAGCGCGAATCAGAGGCTGACGTCTTGGAGGCTTGTCGGCAGGGCGACCGAGCCGCGTTTCACCTGCTCTATGAGTCGCACAAGGACCGGGTCTATTCGATTGCCCTGCACTTCGGCGGCGATCCTAGTATGGCGCGCGATGTGACTCAGCAGGTCTTTTTGAAGCTCTTTACAACCATCGGCCAGTTTCGCCACGACTCAGAGTTCACAACATGGCTTTATCGCATCACGGCCAACGCTTGCATTGACGAGCAGCGCAAGCGAAAAAGATTCGTGCCCTTCAGCCCTGCGCTTGAGGTAAGCCAGATGGCGGCAAAAGGATCGCAGGAGGAACGCTACGACCGAAAGCAAATGGCCGACGCCGTGCGCGCCGCAATAGCGGAGTTAAGTCCGAAACTGCGATTGCCGATACTGCTCAAGTACGTCGAGGGGCTTTCCTACGAAGAGATTGCCGAAGCGCTCGGCTGCTCGGTCGGCACAGTTTCGTCGCGGCTCAATCGCGGGCACAAGATGCTCGCTCGCAAGCTCTCACACCTGCGCGGGCAGTTCGCGGCGGGGGAATGAAGATGTTTACACGTCACGTAGCAAAGCAATTATCAGCGTACCTTCACGGCGAGCTTTCAAAAGAGAAAGCGCGCCGCACGGGCGAGCATCTGCTCCGGTGCGAGCGATGCCGCCGCGAGTACGACGACATAAAACTCGGAGCGCAACTGGCCGAGCGGCTTCCGCTCGCGCAGGCTCCGGCTGAGATGTGGAGCGAGATAGAAAGTTTGCTCGACGCCCAATCGCGCGAACGAGTATATGAATCACCGGCTCGCCGTTTCGATCTTTCAAGGCGATGGTATCTCGTCGCAGCCGCAAGCGCGGCGCTCGTCTTCATCATAATCTTTGGCGCTCGTTTGTTCAGAAATGTGGAACCGACGCCGAAAAACGAAATCGCACAGCACGAACCAACTCAGCGCGGCGAGAGTTCCTCACGCGAAAAAACTATGCGAGCCTCGTGGGAAGTCGAAAGTCTCGCGGGCAAAATAAGAGTCGGCGGCGAAACGTTGAGCGGCACAGGTCGGCTCGCAGTCGGAGACTCGCTTGAAACCGAAAATGCGTCGCGGGCAAAGATCAAGGTCGCGAATATTGGCGAAGTGGAGCTTGAGCCGAACTCGCGCGTGCGGCTCATCGAAACCACGCAGATCGAACACCGCCTCGCGCTTGATCGCGGAACTATGCGCGCAAAGATAAATGCGCCGCCGCGATTGTTTTTTGTCAACACGCCTTCGGCTGAAGCGATTGATCTCGGATGCGCCTACACGCTCGAAGTCGACGACACGGGCCGCAGCTTTCTTCACGTCACAGCCGGATGGGTGATGCTTGCGCGAGACGGGCGCGAGGCTTACGTCCCCATCGGCGCGATGTGCGAGACTCGGCCCTCGACCGGACCCGGCACGCCTTACTTCGACGACGCGCCGCGCAGGTTGAGAGAATCGCTGTCGAGATTCGATTTCGAATACGGCGGCGACGACGCGCTTCAGGAAGTTCTCAGATATGCTCGCCCGCGCGACTCGTTCACGCTGTGGCACCTGCTTCAGCGAGTGAACGAGGTTGAAAGAAACTTCGTGCTGGATAGGATGATCGCACTCGTGGGGCTTCCTGAAGGCGTGACGCGCGACGGCGTTCTCAATCTCGACCCGCAGATGCTAGAACTCTGGAAAGACGAACTGGACACGGTATGGTTTTGATTTTTCTCTGCGCTTCTCTGCGCCTGCGGCGTAAGGCAGGTTCTAGCAAAGTCGCCGCAGACGCAGAGTTCAAAACTGCGCTCATTCGCAAGAAGATTCCGCCCATGCATTCGTTTTAACAAACACCCATCCAACAGGAGGTCAAGCCTTATGACCCGTTCGCGCTTAGCAATTCACACATTGATCTTTATCCTTCTCGCCGCGCTCGTGCCCGCCGGGCTTTCACATCGAAAAGCCGATGCAGCGGCGCAGGATTATCAACAATCGAATCGCTTGATTGTTCACGAGTGGGGCACGTTCACCTGTGTCGCGGGCAAAGACGGCGTTGCTATCGAATGGCACCCGCTCAACGGCCCAAGCGACCTGCCTGAGTTCGTCTACGATTTTAATGACCTGAGAAATGAGAATGGATTTCGTCACGGCTACAACTGCTTCAAGTGCGCCCCTGCGGTGATTAGAATGGAGACGCCCGTTCTCTATTTTTATTCTGACAGCGAAACGGATGTCTCGGTAAGCGTCGCTTTCACGAAAGGCAAAATTACCGAGTGGTATCCGCAGGCTCGCGCCGTCTGGTCTCAGAGCGTTGACTGGGGCCGCTTCACCGTTACGCCCGGAAGCGACGCGGCATTTCCGGCAGAGAGCAAGCAGAGCCATTACTATGCGGCGCGCGAGACGGACGCCGCTCCCATTCGCGTCTGCGGCGAGGGCGGAGAGCAATATGAGAAGTTTCTTTTCTATCGCGGCATCGGCAATTTCGATCTGCCGCTTGCGGTCACGCTTCGCGAAAACAGACTCATCGTGAAAAACATCAGCGCCGACGATGTTGCTCCAATCATTCTGTTTGAAAATCGCGGCGGGCGAATAGGCTATCGCGTTTATCACTCATTCAAACGACGAATGGAGCGGCCTACGCTCGATGGCTCAATCGAAGAGCTTGAGCGCGAAATTGAAATGATGCTTGTCGCGCGCGGGCTTTACCAGAAAGAAGCGCGGGCGATGGTGAACACGTGGCGCGATTCGTGGTTTGAAGAAGGTTTGCGCGTGTTTTACATCGTGCCGCGCAGCGTGGCCGATCAGATTCTTCCGCTGCGCATCGAGCCGCAGCCCGCAGAGATTGTTCGCGTGCTCGTTGGCCGAACTGAAATCATCTCGCCTGAAACGGAGCAATCAATCGAGCAGGAGTTGTCGACTCTGCGAAACTCTTCGATTGATGATGTGGCGATGAAGATCAAACGCGAGCACGGGCGATTCGCCGAGCCTGTCTTGAAGATGATCCTCGAAAAGACTACGGATGCGAAGGCGAGGACAAGGATCGAGCGGCTCATAAAATCCAGTTGACTCTCACGTATCCAAATACTCAACGGAAGAAAAACGCGAAGCTCTCCGTCTAATCGTTAAACACGCGAGATTAACCAACTCATCGCCGCGAGCGATGAATATAAAAGGAGAGCTTAAGATGAGATCAACCAAACGCGCACAGAACCTGTCAGGCAATCGAGTCGTCAAATACGCCGTGTGCTGCCTGGCGTTGCTATTAACATTTGCTCCCGTGGCGCTGGCCGGTGGCTTTCAGCTTTCGGTCGAAACGCCCGCAGACAAAAGCAACCCTCAGATGAAGGACGCGGCGCTCGTCGTGCGAACCTTCGGCTGCTGGCAGCCCGCCGATGCGGCGCTGTCTGCGACCGCCGAAGGTCTTGTCAATGGCAAGCGTCAATCGCTCAAGCTGCAACTCGCTCCGGCAGACAAAGGCGTCTATACAATTAAGCAGCAATGGCCTTCGGAAGGCTTCTGGGTCATTACAATCAGCGGCGAGTACAATGGCATGGCGAGCAATCTGCTCGTCGAGCTTGGCCCGAACGGCGAAGTGCATCCCGATACGAAGCTCGTTGAAGGAAGCCGCACGGGCACGCACGTTCGCGGCTCAAACAAAAAGTGGGCGGCGGCAGATATTGATTCGACGCTTAAAGCATTGGCCAATAACACGAGCGCCGCGCTTGAAGAACCGGCAGATGCGCCGACTGTAACCGCTCGCCCGGCGGCGTGGTTTGTGGCTGGATTGGGCGCGTTCTTGTTTTTGGCGGGCCTTGTCTTCACGCGGCGGCGCGCGCGCTTTGCGTCAAAGCAATGACGCGATTAATCACATCCTGCGTTGAATGAGAGGTTGTGAGATCATTCACCGCCGCAGACGCAGAGAACGCAGGGAACGCAGATAGGATGTTAATATCAACTGCGAAAACTCTGCGCTCTCTGCGTCTGCGGCGGTGAAGCGACTTCGAATTCGGCGCGTCTAAATTCAACCTGCCTGATGCTGCGAGCGCGCAAAACAACTGCGCCGATAGCAGAATTAAAATCACGAATTGAGCTTCTGAATGACTTCAAGGAGTTCTTCCAGATCAACCGGTTTTGCGAGGTGGGCCGTGAAACCGGATTCGAGCGCGCGTGCGTAGTCTTCGTGCGTCGCG
>DATLXU010000042.1:0-21108 GCA_035575515.1 Blastocatellia bacterium
GCGGTAAGGTTCAAGATTGCTTCTTACGGTTTCAGGAGTGCGGGTGATAGGCAGCATTGGCTCAATCCTTCCGACTCAGTCTGTTGTTGCCTATTTTTCACCTCCCCTTTCACTTTCGCCAGTTACTTTCCAAGTCGTGTAAGATCATTTTCACCTTCATGCGCAGACCCCTGTTGTTAATCGCGAGCGATCCTTTCGGCTTGATCCGAGTCTGAGCAGAATCTAACAGCTTGCCCGGTGGGAAAAGTGAGCCAGCAATGAGGAAGTCGTGAGAAAATCGTGTCGCTTCATGCGGTTGTGATTAATGCTTGCAGGTTCGCGTTCGCAGGAAACGAGACTATGCTGACTTCAGCGTCCTTGAATCTGAAATTGAGCCTCGTCGTCCTTCGTCACACGGCGGCAGCGCGGGCCTTTTCGGTTTCATCTTTAGCTTTTGATTCAATCACAACTCGCCCGCGGCGAAGAAACATCCGGTCAAAAACGTAAAGGTGGATGCGCGCAAGTATCCAGCCGAACAACGCCAGCCCTATCCCGATCCCTATTCTCGCAAGCGTCTCGCGCAGTCGCACCACTCGCACAACGGTTTTCCCTACTATCGCGGATGCTGCCAATGTCGCAAGCGTTGCGCCGATCATTCCTACTGTCACAATCGCAACCGCTCGATACCTGAAGCACGCCCACGCAAGCAACCCTAGTGCTGCAATGCCGAGCAGCAAGCCTGTTCGCCGCAGCACGGGCGATATCTTCCATATCTTAAAGGCCGTGCTGCGACCGGCTTTCAACAGCAGCATCAAACCCTTGTACCTCGCGCCTTCGGCTTTTTCCTGTTTCATCGGTTCTTCGATTGCAAGAAAACGCCAATCGCACGCCTTGCCTGTCGGCATATCGAACCCTTCAATTCGTTTCTTGCTTACCAACTCTTCTTCGGCCATTCGATACCCGCTTGTCATAAGCGCGAAGGCTTCCGTGTCGGTGAACGAATCAAGATCGGTTCTTATGGCGGACAATTCCTGCTGAACGTCTTTGCGAATATGATAAGGCGTGAGCGCGCCCTCATCGTTCGGTTTATCGTGCGGCTCGTCGCAGCCCGCCCAATCAACAGGCTCGACCGGCAAGTCCATCTTCAAATGAATGAACATCAGGCCGCGCAAAAGCATAGCGCGGCGGCGCGCTATCAAATCCAGAAACTGCGCCTCGCGCACGCGCGACATCAGTATGCTGTTTGAACGAAGCGGAACGCCGAGCACGCCCGCGCTCGGATTGTCCTGCGCGTGCATCTGCCCGCTCGCATCGCTCACAAGCATCACTGTGCAGTCCTGATCTAGCAGCGCAGCTATTCCCTGATTGTCATAAACGCCTCCGTCAACCAGTCGAACAGTTATCTTATCCGTTTCGCCGTTTGCGTCCTCGCCTTCGTAAAGCCCGTCGAGCACGAGCGGCTCGAACAGTCCCGGCACGCACGACGACGCGGCGACTGCGTGGCCGAGCCTTATGTTTTGAAATTTCGGCGGCGCTTGCGAGTAGCGCAAACGGCGCAAACGATAATTGCGATCAACCTCATTCGCCGCTCGCGCGGGCGGCTCGCCCATCCAGCTCGCCGTGAATTGCCAGTTGTGACCCGTGTTGAGCGCCGTCGCGTTCAGCACGAGTATCGGAACCTTCGCTCTGCGCCGCCAGTTGTCGTACTTGGGCTTGAAGCTCTCTGGCTCGCCCTTCGGCATCACGTAAAGATTGTTTATGTATCGCGGCTTGTTGCCATTGCCGTCGTCAATGCGCGAAAAGATCTCTTTCTCGTAAAGCTCGCCCACGCGCTCCGTTCTGGAGTAGTTCGGCTTGAAGACCATCTTGATGTTGCTCCAAAAGCTTGCAATCACTCTCATCCGCACGTTGCGCTGAACGCCTGCGAGAAAGTCGCGCTCGACTCGCTTCACAATCTCAATATAATCTTCGCGCGTGATCTCGTCGTCGCTTTTGCTTTCGAGCAGCCTCTTCACTTCCAGATAATAATAAGCACCGATTATCGAGCCGCCCGAAACGCACGACAGCACCTCGACGTGGCGCAGCATATCAAGCTCTGCGAGTTTTGCCAGCACGCCTATGTGGTAAAGCGACGCGCGAAATCCGCCGCCCGACAGCCCAAGCCCCACTTTGCCTGCGAATGCCGCGTTGACCGCCGCTGTGTTGCCCTTGAGAAAAACCATAAGCGCCCGCGACGCGCCAGACGTTCCGGAAGCGACGGTTGCGGCGGACGGCTCTTGAGCGAGCAACGTCAGTGAAGCAAGCTGTCGCGCCGTCGTCTCGTATTGCCATGGCGCAATTTCGGGCAACGAAGCGGCTTTCAGCAGCCATTCTTCCGCCTGCTTGTACTGGCCAAGCCCGAAGTGCGCTTCGGCAATCGTCACGAGGAACCGGTAATCTTTTTCCAACTGCGGCTCAGATTGCATCAGTATCGCAGACGCTTGAATTATCTGCTCGCGTATTTGCTTCGCCTGATCGCGCCGCGCTTCGGCAAGCTCAGAGCCGGCGCCAGCCTTGCGCGCTTCGTTCATCTCTTGGAAGGCAAGTTGATCTAGCGCGAAAGCCGCGTTGATTGCCGTGTAGCCATAGTCTGCCGCCACGCCTGCGCGGTAGCCTCTCAGGTAATAGGCGAGCGCGCGTTCGAGGTGCTGCTTCTGGCTCGTCATCTCCCACTTGCGCTTGTAGATTGCGCCCGCTACTTTGAGCGTCTCCTGATTTTGAGTGCGGGCAAGGTTGTCGTTTTCGTTGAGAATTTCAAGCGCGCGGTCGAGCCGCTCATCCACCGGCAGGTCGGGATCCTGATAAGTCGAGGCGGCCTGCTCTTGAGCGAGTTTTAATTTGAGCTTGGGGTCGCGCGAGACTTCAGCTTCAGCGCGCGCCCGCCCCAGCACTCGCCACGCATAGCCGAACTCGCGTTCTTTTTGAAGAAGCTCCGCCAGCTTCAGAACCTCTGCATCCGCAGTCGGCTCACCCTTCAGATACGCCTTCGCGCGAATGACATTTTCGCTGTCGCCTCTTTTCATCGCAGCGCATCCTTTCATGTAGGATTGGTCAACTTTAAGCGCGCATCTCGATTGCAATCGAGCGCTTCGGGACCGGGCCACCCGCATTTGTATAGGTAATATCTCACACTGTCAAGTTCATTTTGCGGTGGGCGCGCTCACTTGAAGTGAAAAAACAAAAGGCGCGGCAACTGTTCAATGCCGCGCCATCCGCAAAGCTTAATCATCTACAGCGTTCTGCTTTAACCGACGATTCGCATCAGGTCTTCAAGCGAGCGATGATGAAAGACTCGCGGCGCGTTCTCCAGCACTTCTTCGAGCGTCGTCACCCCGCGCAGCGCCTTCACCATGCCGTCTTCCTGCATGGTCGAGAGATTGCACGACTCAAGCGTTATCTGGCGAATCTCCTGCATAGTCCGCTTCATCAATATCGCGTCTCTGACATCAGCATTGGGAACTAACAGTTCGTAAATACCAAGCCGCCCGCGATAGCCTGTGAAGTTGCACGACGCGCAGCCCTTCCCTCGCCACAAGGTGAACCGCTTCAACTCTTCGCGCTTCAGCCCGAACCTTCTGAGCACGCGATCTTCCGGTTGATATTGGACGCGGCAGTTGGCGCAGACTTTGCGGACAAGCCGCTGCGCCAGTATCGCGCCAATCGTAGAGGCGATGAGCGATGTCTCAATCTCCATGTTGATCAAGCGCACGAGCGCGCCCACAGAATCTTCAGTATGAAATGTCGCAAAAACTTTGTGCCCCGTGAGCGCGCTCTGCACGGCAACGTCGGCTGAAAACTTGTCGCGTATCTCTCCGATGACGATTATGTCCGGGTCCTGGCGCACTATCGAGCGAAGCGTTTCGTGAAATGTCAGCCCGATCTTTTCGTTGATCGAGCACTGCGATATGCCGTCAATGACGTACTCAACGGGGTCTTCGCAGGTGATTATCTTAACTGTCGGATCGTTGCAGTGATCAATCGAGCTATAAAGCGTCGTGGTCTTTCCCGAACCGGTCGGTCCGGTGATGAGCGTTATACCTGACGGCGCGGCCAGAACGTCTTCGCTGTAAAGCCGGAGGATGTTCGGCGCGAATCCCAGTTCTTCAAGACTGATGAGCGAGGCTTTGTTCAAAATTCGCAGCACCACGTTTTCGCCGAACACGGTCGCGTAGAACGAAACGCGGATGTCAATCTCCTGCTTGTCGGTCTTGACGAATATGCGCCCGTCCTGATGCTTGCGCCGCTCGGCCACGTCCGCGTCCGCTAAAATCTTAATGCGAGAGATTATGCGCGGCGTGTAGTCGCGCGGGAAATCCATCTTGTGAATCAAGACGCCGTCCAGCCGGTATCGAACGCGCAGCTTGTTCGCCATCGGTTCGAGGTGCACGTCCGATGCGCCTTCTTCGATGGCCGAGCGGATTAACTGGTCGACCATCTGAACGACGCGGTCTTCGCCAGCCTGAGTGGTCTGCGCCTGCGTGTCAATCGTGTGGTACCTGACCTTTTGATAATCTGCAATGCCTGAGTCTTTTCCCTGAAGCAGCGCGTCTATCAAATCGAGCTTTTGAAGAATGACGGAGCGCGTGGCGAGCGCGAGGCTGACGCGGCAACTGAACAGGCGCGCAATCTCTTCGATGAAATGCGTGATGGTCGGATCGGCGACCAGCAGTTGCAGTTGATTATTTTCGAGTTTGATCGGCAGCGCGATTTGCCTGCGCAGGTATTTGAGCGACACTTTGCGCACAAGCTCAACGTCAATCTCGTTGATGTCAGGCTCAAGCATCGGCAGCGCAAATTTTTCGGCGAGCGCCTCTACGACGTGCCGCTCTTCGATCAATCCCATCTCGATGAGCGTTTCGCCTATGCGCTTTTGTCGGGGCGCGCTCTTGCGCTGAATCTCGCGCGCGGCCATCACGTCGTTTTCTGTCACGAGGTGGCGCGAGATGAGAATGTCGCCGAGGCTGAGATTGCTGCGGTGGCGGCGCACGAAGTCATCGAGGCGCGAGCGGCTGATGTAGTTCATCTCAAGCAGAACTTCGCCAAGTGATTTCTGCCCGGTGAGGTCCTGATGAATCTCTCTCGCGCGAGAGAGCTGGTCTTTTGTGAGAATCCCTTCGCTTATTAAAGCGGCGGCGAATTTATCGTCGAAAGAGTACTGGAGCATCCTGCCTTCTCGATTTTGGATTTTAGATTTTGGATTGGCTTTGTTGCATAATTCTATCACTTGCGTTTTTCACTATAAGATCGGCTCAAAACCCACAATATGTAGCCAATTATGCAACAAAGCTTTTTGGATTTGTGAAGCTCTGCCAATATCCAAAATCCGCGTGGGAGCAGGAGGGCTTGAAACGATTTCAGGATTTTAGGTTTTCGATTTCAGATTGCGCAATCCAAAATCTAAAATCTAAAATCCAGAATCGCTATGATGATAAATCATGGGCTGTGAAAAATCATTAGTAAATTTTTGAGGTGGTCTTGAAAGCTATACTCATCGCAATTGCGCTCTCGCTGAGCGCGAACGGATTTGCCATGCAAAAAAATGAAAGGCCGCGAGCGCATGATATCGGCTTGCGCATAGGGGTGCTTCCGACCGGCCCGCTCAACGCAATCACGGACGTCGCAGGCGTGCGCGTAGGCCACACGACCATCATTCGCGGCGAAGACATACGCACCGGTGTTACGGCGATTTTGCCGCACGCGGGAAACCTGTTTCGCGAAAAAGTTCCGGGCGCGGTCTTCGTCGGCAACGGCTTCGGCAAGCTTGCAGGCTCGACTCAGGTGAACGAGCTTGGCGAAATCGAAACTCCAATACTGCTGACTTCAACTCTGAGCGTGCCGCGCGTGGCCGATGCGTTGATTGATTACATGCTCCAGCTACCCGGCAATGAAGATGTTCGCTCGATCAATCCGCTTGTTGCAGAGACAAACGACGGCACGTTGAACGATATACGCGGGCGGCACATCACGCGCGACGATGTTTTCAATGCTATCAAGAACGCAAAAGAAGGCGCTGTTGAAGAAGGCTCGGTTGGCGCGGGCGCAGGAACTATCGCGTTCGGCTTCAAAGGCGGCATCGGCACGGCGTCGCGCAAGCTCCCCGCATCGCTCGGCGGCTACACGGTAGGAGTGCTTGTGCAAACGAACTTCGGCGGCGTGCTGACAATCGCGGGCGCGCCAGTGGGTCAGGAATTGGGTCGCTACTACCTTAAGGAAGAACTCGAACGCTCCAACGAAACCAAGCGAAGCGCGAATGAAAATAAACGCGGCGCGAATGAGGATGATATTGAAGACAGGGCTGATGGTTCGGTGATAATTGTTATAGCTACGGACGCGCCGGTTGATGCGCGCAACCTGCGACGAATAGCCGCGCGGGCGATGATGGGACTTGCTCGCACGGGCTCTTCGGCAAGCAACGGCAGCGGCGATTACGCCATCGCGTTTTCAACCGCAAGTGAAGTCCGCATACGCGCTGCAACTCAGAGCGTTAATCGAATCTCGCCGCGCGATGTGAAGCTGCTTTCAAACGACGCAATGTCTCCGCTGTTCCTTGCGGTGATCGAAGCGACGGAAGAAGCGATTTACAATTCGCTGTTTCGCGCGACACCAGTGACCTCGCGCGGGCGCACCATCGAGGCGTTGCCGATTGATCGCACTGTCGAGATACTGCGCAAGCACGGCGCGATTAATAAATAATCTCTGCGCGTCTCTGCCGGCTTTGCGTGATGGCAACCTGGCGCAGAGACGCAGAGAGATTTTCTGCAAGACCGTACCCGCCGCGCCATTCTGTTAATCGAAACAAACAACCCGCGCAACTAATCGAGCACATCAGGAGGCTCTATGCGAAAGTATGCCTTCGCGCTTGTCGCATTGCTTCTCTTTTCCATTGATTGCTTCGGTCAGGCAATCGTCACTCCGCGCCGACACAAATCGAACGACGCGCAAACATCAGCCGCGCCGTCCCAACAATCACCCGCGCTGCCGTCTGCATTGCCAGTTTCAGCAATCAAAATCAGAGCAAGCATTGACGGACGGGTCGCAACCGTTCGCGTCGAGCACCTGTTCCGCAACGACACGGACGAGGCGCTCGAAGGCACTTATTACTTTCCTGTTCCCGAAGGAGCTACGCTGCTTGAGTTCGCCGTCTACGACGGAGACGAGCGCCGCGTCGGGCGCGTGAAAGAGAAAGAAGAAGCGCGCGCCGCTTATTCCGCAGCCGTCGCGCAGGGCGAAGACCCCGCCGTGCTTGAGATGACAAAGCGCGGATGGTTTCAATCGCACATCTATCCGATTCCGCCGCGCGCCGATAAGAGGATTGAAATAATCTATTCGCAGGTGCTTTCGGACAAAGACGACGTTACGACATTCGATTACCCGCTCGGTCAAGGGTACAAAAAACTCAAAGTCCCGGTCGGCAGCGTCGAAATCCAAATTGACCTGCGCTCCGATGTCGCAATCAAGAACGTCTTTTCGCCGACGCATCCGCTCGAAATCGAAAACGACGGCGACCGCCACGCCGCCTTGAAGACTAGAACTGTCGGCGGCGGCGATGCCGAAAATTTCAAGCTCGTCTATCAACTGTCGAACGAAGAGATAAGCGCGTCGCTAGTCACCTATCGCAAGAAGGGCGAAGACGGCTATTTTCTTTTGATGCTCTCGCCGAAGATTGAATTCGATAAGCGGCGCATATCGGCCAAAGATGTGATATTCGTCATTGACGTTTCCGGTTCGATGGAAGGCGACAAGATTCTACAGGCGAAAGAGGCGTTGAGGTTCGGATTGACGCGAACATTGAATGAAAACGACAGCTTCAACATCGTCGCCTTTGAATCGAACGCTCATCCGATGTCGCGCGGACTCGTCCCAGTCACGCGAGCAAGCATCGAGCGGGCGCTCAGCTTCATTGACAAGCTCAAAGCGGATGGCGGAACAAACATAAACGACGCGCTCGTGTCCGCAATGAAGATGTTTGCAGGTGGAGAGCATCCTCACATTATCGTCTTTGTTACCGATGGACAGGGCAATGATCCTCCCGACCAGACGCTCGTAAAAGTGCGCGAGGTCAATAATGTAAGAGCGCGGCTGTTTACGTTCGGTGTGGGCGCGGATGTGAATCAAGTCTTTCTCGAACAGCTCGCGGCGCAGAACAAAGGCGCATTCTCGAATATCGCAGACCAGTCGCAGCTTAACCTCATGCTTTCGACGTTCTTTTCAAAGGTAAGCCAGCCTGTGCTTTCAGACCTGCGCGTCGACTTCGGCCCTGTCTCTGTTGATCGAGTTCAACCAGCGGAGTTGCCCGACCTTTACACTCGGTCGCAAATCAGAATCTTTGGCCGCTACAGCAATCAGGAAGATTTGGAAAACGTAACGGTCGCGCTGACCGGTCGCATGAACGAGCAGTATCAAAGATTCGACTTCGGCGGATTGCACTTTCCGTTGTTCACAACGGACAAGGATTTCTTGCCGAAGCTGTGGGCGACCGAGCGCGTCGGCGCGCTTCTTGCGGAGATAAGAGTGTCGGGCGAGCGGCCTGAGTTGAAGCAGGAAGTGATTGACCTCGCGCATGAATTCAACCTTGTGACTCCTTATACTTCGATGTACGTCCCGACAACAGCCGAGCTTGCGCGCGAAAAAGAGCAAGCCATGAAAACGGCTCCCGGAGCCGGACTCACGCTTGTAGAGCAACTCGGACTGGCCGACAAAGCAGACCGCGCCAAAGCGACAAACGGACCCGGCGCAGGCGGCGGCATTGGCTCCGGTTCTGGAAGCGGGGTCGGACCGGGTCAGGGCTACAATACGGGCGGCGCTCCTCAGACAAGCATCACCGCGCGCAGTGTCGCAAGCCTTCCTTCCAATGGTCGAACGTCTCAGCAGAATGCTCAACTGTCGCCGGGCGCAGTCGTTGACGCAAACGGCGCGGCAATCCCGAACGCGACCGTCACGGTTAAAGACGAAAATACAGGAGCCGAGCGACGCGTCACAACCGACGAGGCGGGCAATTACAATGTCGCGGGCCTTCCGCCCGGCAAGTACAAAGTCGAGGTTGACGCGCCCGGCTTCAAAAAGACGACCGTCAACAACGTAACGATTCAACCCGGTCAAACGACTGCAACCGGCATCGCATTGGAACCGGGCACGGTGAGCGAAGTGGTTGAGGTAACGGCAGGGCCTTTGCCAATTATTGATAGAAGCGTCTCGCACATTTCATCGAGTCAGGATTCAGGCAAGCTCAAAGACCTGCCAAGCCTCGCGCCGGTTGATTCGCTCGCGCGACTCGGCGCAGGCGTGAGCGAAACTGCGAAACAAAGAGTCGCCGCAATAGACGACCGGGAATTCAGGCTGCGAATCAATGGATTGCCGCTCAGGTCCGACGTCCACTTGCTCGACGGCAACGACAACAACGACATTGACGGCCAACCTGCGATTCGCATCAATAACTTTGACGCGATTGAAACCTTGCACTTGCTCACGACGCGCGGCTCAGGCGATGTGAGTCAAACGGGAGCGGCTTCAATTAACGTCATAACTCGCAGCGGCACGAACGAATTTCACGGCAGCCTGTTCGATTATCATTTGAACCGCAGGCTCGGCGCGCTCTCTCCGCTTGAGCGGCGCAGCGGACTGACCCGCGAGCCGAAATTCCGAAACGATATTTTCGGCGGCGCTCTTGGCGGCCCAATAATTCGTGACCGCGCGTTCTTCTTCGGCTCATTTGCGCGCGAGACAGAAGACTCGCGCCGTTTTGTTGATTCATCATCTTTCCAGATAACTCCGACAGCGCGCGGGCTTGACACGCTCGCGCGCGCTTTCCCACATTCGCAAACCGTCAACGATTTGATTACGCGCGGCCCGCTCGCTCGCTCGATTGGCGACCCGCGAGTTGCGCGATCATTTTCAATTCCGGTCTTCGGCATACCCGTCGAATTCGGAGAGATAACCCGCACTGTCCCGTCATCAGCAAGCGGCTATGAAGGCGGCGCACGATTCGACTTCGTGCTGACGAATCGAGACCGCATTCAAACGAGCTATTGGTACGACAGCCGCCGCGCGACCAATGCGGTCGGCAGGCTGGCATCTGGCTACGCGGGCGATGAAACCAATCGCGCGCAACTGGCGAGCGCGCAGTGGGCGCGAACGCTGTCGCCGCGAACGACGAATGAATTGAGATTTGCGTTTAACAGAGCGCGCGCGTCGCTCGGCTCAAATCTGTTGAATGATCTTTCAACTCCGAGCCTGAGCATAGGGCTGCAAGGGCTCGGCTATGGCAATGATCCGTTGCTGCCTGCTTCGCATGTTTCAACGCTATTTCAAATATCGGAAGGCTTGACTCAGGTGAACGGTCGCCACACGGCGAAGCTCGGTGGGCAGTTCAATGCGCGCCTCACAGGGGTCGAATATCTGCCAGGATTGGGCGGCCATTTCAACTTTGCAAGCTTTGAAGATTTCGTTATTGATAATCCGGTCGCGCTTGTCGTTGCATCTGGCGATTCGCACGCGCGCTTCACGGAGTTGCTGAGTCACATCTACATTGACGACTCGTGGCGCGCTCGAAGCAATCTGACTCTCACGCTCGGTCTGAGTTACGAAAATGCCAATCAGCCCGTCAATCAATTGATTGATCGAGTGCGCACGCGCGAAGCCAATCCCGCAGCGGCGCTTTTCGATTCAAGGTTGCCCGTTGAAGCGCGAGCGCCTGCGAAGGTTGATCGAGACAACAACAACATCGCGCCGCGATTGGGACTAGCTTACTCGCCGCGTTTTAAAGTGCTCGGCAAAAATATCTTTGGCGCAGACCGGACGGTCATTCGCGGCGGCGTGAGCGTTTCTTACGACCGCACGCCGTATCGCCTGCTTGCTGACGCAGCCGCGAGCGCGCCCAGTGTCTTGCTTGCCGCGCTGACTCCTGCAAACGTCGGCTTGCTTCCGGCATTCCCTCGCGTGCCCGATGCGAACGAGTTGCGCGCTCTAATTGGCGGCGACCCGCGCGCGTTCGCTCGTACAGTAATTGAGCGTGACTTTTTCACGCCTTATTCAATCGCGTGGCATCTCGATGTGAATCGTGACTTCGACGACAGGCTCGATATTGGAATTGCTTATGTCGGCACTCGCGGCGCGGGACTCGTTCGCGCGATTGACGGCAATCCGTTCGGCGGCGCATCAGGTCCGCTTCGCGTTTATGAGAGCAGCGGCCATTCCGTTTATCATTCGCTTCAGGCGCGAGCAGAGTTGTGGCTGACAAATCGCCTCGTTGGCGGCGTGTCGTACACGTTTTCAAAGTTGATTGACGACGTGCCGGATAACGACTCGCAGCTTGCAGGCGGGATAGGAAATCCGACAATGCTCGTTGCGCCTTCGCTCCAAGCATTCGCGCAGAATCCATTCGACACAACGCGAGGCGAGCGCGCTCTATCATCGCTTGACCGCAGGCACGCGCTTGCCGCGCACATCGTCTGGGATTTGCCGTTGCGACACACTCAAGATGGTTTGATGGGGAAATTGCTTGCGGGGTGGAAAGCGAGCGGGATAATCGAAGCGGCGAGCGGGCTGCCGTTCACTCCGCTTCAATACTTTGGCGACCGAAGCTCCGCCGCGCTCTTCTCATCAATCTTTTCCGGAAGGCTCGGCGCGCTAAGGCCATTCGCCGGAAACGCGAGTGCGCCCGTTGACCGAGTAGCATTCTCAAACGCGGCCAACGCTGCTCTGCGTTTATTCTTGAATGCCGGCGGCTCGCCATTCCAGAGTCCGACGGGATTTATCATCGCTGACCGCGCCGGATTTCGCGCGGGACAAATTACCGACGCAAGATTCATCTATAACGATTTCGCATTCGGCAACGCGTTTGCCGCAGGCCGTGCGTTCGGCGATGTCGGAAGGAACACGCTCAGGGGACCGCGACTTGCCAACATTGATTTTGCGTTGCTCAAAAACACGAAGCTCAGCGAAAAAGTTTCGCTCCAGGTTCGCGGCGAGTTCTTCAACCTGTTCAATCATCCGAATCGCGCGATTGCAAATTTCATCGTTGAAAACGCTGGGGGTTTCGGCTTTGCCGACACGGGCGAAACGGACGCCGCGCCGCGCCGTGTCCGCGTTGCGCTCAAGTTGATCTTTTGATTTAATGCCGCTCGTCGAAAGATTAACGAAAGGAGCCGCGTTGTGCGGCGTGTGAATCTCGATGAGCGGGGCAGGAACTCAACCGAAGACGGGCGCTGATGTCGGCAATCTGGCGCCCGATTTTGAATTGAAAGACCAGCACAATCAAACGTGGCGATTGTCGGACCACAGAGGTAAAGTCGTCGCGCTCGTTTTTTATCCGAAAGACGAAACACCCGTGTGCACAAAGCAGATGTGCTCGATGCGCGACCGCTGGGCGGATTACGAAGCAACGGGCGCGGAAGTCGTCGCCATCTCTGTCGGCTCAATTGAATCGCACAAAAAGTTTGCTGAGCATCACGGCTTGCCTCAAAGACTGCTTGCCGACGAGCGCGGAGAAGTGACGCGGCTTTATGATGTGAAATCATTGCTCGGCGTCTCGCAGCGCGCAGTGATCGTAATTGACCCGAATGGCATAATCCGCTATCGCAAGTCTGTGCTACCAATCTTCAGGCCGGGCGACGACGAAGTGATTAACGCAATCCGCAGCGCAGCCAGTTAGCTGCGTTACGCGCCGAGTAACTCAACCAGTTCTGCCAAACCCTTCACTTCGTGCGTCGGCTTTCGGCCATCGGCATCAGCGCCTTCGCCTTTGCGGTTCACCCACACGACAGGGAGGCCAAGCTCGCTTGCTGGCACAATATCATGAAAATAACTTTGCGCCGCATGAAGAATTCGCTTGCCGCCCGCGCGCCTGATCGCTTCTTTGAAATGCGCGTGGCAGGGTTTGTAGGATTTGACCTGCTCAGCCGTCACAATCAAATCAAAATCAACCGTGAAGTGGCGGCGAGTTGCTGCGAGCAAATCGTCATCGGTGTTCGATAGAATTCCGAGCCGGTAGCGGCGGGCTAATCTCTCAAGCGCGGCGTTCGTATCCGCAAACGGTTCCCAACGGGGCAGGCTTTCGGGCAGGAATCGCGCGCGATCTTTTGAGATATTCCAGCCGAGCCGAGCCGCCACGCGCGCGGCTGTTTCCGTTAGAACGTCGCGATAATGCCTGTAGCGTTCGGATTCAACCGCAGGCTCTTCAGCCATGTAGCTTGCGATAATCTCATCGCGATTGAACTGGATTTTATCGCGCGCGGTTTCTTCTTGAAATGCGCGCGTGATGCCGCCTTCCCAATCAATCAGCGTCCCGTAGCAGTCGAACGTAATAAGGTCGAATTGGTTGCCTGTCATCATGCCTGTCCGTTCACAATGTCATAAAGAGCTTGCCATGACTTGTGCAGCAGCTCGTCAATCCTTGCCCAGTCTTGTTCGGTCACGCCGCCAGCGTCGGCTTTCTCGTCGCGAATAGTCATCGCTTCTGCTCGCAGTCGCGCGTGCTCCATGAATTTTTCTGCGGGCATTTGAAATATTTCGCCCTGCAAGGCCGCAAGCGCGCGCGGCAGGTCGTCAGGCGAGTGATTGTTTCGCTCGCGATGAATGATCCACCATTCGACTTCGAGCCGCGCCGCGCGATTCACATCAAACGGTATGTCGCTGACTTTGCGGATTGCTGAATAAAAACTCTGAAGGTACGGCAGCGCCTTCTCATAATCGTCGCGGCTGCGCCCGTCCTTGAAGACGAACGCGGCGCGAGCGGCTTTGTACGCGACCCAATTCGATCTCAGGTAGGGCAAGTTGTACTGTGTGCGAAGAAGCTCCGAGAGCTGGTTGAACAATTTGAATCGCTCGCGGCTGTAATATGAGCGCCACATCGCGGTTTCGATGCGCGCGACTTCGTTCGGATTGAACTGGCGCAGGCGCGACGCGCGCGGCCCGAACATATCATAAGCCGCGTAGAGAAGCGCGGCGGCAAATATGCCGAGTATTATCCACCTGACTTTCGAGCGTTTGCGTTTCGGTTTAGTCGTGGGTTGATCTGCGTATGCTTGCGCGCTTGTCATTGATTGGCCTCCGGTTGGGATTGAAGCAGGCGCTACATTAACGCTTCAACCGGTTTTACGGCAAGAAAGAGTTTTGCGGATTTGGAAAAGGTATTGCAACACGGCAATGCGGAGAAGATGAGACGCAACGACACCGCAACAACTCACCGTGTCCCCTCGTCTGCGGTGTCGCAACTTGCCTACTCAACAATCTTGATGTGGAGGTCGCGCAGTTGATCTTCTGAAACCGGACTTGGCGATTCGATCATTATGTCAGCCGCGCTTGCGGTCTTCGGAAAAGCTATCACTTCGCGGATTGACTTCTCGCGCGCGAGCAGCATCACAAGACGATCAAATCCGAACGCGATGCCTCCGTGCGGCGGCGTGCCGTACTCCAATGCATCGAGCAAGAACCCGAACTTCTGCCGCGCCTCTTCATCTGAAAGTCCAAGCGCCGTGAAGACGCGCCGCTGCAGGTCGCGCGAATGAATTCTGATTGAGCCGCTCCCGAGTTCAACTCCGTTCAGCACGAGGTCATATGCCTTTGCTCGCACATTGCCCGGATCGGTTTCGAGCTTGTCGAGATCTTCCTCTTGCGGCATCGTGAACGGGTGGTGCATCGCATAATATCGCCCGTCGTCTTCGTGGTACTCGAACATCGGAAAGTCAGTGACCCACAGGAAATTGAACTTGTCCTGGTCAATTAAGCCTTCGCGCTCAGCTGCTTCTAGCCTCAGCGCGCTCAACGACGCGGCGACGATTGATGGCTTCCCGGCGACAATCAAAACTGCATCGCCCGCCTCAGAACCGGCTCTGGAAGCCAGTTCCGCGACTTTCTCATCCCCAAGCGCCTTTGAAAGTGATGAAGTAATCTCGCCCGTATCCGCCGTCTTTATCCAGGCAAGCGCGCCTGCGCCGTAGCGCTTCGCAATCTCTGTGAACTCATCGAGTTGCTTGCGCGAATACTTTCCACCGCCTTTCACGCAGATGGCCTTCACCTGCCCGCCCGTGTCGAGCGCGCTTTGATAAGGGCCGAACTGCGTGCCTTCAAGCGAAGGCGCGAGGTCAATCAACTCCATCTCGAATCGAGTGTCTGGCTTGTCGGTTCCGTAGCGTCGCATCGCTTCCGCGTAAGTCATGCGAGGGAAGGGAAGATCAACCTTCACATCAATCAGTCGGCACAATTCAACCATCATCGGTTCGATTACTTTGAATAGATCATCGGGCCTGATGAAGCTCATCTCGATGTCAATCTGAGTGAATTCAGGCTGGCGGTCTGCTCTCAGGTCTTCATCACGGAAGCAATGCGCGAGCTGGAAGTATTTGTCGTAGCCCGCGACCATCAGCAGTTGCTTGAATATCTGCGGCGACTGCGGCAGCGCGTAAAACTTTCCGGGAAACAATCGGCTCGGCACGATGTAATCGCGCGCGCCTTCGGGCGTCGTCTTGATGAGCATAGGAGTTTCAATTTCGTAGAAACCATGCTCGTCCATGTAGCGGCGCACGGCTATCGCGGCGCGGTGTCGCAGCTTGATGTTGTACTGCATCTTCTCGCGGCGAAGGTCGAGATAGCGATACTTGAGCCGAATCTCTTCGCTCGCGCGATTGGAATCCATCTCGAACGGCGGCGTCTTGGCGTCGTTTAGAATGTAAAGCTCGCGCGCTTTGACTTCGATGCGTCCCGTCTTGAGGTTGGGATTGATCTTGTCTTTGTCGCGCATCACGACTTTGCCGACGACCGCGACGACGTATTCATTGCGCAGCTCTTTCGCCTTCGCGTGAGCTTCGGCGTTCTTCTCTTCGTCAAAGACTACCTGCACGATGCCTCCGCGATCGCGAAGATCAACGAAAGTGAGCGGCCCGAAATCGCGGCGGCGATGTACCCATCCCATCAGGCGCACGTTTTCTCCAGCGTGCTCAGGTCTGAGGTCGCCGCTGTAATGAGTTCGCTTCAAGTTCCCTAAAGTGTCCAGCATAATGCTTCATTAAGTGACTGATGAGGATTGCGCGCGTGCGCTACATCAATCGGTCATCGCCTTTCAGAGTTTCGATCAACTCGGTTTCAGTGAGATTTCGCTGCTCGCCGCTCGCCATATCGCGCAGCGTGTAGCGTCCCTGTTTGATCTCGTCTTCACCGACTATCAACGCAAAGCGCGCGCCGATGCTGTTTGCGACAGCGAGCGATTTCTTCAACTTGCGCCCTTCGAGGTCAACCACGCAACTTACGCCCGCGTTGCGCAACCTACGCGAGAGCGCGAATGAGTGATTGCGCGCCTCGTCGCCGATGTATGCGATGAACAGCGCGGGCGCGTCGCGCGTCGCATCGAATGTTTCTTCGGGCAGGCTCATCACCATACGTTCGACTCCGAATGCAAAGCCGAAGCCCTTTGCAGGCGGCCCGCCAAGCATTTCTGATAATCCATCATAGCGACCGCCGCCGACGATTGTGTTCTGCGCGCCGAGCTGTTTGCCCAGAAGCTCAAACGTCGTGCGCTTGTAGTAATCAAGCCCGCGCACGAGTCGCGGCACAATCGTGTATTTTATATCCCGTTCATCGAGCATTCGCTTGAACTCATCGAAGTGCGCGCGGCACGGGTCGCAAAGCATGTCCGTGATTGTCGGCAACTCATTCAAGTACGGCTGGCACGATTCGACCTTGCAATCGAGCACGCGCAGCGGGTTCGTCTCGTACCGATGGTTGCAGCTTGGGCAAAGTACGGGCAGCCGCTCGCGTATCGCTTCCTTGAGCCGTGCGATATAATCCGGGCGGCAGTTTTCGTCCCCGATTGAATTAATCAGTAGCTCGGTGTCGGTGATGCGAAGCTCTTTCAAATACCAGTCGAGCATTTCAATCACTTCGGCTTCAATCGCGGGGTTGTCACTCTGGCCGAGGACTTCGACGCCGATCTGCGCGAACTGGCGATAGCGCCCCTTTTGCGGGCGCTCGCGGCGAAACTGCGGACCCGAGTAGTAGAGCTTCACAAGGCCCGGCTGGTTGAACAATCCGTGCTCGATGTATGCGCGGACGACCGACGCGGTTGATTCGGGGCGCAGCGAGATGGATTCTCCATCGCGATCAACAAACGTGTACATCTCTTTGTTCACGTCGGTCTCGGTCCCGACGCCGCGCTCGAACAATTCCGTGCGCTCAATTATCGGCGTGCGAATCTCCTGGAAGCCGTAGCGGCGGAACGCTTCGCGCGCCGCGCGCTCGACCATGTGCCAACGCTCAATCTGCGCATCGGTCTTGTCTGTGAACCGCGCGGGCAAAATGTCTTGAGTGCCTCTGACTTTGCTAATCATGTCAATTGCGGATTGCGGAATTCGGATTGCGGATTGATTTGTGAATTGCGGTTCGTCCTCTAATCCGCAATCCGCAATCCCAAATCCGCAATATAAGTGTTCTTGTACTCGATATAATTCTTCCAGTGATGATCAATGCGCGCGATCTCTTCGTCGGTGACTTCGCGGCGAACCTTCGCGGGCGCGCCCATCACCATTGAGCGCGGCGGAATCACAGTGCCCGGCGTTACGAGCGAGCCTGCGGCGATGAACGATTGTTCACCGATGTTCACGTCGTCGAGAATAATCGAGCCGATGCCGATGAGCGAGCGGTCGCCAATCGTGCAGCCGTGCAGAATCACGCCGTGCCCGATAGTCACGCGATTGCCGATGACGGTTGGGAATCGCCCGCTCGTGACGTGAATGATTGTGCCGTCCTGAATGTTCGTCTCTTCGCCCACGCGGATGTAGTAAACGTCGCCGCGCAGCACGCAGTTGAACCAGACGCTCGCATGCTCACCTATGTGCACGTCGCCGATTATCTGCGCGCTCTCTTCGATGAACGCCGTTGCGGCAATCTGTGGGCTGATGCCTTTATATGGTCTAATCATGCGAGTTCGCTCGCTTTCCTTAATCGCTCGCGCCTGCTGTAGGACGCGATGCGCGTTATGCGCCGAAAGAAAGCAAGTTATCACAGCAGCCGCGAGCGTCGCAAGTTGACACCATGAAGCAACTCGCTTAGCATCATCGTGATGCTTCTAACGAATAGGCTGAACGGCGCGCGGCTGAGATTGATTGCTCTGGCGCTCACTGCAAGCCTCGCTCTTGCTTGCGGGGGCAGGCCGTTCGATGTGAAGCCGAAGCCGGATGTCGCGCCGAGCGTTTCAGGGCCGAGCGCGCGGTTGAACGGCATCACGATTCAGGCTGAAGCAGTCACGGATGAAGATTTCTTGAACGATACGTTTGACGCAAATCTGATTCTTGCGGGCATTCTTCCTGTGCAAGTCATGATGAAAAACGACGCAGCGCAGCCGGTTGAATTGAAGAAGGCGCGGTTTGAAATCACAGCGGCGGGCAATCGCAAATTTAAGATGCTCGACGCGCGGCGCGCTTTCAAGCGGCTGATTTCTTTCTATGAAATCTCGACCTACAGCAAAGACGGCTACAAGAAATCGGAGGCCGACTTTTCATCCTACGCGTTCGACACAGGCAGGCCGCTCGGCGCGGGCGAATCGCGCACGGGGATGATCTTCTTTATGATTGCGGAAGATTATGCGCGTATGCCAAATCTGACTCTTGCGGTCAGCCGAATCGGTGATGAGAAGAATGACTCGACCGTCGAGTTGAAATTGAATTGAGAAGCAATAAGACTCAATCGAAATGCATTGAAGAATAATCTGAAGAGTAAAGATTATGAATAAGCTCAATAAGATTCTTATGATGATGCTCGCAGCAGCTTTGCTCTGCGCAATCTCTCAGCGCGCGCAGGCGCAGGACGTATTTCGCAATCCCGCGATGGAAGAGAATGACGAATTTCAACAGACCTTTAACAAAGCGCGCATGGCGATGCGCCAGGGCGATTTTGATGAGGCCATCAATCAATTCAAAAACGCCGCGAAGATGAAAGACGGCAAGTGCGCCGAGTGTTTTCAGATGATTGGTCAGGTCTATTTGCAGGGGCAGCAGTTCAAAGACGCGGCTGCGGCGTTTCGTCAGGCCATAGAGCTTAAGCCTGCGAACGAGGCTGAGATGTACAACGCGCTCGGCGTGGCGCTTTATCTCGAAAACGACAAGAAGGTGCTCGAAGAAGCCGCCGCAGCTTTCAACCGCGCTATTGAACTGAGCAACGGTAAGATCGTGAAAGCCTATTACAACCTCGGCTATACGCTCATCAAAGCGGGTAAGGAAGAAGAGGGCAAGGCGGCGCTCAAGAAGTTCCTTGAACTAGAGCCTGCGGCCAATGAAGCGACGGCTGCGCGCGCGGTGATTGCAAATCCGAAGCTTGCGGGCGCGAGATTCGCTCCCGGATTCACGGTCAAATCTAGCGAAGGCAAAGAGCTGTCGCTTGAAAAGCTGAAAGGCAGGATAGTGCTGCTCGACTTCTGGGCGAGCTGGTGCGGGCCGTGCCGCGCTGAGATGCCCGAAGTGAAAAAGATTTGGAAGAAATACGGGGGCGACAACTTCATCATCATCGGCGTCAACCTTGATCGAACCGTTGACGCGTTTGAGAATTATGTGAAGGAAGAAGGGCTGACGTGGCCGCAGGTTTTCGATGCCAATAGCGCCTTGGCGCGACAATATAATGTTTACGGAATCCCGCACACGGTGTTGATAGATCAGGATGGAATCATTCGCGCTGTTGGGTTGAGAGCAGGCAACCTGTCGAACAAGGTGGGCGAGCTTCTGAAGAGCATTCAAAAGCAGGAATCGGCAGGCGCGAAACCACAGTGAGTGTTCGCTTTTGCGGCATAGGGCTTGAGAAACTAGATGTTGTTTTCCGACTGTGCTTACAGTAGAATTCTTGTGGTTGATTCTTGCGGGTTGCCTCAAAGCCCCTGCGAAAAAGTTTCAACTCTCCACGTTCTTCACTAGAGGGGATTAAGCTAAGGATGAATTTCAAAAAGCGATACTCGTTCCTGTTGCTCGCGCTGTTATTGCCAGTCACTTTCGCGGGCGCGCACTCCGGCCAGCGATTCAGCGTCGAAACTCAAAAAGAAACCGATTTAAGAAAGAAGATCGCCGAAGATTTCGCCGAAACCTTGATGGTGGCGAAGGACAACTACGCCGGTCAGGTTGATCTTGATCGCGTGACCAAGGCGTCAATCAGCGGGATGCTGCGCACGCTTGATCCGCACTCGATGTACTTCGACGCGAAGCAGTGGGAAGAGTTCCAGAACGATCAGCGCAGCCGCTACTTCGGCATAGGCTCAACAATCGGCGGGCGCAACGGCAAAGTCTATATCCTCTCGCCTACGGAAGGCACGCCGTCTTATCGCGCGGGGCTTCGCTACGGCGATCAGATAATCGAGGTCAACGGAGAATCAACTATCGGGCTGAACGTCTCGCAGGTCCGAAGCAAGCTGCTCGGCCCTGAAGGAACGCCGGTCAATATCAAAGTGATGCGGGCAGGTGTAAGCCAACCGCTCGAATTCAAGCTCACGCGCGGCGCTGTGCCATTGCCTTCGGTGTCGAACGTTTTCATGGTCGCCAAAGGCATTGGCTACATCAATCTTGATCGCGGGTTCAACACGACGACTTATGAGGAAGTGCAGCGGGCGATTGACGATTTGAAGCGGCAGGGGATGACCTCGCTCATCTTCGATCTGCGCGGCAATCACGGCGGGCTTGTCGAGCAGGCTTGGCGCGTATCGAACATATTCCTTTATCGCGGCCAGAAGATTCTCACGATGAAAGGGCGCGCGGCGACTTTCCCGGCTCGCGACTTCATCGCGAATAATCCCGCGCCGGATGATTATCCGATAGTCGTATTGATTGACCGCAACTCGGCCTCTGCGGCTGAGATAGTAGCGGGCGCGTTGCAGGATCACGACCGCGCTCGGCTTGTCGGCGAAAACAGCTTCGGCAAGGGATTGGTACAAAGCCCGTTTGCGCTTGAAGACGGCTCGGCTTTGGTTTTGACCACAGGCCATTACTACACGCCGAGCGGGCGACTGATACAGCGCGATTACAGCGGGCGGTCGTTTTATGATTACTACCTCAAGCGCGGCGACAAGGAAGCTGTGCAGAAGAACGAGGAGAAGCTGACCGACGCAGGGCGGAAAGTCTTCGGCGG
>DATLXU010000043.1:0-57725 GCA_035575515.1 Blastocatellia bacterium
CCAATACCGCATCCGTAAACGGCAGTAGCCTCGACCAGCGACATTGCTGATTGTGAAGTGATAGAAGACCTCCTTGATCAGGTTGAAGGCTAGATAAAGCAAGTCGGTGGAGATGGCTCTTACGACAAGCGCAATTGCTACGATGCGATTAGCAGGCGAGATGCTTTTGCGGCAACAGCAAAGCCAGGCGACAGAATCGAGACGAGGATCTTCGACGGATAAGGAAAGCTGGACGAAAGCTTTGGAAGAAAGGAGTCGGCTATAATCGGCGGAGTCTGGCTGAAACAGGATAATTCAGACTGAAGACCGTTTTTGGGAATAAGGTAAGCGCAAGAGGGTTTCAAGGGCAAGCGACTCAGATGCTGGTGAGGTGTGGGGCGTTGAACAAGATGGGTGAGTTGGGAATGCCTGAAAGCTCTGCTGTGTGAGCATTGCTCACACTCGGTTTTGCGAAATACTGTTCCCATTTCGATTTATGCAACAAAGCCGTCCGAAGTTCGTAGTTCGATATCCGAAGTCAAACCTTGAAATCGGCTCCCAGAGCCGATTTCAAGGCAATCATTCGTTGTATCTTATGATTTCGTACTACGGACTGAGGACTGAAGTTTTCCGCTCGTTTTTGTCGGCGGCTGCTGAGGCTTTATTTGTTTGAGGCGATCAATTCCGGCGCGAGCGGTCGCGTCCTGTTTGCCTGACGCTTCATACGCTCGCTCGTATGCCGACAGCGCCTTCTCATACTGCTTATCGCTTTCGTAAACATACCCCATCTCAAGCAGCGCGGCGACATTTGTTGGCGCGAGCTTCACGGCTTTTTCAAGAGCTTCGGCTGCGGGCTTGAACTGGTCTGAGCGCGAAAGCGCAAGTCCAAGGTTATACCACGCGCCGCCGTTATCCGTGTGCGCGCGAGCGTATTTGTCGAGCAGCGGCGCGGCCTTCGCAAACTGTTTGTCCATCAGATAAGCCTGGCCGAGCAGCACCCACGTATACTGATCGTCCTTGAGCGGGAGCAGTCGCTCGCCTACGCTAATGACCTGCTTGACGACAGCCGGATTCTGCCTCATCTGCGAAAAATATATCTCACCGAGCAGCGCGAGCGCGTCGACGTTTTTTGCGTCAACGGCGAGCGCCTGATTGAGCGCCGCCACTGCCTGGTCGCTGCGGCCGAGTTTATACTGCGCGAACCCGAGCATGTAGTAATTGTTTGCATCCGCCTTCGATTCGGCTACCGTAGCCGTCAACACCGGGACCGCTTCGGCAAAATGATTCGTTATGACGTAAGCGCGTCCGAGCGCAGCGCGCGTAGCCGGGTCGACTTTCTGCCTGGTCTTTTCGGCGAGCGCAAGATACTGCGTCAGCGCCGGTATAGCTTTGTCGAATTGCTTGAGCTGAAGGTAAGACCATCCAATAAAGTAATAGCCGCTCAGTTGCGACGTTTCATCTTTTTCGGCGGCCTTGATGAAATTCTGTAGTGCGTCAATCGCGTCTTCATAACCTTGCAGGAAGTAATGGCTGGCTCCGATGTAGTACCAGGATTTCCACGCGTCGGGATTCGCTTTCATCACGGCGTGGAATTCTCGGATGGCGGCGCGATACTGTTTCTGATTGTACAGCGACACAGCGTGGTCCCAATCCTGCGCAAACGCAGAGACGGAAACAATCGCCAGCAGCGACAGGCTTGCAAAAAATTTCTTCAACATGTTCGTTCACTCCGTTTCCGGGGCAGGCCGGGCACATCCCCTCGATTCTTGATTAAATTCTAATCTTTCGCGCGCGGGCGTTACAAGAGCTTTGATGCGCTCGGCCCAGAACTTGAGACTGCAACAGAGCCGCTTCGCGTTGCCTCGCGCGGGCGACGATTCTCGTAACCGCATTGCGGCGGGTTCGTAATAGCACGTGTTGGCTTGCCAACAGTAGCGGCCATCAAGCACAATGAAAGGTCAGCGTTCGGGCAACTCGCTCGCAACATAATCTTGTTAATCCAATAGAAGAATGAGGTCGGCAATGAAGCTAATATTATCTCCCATTACGAGGGCGCTCGCAGTGTGCGCATTTGCTTTAGCGTTGGCGGCGGGCGCTCTTGTTGAGCGCGCGGCGGCAAGCAGTCAAAATCCGTATGACTACGGGCAGCAAAACAAAGATAAAGATAAAGACAAAGGCAAAGCGCCGCAGATGAGCGCGGATGAGCAGAAGGCGCTTCAAAAAATAATGGCAGCGCCCGATGCTGCGGCCAAGCTGCAAGCGGCGAGCGAGTACGCGAAGAAATACACGAAAAGCACCGAGCGGGCGAAGGTCGTCAGCTACGTCGCGGGACATATAAGCCAGGTTCAGGATGATGCTCAGCGAATCTCGCTTCTGGAGAATATGCTCACAGTATTCAAATCTCCCGCTGACGCGGATGTCATCAATCCTATACTCATTGATTCTTATGTGAGAGCGAAGCGAACCGATGACGCATTCAGAATGGCTGAAACGAGCCTCGCGAAGAACCCGAACGATATAACGCTGCTCACGCAGATGGCGATTGTCGGCATAGAAGAAGCCAAGAGGGGCAATCCCAAGTTCGCGCAGCAGGCCATGCAGTACGGCGCGAAAGCGATTGAGTTAATCGAAGGCGGCAAGCGGCCCGCAGATTTCGACGACGCGCGATGGAACGAGTATCAAACCCGCTGGCTGCCGCAGCTTTATCAATCGCTCGGACTGGTTGCGGTAATGATGCGCAAGCCCGATGAAGCAAAGCCCAAGCTCGAAAAAGCGGCTTCGCTCAACCCGAACGATCCTTTCACGCAAATCCTGCTCGGCAGCCTTGTCAATGAGGAGTATCAGCAACTGGCCGAACAGTACAAGATGATGAACGCAGGTCCGAGCCGTGACGCGAAGCTCAAAGAGGCCGAAGCAAAGCTCGATCAGGTCATTGAGTTCTACGCCCGCGCGATTGCCTTGTCGGAAGGCAAGCCGGAATACCAGAAGCTACACGACCAGATCCTCGAAGACCTGCAGTCTTACTACAAGTATCGTCATAACAATTCAACTGACGGGTTGCAGCAGTTGATAGACAAATACAAAAAGCAGTAGTTCGTTATCATTTCTTTGTGCGGCTAAATAGCTAATGCATGCATGTGACAAATGATGAATCAGTGAGGAGCGATGCCAGTCAGTAAGGAAGAATTTCGCAGCGCGTTGGGACGTTTCGCGAGCGGCGTGACCGTCGTTTCAATAAAGGGAAAAGATAACCGGCCTCACGGCATTACCGTCAGCGCGTTCTCGTCAGTTTCGCTTGAGCCGCCATTGATTCTTGTCTGCATAGACAAGCGCGCATCGCTCCACGACCACCTAAGCGAAGGAGCGCACTTCGCCGTCAACATTTTGGCCGAAGATCAGGAATTGATCTCGCGCCGCTTCGCTTCAAGAGATGAAGATCGGTTCGCGGGGACTGGCTACAAGGAAGGCGCGACCGGCGCGCCGTTGATTGACGGCGCGCTCGCGCACATCGAGTGCCGCGTCGTGCATGAGTATCCGGGCGGCGATCACACGATAGTCGTGGGCGAAGTCGAATCGGTTAATGTGGCCGATGGCAAGCCGCTCATTTACTTTCGCGGCGGCTACGCGCGACTCGCGTGAATCCAGACTGCTGAAAGCATTAACCTTCTGGAGAGCCATCATTTTCACCGCTTGTGCTATTCATCCTTGCGCCTTCATCCATAATCCTTTTCTGTGCTATGCTCTCCTGCGCTATGGCTAACAGAATTGCCTTGGCCTTTTTAATCATCACTATGGTTGCGCCGTTCGTTCAACCGCGCGCGGCTGAGCCTGAGTATGATCTTGCGATCATCAACGGGCGCATAGTCGACGGAACGGGCAATCCATGGTTTTACGGCGGGATCGCCATCAAAGGCGACCGGATAGTTAAAGTCGGCGTGATTGACGCAAGCCGCGCCGCCCGCGTGATTGATGCGCGCCGTATGCTCGTCGCTCCCGGCTTCATTGATGTTCACACGCACGTAGAAGGAAATCTCGCTGATAATCCTACGGCGGATAACTTCGTTCACATGGGCGTGACTTCAATCGTGACGGGCAACTGCGGCGGGTCGGCTCTCGACATCAGCGATTTTTTGTCGAAGCTCGAAGCGAAAGGAATCTCGATCAATGTCGCAACGCTCATCGGGCACAACTCCGTGCGCCGCGAGGTGATGAAAGAAGAAGCGCGCGAGCCATCTGCCGAAGAACTACAGCGAATGCGCGAGATTGTCGACCGAGCGATGCGCGAAGGCGCGGTCGGCTTCTCTACAGGGCTGGAGTACGTGCCGGGCACTTACGCGAAGACAGATGAGATAATCGAGCTTGCCAAAGTCGCCGCGCGATATGGTGGCATTTACGCCACCCACATGCGCGAAGAAGGAAACAACGTCACCGATTCAATCAAAGAATCGCTTGCGGTCGGCGAGCGGGCGGGCTTGCCGGTTGACATATCGCATTTCAAGATTTCATCGAAGATGCGCTGGGGCGACAGCCTCACGACCTGTCGCATGATCGCTGAAGCGCGCGCGCGGGGCCAGCAGGCGACCGTTGACCAGTACGTTTACACAGCTTCGTCAACTTCGCTGAATATATTAATCCCGTCGTGGGCGCTCGAAGGCGGGCGCGACAAAGCCAAAGAGCGATTCAATGATCCGCAGATGCGCGCCCGCATCAAGCGCGAGATGATCGAAAACATTCGCAAGATGGGATTCAAGGATTTCTCTTACGCGGTTGTGGCGAGTTACCGCCCCGACACATCTTATGAAGGCAAAAGCATCGCTGAAATAACAAAACTCGCGCGCGGGAAGTCAATCGCTGAGGAACAGGCCGAGCAGATAATCACGATGTATCTGGCGGGCGGCGCAGGAATGGTCTATCACAAGATGAGCGAGCAGGACGTCGAGCGTATCGTCGCGCAGCCGTTCACGATGATAGCTTCAGACAGCGGAGTGCAGCAGATGGGCCGAGGCGCGCCGCATCCGCGAGGCTATGGCAACAACGCTCGCGTGCTTGCGCGTTATGTGCGCGAAAAAAAGATCATCAGCCTCGAAGACGCTGTTCGCAAGATGTCTTCGCTTCCGGCTGCAACATTCAAGCTATGGGATCGCGGTCTGATTCGTCCAGGCATGGCCGCAGACATTGTGATATTCGATTTCGATAAGGTGGCCGACCTTGCAACATTCGATAAGCCGCACCAGTACGCAGAAGGAATCATCTACGTTCTGGTCAACGGTCAGATTGTGATTGAAAACGGGAGCCACACAAAAGCCACGCCGGGCCGCGCACTTTACGGGCCGGGCAGGGAAGGGCGAGGCGACGCGGCGACACGATGACGCGGCGATACGAAGAACCATGCGCGTTTATTTAGCTCAGGCAATTTGCTGACGCATTCTCCGCGTCGACGAGTCGCCGCGCCCTAGCGCCGCAGAAGTGGCTCCCGGAGCCGATTTCAAGGTTACGGATATTCATCAAGGCCGCAGTTTTTCCCTCGTTTGTCCTTGAGTCATTAATTTGATTAGCGGACTTTCAAAATACAGGATAATTGAAAAGATCGGCTCCGGCGGAATGGGCGAAGTCTATAAGGCCGAAGACCTCGCCCTGCTCAGAACGGTCGCCATAAAAATCATCAACAAGCAGAACGCTGCTTCTCCTGATGCAGAGATGAGATTTCTTCGCGAAGCGCGAGCCGTATCTTCGATCAATCATCCGAACATCGTGACGGTCTTCGAGATTGGCGAGACCGATGAATATGCATTCATCGTGATGGAGTACGTAGCCGGGCGCAGCTTGCGCGAGTTGTTTGCTCGCCGCGCAATCAGGGCGGAAGCGATGCTCGATATCGCCTCGCAAGTGTGCGACGCGCTCGAAGAAGCGCATTCGCGCGGAATCGTTCACCGCGACATCAAGCCCGAAAACATTCTTGTGACCGAGCGCGGGCGGGTGAAGCTGGTGGATTTCGGATTGGCGAAGGCTTTTGAGCCAATGGAGCGCAAGCCCGGCGGAGCAACCGCAGTCGAGAGCCTCACCGAAACGGGCGCGGTCATGGGCACGCTCTCTTACATGTCGCCTGAGCAGTTGAGGGGCGAGCCTATTGACAGGCGCTCGGACATATTCTCGTTCGGCATAGTCTTATACGAGATGCTGACGGGAAGGCTGCCTTTCACAGGCGCGAATGCATTCGATGTTGCGGCTTCGATTCTCAAAGATGAAGCGGCAAAGATCGAGCGCCCGCCCGAAGGATTGCCCGCAAGGATAACGAGCGTGGTCGCACGATTGCTCGCAAAAGACAAGACGAGTCGCTACCTGAATTTCGCTGAAGTGAAGCGCGAGATCGAGTTGCTCAAACAGGAATCGCCCACCGAACCATCCGGCGAGTCTGAGCAAACCGTAGAGATTCAATCCATGTCTCAGTCGAGGCAGCAGCCGATTGCTTCGGGCTTTGCGTCGCACTGGTCATTGAATCTTATGGCTCCGCCAACCGTGCTCGTGCTGCCGTTAGAGACCGTAGGCGCGGGCGATGAAGGCTCGTTCGTCGGCGTCGGGCTTGCTCAGGCAATCATAACTGATCTTGCGAAGATAAATGGCATTTCGGTCCTGTCGAAGATGGCGAGCGAAGGGCGAATAATCGAAGGCAAGCAGTCGGCTCGCGAGATAGCCCGCGAGCTTGGCGCGAATATCATACTTGAAGGCGAGATTGTGCGCGCTGGCGAAACGATTGGCGTGATGGCGCGTCTCACGGATGTTGAATCGGGCCGCGTGGTATGGGGCGCACAGTACAGAGGTAACGCCACGGACCTCTTCACTATGCAGGATGCCGTTTGCGAAAGCGTCGCGGCGGCCTTGAAGGTCAATATATCAACCGAAGTTCGCAACGAGATAGCGCGGCCCGCGACTGTGAATTTTGATGCGTTCGAGTTTTATTCAAAGGGGCGATCATTTCTTGAGCGGCGCGACGTGAAGGAGAATATTGACTACGCGATTCAGATGTTCGCGGCGGCGCTTGAGCTTGACAGGAACTTCGCGCTCGCATACGCGGGGCTTGGCGAAGCCTACTGGTTGAAATATCAAGCCACGCATGACAGCCGCTGGGTTGAGCGCGCCATTACGGCAAGCGACCACGCGCTCGTGCTAGACCCGCAGCAATCGCAGGTGCATGTATCGCTTGGAATTGTCTATTACGGCACGGGCAAGGTTGAGCAGGCGATTGTAGAGTTCGAGCAGGCGGCGAGCCTTCAGCCTGCGAACGACGAAGCCTATCGCTGGCTCGGACTGTGTTACGTGCGCAAAGGCGAGATGGAGCGCGCTGTTAAACATTTTCAGAAGGCAATCGGCATTCGTCCGGGTTACTGGGAAAACTACAACCGGCTGGGATCCTGCTACCACACTTTCGGGCGCTATCGCGATGCAGCCGAGCAGTTTCGGCGCGTGATAGCGATTCAGCCGGACAACTACAGAGGCTACAGCGCGCTTGGCGGGATATACACGCTTCTCGGTTCGTATGAAGATGCAATAGCCATGCACCAGCGGGCCATCGCTATTTATCCGAATTCTTCATCGTACACCAATCTCGGAACCTGCTATTTTTATCTCGGACGATTCGACGAAGCGATTGAAGCCTATAAAGCAGCCATCGAGTTAGACCCGCGCGGCGATATTCTTTATCGCAATCTCGGCGATGCTTATGCCCGCATCGAGCGGAGAGAGGAAGCCGAAGCGCAATACGAGCGCGCGAGTGAGTTGCTTAAAGAAGAACTGACCATAAATTCTGACAATGCGGAAACGTTAGGACGACTGGCCATCTACCAGGCCAAGCTCCGCCGTGAGCAGGATGCGCTGGCAAGCATCGAGCGGGCAATAGCGCTTGAGCCGCACAACACAACGCTTATGTACCAGCAGGCTGTCGTGCATGCGCTCATCGGGCGCGCCGATCAAGCTATGGAATACCTCAGGCTGGCCCTATCAAAAGGCTATAGCCAGTCAGAGGCTGAGCGCGACCCTGATCTGGAGATGCTCAAACAGAGAAACGATTACGAATCTCTATTCGCAAATCATACATAGTTGATTGCAACAGTTTATATCTGCTGTGACTGGCTATTCGTCAATTATAACCTGCGGGTCGAGCTTGCACTTTTCAGTCCCGCCAACCTTTACGCTTACCTTGTATTCGTACTTGACTCCGACCTCTCCCTTTGCGGCGTCTTTAGTTTTCACTTTGCAGTCATATTTGTCAGAAGAGATGTCAAAGGTGTTGTCTGTTGGAGAGCCATCGCCGAACGGATTCTTTTTACCGGGATCGTTTTTGTCGACGAAATCGAAAACCGTGACGGTTGCATCTTTGGCTGCCGAACTGGTGTTGTCGACGCACCATTTAATCGTGTCCTTGTTCTTCTTTGAAATCTTCACCTCTGAGGGGTCAACCGTTATTTTGCAGCCACCAGCCCCGTCATCATTGATGGTTATGGTCACTTTTTTCTCTTGCCCTGCGGCTACCTGTCCATACCCATTCTGATTGCCTGCTCCCGCGACATTTGCATTGGCGTTTCTATTGACATTGCCGGTTTCCTGTCTGGCGCAAGCGAAGGCAAAAGCGAGCGAGACTGCGATCAAACCCAGTGTGATTCTTTTCATTTTCAGTTCCTCCTGTTCTGATAGACGAAAACGACTTTGGAAAAATAGCTGCGGTTCATTTCTAATTGCTTGAACCGGCTGTGTGGATTATCAGAGCGCAGGCGATTTCAAACTGCCGCCGTCTGCAAAGCCAAAGCAGAGATGATTGCTGCGTGCTGCTATGAGATAAGCTCAACCTGCCGGGCCTGCTAAGGTGAGACGCGATTCTACGCGAACGCGCGGACATTGTCTACCAGATAATTCCGGTTTCGGCTCTCAGCGTGAATGAGTCTTCCAGGAAATGGATGCGCGCTTACCGGGAATTTTGAAATATCAACTCACCTGCTCGCGAGAAAGTTATTATCCCGTTACCATTCATCCTTTGAGTATAGATCCTCGTAAGTTTCGCGCCGCCGCACAACTTTGACCTCGCCTGACTCTTTCACCATCACGACGGCAGGTATGGGGCGACCATTGTACTGCGACGCCTGATCGAGCGCGTATGCGCCTGTGTTCAGCAGCGCGAGCACGTCGCCGACGTTCGTCCCTTCCGGCAGCAACCGATAGTTAGGCAAGCGCGTGCCGCGTTCAATATCGAAATAGACGTCGCCCGAATCGCAAAGCGGCCCGGCCACTTTGTACGGCGTGTTGTGCACGGCTTCGGCGCGCGTGGCTGAGATGAGATGGTAATACCATTTGTAGGTGTTGATCGAAAGCATCAACGAGTAGCCTGCATCCGTCAAAAGCCATGTGTCGCCAGTCTCAGGACGCTCTTTGATGTTGCATACGCGCGTCAAAAGCAATCCCGTATCGCCGATTATTCTGCGGCCCGGCTCCATCACTATCGTCAAGCCTTCGAGCAGGGGCGCGGTGTCATCGGTGATGGCTTCGGCTAGCGCCGCTTTCAAAACTTCGGTCGGGTCAAGCTCGGCTGAAAGCATCTGCCGCTCGCGCTCGCCTATGTCTGAGACCATCGGCGTGTCGGGCAGGTAATCAACCGGAAGGCCGCCGCCTATGTTTATGTGCGAGAGGCGGTGGCCCGTCCTTTTGTGAAGGTCCACGAGAAACAGCCACATCTCCGCGAAGGCTCGCGCGAACGGATGCGGGTCGGGCGTTTGCGAGCCTACGTGAATGTGAACGCCTGCGAGATTAATCGCGTCGCCTGCGGCAAGCGAGCGGCTGAAGGCTTCTTCAATCTGCGAGGGCGACAATCCGAACTTCGATGAGAGCAATCCGGTTTGTAGCCCTATGTGCGAGCGCGTGACTATTTCAGGCACGATGCGGATTGCGATGTTGGCGCGCTTGTTTATTGACCGGGCGACGCGCGCGACCTGCTCAATCTCGTAGAGCGAATCAACATTGATTGCCAGTATGCCGTATTGGATGGCATCTCGGATTTCGTCATCTGTTTTCGAGACGCCGTTGAAGACTATTTGATCGGGGCGAAAGCCAATCGTTTTTGCTTTGAACAACTCGCCGCCCGAATTGACTTCGACGTCGCCGCCCGCGCGCCTCACGGCGTCAAGCACCGCCATATTTGAGTTGGCCTTTGATGCGTAGCACAGCTTCACGCGCGGGAAGACCGCTTCGGCTGACAGACGCAGGCTGAAGACGTTATTCATTATTCGCTTTTCGGAAAATACGTAGAGCGGCGTGCCGTGCTCGTCGGCTAATTGCGCGGCGTCAACTCCATCAATCGTGAGACGGCCCGCCCGCGTTTCCAGATAACCTTGAACCTGCCATGATTGTTCTGTCATGCAATGGATTTTAAGTGAGCGTAGCGCGACCAAGCAAATTCATTAACAAAAGAAAAAGGCCAACTCAAATGAGTCGGCCCTGCAGGTTTGAGCGCAACATTCCGATTAGAAATTGAACCTTGCGCCGAATTGAAGCTGGCGCGCGGGAGCCGCGGCGGTGAATCCGAACGGCTGCGTCGGAGCAAGCCCGCGACGTCCGGTCGGGTGTGCCGTCGTTATCGGCGTGGTGCCGACGAAGTTGTTAATCCCGATGAAGTTCGTGTGATTGAACAGATTGAACGCTTCAAAGGTCAGCTCAAAGTACTTGCTTTCAGCAAAGCTGAAGCGACGAGCCAATCTCATATCAACATTGTAGTACGGCTCGCCGCGACCCGTGTTGCGTCCGAGATTTGAGCCTGGCGCGCAGGGCTGGTCGGATGCTGAGCGGAGGCACGGGCGGTCACGCGTCGAGACTCCGTCGCCATTTGCGTCAATGCCAAGCAGCACGTTGAAGGGCCGCCCGCTGCCTGCGATGAATATCGGCGAAAGCACCCATCCGCCCAGTATTCGATCCATTGTCGAATCGCCGTTGAACGGGCTTAGGAAAACGCCGCTGAAGACGAACCGATGGCGCTGGTCGAATGCCGACAGCGCGCGGTCTGCGCGGATGTCGAGCGGGTTCTGCGCCGAGAAGTCGCTATTGAAGTCCGTCACTTCATCAATCGCCTTCGAGAAGGTGTAGTTCGAGTTGATCGAGAAGTGATGCGACAGCCGCTTCGTCACCTGAATCGTCCCCGCGTGATAGAACGAGTTTGCGGTCGATTCGTAGTTGTTGTCCTGCAATCGGAACGGATTTCGGAAGTCCGTCGTTTGGCCCGGTCCCGGAAAGCGCACAAATGTAGGCGTCGCTGAAAGCGGGCTTACAGGGCCGCTCGCCTTGAACGGGTTTATGTCGTGGTTGCGCGTGATGTGCGCGCCGCGAGCGAACAGGTAGCTCACTTCAACAGCAAAGCCCGCACCCAAGTCGCGTTGTATCGCGAGGCTCGCCTGCTGCGTGTAAGGATTCTCATAGTTCGGTCCAACGCGGAACCGCACTTCAAGTGTCGCGCCCGGACCCGGAACCACACCGAACTGTGCGAGGTCGGCTTGCGTAATCGTGCGCCTGCCGATGATGCCTTGCGCAAGCAGCGTCTGGTAAATCTGAATCGAGCTTGGCGCGCGAGGGCCTGTCGGGTTCGCCGGGTTGAGCGGCAGCGCGTTTGATGTTGCCGTTGCCAGAACGATGTTGATGTTGGACGGATCGCCAGTGGCGCTCAACTCGTTGACGACGTTTATGATCTGGTTGTCAATCTGCCCGACATAAATTCCATAACCGCCGCGAATCGCAGTCTTGCCGTTGCCCCACGGGTCCCACGCGAATCCAATGCGCGGCTGCACGTTGTTCTTGTCGAGCGGCATGGGTTCGGGATCGTCTTCGAGGTAATAGCGAACGCCATAGTTGAACGTGAAGTTCGGGCGAACCTTCCACGTGTCCTGCCCGAAGAAGGAATAACGCCTGCTCCAGCCATCAAAGCCCGACTCGCCAAATCCCTGCTGATAGACGGTCGGCAGGTTCAGGTTGAATGCCTGCACCCCGTTAATCGGAGCATCTAAAACGTCCGGTATCCCATTGGGGCAGCCTGTTACGCTCGGCGTTGAGCATAGCGTCAGCGCGCCGCCGCCTCTATCCACACCGAGCGGCCCGCCGCTCGTGACTAAGAAGCTTATAAGGCTTGCACGCGCCGCAGCCGGAACCAGCGTGATGAGCGGCAACTGAGCCGTGAAGTTGAATCGCCCGCCGAAAAACGTCTGCGAGTTGGTGGAGTTGTCTATAGCCTGAAACTGCCCGCCGAACCTCCAGGTGTGGCCGCTGCGCACAAGCGAGATATTGTCGGACACTTCGTAACGGCGCTCGATGGCAAACGACGGCAGGAATATGTCGCGCCCGAAGTTGCCGAAGCCGTCAATGTTTATCTCAGGCCCTATCGAGTCGTTCGGGATGACATCGTTGTTGAGGTAGCTGTACTGTGCTTTCAATTCGTTGATTGTTGTCGGGTTGAAGAAATGAGTCTCCGACAGAAGAAGCCCCGAAGTGAAAGTGTTTATCGTGCGCCCGCGCGAGACGGCTGTCAGCGCGCCCGCCGCCTGATTCTCGAAATGCGAATCGGCGACGTTGAATCGCGCGTAGCCAGTGTCTTTCGGGCTGAAGGTGTGATCAAGGCGAAGCGTGCCCACTGTGTCGAACCCATCAAACGGGAACTGGCCGCTTGCGGTCCTGAACAAATCCTTTGTGCGCTCGTTGATTGTGAGCGCGCCGCGGACTCCGGCTGACAACGCTTTCAGCGTAGGAGATGGAGCCGCGTCCAAAAAGTTGAGCAGCGCCGATTGAGTCGAAGAGAGGCTGAAGATGTTCGGGTCGTTGAGCAGGTTCACAAACGAGGTCTGCTTCTGCTTCAGCCCTTCAAACGACGTGAAGATGAAGGTCTTGTCGCGCGCGATGGGGCCGCCGAGGCTCCCGCCGAACTGCTGGCGGTTGAAGGGCGATTTGCCGCTCGGACTCTGATCGAAGAAATTGCGCGCGTCGAATGTGTCGTCGCGAAAGTAGCCGAAGATTGAGCCGTGCCAGTTGTTCGAGCCTGTCTTCGATATTATGTTGACGACTCCGCCGAATGCCCCGCCGTATTCGGCGCTGTAAGTATTGCGATTGACCTGAAACTCCTGCACGCCTTCCTGCCCAATGACCTCGCGCGACGCGCCTGAGCCTGTGTCGGTTGACGCGCCGTCAACAAGAATGGAATTGCCTCGTCCGTTGTTGCCGCCGAACGAGAGTCCCGATTGCGGAGTCTGAGCGACGCGGAAATCGCTTGAATCGTTTATGTTGTCCGAATCGGTCACGCCCGGCGTCAGCAGCGCAAAGTCAAGGTAGTTGCGCCGGTTGATCGGCAGGTTATCAATCTGAACCTCGTTGATGACGGTTGATTGCTGCGTGCGCTCGACCTCAACGACCTGCGAGCCTGCGGCGATGTTGACTTCAGCCGAGACGCCGCCAACGCCGAGCGCAACAGGGACGTTGCCTACAGCGCCAACGTCGAGGTGAATGTCCGTGATTGTTTTTGCGGCGAAGCCTGTGGCTTCTACTTTCATGGTGTATGTGCCCGGCGGCAGAGACAGGAAAACATAAAGGCCACTCTCGTCGGATTTAGCTGTGCGAGTAATGCCTCTGCTCGTTTCGGTCACGGTTATGGTGGCTCCGGCGACAGCCGCGCCATTCTGGTCAGTGACTTGCCCTCGCAGTTCCGATGTTGAGACGGATGCTTGCGGGAACACTAATTCGACCCTGACCGCTAATAAGAGCATCATTAGCAAGGTCAGCTTTTTCATGCTTCGCATAGCAAGACCTCCTGGGATTATAAAGATGCACAAAACTGGATGGGCACGCGCCAACGAGGTTATTTCTTTTGAGCTATCAAGTCAAGCACAATATTGTGTAGTAAATCCCGCGAAAGCGCGGTCTTGAGCCTACGACCGGGCCGCGCTGTGCGTTTATCGAAGCAACCACTTAAAGAGTTAAATCATACCGCTGTTCAGTTACCGTCGCGCCCCACAACTCGTGCGTGTTTTCTTCTGTCATCTGAAAGCCTAATGAGCGATAGATGCGGGCGGCTGCTTCAAGCGCGCTGACAGTCCAGAGAAATACCCGCGAGTAACCGCTCGCGCGGCAAAAGCTCAGGGCTTCTTCTGCAAGCAATCTGCCGATGCCTTGTCCTCTCAGAAAGGGATGGAGCAGGAACCATCGTAGTTGCGCCGAGTCTTTTGAGGCTTCGACGATGGCAACCGAGCCAGCGACCAATCCGTCTCGCTCGACTATCCAGATTCGCTCGCGCTCGTTGTGAGAGCGGGCAAATTCAGCCAGAGGCGCGGCCACATAAGCCTCGAACGTATAATCCCACCCCTGCTCCTGAGCGTATAGCACGCCGTGCAGGTACGTCAGATAGCCGATGTCGCCGGGCCTCAACTCTTTCCTTATCTCGACGTTTGATGGGAGCTTGTTTCGGCCAGTTGTGCTCATGGGTATCAACAAGATATCTTGCTGCAGCGCGGAATCAAGCGCGCTCGCCGTGCGGAATCAATTCTGAAACTGTGCGGCCAGTTGCGATTTGCAGATTCAAAATCACTTTAGAATTGATGAGAATATATCGTTCAGCTTATTCAATGCACTCATACAGGGCCGCGAGTTTATAACGGATTCTCTATAGCCTGCAAAAGCGTTCAGAATTAGTCTCCGGGTATCTGAGTCAATTGAGTCTAAATCTATGACTCTGGCTTTGTTCAAATCATTAGGCTCGAATTTGTTCAGCCCGCCGCCGTATTCCCGGCAGTTATCATCAAAGACCGCTTTTGAAATGTCTGAAAGAAGATAAGCCATCAACAGATCAACTCTTGCTGCGGCAAACAGGTTCAGGTAGATGGCGTGAAAGCAGGTGAGGTTGCGCACGGCAGCTTCATTTCTGACGAAACGCAAGCTCGCGCGATTGAAGACCGTGACGAGAATCGGCGCGGGCGGGCGATTCTCAATCGCATGCCACGGATTTCTGTGCGCGGTTAAATACCTCTGATTGACCGCGAGCTTTTCGCCAAGCTCAATGTACTGCCTGACGGACTTATCAGTTAAGTCCGTAGCGTTGAAAAGAAAGACTCGGCTGACCTTCGCGCGCAGCCGGTCATAATCCGCCTGAGTGAAAAAGCTGCTGCGAGCCTGCGCGGCTTTCGTAAGGCAGGGCAGCAAGAATTTATCTTTGATGCGGAACTCCGCCTTCTTTTTTTCATCAAATGTGAAGTAATCGTTATCGCCCGTCGCAATGCCGCGCACGACTTTGCCGTAAGTCGAAAGCGGAACAAGATTCTTGAACCTCGCGCCGTTTTGTCTCTGGTAATAAGTTTTCCATTTCACAGCGGGGTCGAGATCGCGGTGGTGAATTCTTTTCCCGGCAGCTTTGTCATCGGGATAGGAAGCAATCTGGTTGAATATGTCGTGCAAATTGTCCGCCCGTTTAGCGTCAATGAATCTTACGATTTCCGATTCGTTATCATTCGCAAGAAGCAGAATGCAGGATGTTGTCACTGCGTTGCTGAAGACGTTCTCTTTTGTGTTGAAGAGAATGACGTAGCGCAGGGTCTTGCTTTCGAGTAAATGCTTTTTGACCGTGGTTCCGTAGTTGGCATTCAAAAACTCAGAAGGGACTAGAAAAGCAGCCCTGCCGTGAGCCGAAAGCTGCGCGGCTGATTTCAGCAGGAACATTGTGTAGATATTTGTGAACCCGCTTAAATTCATCCCCAGGCGCGATTGAAATTCTCTGAGGCTTGCTGCGCGATTCTTGTAATTCTGAAATCTGAAATAAGGCGGGTTGCAAATGATGCCGTCGTACTTCGCGCGCCAGTCATTGAGCAGATAATCCCTGAGCTTCAATTCAACATTGGTGTGACGGGAATTTGAAAACAGCGCTTCAGCTTCAGCTAAAGCCGTTGGGTCAATGTCGTAGCCCGTGAATTTATAGCTGTGCTGCGGCTTGACCTTGTTAATGGCGCGAAAGAAGACTCCCAGTCCAACCGCCGGATCGAGTATAGCTCGACATTTCGGATTGGCAGTGATCCATCGAGCCATGAATTCGGCTACGGAAACGGGAGTGAAGAACTGTCCGAACTTCTTTCTGTGGCTATTCTGTACCGCCGCCGTGTAAGCGTCTTCAGGAGCGTTCGTGAAGAACTCTTCTGATGAGGCGGCGGAACTCGATATGGTTGCTCTATTCAGGCTCATGGATACTTAGAGAAGAGCGCCGAGATTCAAACAGCTTCCTTCGTCATCAAATCTCCGCTAAAGCACAGCCGTCTCTTCGAGCAATCGGCCTTCGGCGAATCGCTCGACTCCAAGCGGCGAAGCATCAAACAATGGAAACTCGCCATGAAGAATCAACTCTGAGACTACGCGGCCTGTCGCGGGCGAGTGCATCACGCCGTGACCGCTGAACCCGTTCGCAAGAAACAAGCCCTCAACTTCGGGCGCGCGGCCTATGATGGCATGATGGTCAGGCGTGACTTCGTACATTCCGGCCCAGCAGCGGCTCGGATTCACGCTCGCCTCCGAAAAGACCGGCACGCGCCTTGTCGCAATCGGCATCACCTTTTCAACAAACCCGTAATCGAAATCTGTTCTGAACCCATAAGTCTCTTCCGGGTCGGGCCACGCCATCAGAATGCTCGCGCCTTCGCGCCGGAAATGAAACCCTGTTGACATATCAATCACCATCGGAAATTTCGGAGGCAATTTATCGAACGGCTCAGTCTTTATGATCTGGCGGCGGAGCGGCTCGACTGGCAGATCAACTCCCGCGAGCCGCGCTACAATCGCGGCCCACGGGCCTGCGGCGTTCACCACCACGCGAGTCTCAACGCGCCCGCGAGAAGTTTCAACCGCCGACACGCGCCCGCTTTCAATCTTGATTCCAGTCACTTCGGTTTCGAGCCACAATCTCACGCCGCGCTCGCGCGCTCGCTTTGAAAATCCCGTCATCACGCTGTACGGATCAACGAACCCGTCCGTAGGGCAGAAGCTCCCGCCGATGATGTCGTCAGCGACGAGTTGCGGCACTGCCTTGATGATCTCTTCGCGCGTGACCATCTCAACATTTTGAAGTCCGTAACGTCGCTGCTGCTGCTGATTCGCTCTGAGGTAATCGAGATGCTTTTCATTTGTAGCGGCAAACAAGTAACCGTGGGCCTTGTAGCCAGCCGTGTGACCTGTGACTTCCTCGAAGCGCGAGAAGAAGTCAATCGAGTAGAGCGACATCTGAATATTGACCGGCGTTGCGAACTGAGCGCGCACGCCGCCCATGCTCTTGGCGGTCGAACCCATGCCCTGTCGCTCTTCGCGCTCGATGATTAAAACGTTCGCGCAGCCCGCTTCGGCCAGGTGATACGCGACGCTTGAACCGACGATGCCGCCGCCGATGATTACCACATCCGCTGTGTCTGCCATAATGCCCTCGCTTATCTGATTGGTTGCGCCATAGTATCTATTCTTATAGCCGCCGTTTCAAGGTTGGCGACAGGCAGCCTGATTTTGACGCGGCTCGTCGGGTTGTATTATTCTGATTGCAATGAATCGGGTGAGCCTCAAAAACAAAACGCTGCCGCTCGCCGCAGTCCTCATAATCGTCGCGTCAACTTTCGGTGGCCGCTGGTACGAGCTTGCCACGAAGGGGACGCTTACGGGCGCGGGCGCATACGACAGAGTAACCGATCAGTTTGAGGAAGCGCTCACGAAGATTCAAGAGAACTACGCGGGCGCGCTCGATTTTGAGATACTCGGCAAAGCCTCGATTCAGGGAATGCTGCACCGGCTCGATCCGCACTGCGCCTTCTTCACCAAGCAGGAATTCGACGACATGCAGGTCGAACAGAGCAGCCTCGTCTATGGCATAGGTGTGCAGATTCAGAGGCGAAACAATCGCGTTTACATATTGTCGGTCACGCCGGGCGCGCCGGGCCACCGCGCAGGGCTTCGATATGGCGATGCGATCATCGCAATTGACGGACAGAACGTGACCGACTGGTCGACCGAGCAGGTGACTTATAAGGTGCGCGGCAGAAAAGGCGCTCCCATTGAACTGACGGTCGAACGCGCCGGCGTGCCCAATCCAATCACCGTCACGGTCGTGCGCGATGAAGTGAAACTGCCTTCGGTTCGCAACGCCTTCATTGTCGACAGCGCGCACACGGGCTATATCGCGCTCACGGGCGGCTTTTCGATGAAGACCGATGAGGAGTTCACCGAAGCGCTGGCTCGGCTCAAGCAGCAGGGAATGAAACAACTCATTCTTGATTTGCGCGACAACCCCGGCGGGCTGCTCGATGAAGCGGTTAAAGTGACAACCAAATTCCTCGCACCGGGCCAGAAGATTGTTGAAGTGCGCGGGCGCGACGTTCAGGCTTCGACAAACACGTATCGAGTCCCGGACAACAACCAGCCCGAAACGATGCCTGTCGTTGTCATAGTCAATCGCCGCAGCGCGTCGGCTTCTGAAATCGTCGCGGGCGCGCTACAGGATCACGACCGCGCTTTGATCGTGGGTGAAACAACGTTCGGCAAAGGGCTTGTGCAGGGAATATTCAAGCTGCCGTTCGGCACAGGGCTTGTGCTGACGACGGCGAAATACTACACGCCGACGGGCCGTTCGATTCAAAGGGATTATTCAAATGTTTCGTTCTATGATTACCTGCGCAACCGCAATGAAGACCACGAGGGAGTGAAAGGCGCGCCGCAAGGCGAGGCGCTGCAGACAGACACGGGTCGTCCGGTCTATGGCGGCGGCGGCATCACGCCCGATGTGGAAGTGAAAGCGCAGAACACGAGCCGGTTGCACGGGCGCATATTTTCCGGCGTATTCGATTTCGTGCGCCAACTGGTCGCGGGCCAGATAAACGGATTTCACAATTATCAAATTGCCGAGACGCAGCACAAAGCGAAGATCACCGATGAAGAGATCAATCGCTATCCAATAACCGAGCAGCTATTGGAAGCATTTCGCGCATACATCGCAGACAAGCCAGATTTCAAAATTCCTGACGAGCAGTTTCAATCGCACCTCGATTACATCCGAAGCCAGATGCGCCGCGAAATAATCACGGCGGCTTACGGCGTGGAAGCAGGCGATCAGGTTTATCTGGCCGACGACGCGCAGTTCCGCAAAGCGGTTGAATCAATCCCGCAAGCTCGAATGCTTGCCGAAAAGGCACTCCGCGCGCGAGCCGAAAAGCAGTAACAGGAAACACATCGAATCTCACATTAAATCTGACGCGCCGCGCCGCGTAGTAGCGATTGGGTCCTCACCGAAACTGAGCGCAAATCAAAACGCAAAGGAGAGCCCGGTGGCTGCGAACGAATACCACTTCATCACACGCTGGCGAGTTGAGGGCGCAATCAATGAAGTCGCCGACATTTTGAAAGACGCTGCGAGCCTGCCGCGATGGTGGCCCTCGGTTTATCTCGATGTTCAGGTTCTTGAGCCGGGCGATGAAGAAGGCATCGGCAAAGTCGTGAGCCTCTACACTAAAGGATGGCTGCCTTACACTTTGCGCTGGCAGTTTCGAGTAACAGAGTCGCGCTACCCCGAAGGGTTCGGTCTTGAAGCGTGGGGCGATTTCAACGGGCGCGGCGTTTGGAGTCTCGAACAGGACGGTGAGTTCGTCAACATAACTTATGATTGGAAGATTCGCGCCGACAAGCCCTTGCTGCGCGCGTTATCGTTTCTGCTCAAGCCTATCTTTTCAGCCAATCACCGCTGGGCGATGGCGCGCGGCGAAGAGAGCTTGAAACTTGAGCTTGCGCGCCGCCACGCTCGCACACCCGAAGATGCCGCCCGCGTCTCGCCTCCGCCAGCGCCGACATTCATAAGGATGAGGGATGAAGGATGAAAACAAATTCTCAAATAGCGCGTTTCAGATTCGCGGTTCGATGTTGTAACTATTTTCATCCCTCATCCTTCTCATCATTCGCTTGTCTCTCATCGCGCTTTGTGATAAACCGCAGGTATAAGAGCGGCTGACTCGATAGATCGAAAGCATCGCCGTCAAAGCTGAAGTCAACCGCTTCGGTGAGGCTCGCTATGATTACCGAAAGAGAGGTCACGATAAAGCCGGAGCCGCCCGCCAAAGCCGCGCAGCCAATCTTCCCAACAAACTCCGTCGAGTTCGTCAACTCGCTTGCTCATTATTATCGCGGCGAGCTGTCGCGGATGATGAGCTGGCGCGACCGATTAGACCGAACTACGAACTGGGCGATAGCCGCAGTGGCCGCGATGCTGTCGGTATCGCTTTCAACGCCGCAGTCGCATCACGGCGTGCTGCTGTTTGCGATGCTGCTCGTATTTTTGCTGCTGCACATCGAAGCGCGACGCTACCGCTTCTTTCACGTCTATCGCAGCCGCGTCCGATTGCTTGAGCGCAACTACTACGCGAGAATATTTTCGCCGCGCGAGATGATTGACCCCGCGCACTGGATGAGTCAACTGGGCGATGATCTGCGCCTGCCGCGATTTTCGATGACGCGTATGCAGGCGATGGCGCGGAGGCTGCGCCGCAATTACATCTGGCTCTACCTGATATTGATGCTCGCGTGGCTGCTGAAGACGACAACCAGCGGTCTTCAGCCTGACGCGGCTGGCGGCGCGCCTCACCTGATTCATTCGGCTGATGAATGGTCGCGCAACGCAGCAATCGGCTACGTGCCCGGCTGGATTGTGCTGATTGGCGTGTTGAGCTTTTACGGCTGGATCTTTTACATAATGTTCAAGCACCGCGAAACGACCGGCGAGCTTGCCTACGGCGAAGTCCACGTCTGAAAGAGTCCGAAGTCCGAAGTCCGATGTCCGATGTCTGAAGTCAAATCCCGCAGGCTTTATATCGCTTGCGAAGAAAAGCATCGGCGATTTCGGACTTCGGACTTCGGACTATGGAAGCCTTGCGCGCCGCGCTCATTACGTCATACTGTTAATGTCAACAGTCTCAGACTAGATTATGACGGGCAATACGGTGCTGCATTATCGAATAGGCGAGCGGCTCGGCGCGGGCGGCATGGGTGAAGTCTATCGAGCCGAAGACCTGCGCTTAGGGCGCGCGGTCGCGCTGAAATTCCTGCCAGCCTCATATCAATATGATCCCGACCGGCGCGAAAGATTTTTGAAAGAAGCGCGCGCGGCTTCCGCGTTGCGCTCGCCACACATCGCAGCGATCTACGACATAGGCGAGCACGAAGGCGCAAGCTTCATCGTGATGGAATACGTCAAAGGCGAGCTGCTTTCAACAAGGCTTGAGCGAGGGCCGCTTCCCGTTTGCGAGGCAATAGAGATCGCAATTCAAGTCGCAGATGCGCTCGACGAAGCGCACAACTTGGGGATAGTACATCGCGATATCAAAAGCTCGAACCTGATAATCACCGAGCGCGGGCTTGTGAAGATATTAGACTTTGGCCTCGCGAAAGTGAGCACGGGCGACCTGACTCAGAGCGGAGCCGCGCAGGGCGGCGACGCTACGGCGCGGCTCGGACAAGAAACCGTCGTAGGCGTTGTGCTCGGCACGGTTTCTTATATGTCGCCTGAGCAGGCGCTTGCGCGCGAGGTTGATAATCGCTCGGACATCTTCTCACTCGGCGTCGTGCTCTACGAGATGCTCACCGGACGATTGCCTTTTACGGGCAACAGCACGACTGAAATCATTGATAGAATCATCAATCAGGAGCCGCCCGCCGTCGCGCGATTCAACTACAGCGTGCCCTTCGAGCTTGAGCGCATCATTCGCAAAGCGATTGAGAAGAATCCCGGCTATCGCTATCAATCCGCGCGCGAGATGTACATTGACCTGCGCAACCTCCGCCGCGACCTCGACACGAACGTGCGCACCGGCAACATCAGCGCTTATCCGACAGAGCAGCAGGCGACGATCATTCTGTCGGAAAGCAAGCCGCTCGCGGGCGCACCCACGCAGCTTGAGAACGCGCTTGCGGTGATGACTTTTTCAAACATCACAAAAGAAGCGGCTGACGATTGGATCGGCTCAGGCATAGCTGAAACCGTCACGGCTGACGCGAAGAAGATTCACGGGCTTTCCGTGATCGGGCGCGAGCGGATATTTGAAGTGTTGAAGAATTTGAACTCAGGTCAACTAGGCGAATTCGACGAGACGCTGGCAATTGACATTGGCCGAAGGCTCGGCGCGCGATGGATACTCAGCGGCGGGTATCAGAAGATCGGCGAGATGATTCGCATCACTGCTCGCGTCATTGAAGTCACTTCGGGCGAGATCATCAAGACCGTCAAGATTGACGGCAAGATCAGCGAGATATTTGACCTTCAGGACAAGATCGTTTACGAGCTGAGTCAGGGGCTGAATCTGCAACTCGGCACGTCCGAAATAACCGAAATCGAGCGAGACGAGACGCAATCGGTCGAAGCCTACGAGAACTTCTCGCGCGGCATGATAAACCTGCGCACGGGCAGCCGCGATTCGCTCGACCGCGCGATTCACTTCTTCGAGAAAGCGACGCAGCTTGACCCGAATTATGCGAGCGCGTGGGCCGGCCTGAGCGCGGTTTACGATTTGAAGGGGAGCTTCCTTGGCATACCGGAGCTTTCGCACAAGGCGATTGAGTTTGCGCAGAAAGCCATCGCGGTCAACCCGCGACTCTCTTACGCGTATCAATTTCTTGGCGGCGCGTACAACAGCATCGGCAGATTTGATGAGGCGATTGAAGCGATAAAAGAGGCGGTGCGGCTTGAGCCTAACAACGCGGGCGCGCACGCGTCGCTCGCGCGGGCTTACTGGATCGGCAAAGGCATGATTGACGAAGCCATCAAGGAATTCGAGCACGCCATAGCAATCAACCCTCAGGCGGGGTATTCATATCTTCAGTTGGTCTTTCTTCACACGATTCGCGGCAATTATGAGCGGGCCGAAGCGCTGGCGCGCGCGGCGATTGACCTTCAGCAGAGATATATTTCAGGCAGGGAAGGGCTTCAAATCGTAGGCGCGCACACGCGGCTCGGATACGTTTACTATCGTCAGGGCCGTTATGATGATGCTATCGCCGAGTACGAGCGCGAGATGGAATTTCTGATGGCGAGCGATCACGCGCTGCGCGACCGCTCGATGATTGAGCTTAATCAAAAGCTTGGCGCGGCCTATTTGCGCAAAGGGATGATGGAAGAAGCAGAGAAGCATTTCAAGCGAGCGATTAAGAAGTTTGAAGAACGCGTTGTGAAAGGCTCAGACGACCCGTTCACCAAATATTACGTTGCGTGTTTGTACGCATTGCGCGGCGAGGCGGAGCGCGCGATTAAATACCTCGAAGAATCCTCCGCTCACATGCGCGACTTCAACCGTGTCCGCGTAAAGACCGACCCCGATTTCGAAAGCCTCCGCGACCACCCGCGCTTTCAAGAGTTGATACGAGAGCAGTAGGCCCCATTAATTCAATCCGCTTCTCCCGCGAATGAAATCGAAAGATCGCGCGCCACTCCGATAAGATAATGATTTGCCGGGATTGACTTGATCGTCTTGACGCACTGCTCAAGCGGCACGGCCGTCAATTCGTTGCAGTTGTATGAAACCATGTGACCGAACTTTTCCCGCGCAATCGCCCGCACAGCAGCCGAGCCGTAACAAGACGCGAGCATACGGTCAAACGCCGTAGGCGTGCCGCCGCGCTGTAAATGGCCAAGCACTACCACTCGGCTCTCTTTACCCGTGAGCCGCTCGACATTGCGGCCTACGACTTCAGCTATTCCGCCGAGCCGCGCCATGTGACCAACGCCGCCGGGGTCTTGATAAACTTCGCCGCCGCCCGCCGCCTTCGCTCCTTCAGCGACAACTACGATTGAAAAGTGCCGCCCCTGCTCGTCGCGCTCTCTGATCTTCGCAGCGACCTTCTCGATGTAGAAAGGAATCTCCGGGATGAGTATCACGTCGGCGCCGCCCGCGACTCCCGATTGCAGCGCAATCCATCCGACGTGGCGGCCCATCACTTCGACGAGTATCACGCGGTCGTGGCTCTCGGCTGTCGTGTGCAGCCGGTCTATCGCTTCGGTCGCTATGTCGAGCGCGGTGTCAAACCCGAAAGTCAAATCAGTCCCTACAAGATCATTATCAATCGTTTTGGGCACGCCGACGACGGGCACGCCCATCTGAAAAAATTCATAACCGATTCGCTGCGAGCCTTCGCCGCCGATGACCACGAGCGCATCAAGCCCCAATCGTTTGAAGTTGTGCGCGGCTTCTTCGTAAGCCGCCTGATCTTTGACAAGCTCGCCGTCAACGAATGTCGTGGCGAAGTGTCCGCGATTCGAGCTTCCGAGAATAGTTCCGCCGCGCGGCAGCACTCCGCGCACATCGTTCACGAGCAGAGGCCGCGCTTTCGGCTCGCCCAACAAGCCTTCAAAGCCATCTTCAATTCCGATGACCGACCAGCCGTAGATGTTGACGGCGGTCTTCGTGACGGCGCGGATGACTGCGTTCAGTCCCGGCGCATCGCCCCCGCCCGTCAGCACCCCGATTCGTTTACCCCGTGACGCCAACACGCACCTCCATCACTCTCCCAAAGGCTCGTCGAGCCGTATATCAACAAACTCAATCGCACCTTCCAGCATGCCGATACGATAAAGATTATGTCCGAGCATCTGCGGAGCGCCTGAGATAATGACCCGCTTCGAGCATGCCGCCAGCGCGCGAATCGCATTGACTGCCGCCGCAATCGCAACTCCGCCTTCGATGTCGAGGCGCGACAGGTCGAGCTTCACAACATCTTTGGTTGCTTCGTGCGCCGAACTCAACATTTGCTCGAACTCGGCTGCGCTTGCTTCATTAAGTTCGCCTTCAATCGCCGTCGCTTCACCAGCTCGTCTAATAATAATAAGCCCTGCTCCCAATTGCTCATGACTTTTATCGTCCATAGTGCGCAGATAATTTAGCGAGCAATTGGAGTGCCGCGCTCCTTTTTGCGCTCGCTGTTTTCGCAGCTACTGCGCGAGCCTCAGCAATCGCTTTGCGCGTGTCGGCGAGTATCTGCCGGTCTATCTCTTCGCCGGGCGGAGGAGCCGATTGGCCCGGCTTTATCTCGCTCGACGCATCTTTCAAAATCTCTATGAGCCGGTCCATAGCCTCTTCCGTATGCGCGCCTCGCGGGTAGAGGCTCACATACACGCCCATTGTCCTGTTCCATGCGTGCATTTCGCACAGCCAGTCGCCTTCGCACTCTCCGGGCAGAGGATTCATCGCGCCCTCCCATGCAATCTGCTCTGCAAAAGGAAGAGCCGCATATTTTTTCTGCAACTCCCAGAAGAGGTCCGATTTTACGAGCCACCCGCCAGACGGCTCCGAAAAGGCGAGACCCTGCTCGTTGGCTTTGAGCCATTCTTTGTAAGGCGATTGATTCTGCAAATTGGTCGGAACCGCGACGCCCGCCCGTTGCAGGGCTTTCAATCGCGCAAGCTCAAGCGCGGCTCGCGTGTTCGCGTCATTTGCCTCGCCCGCCGCCGACGCAAGAAACCGCGCGAGGTCGGTGGCATCCGTGAAGCTGAGGTTTTCAATCTTCAATCGCTCATCTGCAATTCGCTTGTAAATCTCGTAACGGTTCGTCGCGTCAAATGCAGCAGTGAAGCTGCCGAACAACCATCCTTCTTTCCCGTCGGGCGTCGAGATTCGATACCAGTAATCTTCCGCGCCGCCGATCTTTTCTTTCGCGGCAGACCGCTCAAGCTGGCTCACGACGGTTCCGATTTGAAGCCTCGAAACTTCCGCTGCTCCGACGCTCGGAGCTTCGCGCAGCCGCACCGCCGAAGCAATCGTTATTCTCGATTTCGACTGAGCCAAAAGCGCGCCGTGCGCTGCTGCATCGTTGTTAGTCAAGGCGAAGATAAAAAGTGCGGTCGTGAAGATCAAAGCAAGAAGCTGCGTCGCTTGCGTGTAAGAAGTTCTTTTAATCATCTCTGGCATCCTCAACGATTTCGATGCTCAAGTCAATCGGCTGATTGCACAAACAAGCTTGCAAGCGCCGCGCGCACCTCTCTCGGATCGAGCGACGACTTGAACAGAATCACATCCGGCGGCAAGACGCTCGGCTCATCGCGGCTGCCGCGAAGCTCTTCGGACGCGGCGAGCAGAAAATCCTTGAACCCGGCTTGCTCAAATTGCTTCAATCGCTCGCTCAAATATCGCGGAGTCCAGAATCCCATTATCTCAAGATAAACTTTTTTGCCTGACCGGTGACGAAGCGCGAAGTCAGGCACGAAGACCGCGCCGCCCAGGTCGATCACCTCGCCGCTTCTCTCAAGCGACCAGTCGCTTTCGGAGTCGCTCCAGCGCGCGGTGAACTTTTCGACGAGCGGATTTTCAATCGTGCGCTCATCCTCGCGTTCAGGTCGCAGGCGAGTTTGCTTGCTGTTTAATTCATAAATGGCTGAGCCGCGCTCTTTCAAATCTATCTCGGCGCGCATAGTCCACCCGCGACACTCAAGCAGCGCGAGCAAAAAGACAGCCATCTGCACGCCATACTTTTGCGAGCGATGAAAGATCGAGACAGGCCCGCTCAAGCGAATCTCGTATCCGCTCGTCGCGCTCCCGCGAATCGTGTGAATTAATCGGTAGTATTTGATCGCATCAAACAGCCTGCGGTACGAAGCCGCGTCCTGAGGTTCTACACGGATAATCATCTCGACCGAGCGATAAAGCAGCGCCTGCGCTAGAGCGAGGTTGTAGCGGTCGAGTAACTCGCGAGCGCTGAGTTCTTCAAACGCAATCAGCTTTTGATTTGCGACGAGGTCGCCGTAGAGTCCTTCGCTTATCGTCTCCGGCGGACAGCCCAACTCATCAGCCGCCTCATTGATTACTTGCTCGCGCAAGTCTGTCGTCAGAGGATGATGCGCGCGGGCTTTCAAAAACAACGCGCGGCGAATCTCGGATGGTTCGATTGAAACCGCCGTGTCAAACCCGCAGCGGTCAGTTAACAACTTAATGAAGCCGCGAAGGATTTTATAATCGGTTCCCGAACCGACGTATTCTTCCAACTCTTCATCAAGCTCTGCGCGGCGGCGGCCAACATGCTCGCGGAAGATGGCAATCAAATCATCCGCGACCTGAAGATACGCCGCATCTTCAGCATCAATGTAGCGCGGGTTGATCGTCTTGCCGCGCCGCCAGCTCATTGCCAAATCTGAAGTCAGCATATGAATCGGGGTCAGGGGCCCGGAATTAACCACTACCTTGAAACTGGCTCTGGGAGCCTATTTCAGGGTAGCCATAATCTGAACCCGGCGCCCGGCACCTATCTCCCAAATCCCAATCCTTTTCCTTGAAATTGCCGCGCGCTGCTGCGGCGCTCGCTGATGCGCTCTTCGGCAGTGTTGGCCGTGATGACTTCGTACAAGATGGCTTCTTTGTCGGGCTGCTTGCGCAGTATGCGGCCCAGTCGCTGAATGTGCTCGCGCGACGAGCCTGACCCGGAAAGCACAACTGCCACTGATGCATCAGGGATGTTTACGCCTTCGTTCAGCACCTTCGACGTTGCGAGCGCGAGCACGTCGCCTTTGTTGAACGCTTCGAGCCATTCGCGCCTCTCCTTCACACCGGTCTCGTGAGTGATTGCAGGGATCAAAAACTGCTCTGAGATTTGATAGACCATCTCGTTTTCGGCGGTGAATATCAACACGCGATCGCGGCGATGGCGTTCGAGGAGTTGCCTGAGCACTCTAAGCTTCGCGTCCGTTCCGAGCGCGATTCGTTTCGAGGCTCGATAAGCCTTCATCGCGCGGCGGCCCGCTTCGCTTCGCGCGCTCGCGGCAATAAATGTCTGCCAGCCGTGAAGGCTCGCAAGCGCAATGCCCTGCTCGTCTAAAAACTTTCTGAAGACGGCGCGCTCTCGTTCATAAACCGCACGCTCTTCATCGCTCAATCGGACGTGAATGCGAACGACGCTGTAATCGGCCAGATAGTCGCCCGCAAGCTCCTGCGCTTCGCGGCGATAGACAATCGGTCCGATTAACTCTTCAAGCAATGCATCCGCGCCGTCGCCGCGCTCAGGCGTGGCTGTTAGCCCTAATCGAAACGGCGCAATGCTCAACTCCGCTGCGTAGCGAAAGACGCTGCCCGGCAGATGATGGCACTCGTCGAAGATGATGAATCCGAAGCGGTTGCCCATTCGCTCCATAAATCGAAACGCAGACGAGTATGTCGTGACGGTGATGGCTCCAAGCTCAAAGTACCCGCCGCCTATCAAACCAATCTCCGCCTTGTAGCTCGAAACGAGCAGGTCATACCATTGATTCATCAGGTCAATCGTCGGGACGACGACGAGCGTCGAGCGATTCACCGATTCAATCGCCATCTGCGCGACGAAGGTTTTGCCCGCGCCTGTCGGAAGAATGATGACTCCGCGACGGCCCTGCGCTCGCCACCGCTCGATTGATTCCTGTTGATAAGGCCGCGGCTCTACTTCAAGCCGAGATCGAAAGTCGAATTCGTGGTAGCCGCGCGCCGCGTCTTCAAAAGGAATCTTCTGGCGAGTCAATTCAGTCACGACTTGCCGATAAGCGAAAGCCGGAGCGCGCCAGCGCCGCACGCGCTCGTCCCACTGGAACGCTGTAGAGACGCGCGTCGAGTGGTCAAGCCCATCCACAACGAGCGTGCCTGAATCGAATCGAAGCGAGACTGTTTGCATTAAGAGAATTATAGCAGGTCGGCGGCCAGGGTAATCGCTATCTTGCAGAGCCGAGCCGCACGCGGATGCCGATGCGCGCCAGAATCGGCGGGCCGAGCGTTCGCGTAGGCGTGCGCCCGACTTCATAACGCTGGTTCAGCAGATTCTCGAACGCGGCGAACACGTCGAGACCGCGCGTGAGGCGGCGCGACGCGAACGCATCCATCGTAAAGAAGCGCGCGAGCCGGAACAGGTTCTGGTCATCATCGAATTGCGCGCCGACAGCGCGGCCTTGAATCGCTACCGTTACGCGCGAGGGATTTGCATAGCGCGCCTGAAAAGTAAACTGATGTCGAGGAACCTGCGGGATGAGCAATCCTTCGAGCGTAAAAATTGAGGGAAACTTCAGCACTGTTGCATCAACGAACTCGTAGCCGCATGAGACGTGAACGCTTTCGCTCAAGCGCGCGTCAGCTTCTATCTCAACTCCGCGCGAGCGAGTGCGAGCGATGTTCTGCCGCTCTCTGATAATTATCTGCGATGGCGGATTCGTCGGCGGGAAGGGAACGACAAGCGCAACAGTCACGTTGCCTATCGCGCGAGCGATCTCGCTCCAGAAAAATACCCCGCGCACGTTGAGCCTTTGATTGAATGCCGTGACATTCGCTCCTGCTTCGCCGCCCGTGAGGCGTTCGGCGCGAAGATTGGGATTGGCAGTCGTTACGACGTTGCCGACGCGGAAGGTTCTGTAAAGCTCGTTGAGGGTGGGCGCGCGAAACGCGCGATAGCCTGACGCCATCAGCGAAACATTGCCGTTGAGTTTATGAAGCAGCGACACGCGCGGGCTGAACGCGGTCTCGGTTCTGTCGTTGAACTTGGTCAATGCGAATACGCCCGTCGGTGTGAAAGGCCGCGCGGTAGAAAGCGCATCGTAATTGCGCCAGCGATCAACGCGCGCGCCGACGGTTGCAATCCATCGTGGCGTGATGTGAATGATGTCTTGCCCGAACGCGCCCACGATTCGTTCGCGTCCGCCTGCGCCCACTGCCGACGTTAATCTGCCTCCTGCAAAAACCAATTCGTCGCTTGCGCCGCTGAACGAGCGCGCCTCGAAACCGGCCACCAGAGCCTGTTTCAAGGCGACGGCCCGCGACCACTGCGCTGTCAATCCGATCTGTTGAGCGGGCACTCGCTGGCTGCGCGTGAGCGTTTCGCTGTTGCGATCAGCCGCGACTGCGGAGAAGTCTTGATCGAAAACCTGCGTGCTTGCGAAGGCTCGCGCGGAAAATGATCCGGCCTTTTCAGATTGCCAGTCACCGCCTATGGCGAGCTGGCGGATGTGCGTGCGGTTTTGCTGAAGCGGAGTGCCATTCTCGCGCGATTCGCCGAAGATCGAGCCTCGCGCGAACACGCGGCTGGCATTGGAAAACAATCGCTCTAGCGTTAAATCGAGCGTCGTGTGTTCAGCTCCCGCTTTTGTATCAACGCGCCCGCGTTCGCGCTCATCAACTATGATGTATCCGTCGGTGTGAAATGCTTCGGCTGCGAGGCGTACGCGCCAATTAGAAAAACTATCGGCGGCGAACAATGAGGCGTCGGGCGTTTGCTCGTTGCCATAGGATGCTTCAAGCGAAAGCGTCTGATTGCGCGCTTCGGTTGGCAGAAAATTTATCACGCCGCCGAGCGCGTCCGTCCCGTAAAGATGAGACTCGCCGCCGCGAACCACTTCGATTTGCCCGACAGATTCGCGCGGCACGCGGCCCCAGTAGACCCATCCGCCGAAAGGATCGTTGATAGGGATGCCGTCCGAAAGAACGACAGCGCGGCTCGCGCCGCTCGCGCCGACTCCGCGAAGCGACACGCCCTGCGAAGTCGGATTAGCCGTGCGGCTGCCTGAGCGACGAAACAGGCTGAAGCCCGGAACCTGGCGGAGCGCGTCGTCGAGCGTGAGCGCGGCGGTAGTCGAAACGTCTTCGCGCGAAAGGACGATCACGCTTGCCGCCGTGTCGCCGACGCGCGTTGCTGTTCGCTCTGCGGTGACGGTCATCTGTTCCGACAGCGGCGCAGGCGCGAGCGTTATATTCAAATGAGTCGCGCCTGATGTTTCAACAGCCCATTCGCGTTCAACGGTTGCGAATCCCTTTGCTTGAATCATAAGCGTGCCGCTGTTTGAGCGGAGCGCGTCGAAAGCAAAATGGCCTTCGCTGTCTGTGAGTTGATTTGCGCTGAAGCCTGATGCGCGGAGCGTGACCTCAGCGCCTGAGATTGGCGCGCCGTTCTGATCCGTGACTGTGCCTTCAATTCGGTAGCTCTGCGAGACGCGCGCTGTTGTTGTAAGGCAAAAGGCAAGCAGGCAAAACAACAGACTGCAGAATTGATGTGAGCGAGAGCGAATAATCTTCAACTTCGTCATCGGGTCAATGAGACTGCAAAGAGCGCGGAAGCTATGCCGAGGCTCGTTCGTGATTGCGCAGATGCTCTGCGAATCGCTGCGCGTTGTCTGCTGTCTCTGCGATTTTGCCTGATTCTTTTCTCGTTCAATCATCATCGCCCTCGCAAAGCGTCGCTCATTTGCGCTTTGAGTAAGTCACGCGCCAGATTTTATTCGCGCCGTCGTCGGTTATGAGCATCGAGCCGTCTTTCAAAACGAGCAAGCCGACGGGGCGGCCCCAGACTTCCGGTTTGTCTTCGCCCAACATCCACCCGACGACGAAATCATCATAGCCGCCGACCGCGCGACCGTCTTTCATCTTTATGCGAATGATCTTATAGCCGGTTCGCTTCGAGCGATTCCACGAGCCGTGCAGCGCGACAAACGCATCGCCGCGATACTTATCGGGAAACATTCGGCCATCGTAAAAGACAAGCCCAAGCACGGCTGAGTGCGCTTCAATCAAAACGTCGGGCACGATTGTTTTGCTGACGAGGTCGGGGCGGTCGCCTTTGCGGCGCGGGTCTTCATGCGGACCGATGTAAGCATAAGGCCAACCGTAAAAGCCGCCCTCTTTTATCTGGGTGACGTAATCGGGAACAAGGTCTTCGCCGATCAAATCGCGCTCCTGAACTGCGGCCCAAAGCTCTCTGGTCGTCGGATGGAACGCAAGCCCAATCGGATTGCGCGTGCCGCTGGCATAAATTCTGTGGCCCGTGCCATCCGGGTTGTATTCAGAGATGGCTGCGCGCATCGGGTCCGGCTCAACATCAACGTTCGTTTCAGAGCCGACCGTTACGTACATCTTCGTCCCCGCTGGATTGAATATGATGTTGCGCGTCCAGTGCTCGCGGTAGCCTTTGCCCGGAAGTGTCGCTATCTGTTCAGGCGGGCCTTCGGCTTTCGTCTGTCCGGATTTGTATTTGAACCTGACGACGGCGTTTGTGTTTGCGACGTAGAAATAATCTTTCCAGAAAGCCATGCCGAACGGCTGCATCAGCCCTGTTGCGAAGACGAATCTCTCATCCGCGCGGCCATCGTTGTTCTTGTCTCGAAGAACGAGAATGCGGCCCGAATTGGCCTGATCGCCCGGCTCTGCGACAAACACATCGCCGTTTGGCGCGAGCGCAATCCACCGCGGCCGCTGGAAATCGCCTTCAGCATAGACGCTTATCTCAAAACCGGGCGGAAGCGTAAGCTCCGCGCCTGCGGGCCTTGGGATAATCTTTGAAAAGTTGACCGGGCCACGTTGCACCTGTGGCGGCGGCAGGTCTGCAACTTTTATGTCGTAATGCTTGAGCGTCGAAGTTTGCGCCGCTGATTTCGAAGACGCTTCGTCGCTTGCGTTTCGCGCTGACTGCGCGCAGGCGAGCGTGACAACGAGGTGCAACGCAAAAACAATCGCTGACAAGCGATGCGAAAAACCGTTCTTACTCAGCTTCATCCACCTCACCTCGACTTTCGCGTTGAACAATTTTTTCGAGCGACACATCTATCGGTTCGACTGCCGCGCGAAAGCTACCAGCAAGCCGGTATCTGTATCTGTTGTGTCGCGCGTTTTAAGTTGCGCTATCGTCATCCATCAATCTGAAGAAGACTTCGAGCGTGACCTGGTATTCAACCTTGCCATCGCGTATTGCGCCTCGCTGTTCGCGCAGCTCGAACCATCGCAGCTCGCGAAGCGTCTGCTTGGCTCGCTCAATCGCAACTTCGATAGCGTGACTGAAGCTCTGGTTTGAAGTCCCGGCAATGGTTACGCCTTTGTAAACGTGGTTGGACATCGCTTCTCCTTTCCTGTCAGTGAATAGTAAATCGTGAATCGTGACAAGAGGCAAGCGGCGAGTGAAAAGCTTTCAGCGGTCAGCTATCTGCAGTCAGCTTAAATCACTTGTGGCGTATGCCACCTATCTTCGGCTGAAAGCTGAATGCTGATCACTGACAGTTCGCTTATAACTTTCTCGCCGTCCCTCTGTACATCTCGCCGAACATTTGCGGAACGCCCGGCATCAAGTAGCGGTGCAGTTCTGTCGGTTCAAATCCTGCGTCTTTGATGATTCGATCAATCGGGCGGTTGATGTTGCAGCCGCAGGCGACAACGTTTTGAATCGGATTGAATCGGTCCTGCCAGCGAGCTACGCGAGGGTCGTCGCTCCTGCCGTGTTCAAGAAAGATGTAGATGCCTGTGGGCTTGAGCGCGCGGCGCATCTCGGCAAGCGCGGCGCTGACGCGAAGAATTGTGCAGAGCGCGAAGGTCGTGACGACGGTGTCGAAGCCATTGGCTTCAAACGGAAGCCTGCCGCTTGCGTCGAGGTGAAACTGCTCGACGGGAAAGCGCGCTTCGGCGATTCGTTTCGCGACTCTTTTTTCGAGCATCCGCTCAGGCTCGACCGTCACAAGCGTTGTTACCGCGTCGGGATAATGAGGCAAGTTCAATCCCGTGCCGAAACCTATTTCGAGCACGCGCCCGCGAGCGGCGGCTAATGCCTGCGCGCGCTGGTGCTTTACCTCTTCGTTGCCTAGCGACCAGTCGAGCAGGCGCGGGAAGATGTGCCTTGAATAAAAACCCATTTCGATTTTTGGATTTTAGATTTTGGATTGAAGAATGCCTGGCGAGATTGAAATTTTATGTATCCAATTCCGGCAATCCAAAATCCAAAATCGTTTCAGCGTCGCTTCGAGAGCAGCCAGGAAAAGATTTCGGGTTCGGCGTAAGCCTTGTCCCAAGAGTTATGACTGACGCCTTCGTATTCGGTATATCGAACGTTTCCGCCAGCAGCTTTCAAAGCCTCGACCATCTTGCGCGATTCAGTGACGGGAACAACCGGATCAGCCCCGCCGTGAAAGACCCAGACTGGAGTCTTGCCGATCTTCTTTGCGGTGTAGGCGTAAGGGTCGCCGAGCGTGTCGGGGTCTATCATTCCTTTAGGAAGGGGAAGGCGCGGCGGGCGGCGAATGCCTCCGCAGACGGGCGCGAGCGCGGCGAATTTTTTCGGATGGCTTGCGGCAATTGCCCACGTGCCGTAGCCGCCCATCGAAAGCCCCGTGAGGTAAAGTCGCGAGCGGTCGCCGTTGAACTCTTTGACTGCCTTGTCGAATGCCGCGAGCGCGAGCTTTTGCATCTCCGGCTCGGCCCACCAGCGATCACGCGGGCACTGCGGCATCACAACTACGAAAGGAAAACTGTCGCGCTGGCGAAGAATGGCCGGGCCTATGCCGACGCGAGTTTGAGCAGTGTTGTCATCGCCGCGCTCGCCCGCGCCGTGAAGGAATAATATGACGGGCCATTTCTTTTTCTTCGTCCAGCCTTTCGGCGCGAAGACTCTGTAGTTGTACACGGTTTTGTTGACGGTGACCGAGCGGCTCAGGAATTCCGCTTCGTCTCTGTGCGTGGAAGCGTTCGTGGTTAGCGACGTGAGGCTCATCAGGAGAATAATAATCAGGCTTCGGATTCCAGGCATTCCTGACTCCTTCGATAAGTTTTAGTGAAGACTGCGCGTTGAGTTATTACTCTACATCGCGCACAGCTAGTTTCAAAGCGGTTGCCGATTTGCGTCTAAGTTAACAGAAAAAACGCGACCTGAGCGAGCCGTTACTGCCTTGATACATAAGCTTACTATCAGCTAGGATTTTTATTCAGTCGGCCATCAGTTTAACCAGCAAACTATTTGCTTAAACCTACGGGGGAGATCATGAAGCAATCAATACGGCTTGCGAGCATTGGCTTCGCCTTGCTCGTTGTGGTGCTCGTCTCTTCGGCTCGGGCGCAGAGCTTCGATGTGAAGACGCACACTTTGAAGAACGGGATGAAGATACTGGTTCAGGAGGACAATTCAATCCCAAACGCCGCGATGTATATCTTCTATCGCGTCGGCTCGCGCAACGAGCGGCCCGGCACTACGGGGATTTCGCACTTCTTCGAGCATATGATGTTCAACGGCGCGAAGAAGTACGGGCCGGGCGAGTTCGACCGAGTGATGGAAGCAGCCGGAGGCAGCAACAATGCCTACACCAACAACGATGTCACGGTTTATCAAGACTGGTTCCCAAGCTCGACGCTCGACCTGATATTCGACCTCGAAGCTGACCGCATTCAAAACCTCAGCTTCGACCCGAAGATTATCGAATCCGAGCGCGGCGTGGTTGCGAGCGAGCGGCGCACGTCCGTCGACAACGACAACTTCGGATTGTTGAACGAGCAGCTATGGGCGACCGCTTACATCGCTCATCCATATCAATGGCCCGTAGTCGGATGGATGGTTGATATTCAAAACTGGAAGATGGAAGACCTCAGGCATCACTTCGAGATGGGCTATTCGCCGTCGAACGCCACGATGGTTGTTGTAGGTAACGTGAAGGCCGAAGACGTTTTCAAGCTCGCGCAGAAATACATCGAGCCAATACCGTCGCACAACCCGCCGCCGCCCGTCACCACCCAGGAGCCTGAACAGCAGGGCGAGCGCCGCGTGACCATCAAAAAGTTCGCGCAGCTTCCGGTAGTGATGGCCGCATACCACGTCCCGCAGACGAACTCGGCTGATTACTACGCGCTACGGGTCTTGCAGACGATTCTCTTCTCAGGCCAAAGCTCGCGCATGTACCAGCGGCTTGTCGACAAAGACCAGCTTGCGATTTCAATTGACGGCTCGATGGATTTCGCTTTCGACCCGACACTGTTTATCATCGCGGCGCAACCGAAAGAAGCCGTTAAACCTGAAGCTGTCGAGAAAGCTATCTATGAAGAACTCGACAAGGTGAAGGCTCAGTCGGTCACGGATCAGGAGCTTGAGAAGGCGAAAAACATTCTGCTCGCGAATTTTTATCGTCAGATGAAGACGATCAGCGGGCGAGCCAACACGCTCGGCAGCTACGAAGTCTTCTTCGGCGATTATCAAAAGCTGTTCACGGCAGCCGACGCTTTCAGCAAAGTGACGAAGCAGGACGTTCAGCGTGTCGCGCAGAGGTATTTCAACGAAAAGAACCGCACGGTCGCCACGCTCATTCCCGAAGCGGAAACCGAGCCGAAACCGGCAGACAGCAAGCAGTAGGGAGAGTGAAAAGATGAGGAATGTTATGAAACGAGCACTTGTAATTTTACTCGCCGCATTAATTGCCACATCGAGCGGCGTGACGGCGCGGGCTGAAGACGGCGCGTTGAAGCTCCCGCCTTATAAGAAGGTTCAGCTTAAAAATGGAATGACCGTGCTTTTGATGGAACAGCACGAAGTCCCAATCATCAGCTTCAATCTTATAGTCAAAGCAGGATCAGTTGCTGATCCTGCGGGCAAAGAAGGAACGGCTTCGATGACTGCGGAACTTTTGCGCAAAGGGACGAAGACCCGCAGCGCAGACCAGATTGCATCCGAGCTTGATTTCATCGGCGGCCTGTTTGACGCAACGGCCACGTTCGATTACACGGGCGGCGTCGCGGAGTTCGTCAAGAAAGATATTTCTAAGGGGCTTGATCTTTTCTCTGACGTGCTGATGAATCCGATGTTTCCGCAGGAAGAAGTCGCAAAGCTCGTCAAACAGCGCGTGGATGAAATCAAAGCCGATAAGGATCAAGCGCCAGCGGTCATCGGGACATACTTCGCATCGTATCTTTACGGCTCGCACCCTTACGCGCGGCCCGTTGGAGGCGATGAAAAGTCTGTCGCTTCGATCACGCGCGATGATGTTGTGAAGTTCTACAAGAACTATTATGCGCCGTCGAATGTGATTCTCGCCGTCGTCGGAGATTTCGCGACAGCGGAAATGGAGCAGATGCTCGCGGCGAAGTTCGGCGCGTGGAACGGCACGGCGGCTGCTGCGGTCAACGTGCCTGAGCCTGCTTCGTTTCAAGGAAAGAAACTGCTGCTCGTTGACAAGCCCGATTCGACGCAGACCTTTTTTCAAATCGGCAACGTCGGCATCGCGCGCACTAACCCTGACCGCGTGTTCATTCAGGTTGTAAACACGCTGTTTGGCGGGCGATTCACTTCGATGCTGAATACTGAGCTTCGCATCAAGACGGGATTGACTTATGGCGCGCGCTCGTCGTTTTCGCAGCGCAAGCAGCGCGGGCCGTTTGCGATTTTTACTTACACGCGAAACGAGACTACCGAGCGCGCGATTGACATGGCGCTGGAGGTGCTCAAGCGGCTTCACGAAAAAGGCATCACGGAAGAAGAGTTGAAGTCCGCCAAAGAATACATCAAGGGCCAGTTCCCACCGACCATCGAGACGAGCGACCAGTTGGCGGCTCTCATTGCGCAGCTTGAATTTTACGGGCTGGACGCAAGCGACGTGAATAACTTCTACGCGAAGATTGATTCGATGACGATGGCCGATGCGCAGCGCGTCATCAAGCAATATTTCCCCGTGGATAACCTCGTCTTCGTGCTCATAGGCAAAGCGAGCGAGATTCAAACCATCGCAAAGAAGTACGCGCCGAAGGTTGACACGAAGCAGATAAGCCAGCCGGGGTTTTGAAGGATGAAGGATGAGGGATGAATGAGTATAGAGAATGTTCTTTTCATCTGTCATTCTTTTAAAGTGGAGAATTGTGAATGAAGAAACTATATGTCGCCGCGCTCATCTTAGCTGTTTTGGTTTCGCCGCTGTCTATCTTCGCAGACGAGGGGATGTGGACGTTCGACAATCCGCCGCGCAGGCAGTGGAAAGAGAAATATAACTTCGAGCCTTCCGACGCATGGCTTGATAACGTGCGGCTGGCGTCGGTTCGATTAAACGACGGCGGCTCAGGCTCATTCGTCTCGCCCGATGGACTGCTGATGACGAATCAGCACGTCGCAAGCGGGCAGCTTCAAAAAGTCTCTACGCCAGAACGCGACTACACCCGCACAGGTTTCTACGCCCGCACGCGCGACGAAGAATTGAAATGCCCCGACCTTGAAATCAACGTGCTTGTATCTTACGAAGACGTGACGGCTCGCGTGCAAAGCGCGGTCCAAGCGAATGCTTCGGACAAAGACGCGAACGAGCAGCGCAAGGCCGAGATCGCCGCGATTGAAAAAGAGTCAACCGAAAAGACCGGCCTGCGCTCGGAAGTCGTCACACTCTACAGCGGCGGCGAGTACTGGCTCTATCGCTACAAGAAATATACAGACATTCGACTGGTCTTCGCGCCCGAAGAGCAGATTGCATTCTTCGGCGGCGACTACGACAATTTCACCTATCCGCGCTACGACCTCGACGTCGCGTTCTTCCGCGTCTATGAAAACAACCAGCCGATTAAATCGGAGCACTATTTCAAATGGTCTGCCGCCGGACCTAAGGAAGGCGAGTTCGTTATCGTTTCAGGCCATCCGGGTTCAACCAACCGGCTGCTGACAATCGCGCAGCTTAAATATCAGCGCGACGTCGGCAATCCGCTTCAAATGCAGGTGTGGGCTTCGCGGCGCGATGCGTTGAAGCGTTATGCTGCGACAAGCGCGGAAGCGGCTCGACAAGCGGGCGCGCAGCTTCGCTCGCTTGAGAATTCAATTAAGCGACTCATCGGCCAACAGGAAGGACTTCAAAACCCGCGAATGATGGCTAAGAAAGAAGCTGAGGAGAAAGCTCTACGCGATGAGGTCGCGCGCCGCGCCGATTTGCAAAAGCCTTATGCTGGCGCGTGGGATGAGATCGCTGCGGCTTACGGCCAACTGCCCGCGAAGGCGAAACGTATCGCTTTTTCAACCATCACACCGTCGCGGCTCGGACAGATTGCCTCAACCATCGTTCGTTATACGCAAGAGACGCGCAAGCCGAACAACGAGCGTTACGATGAGTTCCGCGATTCAAAATTGGAATCGTTGAAGTTCAGCTTGCTCTCGCCCGCGCCGATCTATCCCGAAATGGAGGAGGCCGTGCTTGCCGCATGGCTCGCCGAAGCGCAGAAGGCTTTAGGCAACGACGATCCGTTCATCAAAGCGGCGCTTGCTGGCTCAACGCCCGATGCGGTCGCGAAAACGGTGATTGCTGGAACGAAGCTCAAAGACGTTGCCGCGCGCAAAGCATTGCTCGAAGGCGGCGCAGACGCGGTTGCGAAATCTGATGACCCGCTCGTTCAACTCGCGCGGCGCATCGAACCCGTTGTCCGCGAGCTTCGCGCGTGGAACGAAGCGAATATTCAAAGCGTCGAGACGAGCGCAGGCCAGAAGATCGCCAAAGCTCGATTCGCGGTTTACGGAAAGAATGTTTATCCAGATGCGACGTTCACCTTGAGGCTCAGTTACGGAAGAGTGTTGGGTTACGAAGAAGACACGACGCTCGTGCCGTACAAGACAACTTTCTTCGGACTGTATGATCGCGCGTTGAGCTTCGACGAAAAGCCTCCTTACGATCTGCCTGAGCGGTACAAGGAAGGAAAGGCGAAGCTCGACCTTATGACCCCGCTCAATTTCGTTTACACGGCGGACACGATTGGCGGAAACTCAGGCAGCCCCGTTATCAATCGCAACGCAGAGATAGTTGGGTTGAATTTCGACAGCAACATTCAGAAGCTGCCGAACCGCTACTGGTACGTTGACGAATCTGAAGGCGGGCGCGCGGTCGCTGTTCACAGCGCGGCGATAATCGAAGCGTTGAAGAAACTCTACGACGCGCAAAAGCTCGTCGCAGAGATAACAGGACGTTGATTGATAGGGGCCGCCGCGACGACAACGATTGTAAGACAAAAACAACATATCGGGCTTGGCGATTCGGCAGTTTCGCTATAGTCTTAATTGTTCATCGCCCGCTCAGGTTTCAAAACTTCGCTTGAACTTGATTCGCGCGGCTAACGTTGAATACTTTCTCTGATCCCCTCATCAGTGGATTAACCTTGAAAAGGAGTAAACTTCTATGAAGCGAGTGTCCCTTATGCTCTCGCTGTTGGTTGTCGCAGCAGGCACTACTTTCGCGCAGACAAACAAGCAATTGCTGCTGCAGAAACCGACAGTGAGCCGAACTCAAATAGTGTTCGTCTATGCAGGCGACCTGTGGATGGCCCCGCGCGAAGGCGGCGAAGCCTCGCGCCTGACAACAGGCGTCGGCACGGAGACAAATCCTATCTTTTCGCCTGACGGTAAATGGATTGCCTTCACGGGCGAGTACGACGGCAACACAGACGTTTATCTTGTGCCCGCGACGGGCGGAGTGCCGAAGCGTCTCACATATCATCCCGGCCCTGACAGCGTCGTGGGCTGGACTCCCGATGGTAAGCAAATAATTTTTGTATCGAGCCGCGCGAGCGAATCGGGCCGAACGGCGCAACTGTTCACCATTCCGATTGACGGAGTCTTTCCGACTCTGATCCCGCTGCCGATGGCTTACGAAGGATCGCTTTCGGCTGACGGCTCGCGCATCGCTTATCAACCCTTCCCCCGAGCCTTCAATGCGTGGAAGCGTTATCGCGGCGGGCTTGCGGCGAAAATTTGGATTGCGCAGCTTTCGGATTCGAGCGTCGAAAAGATTCCCGCCACCGACGCCAACGATTTCAACCCGATGTGGATCGGAAACAAAATCTATTTCCTCTCAGACCGCAATGGGCTGGCGACGCTTTTCTCTTACGACACCGCTTCAAAGAGAATCACTCAGCTAATCGAAAACAACGGGCTGGAAATCAAGTGGGCTACAGCCGGGCCTGACGTGATTGCTTACGAGCAATTCGGCTCATTGAATCTTTACGATTTGAAGTCGGGCAAAACGTCGAAGGTCAACATCACGATCAACGGCGATATGCTTGCGGTTCGCCCGAAATTTGAAAAAGTGGGCGAGCGCATCTCAAGCGCCTCGCTTTCGCCGTCGGGCGTTCGCGCGGTCTTTGAAGCGCGCGGCGAAGTCTTCACCGTGCCCGCAGAAAAAGGCGACGTGCGAAATCTCACTAACACGTCCGGCGTTGCCGAGCGCAACCCCGCGTGGTCGCCCGACGGAAAATGGATCGCTTATTTTTCGGATGAAGGCGGCGAGTACTCGCTTCACCTGCGCGATCAAACGGGGCTTGGTAACGTGAAGAAAATCGGTCTCGGCGATCATCCGTCATTCTTCTACAACCCGACGTGGTCGCCCGATAGCAAAAAGATCGCTTACCGCGATAAGCACCTGAACCTCTGGTACGTTGATATTGATAAAGGGACGCCCGTTAAGATTGACACGGGCAAGCGCGGGACGGCATTCAATCCTAACTGGTCGCCCGACAGCCGATGGATAGCCTACACGAAGCCGCTTGAATCGTGGTACGACGCGGTCTTTATCTATTCGCTCGAAGAAGGCAAAAGCTATCAGGTGACTGATGGGCTGAGCGACGCCGATTCGCCGCAGTTCGATAAGAATGGCAAGTATCTATATTTCACCGCGAGCACAGACATCGGGCCTGCTGTTTTTGGCTTTGACATGACGAGCTACCCGCATCGCCCGACGCGAAGCATCTATGTTGCGGTGCTGCGCAAAGACCTTTCTTCGCCGCTCGCGCCTGAAAGCGATGAGGAAAAAGTTCAGGAAGAAAAACCACCTGCGGAGCCGACTATTCAGAAGCCAGCCGAGCAGGGCGAAAAGAAACCCGAGGCTGCGCAAGCTGCGCCCGATGCCGCGAAGGCTGCGCAGAAGAAAGAGCCGCCGCGCGTCACAATTGATTTTGATCGCATAGGCCAGCGCATACTCGCGCTTCCGATTCCTGCGCGCAATTATGTCGGGCTTGTAGCAGGCAAGGCGAATAATCTTTACGTCATTGAATTTACTGCGCCCGCGCCGGGCGCGCAACCGAGCGCGACTGTTCACAAGTTCGATTTAGACAAGCGCAAGCTCGATAAGGTTCTTGATGGCGTCAATGCGTTCACGCTTTCAGCCAACGGCGAGAAGGCGCTTTATCGTCAGGGGCCAGGCTGGTTCATCGCTTCGACGGCGACGCTTGGAACGCCCATGCCACCGGGAGCGCCGGGCGCGCCTAACCGTATCAAGACCGATGACATGGAAGCGCACGTTGACCCGCGAGCCGAGTGGAATCAGATGTACCATGAAGCGTTTCGCGTCGAGCGCGATTTCTTCTACGACCCGAACTATCACGGACTCGATTTGCAAGCGACTGAGAAGAAGTATGAGCCTTACTTGAACGGGCTGGCGCATCGCGCCGATTTGAATTACCTGTTCAACGAGATGTTCGGCGATTTAACGGTCGGTCATCTTTACGTTCAAGGCGGCGACGTTCCCAATCCGAATCGAGTGCCGGGCGGATTGCTTGGCGCGGATTACAAAATTGAGAATGGCCGCTATCGTTTCGCCAAAGTTTATGACGGCGAGAACTGGAATCCGCAACTTCGCGCGCCGCTCACTCAACCCGGTGTGAACGTCGTGGAAGGTGAATACCTTTTAGCGGTCAACGGTCGCAATCTCACCGCAAGCGATAATATCTATGCTTTCTTTGAGGACACGGCGAACAAGCAAGTCGTGATTCGCGTAGGCCCGAATCCTGATGGCACAGGCTCGCGCGAAGTCACGGTCGTCCCCGTCGCAAACGAACAGGGGCTTCGTCACCTGGCGTGGGTTGAAGGCAATCGCCGCAAAGTCGCGCAGATGAGCGGAGGGAGACTCGCTTACGTCTATCTGCCCGACACGGCGCAGGGCGGATATACGAATTTCAATCGCTACTACTTCTCGCAGCTCGACAAAGACGGCGCGGTGATTGACGAGCGATTCAATGGAGGCGGTCAGGCTGCCGACTACATCATTGATTATCTCCGCAAGCCGCTCAACAGCTACTGGGCCGTGCGCGACGGCGAAGACTTTCGCCAGCCGTTCGGCACGATGCAGGGACCGAAGGCGATGATGATTAACGAGTACGCCGGTTCCGGCGGCGATTATATGCCGTGGCTGTTCCGCCGCGCGCAGATAGGGCCGCTCGTCGGCAAGCGAACGTGGGGCGGGCTTGTCGGCATAGGCGGCACGCCGCAATTGATTGACGGCGGATCGGTGACCGCGCCGAATTTCGGGTTCTACTCGCCTGAAGGCAAGTGGGAGATCGAGAATCACGGTGTCGCGCCCGACATCGAAGTCGAGCTTGACCCGAAGGCGTGGCGCGAAGGGCGCGACCCTCAGCTTGAGCGAACGGTCGAGTGGTTGATGGAAGCCTTGAAGAAGAATCCGCCGCAGAAGACGAAGCGCCCGCCGTTCCCGAATTATCACACGGGCGACCGCGCGCCGAGTCCGCCTTCGAGCAGTAATCAACAGTAAGGCGTTTGCAGGGGCAGGACTTGTCCCTGCAGTTTATAAGGAGAATAAAAATGAGAAGAGCATTGTGGACGTTGCTCGTCGTCGCGTTTGCAGCAGTCGGCACATTGGCTCAATCGAGCAAGCCGCTACTGATGCAGAAGCCGACCTTGAGCCGCACCCATATCGTGTTTGCTTATGCTGGCGATTTGTGGATAGTTCCGCGCGAAGGCGGCGAAGCCAAACAGTTAACGACAGGCGTCGGTCTCGAAAGCGATCCCGTCTTTTCGCCCGACGGCACGCATATAGCCTTCACGGGCCAGTACGACGGCAACACTGATGTATTTGTTGTCCCGGCGACGGGCGGAGTTCCGAAGCGATTGACTTACCATCCCGGCGGGGACTTCGCGCTCGGATGGACGCCCGATGGTAAGAGCATAATCTTCCGCACTAGTCGCAAGAGCGCGACCGGCGTTCAGGCTTTCTTCACGATTCCCGTTGATGGCGGATTTGAAACCGAAGTGCCGTTGCCGATGGGCTTCAGCGCGTCGTATTCGCCAGACGGCTCGCGGCTGGCTTATATGCCGCTTGCGCCCGCGTTCGCTCAGTGGAAACGCTATCGCGGCGGGCGCACGACGAAAATATGGCTTGCGAACCTCGCGGATTCGCGCGTCGAAGAGATCCCGCGCAACAACTCGAACGACTTCAACCCGATGTGGGTCGAAGGCAAAGTCTATTTTCTTTCGGATCGCAACGGCGCAGTCACGTTATTTTCTTATGACACGCGAACGAAGCAGGTTGCGCAACTCATTCGCAACGACGGCCTGGACATCAAATCGGCGTCAGCCGGGCCGGGCGCGATTGTCTATGAGCAGTTCGGCTCGATTAATCTCTATGATTTGAAATCTGGAAAAACCAGTCAGGTCAACATCACCTTGAACGGCGATCTGCTTGCGGTGCGCCCGCACTTTGACAAAGCCGCGAACCGCATAAGCTACTACGCAATTTCGCCAACTGGCGCGCGGGCTGTCTTCGGGGCGCGCGGCGAGATCATCACTGTGCCCGCAGAAAAAGGCAACGCGAGGAATATCACAAATTCGCCGGGCGTGGCCGAACGCGACCCTGCGTGGTCGCCCGATGGAAAATGGATTGCCTACTTTTCGGATGAGTCCGGCGAATACGCTCTGCACCTGCGCAATCAGACGGGTATGGGCGAGGTGAAGAAAATCAATCTCGGCAATCCGCCGTCGTATTTTTATTCGCCCGTGTGGTCGCCGGACAGTAAGAAGATTGTTTACACAGACAAGCGATTGAACCTCTGGTACGTTGACATTGACAAAGGCACGCCTGTCAAAGTTGACACGAACACTTATGAAAATCCCTTCCGCGTATTCGACCCGTCGTGGTCGCCTGATAGCAAGTGGATTGCTTACACAAGGCAGTTGAAGAATCACCTGTGCGCCGTGTTCGTCTATTCGCTCGAATCAAACAAGAGCACGCAGGTGACCGACGGCCTGAGCGATGCGCGCTTTGCTGTGTTCGACAAGAGCGGCAAATACATACTATTCACCGCAAGCACAGACGCAGGTCCGACGAGCGGCTGGCTCGATATGTCGAGCTTCCCGCATCAGGCCAGCCTCACGCGCAGCGTTTATGCTGTGGTGCTCAGGAATGATCTGCCTTCGCCACTCGCGCCCGAAAGCGACGAGGAGAAAGTGCAGGAGGAGAAGAAAGAAGGCGATAAGCCAGAAGCGAAACCTGAAGGCGCACAGGCTCAAGCGGGAGCAAAGCCCGCTAAGAAAGAGGCTGAACCGGTTCGCATAGACTTTGACCAGATCAGTCAGCGCATCGTCGCGCTGCCGATTCCGGCGCGCAATTACGTTGGAACAGAAGCCGGCAAAGCGGGGACGCTTTTCATTCTCGAATCGGTTCCGGCAACTGGCGCGGGCAGCCCGCCGGGCGCGACCCTGCACAAGTTCGATCTTGAGAAGCGTAAGTTCGAGAAGGTCATGGATGGCGTGAGCGCATTCGCCGTTTCTGCAAACGGCGAGAAGATGTTGATTGGGCAAGGCGCGCCCGTTCCTCCGGGCGCGCCGATGGCAAACTATCGCTTCACGATTGCGCCGACCATGCAACCGCTCAAGCCGGGCGAAGGGCAGCTCAATCTCTCAGAGGTTGAAGTCTATGTTGACCCGAAGGCTGAATGGAAGCAGATGTATGAAGAGGCGTGGCGCGTGCAGCGTGATTTCTTCTATGACCCGAACTTGCATGGGCTTAATCTCGAAGCCTTCAAGAAGAAGTACGAGCCTTATCTTGAATCAGTGGCTCATCGCGCTGACCTGACTTACCTGTTTCAGGAGATGCTCGGCAACATGAGCGTAGGCCATCACAACAGCGGAGGCGGCGACGTGCCGCAGCCTAACTTCATTCCGGGCGGATTGCTCGGCGCGGATTACAAAGTTGAAAACGGGCGCTATCGTTTCGCCAAAGTTTACAATGGCGAGAACTGGAACCCGCAGCTTCGCGCGCCGCTCACTCAACCCGGAGTGAACGTCAAGGAAGGCGAATACCTTCTTGCCGTTAATGGTCGCAACGTGACTGCGAGTGATAACGTCTACTCTTTCTTTGAAGGGACAGCGAACAAACAAGTCGTGATTCGTGTTGGTCCCAATCCCGATGGCTCAGGTTCGCGCGAAGTCACAGTCGTTCCTGTTGCAAACGAAGGCGGGCTTCGCAACCTCGCATGGATTGAAGGCAATCGCCGCAAGGTGGATCAGATGAGCGGGGGCAAGCTCGCTTACGTTTATCTGCCAAACACGTCAGGCGCGGGCTATACGAATTTCAATCGCTACTACTTCGCGCAGATTGACAAGCAGGGCGCGGTGATTGACGAGCGGTTCAACGGCGGTGGCACTGCGGCTGACTACATGATTGATTACATGCGCCGTCCGCTGATGAACTTCTGGACGACGCGCGAGGGCGCGGATTTCACCACGCCCGTCGCTTCTATCTACGGGCCGAAAGCGATGATAATCAATGAGTACGCTGGCTCAGGCGGAGACCTGCTGCCATGGCTATTCCGCAAAGCGGGCATAGGCCCTCTGGTCGGTATGCGCACGTGGGGCGGGCTTGTTGGGATATACGACTACCCGTTTCTGATGGACGGCGGGCAGGTGACTGCACCGCGCGTGGCGTTCTACAACCTGCAAGGCGAGTGGGACGTAGAGAATCACGGCACGCCGCCCGATGTCGAGGTTGATCTTGACCCGGCGGCGTGGCGCGCGGGCCATGATCCGCAGCTTGAGCGCGCTGTTGAGGTTGTGATGGACGCACTCAGAAAGAATCCGCCGCCGAAGTACAGAAAGCCAGCGTATCCAAATTACTACACGGGACGAAGTCAGGCAGCGGCTTCTGCGCCACAAACGCGCAGCCGCGTTCAGAAATAGCTTGTTGCGGTTTGCGATTGCTTTTGAGCGCGGCGGGAAGTAGTCGCTTTCGTAACAAGTTCAAAAACCTCGACAAGCTGGCGCGCTCTTAAATAAAACAGGCCGATGCAATTGATCGCGTCGGCCTGTTTTTTGTTTGGAACTTCTATCTGCAAAAGTCCGTAACTCTCCTGCTTCAGTTTTAGTATGTCTATACATCACGAAGCGCATCCTATGCTCGGATGGGATAACTTCCTCAGGTCTGTTCTGCCATCGCTCAGCAGGCTCCAAGAATGACGGAACGGATTGCAGTGGCGCCATTGCGTTTTAGCGCCAGCATCGCACCTGGCTTTTGATGCAATCGCTCGTTGAGGTGGTAGAGTGCATGAGCGCAATTCTTTTAACGAGCCTTCAACAGCGTTCAAGGGCGGAGTCCGATGCAAATCGAAAGGAGAAGAAAATGCGTGACACCATCAATGTTACTCAAGAATATACGGGAAAACCTCACAATCATTCTTCCGTTGAACAGCCTTATAATCGGTTTAGAGGATTAATGCAAATGCTTCTGCCAGCGATCCTCATCTGCCTTGCCGCGCCAGCCGCAGTTGCCTTGGCGCAAGAGCCGCCAAAAGCGCCTAGCGCTTCGAACACAGATAATCCGATCAGCGCATCCAATAAACTGGCTTACTCATACTTGAAGTATATGCTGCTTCGATCAGCCGAAAAGATGCCCGAAGAGTTTTACAACTTCAAGCCCGCGTGGGTGGTTCGCGACTTCGGCAAAATGATCGGGCACGTAGCCGACTCGCAATATTTTTTTGCTCCACCGCTCTCGGCGAGAAGAATCCCGCGCCTAGAATCGAAAAGACCAAAACCTCGAAAGCAGATCTGGTCGCCGCGCTCAAAGAGTCGTTCGCCTACTGCGATAAGGCTTACGATAAAATGACTGATGCGGCTGCTACTCAGATTGTGAAGTTTCAGGGACTCGATCTGCCGAAGCTGTTTGTGCTGACCGCCAACAACATGCACACGGTGGAACACTACGGCAACATCACCATCTACCTGCGGATGAAAAACATCGTGCCTCCGAGCACCGAGCCTGGATTCGATCCGCGGGCAAGTAAATAATCGGCTGTTGGGCCGACTGCTGATCAGCCCAAACTTCACTCGCGTTCGCAAGGATGCCATTATGAAAGCAATCGTGTTTCACAACTACGGCTCACCCGATGCCCTCAAGTGTGAAGAGATTGAAAAGCCGACGTCGGGCGACGATGAAGTTTTAATCAAAGTCCGCGCGGCTTCCATCAACCCGCTTGACTGGCGACTATTGCGAGGCAAGCCGTACGCTGTGCGCATAGCATTCGGCCTGCGCAGACCAAAGGACACACGAATAGGCCGTGATGTGGCTGGCGTAGTTGAGGCGGTCGGCAGGAACGTGACGCGGTTCAAGCCGGGTGATGAAGTCTTTGGCGCGTGTCGCGGCGCTTTAGCCGAGTATGCCTGCGCATCGGAATCGGCATTGGTCATTAAGCCAAAGGCCGTCACGTTTGAGCAAGCGGCTGCCGTTCCTGTGGCGGGACTGAGCGCGTTGCAGGGGCTTCGCGACAAGGGACGGATCGAGCCGCGGCAGAAGGTCTTGATTAACGGCGCGGCGGGCGGCGTGGGCACGTTCGCCGTGCAGATCGCCAAGTCGTTTGGCGCAGATGTGACCGGCGTGTGCAGCACTCGAAATGTGGAGATGGTCCGATCAATCGGCGCGGATCGGGTCATTGATTATACGCGAGAGGATTTCACTAAAGGGGCGCAACGTTATGACCTGGTACTCGACTGTGTTGGGCACGGTTCGTTATCGGCGATCAGGCGCGTCTTAAAGCAAAATGGCATCTGCGTCATAGTCGGAGCGCCTCACCGTATGTGGACGGTCGGCCTGTTGATCTTTCTGATCAAGCCTATTGTGTTGTCACGGTTCGTGAGCCAGAAGTTCGTCATATTTATGGCGAAGATGAGCATAGAGGACATGACTCTAATTTGTGAGCTGATGGAGACCGGAAAACTAACGCCGGTGATTGACAGGCGCTACAGCTTGAGCGAGGCCGCTGAAGCTACTCGGTATCTGGAAAAAGGCCACGCGCGCGGGAAGGTGGTAATAACTTTGGAACCTGACGCCTCACGACACATTCAAGCGGAAGCCGTGCGACGTTGATTTTCTCAATGCCGTTCACGGCTCCGCTGACCGTGAGCCTACAAGGGGATGAACTGTCATTTACCAGTCGCCTTGCTTGATGCGCTTTTTGATCTTGCGCTTGATGAGGTCGCGCTTGAGCGGGCTGAGATAACTTATAAACAACTCGCCGTCTAGGTGATCCGTCTCGTGCGACACGCAGCGCGCTTCCAAATCCATCACGTCTAATTGAAACTCGCTGCCGTCAACGTCGCGGGCGCGAACAACGACGCGTTGTGGCCTCGCCACCGGAAAGTAAATTCCAGGAAAGCTCAAGCAGCCTTCGTCGCCAACCTGCTCTCCTTCTTCAATCTCAATAACAGGATTAATGAGCGCGACCTTGCGCCGCTTCTCTTTGCCGATGGTGCAATCCATCACGAAGACGCGCTTTAGTTCGCCGACCTGCGGGGCCGCAAGCCCAACGCCCTTAGCCGCGTACATAGTCTCAAACATATCATCCACAAATTTGCGCAGCTTGTCGTCAAACTCTGTCACTTCTTCGGCGCGTTTCGTAAGCACCGGGTCGCCATATTTAACAACGTCCAATATCATTGTTCTATCTCAAACTCCTTCTGTCGCTCTTCAACCTGCCGCTGCTCGGCCAGCTTCTCTCCGAGCAGGTGATTTAATACTGCGGTTCGCGTCTTGAAAGTCGTGACCTCGCGCCACGCAACGAGCGCCAATCCGGCTAATATTATAGCAGCCCCGACAAGGCTGTGCGTCGCATAGCCGATTGCAAAACCTGTGAAGATTATCGCCACGAGCAAAACATAATAAAGTATCCCGTGAGTGCGCGTCGCCTTGAGCGACCGGCGAAGCTCAGCGACCTCGCGGTCAATCTCTTCGCGCCGCTTCATAACTGCGTGTCGTTCGTGGCCTATTTCGGTCATGGCTTTCGAGTGAACAGTGCATCGTAAAGCGTGAATAGTCATAACAAGCTCGCTTGATTTAACCCTTGTCCCGCTTTACGATTCACTGTTCACGTTTTCAATACCGCTTCATCTGTTCAAGATAGCCCTCGAAGTTTCGCTTCATCTCCGAGAGGCTGTCGCCGCCGAATTTTTCTCGCGCAGCATCAGCCAGAACTATCGCTACCATCGCTTCGCCTATCACGCCCGCAGCCGGGACCGCTACGATGTCGGAACGTTCGAAGGCTGCCGAAGATTCTTCTTTCGTAACAACGTCAACGCTTGCGAGCGGTCGCCTCAAAGTTGAAATCGGCTTCAGGTGGCCGCGCACTCGAACTTCCTCGCCGTTCGTTATGCCTCCTTCGATTCCGCCCGCGCGGTTCGTTGGCCGCGTGAACCTGCGCTCATCATCATTATATCCGATTTCGTCATGCACCTGCGACCCTGTGCTTCGGCTGACCGCAACGCCCGCGCCTATCTCGACCGCTTTAACGGCGGGGATGCACATAATGGCCTGAGCCAAACGCCCGTCAATCTTTCGATTCCACGAGGTGTGCGAACCGAGTCCGGCGACAACGCCGCGCGCGACGACTTCAAAGATTCCGCCGAGCGTGTCCTTCGCCTCTTTTGTCGCGTCAATCAATTCGATCATTCGTCGCTCGACTTCTTTATCAACGCAGCGCAGCGCGGTGCCGTCTTTGACGGCAACTATCTCTTCCCACGTAGCACTGATTGGCTCGTCGGGTATGCCGCCAATCATAGCAGTGTGGCTTGCTATCTCGATGCCGATTTCTTTGACGAGCAATTTTGCGAACGCGCCCGCTGCGACGCGAGCCGTAGTTTCGCGCGCGCTCGCGCGTTCGAGAATGTCGCGCAGGTCGCGCGTATCGTATTTAAGCCCGCCCGCAAGGTCAGTGTGACCGGGCCGCGGGCGCGTGAGTCGTCGCGCGCGCTTTTCATCCGTGAACGTGCGCGGCTCCGTGTTCATCACGTCCTGCCAATTTTCAAAATCGCGGTTGCGGATGAAGAGCGCGACCGGCGAGCCTAATGTTTTTCCGTGACGCACGCCTGAAATAATTTCAGCCTCGTCGGATTCAATCTTCATGCGCCCGCCGCGCCCGTAGCCTTGCTGCCTTCGCCAAAGCTCGTGATTGACGAAGGCAATATCAACGGACAAGCCTGCGGGCAGACCTTCGATGATTGCGACAAGCCCCTTGCCGTGCGATTCACCCGCCGTGATGAAGTTGAATTCTGCCATGACGTTTTACGCGAACTATTATAACGCGCTCACCCACATCTTAAGAAACACCGCTCAATTATCAAAGCGGCACGGAGGTTGCCACTTAAAACGATTCGATAATGCGCGGCGAAGTGTATGCGTACACCGCGTCTCATTAACAACAGAATAGCGGACTGATCAGATACAGGAGGGTAACGCCATGAAGAGATTCAAAATCGTCATTGCGATTATTACAGTGAGCCTGCTTGCGAGTTTGCCGCAGACGACAAGCGCGCAGCAGGCTTATCGGCTGACCGAAAAGCAGATGAAGGAACTGCTAGCGCGGATAGATAAAGGCGCGGAGCGATTTCGCGACAGCCTGTCGAAATGGCTGGACGTGAGCCACTTCAACGGCTCGAAACAGGAGGATAGGATCAACGACTTCATAAAAGAGTTCACGAAGGCGACCGATCACCTCAAGAGCCGCTTCGATGAGGACAACTCTGCGGCTGCCGACGTGGAAGAGGTGTTGCGTCGCGCGGCCCGCATTGACAATTTCATGGCGCGCAACGCTGCAAACTCTCGCGCTCAGGATGAGTGGATGAGCCTGCGCGCAGACCTGGATGAGCTTGCCAGAGCTTATAACGTTAGCTGGAGTTGGGAAGATATTGCGCCTGCGCCCGTCAGCCCCGCGCCTGTGGGCGGCATCGCGTACCGCCTGAGCGACGATGAGGTGAAAAATCTGCTGAGCCGGATTGAAAGCGAGGCCGACACGTTCCGCAAGAGTCTCAATACGGCTTTAGACGAGAGCCGCTTCAACTCGACGAGCATGGAGGATGACATAAACAGTTTCGTGAAAGGCTTTGAGGAAGCGACCGACCATCTCAAAGACCGTTTCAACAACAAGCAATCGGCGGCTGCCGACGTGGAAGAAGTGCTGCGGCGCGCGGCGCGAATTGATGCTTTTATGCAGCATCACAGGCTGACGGTTCGCGCTCAGGAAGATTGGAGCCGCTTGCGCGCGAGCCTCGACGAGCTTGCTGCGGCTTACGGCATCTCGTGGAAGTGGATGTAATTGACAGCGGTGAAGCAATCAGCGGTCGGCCTTCGGCGAAAGAATATTTCTCAAAAAAGATTTAAGCTGATTGCTGATTGCTTCTTGCCAGCGGTTAGCGGCATTCCATTTATGCAATCTCAAGCTCGCGCTTGCGCAGGTACTTGATCTTATCACGAAGTTCGGCTGCGCGCTCGAATTCGTACTTCGCCGCCGCCGCGCGCATCTCTGTCTCAAGACGCGCAATCGTCTCCCCGATACTTTCAGGCGTGTACTCTTCAATCTCGTCCAGATTCAGCGGCACTTTGAAATAATCGGCCTCGACAATCGAGACGAGCGTCGAGTCAATCGCTTTGACGATTGTCTGCGGCGTGATGCCGTGTTCGCGATTGTAAGCAGCCTGCTTCTCGCGCCGCCGCTGTGTCTCGTTAATCGCCCGGCGCATCGAATCCGTTATGCGGTCAGCATAGAGGATCGCCTTGCCGTTTATGTTGCGCGCCGCGCGCCCTATGGTTTGAATCAACGACATCTCCGAGCGCAGAAAGCCTTCTTTATCCGCATCGAGTATCGCAACAAGCGACACTTCGGGCAGGTCCAATCCTTCGCGCAGCAGGTTGATGCCTATCAGCACATCAAACTCGCCCGCGCGCAAATCTCTCAGTATCTTTATGCGCTCAAGCGTCTCAATCTCTGAATGGAGATACTGCACCCGCACGCCAAGCTCGGCGTAATACTCTGTTAAATTCTCGGCCATCTTCTTTGTGAGCGTCGTAACGAGCACTCGCTCGCCGCGCTCCGTTCGCTCGCGTATCTCGTTCAGCAAATCGTCAACCTGCCCGCGCACCGGTCGCACGTCAACTTCAGGGTCAATGAGTCCTGTCGGGCGAATCACCTGCTCGACAACCTCGCCGCCCGTCTTCGTCAATTCATACGGGCCGGGCGTGGCAGATACGAAAATCACCTGCCCCACGCGCCGCTCCCACTCTTCAAAGTTGAGCGGGCGATTATCCATCGCCGAAGGCAAGCGAAATCCATACTCGACCAGAGTTTTCTTGCGCGACTGATCGCCCGCGTACATCCCTCTGACCTGCGGGATGGTCTGGTGGCTTTCGTCAACAATCACGACGGCATCGCGTGGGAGATAATCGAGCAGAGTCGGCGGCGGCTCGCCCGGAAGCCTTCCCGTCAGATGGCGCGAATAGTTCTCGATGCCGTGACAGTAGCCAAGCTCCTTCAACATCTCTATGTCGTACAGGGTGCGCTGGTGAAGCCGCTGCGCCTCCAACAATTTGCCCTGTGCGATCAACTGAGGCTCCCATTCGTCAAGCTCCTGTCTGATAGTTTTAATCGCGCGCTTGAGCGTACACGGCGGCATCACGTAATGAGACTTCGGATAGATCGGCAATCGCTCATGCGTTTCGATCACTTCGCCGAGCAGCGGGTCAACCGTCGAGATTGATTCGATTTCGTCGCCCCAGAACTCTATGCGGATTGCGCGGTCCTGATAGACCGGATAAATCTCTACGATGTCGCCGCGCACGCGAAAACAGCCGCGCTCGAAAGCGATGTCGTTTCGTTGATATTGAATCTCGACTAATTTCTTGAGCAGCGCGGTGCGCGAAATCTGCTGGCCCCGCTCGACAAACGCGACCATGCCATAATAGGCGTCCGGGTCGCCAAGCCCGTAGATGCACGACACGCTTGCGACGATGATGCAATCGCGTCGCTCGAATAAGCTGCGCGTGGCGGAAAGTCGCAGCCGGTCAATCTCTTCGTTAATCGTCGCTTCTTTTTCGATGAACGTATCGGTCGAAGGAATGTATGCTTCCGGCTGGTAGTAATCGTAATAGCTGACGAAATATTCAATCGCGTTATGCGGAAAGAATGATTTGAACTCTTGATAGAGCTGCGCCGCAAGCGTCTTGTTGTGGGCCATCACGAGCACGGGCCGATTGACGCGCTCGACGACTGCGGCAATAGAAAAAGTTTTGCCGCTGCCCGTAACGCCCAACAGCACCTGATGCGCGCGCCCTTCGTTCAGCCCGCGCGCGAGTTGTTCAATCGCCTGCGGCTGATCGCCCTGCGGCGTGTAATCCGATACCAGCTTGAAATCCATGACTGACCTTTCCTTGCCTGAGCGTCGCCCCCGCTTTCAAAGCGATTCTCTTAATAGTCGCCTCCATGTCGCGCGCAAATCGGTTTTCGCACACGAAAATAAAATTATACCTGCCGCATGAAAACGCGAGCAAACAGCGCGAAAAAATCGTCGCGCGAAAAAAAAATAAATTGAAAGTTGGTTTGCGCAACCGGACGCTTGACATCAAATCTGCTCGCGCCGATAATGCGTCTTGCCATCACAAAGCCCTTGGGCCGCAAGTTCCAGTTCCACTTGTTTTGATAGATCAATCTGAGCAGAAGAGGCGTTACGATTAACCTGGTCACGCAAACCAATATCACTGGTATCGAACTTTTCCGGCGCGGCAAAGTTCGCGACGTTTACGCGGTTGATGACAAGCTTCTGATCGTCGCAACAGACCGCCTCTCAGCCTTCGATGTCGTGATGCCGAACCCCATCCCCTACAAGGGCACTGTGCTCACGCAGCTTTCCCTCTTCTGGTTCGACTACTTAAAAGACACGGTTTCAAATCATCTTATCACCGCAAACGTTGATGAGTATCCGCCGCCGCTCGACGAGCACAAACAATTACTCGCCGGACGCTCTATGCTTGTCGCACGGGCGGAAGTTTTTCCGATTGAGTGTGTCGCGCGAGGCTACCTCGCAGGCTCAGGATGGAAAGAGTATCAGCAGACGGGCGAAGTGTGCGGAATAAGACTTCCTGCGGGGCTGCGGGAATCTGACAAATTGCCTGAGCCGATATTCACGCCCGCGACCAAAGCCGAAACCGGCCACGACATTAACATCAGCGAGCGCGAGATGTCAAACATGGTCGGCAAAGAAACAACTGAGAAACTCAAAGACCTGACACTTGAGATTTATAATCGCGCCGCCAGCTACGCAGACTACCGCGGCATCATCATCGCAGATACGAAATTTGAATTCGGCGTAAAAGATAATCAGATAATCCTCGTTGACGAAGCGCTCACGCCGGATTCGTCTCGCTTCTGGCCAAAGGCTGCTTATGAGCCGGGCCGGAGCCAGCAATCATTCGATAAACAATTCGTGCGCGACTATCTGGAAACGCTTGACTGGAACAAGCAGCCGCCGGGTCCTCCCCTCCCCGACGAAGTAATCGCGCGAACGACGGAGAAGTACCTTGAGGCATACAGGCTACTAACGGGAAAGGAGCTAGACGTCAGCGGTCAGCGATCAGGGACCAGCGGTCAGAGTAAGGGCTGAGTTGAAATTGGCTCCCAGAGCCTGTTTTAAGCCCTGGGTCATTCTGCTCGCTGACTTCCGACACCTGATCAATGATGCCTGATTATGACGGTTCTCGATTACTTCGTTCTGATCGTCGTAGTTGCATCGGTAGTCACAGGATACAGGAAAGGATTTTTGCGTGTGATGCTTTCGCTTGCCTCGACGATTGTCGGCTTGATTCTGGCGGGGCAGTTGTACGAGGTTGGCTCATATCTGTTCAGGCCGTTCGTATCAACAACCGCCGCGAACCTGCTCGGTTTCATAACGATCTTTTTAATCGTGCTTGTTGTTGGAAGTCTTTTGACGCGGCTGCTGCGCGGCGGATTGAAGCGGATAAAGGCCGGGTGGGTGGATAAGGCGCTCGGAGCCGGATTCGGATTGTTGCGCGGCTGGCTGGTCTGTTCTGTTGTCTATCTCGGGCTTACCGCTTTCCCGATTAGGATTGCGGCGGTCAGGGATGCCAGCTTCGGGCCGGCGCTTGCGACGGGAACAGAAGTGCTGGCTTATCTAACGTCGAAGGAAATGAGAGAGCGATTTGAAGGATTCATCACGGTATCGGGAAAGAAATAAGAATAATAGAAGTGCTTGTGCACTCGCGAGGAGGAGCAGCGATGAAGAGCAGGCTGGAGGCCCTCGTCACGGAAATGGTGGAGCGAGGAATACTGTTTGAAGATGCGGTCGAGGAGTTCGAGAAACATTTCATACTTTCGGTGCTGAAACGGACAAAAGGGAATTTATCGAAGGCCGCTGAGGAGTTGCATATACATCGCAACACGCTGTCGAAGCGCGTGGAGAAGTATTACCAGAACGGCCACATGGCCGCAGCGCGCCGCCGCGCTGCGAAGAGAAGGAAACAGTAGGCAGTTGCCAGCTTTCGGTTCTCAGATGTCAGTTCATTAAGCGTCGTAGGCGCGGAATGTTTATAACTGGAAGCTGCGCATAAAATTCAAGCTCCGTAGATACAAGGAGCGATATGTTTTACATCGCCTCCTACGGAGCTTTGGTAATTCTTTTGCAGACGTTATATAAACCCCCTGACCGAGATGCAACCGCATCCGACAACCGACATCTGCTAATCTTTCAACAGCTTTTGAATGTCTGCTTCGATCTGCGCGACTTTGCTCGGCCCTGTGCCGATGTACCTCTTGTATATTTTCAGGTCCTTCGTCACAAGGAACGTTGTTGGGAAGGCGAATACGTTGAAGTCGTAAGCCTGATCGTCATCCCCTAGAAGGATTGTGTACTTCATCTTGTTGCGCGCGACGAATGGCTTCACATCCGCCACGTCGCCCGAAGCCATCGTCACGCCAATCACTTTCACCCCTTTATCGCCGTACTTTTCCTGCAACTTGTTCAGCGATGGAATCTCGGCTATGCAGGGACCGCACCACGTCGCCCAGAAATCCAGCACCAGCACATTGCCTTTGAGCGCGTCGGCAGTGACCGCTTTGCCCTCGAAATCCTGAAGCTTGATTTCGGGCAGCGGCTTCAATTCATCTTTCGATGAGGCAGACCCGGCTGCGCTGGTGACATGACTGGATTGCGCTGAAAGAGTTGAAACGAACAAAACGACAATAGCCATTATGGCGAGCAACAATTTCATAATACCTCCGAGGGATGAAGGGTCTTTCAAAGCCATCAACCACATTTCGATTTTACCTGAGCATTGTTGATAGAGCAATCTTGCGCATTGACTCACGAAAAATCTTGATGAAATCGATTCGTTGCCTCACGAAAAAAATCTTGATGAAAAGATTTCACCTCCTGAGGTACCAGATATCTCAGGGAGGGAAGAATGGGGCTGACGATGAAAGAGCGACAGTCGCTCTTTGCGGAAGACCGCATCCAGATATCAGAAGGCAAGCAAGAAGTACAAGGAAACGATTCTCGACGAGTTCGTGCAATCAACCGGCTATCACCGGACCTACGCAAGTTTCCTGCTGAGCCATCACGGGAAGCGAGTGGTGATTGCGCGAAAGACGAGCATTGTCGGAGACATCCGGAAGCGGGTTCGTAAGAAACGTGAGCCGGTCTACGGCACAGAAGGTTTAGCCGAAGCTCTACGCATTCTCTTGAATGCAGCTATGCTCTTTGAACGCGAACGCTTCCTTGTGGCTGCTCCTTTCAAGCAATGGCGGGAGCGGCTCTTGGGGGAGATGGTTTATCTGCAGTTGGATGCCCGCTATGAGAAAGTCCGCGAGGGCGGCATAGCCATTGACGAGGCGCTATTTGCAGGCAATCGGCATTGATCGTGAGGGTCGTCGCTGCGTGCTGGCGGTGAGCGTCTCGCG
>DATLXU010000044.1:0-30800 GCA_035575515.1 Blastocatellia bacterium
GGATGTTCCAACCGCCATCGCTTGATAGCATCCATAGCTTCTTGCCCCAGTTTCTCCCAGTTTCTATCAAAATCTTCTCTCAAATCTCTTCTCCTCAAACTATTTTCCTTTCATTCTATCCTGCTTTCTCATCCAGCGCGAAAATTTGAACCGCACCCCGCAATAAACATGCTGTGGACAGTTAATTGCTTTTTACATATAATTCACGCATCCCCTTAGGTTGAGCTACTTTGAGTAAGAGGAGAAGGGGCAAAGTGGACAACCTTGGTAACGTTCAATTTACGGATGAACGAAAAAACAGGTGGCCGGAAATTGAAGCACGCAAAAGCAGAGCGATTATAAAGTTATTTGCAAACGCCTGCCCACACAGCCTTGCAAAAGGCAGACGCTCAGTTGCGACTGCATTGACGACTCTCACTATTGCGGATTTGTTGAATGTGCAGTTTCAATTCCCAAAGCCCCGCATAATATCTTCGATAAAAATAGAAGCAGGCCATGATTCGGCGCTGCCTGCGCTTGATTTCAGAGACGGTTTTCGCCCGGAATGAAGATACAATCTCCATTCATGATACTGAGAGGAAGATTAACAGTGCCGGAGAAGATACTTGTTGTTGACGACAGCGACGATACGCGAGAGATGATGGCAAAGCTGCTTGAGCTTGAATCTTTCAAAGTCATTACTGCGGAAGATGGCCGTCAAGCACTCAGCCTCGCTGAAACTGAACGGCCAGACCTCATAATCACAGACATCAATATGCCTAACCTCAACGGCATCGAGATGATCAAGCTGCTGCGCAAGCAACCCGGTTTTAACTCCGTGCCGATAATGGCAATCACCGCCTATGGCAGCAGCGTCGCAAGAGAAGCAATAGAAGCCGGAGCCAACCAGGCAACAACCAAGCCTATAGAGTTTGAATCATTGATCATCGGCATCAGAGAGTTGCTAGCCCAATCCAGACATCAAGGCGCATTTAACGGCATTTGAGACGGTCATAAGCCTGCTCTCAATCATTTGAGCAAAAGATCACGGCTCCCGCTTTGCAAGCAAGGAGCCGTCGCGTTCATACGAACAATTGCCTCGCAATTTATCAACCGAAGCTAACGAACAATTTGTGAAAATATCTCCTGCGGCAGACTACCGGTGATCTTCACGTCAATGTCGTTGCCAGTTATCGTTACGGTCTTGAGAGCCTGAACCAAACCAGCCATCTTCGGGTCGCCGCTCATCGAACTCAAATAGCCTTTCGCCATCTCCAGCAGGCCGTTGAGGCGGTCGGCGATGTTTTTCGCCTGCTCGGCTTTCTCCGTGCGCAGCGTCGCGTTGATGTCGAGATTAGTCGCCGCGTCGACGGTCCCAAATATCAGCTTGACTGCCGAAAAATCAGGCAGTGGCATCGGTGCGGAGTTCGCCATATTTGCCATTCCGGGCGGCGTCTCAAGCGCGAAGCTGACGGCAGCCGCGGGGTTCGAAGCGAGCGCGGCGGTGAGCTTCTGGTTCTGCGCAACGCTCGAACGCGCGCCCGTTCGCACATCAATCGCGGCGCGAACGCTCGCGGCTGATCCGGCTATGATTGTTCTCGCGTCGTAGAAGACGAAAGACGCATCGCCCGGTTTATTGACGCTGCCGACGGTGAATACGTCGTAGTTCTTGTACTTTTCAGAGGCCACTTTGATGTTGGGCTGCGCGCGCAAACCTTCGAGCAACTGTGTCTGATGGAATGAGCCGGTCACGGCGACGGTTGCATTGTTCGAGCCTGAATGCGAAAAGACAATCGCGGCGGATTGAATATCGGCCAGACTCACGCCCAGCTTTCCAAGCTCGGCCTGCGCATCATCAAGACCTTTCTTGATTGGATTTTGAGCCGCGAGCGTTGACCACAGGCTGCTCGATGTGAGCCTTTGAACATCAACGACGACAACGCCGTTGCCGTCAGGGAGCAACTGAAGCAATTCGCTGCCGGTTTGGGAGACGGAACTGGCCGAACTCCAATTGACGCTCGCGCCGATGGCGAGCGCCACAAGCATTGCTAAAAAAACTACTCTCTTCATACCTTTTCTCTTATCTCCTTTTCGCGCCCGCGCGGGAGCGCCTTTGATTACTGAAATCTCCGAATGCAAGTAACAACCTCCGTCGTCTCGTTGAAATCATTATCAGCCGAGGTTCACACTCAAGAACGATTGCCACGCGTCCGAAGTTTTCCTTCGTTAAACTTTTTTTCAAATCTCCGCGAGCCGGGCCAATCTTGCGTGATCAACCGGCGCTTGCTTAGAATTCTCTCTTCGTGCCCAGCTTCTTCTAGTAATACGCACAGGGTATCGAATCGAGTGCAATTTATTAGCCTCTTTATAATCACATGGCAAAAAGATCACGTTCAAAACAAGCATCCAGCACAACAATGACATCAGAACCAGCCGCAGCCGTCGCGCATGCAGCAAAACAACCTTCAGTTCAACCCGACGAAGCGCCAGAAGCAGCTATGCCCGCGCGCTGGCGCGGCATCTACGTGCTGATACCCGTCGCGCTTGCGCTCGTCGCTTCGATTAACACGTTGTGGAACAACTTCGCCTCCGACGATACGCAGCAAGTTCTCAACAACGTCTTCATCAAGAGCTTCAAGAATCTGTCGCTGGCCATAACATCGAGCGTGTGGTCGTTCGTGAGCTTTGACATAAACCTGACGGCGCAGCCGTATTACAGGCCGCTGTTCAGCATATTGTTTATGATTAACTACGCGCTGTTCGGCACGTCGGCGTGGGGCTGGCATCTGGTCAATGTTTTGATTCACGCAGCCGTGACGTTGATGGTCTTCGTCGTATGCAAAGAAATAACACAGAGACGCTGGCTTTCAATCATCGCCGCAAGCCTGTTTGCTGTGCATCCCGTTCACGCCGAATCGGTCGCGTGGATTTCAGGCGTAACCGACCCGCTGATGGCGCTGTTTCTGTTGCCCGCGTTTTATTTTTACCTGCGCTATAAAAAGAGCGGTCGTCGTTATCAGATGGCTCTCGTGCTTGCGCTCTACTTTCTTGGTCTGTGGAGCAAAGAGACGGCGGTTGCCCTGCCGCTCGTTATCGCCTATTGCGAGCTTTTTCACTTCGCTGATTCAGCATCGCTTCGGCGGCGAATCATTCGACTTGCAGCGATGGCCGGATTATTCGCGCTGCCGACGGCAATTTATCTCTTCACGCGCTACAACGCGCTGGGGACATTAACTGCGCAGGATGAGTTGCGCTATCCGGCTGATGCCGCGCTGTTGACTATTCCCATTGCCATCGCCAAATACCTGAAGCTGATAGTGCTACCAATTGGCTACAGCTATCAGCACTACACTCCCTTCGTCACTTCGCTTGTGAGCCTTCGGTTCATCGCGCCGCTCGCTCTGGTTGCTGCTCTAACAATCGGCGTGGTGATGATGCGATCACGCCTGGCGCGGCTGGCGGCTGTATGGTTTGCGGCATTCCTCGCGCCCGCACTGCTTGCTATCAGAAATTTTGACCCTGAGTACGTCGCCCAAGAACGATACCTCTACTTGCCTTCGATGGGTTTCTGCCTTCTTGTGGCGCTCGCGGTCGAGTGGATTGCGGCGCGGAGGTTTTTCAACTTCTCTGAGCGCGCGGCGGCTGCGGCTCTCGCCGCTTTGCTCGTGATTGTCTGGGGCGCAGCCTACGTCAGGCTAAACCGAACGTGGCAGGACACGATTACACTTTTTCGCAACTGCGTAGAGGTCGAGCCTGAATCTGCGGCTGCTCACTCAGCTCTCGGCAGCACCTATTATTTCGCTGGCAAGCTGCTGGATGGAGAAGCCGAGTTGCGCAGGGCGCTTGAGCTTGACCCCGCGTACCCGCTTGCTTATTTGAATATGAGTTATTTTAGCTACCAGCAGGGCAACGCAGATAAAGCGATTGACTATCTTGAGCAAGCCGTCTCTACCATACCGCCAGACCCTTTCACGCGCAGTCGCCTCGCCAATATTTATACTCAGCTTGGTGTCCTTTATGCGGAGCGCAAAGAGCCGGATCGCGCGATAGAAAGCGCTCGCAAATCGCTAGAGTTGTGGTCGCGCAACGTGGGGATATATTATGCCGGTCTCATTCATATTAGATTGGGAGATTATGAGGAAGAGCAGAAACGAAAAGAAAAGGCGCAAGCTCTGTACGAACAGGCGCGACCGTTTTATGAAGAGGTCATAAGACGTGCTCCCACGAAATATGCGCCGATACACCTCTCGATGGGTTCTCTGTACGAGAGGCTCAAACTTACGGATCAAGCAATGGCCGAGTATCAAAAATATCTGGAGTTGGCGATGCTCGACGCGCCGGATCGCCAACAAGTAGAGCAGCGATTGAGGCAGTTGCAAAATGCGCAGTCGCGGCCTCAGCAGAACGCTAAGTGACTTTCGCAAATCCTTTTCAAAGAACTGCTGATGGGCGACCGATTGTCGAGTATAATCACTGCGCATAGACTATTATCAATAAGGGGAGAATGACGTGATAAAATCGGTTGGGGTCGTCGGAGCGGGCACGATGGGAAACGGCATCGCGCAGGTGGCTGCCCGCGCTGGGCTTGCGGTTGTGATGCGCGATGTTGCGGATGAGTTTTTGAAGCGCGGTCTCTCGACGATTGACAAAAGCCTCCAGCGCGACGTTGACAAACAACGGCTCGCCTCCGCAGAAAAGCAGGAGATAATCGAGAGAATCAAACCTACGACCGATCTTTCCGATCTTCGCGAAACGGATTTTGTCGTCGAGGCGATAACAGAAGACCTCGCGGCGAAATCCGAAATCTTCCGAAGTCTCGACAAGATAGTCCGACCTGAAGTGATACTTGCAAGCAACACAAGCTCTATCTCAATAACGAAGCTCGCAACGGTGACGACGCGCCCGGATCGCTTCATCGGGATGCACTTCATGAATCCCGTGCCCGTGATGAAGCTGGTCGAGATAATTCGCGGCGTCGCAACTTCTGATGAAACTTATTTCGCGACGCGCGAGCTTGCAGAAAAGATGGCCAAGATTCCTGTTGAAGTAAACGACGCGCCGGGCTTTGTGTCGAATCGCGTGTTGATGCCGATGATCAATGAAGCGATCTTCGCGTTGTATGAAGGAGTCGGAACAGCAGAAGCGATTGATCAAATCATGAAGCTTGGCATGAATCACCCGATGGGGCCGCTTCAGCTCGCGGATTTTATTGGATTAGATGTTTGCCTCGCGATAATGAATGTGTTATATGATGGCTTCAACGACCCGAAGTACAGGCCATGCCCGCTGCTGAAGAAATATGTTGACGCGGGATGGCTGGGTCGCAAGACAGGCAAAGGCTTTTATCAATACTAGCTGCTCGGCGGCTGGCATTTAAGATGAAGGCTTGAAACCGGCTCTGGGAGCCAGTTTCAAGGCAGCAACAATTAGAGTGGTAGCCTGATAAAAATGATATTCTGTCAACAATGCACTCATCCGAATTCATACAACCGCGAGACGTGCGAAGTCTGCGGCACGAAGTTGATGATAATAACCAACACGCCAACAGCCGCTGCATACGGCGGCGTAGAGAGCTTGTTGCGCCCCTCGCTCGAAGAGCATTTGCTTGAGCGCATTAGTTCGCTTGAATCGCAGGTTGACCGCGCCAACGAGCGAATGGAGCTGATGCTTGAGTTGCTTCATCGGCAGGCGACGAGCGGCCTCTACGATCACGCAATGCTCGATGCGCTCGTTGAGCATTTGTCTGAACGCGGCGCGGTCGAAGGCAGCAAGCTCGAAACTTTGTGGCGCGACCGCATAACCGAGCACTACGAGGAAGCCAGCGAGCAGGAGCAGTTCGAGCAACAGCTTGAGCGCATTCTCAATGGCTTCGGCGGCGACAACTTCGATCTCTTCTCTCGATTGCTCGACACGGGCGCCGACCTTTTCATCGAAGGCAACTTCAAGCGAGGCATTCGATACTTTGAAAAAGCATTCGTGCTCGACTCCTCTAATGCGGCGCTGGCTTTCTTTATAGGCGAGTATTTCTTCCGCGCCAACAAGCCCGCCTTAGCACGCGCTTACCTTGAGCGCGCAATTGATAAAGACTTCGACAACTATCTCGCGCTGCTAATGCTCGGAGTCATTTGCGGCGACGACGGCGACCTCGATTCCGCGAAGTGGCATCTTAGCCACGCGCTCAGGATAAAGAAGAATTCTTTTACGGCGCACTATGGGCTTGGTCGAATCCTTGTGAGCGAGGGCCGCGTGTGCGAAGCGCTTACGCACTTGAAGCGCGCGCTGAGGCTCAAGCCCACGCCTGAGATGTATTATCTGGTTGGCCGCGCTTATCTCGAAGATGGCCGCACAGAGATCGCCATCGAGCACTTGCGCCGGTGCATTGAGCTTGATCCAAAATTCGACGCGGCGCTTTATCATCTCGGATTGATCTATCTCAGGCAGGAAAACCTGCTGCTCGCGCAGGAACACTTCCGCGCGGCTTATGAGATTAATCCGCGCGAGTCGCGCTATCGCACTGCGCTGCGCGCGCGCAAAGCCGGCAAGCTTGCTCCCCTTCCTGTCTTCGGTCGCACAGCCGTTTCGAGCCGCAAGATCGTCACGAGCGGAGACGTGCGCCTGGTCGAGCTTCTTCGCAGCGACCTTATGGAATCGCAAACCGCTGCGAAAAGAAAACAGAAATAAATAGCGCAAGTAAAAAGAAAAAAGGCAAAGGTGAAAGGTTTTCTCCAATCACTTATGCCTTTTGATTTTTACTTCTTGCCTTTAATCTCAGTGTGCCGTGATGCTGTCGTGCGAGCGGGTTCCACTCGGCAGAACCTGCGCACTGCGCGTCGTGGTCTTAAACGCCCTGCTTGTATCTGCCGTCAGGCTGTATATGTCAAATCCGAATGAGTCTAAATACGTCGCCAGATCGTTGCTCGATGAAAGATAAAGGACCGGGTCAAAGCCATAGTAGTCTTTTATTTCAAGGAGCCGCTCGATGACTTCAATCGGCGAAAACGTAACTGCGGGGTCACGGAAGCTAGCCATCTTTAACTCCTTTCCACTTCTCTATACGAATCGGCATCGCGAATAGTTTTTGCAATGCTCTTAGCTTGGGATGCCGCTGCCTCCGCCAAAGTTGTTTTTTTGCGCAGCCTTAAAGCAAAGCTGACTGCCTCAATTGGAGAACGAAGCGCAGGTGGGAACTTGCGCCGGTTGATTGGCAGCAAGACTCATCAGGGTTTGTGGCTTTATGATAAAGGGAGAATCAATCAAATGAAAAAGCCGGTGTGAATCACCGGCCTTCCTTCAATAAAGCATTGAGTTGGTCATCAACTCGCTACGTGGGCGTGCTCCTCACTTGCTGTCGGGGGAAGCTGCGCTCTCAGATTTCTTATCGCCGCTCTTTTCAGATTTGTCCGAGGCTGCCGACGACTTGCGCGAATAATCGGTCACATACCATCCGCCGCCTTTAAGCTGAAAACTTGTGCGCGAGACTATCTTTTCGAGCCTGCCTCGGCACTTCTGACACCTTTTGAGCGGCGCGTCGCTCACCTTCTGCAAAACTTCGATATGGGAACCGCACTTCTCGCAGATGTATTCATAAATTGGCATATTCCCGTCTCACCTCCGATATTACTGTCAAATTAATCATCCAAATAATAGCATCGCCGCATTGCCGCTTCAAGATACTTGCTTGACTTCAATTTCCCGCCGGATTTACATTTTTCGATAGCGAGAACATTAAACCTCGCAATCAAATCTTCGGTTCTAAAACGTGAAATGGCTGTGAAATCTTCCGTTTGCTTCAGCCCATCCGAGTTAAAAATGGTTCGCCGGGCGCGCGAACGCGCAGCCAGCCTAGTTTCTGATTACTACCGCGTGGCCCCGCGCGAATGGCAGCAGATGCCTTACGAAGTGAAGACGCTTCGCGCGCTCGATTCGTCCGAGATAAGCGACCACGCGCTGGCACAGACGCTCTGTTACGAATACCGCCGCGAAGCAGGACCGTTCGTTTTAGCGGAGGGCGATCTTTACAGAATCTGCCTTCAGGACAATCGCATACTCGACGTTGCTTGCGCCGCTCGCGTGAAGCTTGAAGCGTTGCTGACTTACGTTCTCACACACGAGCTTGTACACGTTGTCAGATTCGGACAAAGGCTGCAACGCGTTGATCTGCCCTTCGAGTTTCGCCCAACCGAAGAGCAAAGAGTCGAACAAACCACAAGAATGATACTTGCAAAAGAAGATGACCCTGATATAAATCGCTTTCTATCGAGCAACCTTGTGCGCCCCTGTTAGCCGTTCAACGAAAGCCGCCCGCTTCTCGCCTTTACAATCTCAAAGAACCAGCAAACGGCTGCGCTTCAAGCCCGCAACGCATCAGATGAAAGTTATCAGCGAATGCTTCTGCGCTCCAATCGCTGATGCAATCTCAACTGGCGCATCTCCTCGCGCTGGTGATGAGCAAGGTCGCGCCGGTCAAAACCGCGAGCGCCAAGCAGCCTTCGTTCTTCTCGCTGGTGACGCTTCAACGCTCGCCGCTCCGCGTTTTGATGATGAGCGAGCGCGCTGCGGCGGCGGCCAAAATTGTCGTTGCGAAAGAAACCGGCGCCGAGCACCCGAACCGGCCTGCGCACCCTTATCACTCGCACCGGCCTGCGCATGCGGATTCGCTCGCGGAACTCATCGCGATCGTCACGATCTCGCAAATGAAACCTCATTCCCCTGCCGAATTCCCTATGGCCGCGACCTCGACCGTGCTCATGCGCGCTGGCTATGAAAGTCAGCCCAAGAAGCAAAACAACGATTGAAAATAAGACTGCCGCTCTTTTCATAAATCACCTCCCGGAGAACGCTTTTGCCCAGAGAATAATCGGGCAATCCGCGTACCGCTCCTGGCTCATTCGATGGTTAGGTGATGCTATACGCTTTCGCCCGCGTTGCCGCTAGTCGCGCCGCCCGATCAATCCGGCGAAAGTAATAGCGCGCGTTTTAATTCAATACGGCTTGAAGTGAGACAGCTACCCTACCCTTCACATTCACACCTGGAGAAAAGCAAAATAGACCGCGCCGACTATGAAGAGAAACGAAACGAAGTAATTCCACTTCAATGGCTCGTGCAGGTAAGTGACGACGAACACTGCAAACACGCTGAGCGAGATTACTTCTTGAATTATTTTCAACTGCGTTGCGGTGAAGACGCTCGATCCGATTCGATTCGCCGGAACCTGAAAGATATATTCGAAGAAGGCGATGCTCCAGCTAATCAGTATGACTTTTGAAAGCGGAAAGCCTTTGTATCGCAGGTGGCCGTACCACGCAAAGGTCATAAATACATTCGAGATTATCAACAGTATAACCGTCGTCATGATTCTCCCAACACCCTTTTTGTTCGTTTTGTTAAAGGGCTGAAGATAGGCTGAGGATGCTTGAAGGATAGCCTGTGCCTTCAGGCATCCGGTCTATTTCTAATATAGCATCCGCCTATTCAAATCGCTACTGGCGATTCTTCAGTTGAGTATAAGCGCGCTCGATGGCCGCTTCCGCGCCGCCGTTCCACGATGGGAAATTCTTTTCGTGCATGGGCGCAAGCTCGGCCTTAACGCTCTTCTTCGCCTCGTCAACCGATTTGCCTTCGCTTATAGCACGGCGCACCGCCGGAATGAGATCATCGAGAAAGGCGCGCAGCATCACGAGCCGTTCTTTGCCTTGCTGCACGTCGCCGTGGCCGGGAATGACCTGCTCAAAGTCGAGCCGCTCGACCCCTGCAAGCGTCGTGCTCCATTCCATAGGATAGGCATCGCGCATGAACGGTATCGAGTTCGTCAGCAGGTCGCCCGTAACCAGAACTTTCTCCTTCGGCAAGAAGATAACCACATCGCCTTCCGTGTGGCCGCGCCCGAAATAAAGTATCCGCACTTCGCGCTCGCCCGCGTGCAGCGACATCGAGCGATCAAGCGTCATAGTCGGCAGCGTCACCTCAAGGTTTTCAAGCTCCTTCAACAGCGCCTCGTTCTGAGTGATTCGCGCCTGAAGCTGAGTCTTCTGCAAATCGGTCATCGGTTTGCCTTCGATCATTCCTGATTCAAGCTGCTTTTTCCAATCCGCGATCTGCTTCGGCAATTGAACTCGCTGATCTTTGATGAAAGGGATTTCAAGAGCAATGATGTCGCGGCGCGTGTTGACGTGCGCGATTATGTCAATCGCTCCGGGAAACGCTGATGAATAAGTCGAGTTGCCCTGCACGTGATCCGGGTGCCAGTGAGTGTTGACGAGATAACGCACAGGCTTGTTCTTGGTCAGTGCCGCAACTATTCGCGCCGCCTCGCGCGCAGCCGTCGGCGTCAGGTGCGAATCAACGACTAAGGCTTTATCACCAAGCTCGATGACCGCAGCATTCGACACAGCCATCGCCGTGCCTTTCATGGGCTTTACGATCAAAGCCCACACACCCGGAGCAAGTTGCTTGACGTTGAAAAACTCAGATGTGACCCCATCCGCCGGTTGTTGCGCGAAAGCGGTAACAGTTGATGCGAGCAGCAGAATGGCACCCGCAATCAGACAACGCCGCTTTGAGTGATTGGAATTGATTGGCATTTCGTCCACCTCCGATTTTGCAATAAGGCAGTTAAACGACGCTCGAAGAATTCGTCATCAAAGATGCTTGCGGAAATAGCTCACAAGCCTGTAGCCAACATAAAACTTATACGGCACGCGGCCAAGCGTGTAATGGCCGCAAGGGATAATTGCTCGGTCGAGCCTTACTTCATGCCGGTCGCATTCGTCAAACAACAACCGCGAAAGCTCCGGCGTGAATGAAAGATCATACCGCGCGGAGATCAGTAGCCCGCGACGATTGTCATGCTTCAAACGATTGATGTAAGAGTTCGGACTGATGGCTAGCCAGACCTTGCGCACCTCTTCGCGCGTGAGCTTGCTTTCAAGCCCGCGCCGCACGTGAGCTGTCGTTATTCCTTCCCAGACCACGTCTCCGAAATAACTCGAAACGTGAAGATAAACGCCCGCGCGCAGCCGTTTGTCATGAATGAAAGCGAGGAATCCGATGCAAGAACCGAGACTTGTTCCGAGCAGTCCTATTCGCGTGTAGCCTTGCGCGAAGAGCCAATCAATCGCCGAGCGTGTGTCCAAGACCGCCTGTCGCATTGATTGAAGCGTGCGCCCGACGTTCGCGCTCACCATATAATCGGCGCGCTCGAATCCCGGCAGCATTCGCTGTTCGTGATAAGGCAGCGTCAACCGCAACGCCGCGATGCCTGTGCGATTGAGCCACTGGCACGTCGCCACGTGCTCGACAGGCCGCGCGTTCCAGTGAGGCAGCACGACGACGGCGCGCCCTTCGGCGCGTTCGACCTCATGCGCGCGCGAGCCGTTCAGATTGCCGTTCGATGGCGGCACGGGAAAGTATCGAGCATAAACGGTGTTGTTTTGCTCGAAGGGAGTCTCCACCGTGCTTTTGAATTTCACATATTCGCCCTCGAAATAGAATTCGGGCGTTGCGGGCGGTTTGAAGTAGTTATGGCTATCGGCGATGGCGCGCTCGTTGAATTTATGAATGATCTCGCGCGCGTCAGGGCGGTGCCCGTTCGTGCGCGCCAGGTATTCGGGTTCTAAAAACTCAATGCCCCATTCAAACGGTCTCGTGACGCGATTGTTGTCTCTGGTCGAGAGTTTGCGCTCCCACCTGTGGATTATCTGTTTGAGCATAAACAAGTTCGGCAAACGATAACTAGCGATGGATATTGTAGATAAAGCTGATCGGCTTGCTCAAGCTCCTGATGCGGGGAACATCCAGATTTTGGCAAATATCGTAAAAGAGTGCGTGTCAGAAGATTTTTCTTTTCGGGTGAATAAAATTCTCGCCATTTTTCGTCTATAAGTTTTAGGGGAAGCTCAGAGCATGACGAACAAGACAAACACTGAACCCGATGGAACACCGCTGGCTGTCTGTATCAACGATTGTAGACTGGATTATGGGCAGCCTCACTCGCAACTGGCTCCCGTATGTTTCCGCGTTCGCTGCGCATTTGCCGAAATGCGCTGGGGGAAATCCGATCAATTCACCAAAGAACTGCCTCCGCCCCCGCCAGAACAAATTTTTCAAATTGATTCGGGGAAATACTGAAATCACCACAGTCGGAAACGACTTCATTAAATTATCACTGCTTGAACGAAATCGCCGTACGGTCTGCCTGATGCACACGGTCAAAGAATGCCTTGACGGTTGCGTACCGTTCCGCCTTGAACGTAATCGCATCAACAACCAATCGCCGCTCGTAAATCACGCGGCGACCGTCGCGCCCAAAACTCGCTCGATAACGCGCCGCGCCTATGTCTATCTCTATTGCCTCAGGCAAAGACTCCGCTTCGTAGCCTTCGGGCGGCTCAATCACCACGCGCTCGCTTTCAGTCCATGGATAATGAAAGTAAAGATCGTTCGCGCGCGTGGGCGCTTCGAGAAAGCCTGCGTCCGGGTGGCTCAACAATGCGGGCATCACGAGCAGCCGCTTTTCAGTGCGCGCAGCAAATTGCGGCACGCTGAAGCTGTATGAAGCCGCAAAGGGCGCAGCCGCGTCAGTGAGATTCGATATAGCTACAGACGATTCATTAATTGAAGCGGCAGGATGAAGCGAGCGCACGCTTGCGACGATCTCTTTATGATGCTCTGTCGAGTTCGGATCAATTGACTCGCCGCGAAGCTCCACGGCGCGCTGGCCCGTTATCTTCAACTCGACCCGCGCATCAACGTGGCCATCGCTCGCAAGCGCAACCGTGACGCTGCGGTCTTCCACGTTGCGCGCGACCTCAGACACAGGCGTCACTTCAAATCGCCAGTCGCGCTTGCCGTAAACGAGCGCCGTCGCGCCTTCCTTCTCCCATGAAAGAATCCCTATCGGGCAGAACTGCGTGCCAGGATCGTAAAACTGAACGCTGCCATCGCGCCCGACCACCGCAGCCACTTCGCTGTTGAATTGAAAAGCGTCGGGGAACGACCGATGAAAGAAATTCTCGTCGCGAGTGGTAAGCTCAGCGACGCGAGCATCAACTCCTGCCGCGCGGAGCATGGCAATGAACAGGCGATTGATCTCGCGCGGATTCCCGTAACGACGGCGCAGCACGTCATCAACCGAATCGTTTCTCTTAAGCGCCGCTTCGCTTTCGCTCGACCCGCGTTCGTCGGTGAAGCCTGTGTTGTAAATCTCTTTTTGAACGTATTCGTATATCCGCCGCGTCGCCTCGCGTGGCGAGTCGGTCGAAAGCGTTATCAACTCGACTGCTCGGCGAATGGCGCGCGTCGGTGTCGTGTCGTCGCTTGCGCGAGCGAACATGCGCTCAGCGTAGTCCCGCCAGAATTTTTCAGGTTCCGTCTCGAACTCGCCCGAATAATAGAGCCAGCCCCAGATTTTCACCGCAAGGTCGGGGGGCATGAACGGCTCGCGCCGAAAAGCGGGAATGTTTTCTACTTTTATATCGAACGCGCCATCCCACACGGGCACAAATTGCTTCGGGTCGGGCGCGTTGAATGACACCCATCGCACATCGAGGCGCGACGCGGCCTGAGGTTGAATGCGATAGTGAAGCTCTTTCGTAAACAGGTCGGATTGCAGGTCGAGCGCGAAATAACGAAAGCCCTGCGGGTAAGTGATTCGATAGCGGTATTCGATAATCGCGCCCTCCTCGACTGCGGGCATCGAAAAGGCTTTCGCGCGCCAGACGCTCTGGCTCGTCTTCAAAACTATATTATCGAGTATGTCGCGGTCCGCTACTTCGACGATTGAGCCGTCGGGGCGAATCGTTCGCGCGCTCACGTCTGTGATGCGGCCAAGCTCGACTCGATACGGAAGCCGCACCTCGCCGTATTGGCATCCGCGCTTGTTGAAAATCTTTATTCGGATATAAACCTTGAGGCTGGTTCCTTCGGCAGTGTTGTCATTCAGCTCGCCTTCGCGAAAGAGTATCGCAGCGTCGGCTTCGGGGTCGCCCAGTGCGGCTGCGGTCATTCTTAATTCCTGCGCGGTGACGGGTCTCCAGTTAGCCGCGTGGCTTGCTGCTGCGGCCCAATGCATGAAAGCCATAAGCGACACACCAAAAATCCAGCGACGCAGCATAAGCGTTTGACCTCTGCGCAATGACTCACTCACGTCCAACGCGCGATAAAAGGTTGTAATTTTGAGTGGGAAGATTTTACTTCCACTCGCTGCTGAGGGCAACTGAGGGATGAAGAACCTTTGAAGGGTGAAGGATGAAAAAGAATCATTGATGCGCTCATTTCAAATCCGGGATGTGCGCCTTAAAGGTTTTTCTCATCCCTCAGTTCTGGCATTCTCCTTGCCACTTAATCATTAAGCACGATGCTTGCGCGCATCAGTGAACCAAAAGCGGGCATTGGCGGCAATATCGTTTCATGCGACGTACTAGAAAGCTACGCCGAATCATCAAATGATTCGGCAGTCGAACAGCAACGGTTGGGAGGATTTGAATGAAAACAACGGTTGGAATTTTCGCCTCTCGCGCGGACGCGGAGCGCGCTATTGAACAACTTCGCTCGATTGGAATAGCTGATGATCACATTAGTCTTCTAATGCCGGGGGCGTCGGAGAAAAAACTCGAAGCCGTAGCGACGACGGAGACCGAGCAGCCCGGAATGGGGAAAACCTTGGGCGGCGTAGTCGGCGGCGCGCTTGGAGCGTCGAGCGGAATGAGTCTGGGCGCGGCTGCTGCAAGCCTGCTCGTGCCCGGAGTCGGACCAGTCATCGCAACCGGAATTATCGGCGCGGCGCTGCTCGGCGCGGGCGGCGCGGCTGCGGGCGCCGCGGCGGGTGAAGCTCTCGAAGAAGGAATGGCGGATGGTCTTCCGCGCGACGAGTTGTTCATCTATGAAGACGCGCTAAGGCGAGGCCGCTCTGTCGTCATTGCATTCACCGAAGATGACGATCAATATGAAGAAGCTCGCGCTGTTATGAATCAAGCGGGCGCAGAGAGTGTTGATGCCGCGCGCGAAGATTGGTGGCTGGGGCTGCGCGACGTTGAAGAGGAATTCTACCGCGAGCAGGGCGGAGATTTCAAAAAGGACGAGTTGAAATATCGGCGTGGTTTTGAATCAGCCCTGCACCCCGAAGCGCGCGGGAAAGATTATGACGAGGCGGCTGAGTTCATCAGCGCCTGCTACGGCGATATTTGCAACGAAGAGCCTTTCCGTCGCGGCTATCAGCGAGGACGGCAGTATCACCGGGCGTTGAGAGAAAAATACAAGGGCTGAGTCGAGGAAGGCGTTTAGCACGTCGAGTAAGGACGCGACGACTTTTATTTGATTGTCCTCTTTTTGCTTATCTGCGTCGCCTTCTTGTCATTCGGCTCGGCACAATTGTGACTGAAGCATAAGATTCTGAGCTGGCGCAGGCTATGGCACTGGTCTTGCCATTAACCGAAGTAAAAGGTCTTTGCGTTTTTATGAAATCGAAAACCGTGTAAGCTCAGACGTTTCGTCGCGATGAAGCGATGCTTACACTCAACCACTAGACTCATATTGAATGGAGGGAACCTATGAATAAAACAGCTACGCTGATTGGCGGCATCGGACTTGGGGCCGGGCTGATGTATATTCTCGACCCAGATAGAGGCAACCGGCGGCGGGCGATGGTCCGCGACAAGACGATTCGCGCATGGCACAAATCTGGCGATGCCATAGGAAAAACCTCGCGCGACATTACGAACCGCACGCGCGGAGTCATCGCAGAAATAACTCACCTGTTCAAGCGCGAAGAGGTTGATGATGATGTGCTCGTTGAGCGCGTTCGTTCAAAGATGGGCCGGGTCGTTTCGCATCCGCATTCCGTTGAAGTGACCGCGAACAATGGCCGCGTGACGCTCAGCGGTCTCATCCTTGAGCACGAACTGAACTCCCTGCTCAAGTGTGTGTCCTCTGTGCGTGGCGTCGGCGAGATTGATAATCAACTCGAAGTTCACAAGACGGCGGGTGACATTCCGGGATTGCAAGGCGGCGGCTACCGTCCCGGCGACCGCTTTGAACTGATGCAGGAGAACTGGTCGCCGACGGCGCGCGTGCTGACAGGCATAGCCGGGGGCGCGCTGGCCGCTTACGGCGCGATGCGCATGGATGTGCCGGGCCTTGTCTTGAGCGCGGTCGGATTGGGCCTGCTCACGCGCGGCGCGACAAACGTCGAGATGAAGCGACTCGTAGGCCTAGGCGGCGGGCGGCGCGCAGTTGATATTCATAAAAACATTAACATCAACGCGCCCGTAGAGCAGGTTTATCAGTTCTGGACCAACTACGAAAACTTCCCGCGCTTCATGACGAATGTGCTTGAAGTGACAGACAGCGGCGGCGGGAGGTCGCACTGGAAAGTCGCGGGGCCTGCGGGCATTCCCGTTGAATGGGATGCCGTAGTGACAAAGCAGGTTCCGAATGAAGTCTTCGCGTGGAAGACCGTGCCCGGCTCTGCCATCGAGCACGCGGGCATTATTCGCTTCCAATCAAACGCCGACGGCGGCACGACCATTGATATAAGGATGTCGTACAACCCTGTTGCCGGAGCCGTAGGTCATGCGGTAGCGTCGCTGTTCGGCGCAGACCCGAAGACTCAGATGGACGAAGACCTGATGAGGATGAAGACGCTCATCGAGACGGGCAATGCCCCGCGCGATGCGGCTGAACGACACGCAACGGCGCGCCAGTGGTTATAAGGCTGGCACGAGGCGACAACGCAACTAAAATTCTTTGGAGGTTGGCAGGCAATCTGGCTGTGAAAGACAGGTTTATTCCAGCAGACGGCCCGAACAGATTTCCTGTTCGGGCCGTTGCTTAATTATAATTGAAACTTGAATGAGCAATCAGAAGGCAAAAATCCTTGTCATCGAAGACGACGAATATTCGCGCGACGCGCTGGCTCACCTCTTGGCTTCCGAAGGATACAATACGCAATCGGCAAGCGACGGCGAATCGGGCCTCACGAAAGCGCGCGAGATGCGCCCCGATGTCATCGTGCTTGACCTGAACCTTCCCGGCATCAATGGCAAACAGGTAATCAAAACTATTCGCGACGATGAGTCCCTGAAAAAGATTCCTATACTGATCGTCACGGGCGAAGACAACGAGGCGCGCGCCGCAGTTGATCTCGGAGCTGACGGCTATTTGACCAAGCCCGTCGAATTCGACGATTTGATTCGCGAGATATCCGAGCTTCAATCCAAATCTGCGGGCGCAACATAACCGCGCAACCGACCTTACCCTTTTCTTCAAGAGGAGCGCATGCAAATAGCGATTGTATTCGCAGTCCTGATAATAGCTGTGATTCTGTTTGTCACCGAAGCGCTCGCGATTGATCTCGTCGCGGTTCTTATGCTGCTCGGATTGACGCTGACCGGTGTGCTCGATGTTAAAGAGGGGCTTTCGGGATTCAGCGACCCTGCGGTGATAACCATCGCAGGTTTTTTTGTCATCTCAGCCGCGCTCTTCAACACGGGCGTCGTCGAAGCGATTGGCCGCCGCCTTCACAACATTGGCGGGTCGAGCAAGACGCTTTTTCTGCTGGTGCTGATGATAACAGGCGCGGCGCTCGCTTCCTTCTTGAGCAACGTCGTAACGACAGCCGTTTTGATGCCCGTAGTCTTTGCAATCGCTCGCCGCATGAAAGAACCCGTGTCGCAGTTCCTTATGCCGCTCTCGTTCGGCGCGGTGCTCGGAGGCAAGTGCACGCTCGTCGGCTCGTCAACAAACCTCGCCGTCAACAGCATTCTGCCGAAGTACAATATGGAGCCGTTTTCACTCTTCGAGTTTGCCCCGCTCGGCATACCGCTCGTCATCGCAGGCACGCTCTTCATGATTTTCATCGGCTATCGTTTGCTGCCAAAGCATAATGCCGAAGAGTTCGATGAAGATTATGGCAGCAAGGAATTCGTCACCGAAGTCGTTATTCTGCCCAAGTCGCCCTTGAGCGACAAGACGCTTGCCGAAACAGATTTTCGCGGCGCTTATGATCTTCAAGTGCTCGGCATCGTTCGAGGCGGCGAGCGCACGCTTCCGCACCGCGACACGAAGCTTAAGGAAAACGACGTGCTGCTCGTTAAAGGCAGGATTGATCAGATACTCGCCATCAAAGACACGCAAGGGCTAGACATCAAGCGCGATCAGACACCCTATGCGCCCGAAGAGCAGGCCGATACCGTTATAGTCGAAGCGATACTGTCGCCCAACTCAGCTTTCGCGGGTCGCACGCTCAAGGGCATACGCTTCGGCTCGCGCTACCGCGCCGATGTGCTCGCGATCTATCGCCATCATCAGGCGCTTCATGAAAAGCTGAGCAATATCAGGCTACAGTTCGGCGATGTGCTCGTCATTCAAGGCAGCTCTGAAAACATTGATCAGTTGCGCGAAGACCCGAATTTTCTGACGCTCGAAGACATCGAGCACACGCCGCTCAGAAGAAACAAAGCATTGTTTGCGGTCGGTATATTCGTCGCGTCGGCTGTCGTCGCGGGCTTCAACCTCGCGCCCATCGCGCTCGTCGCGCTGGCGGCATCTGCGGCGATGGTGCTGACCAGATGTATCTCTATCAAAGAAGCATACGACAAGATAGAGTGGACCGCGATTATTCTAATTGCGGCGACTATACCGCTCGGAATAGCGATGGAGAAGACCGGCGCGGCGAAGATTCTCGCCGATTATGTCACGCAGTATCTGGGGTTTGGGGGACCGATGGTTGTGCTTGCGGGTTTTTTCATCTTCACGATTTTTTTGACGCAGCCGATGGCGAACGCGGCCTGCGCGCTGATACTCGCGCCGATTGCGATAAACGTGGCTAACCAGATGCACGTCAACCCGCGCGCTTTCGCCATCACCATTTCGATTGCCGCCTCATGCACGTTTCCAACTCCGCTCGAACCTGTGACGGCGATTGTTTACGGGCCGGGCAAGTACCGCTTTTCGGATTACGTGCGCGCGGGCGGGCTGCTCACGCTCGTGGTTATGATTGTAACTCTGCTGGTCGTGCCCATCTTCTGGCCTTTTTGATTGATGCGCATCTTTGACGGCTCAATCCGCGCTTCTATAGAATCATTAGTGAGACGGCTCCGCTCATTATTGAATTATGCGCGCTCTTAAACTGATAATCTTAGCTTCACTGCTCGCGCCCACTGGCCCGGCGTTTTCTCAATCGTCGAAGCAAGCCGAATCGAACCAATCAGCCGCAAAAACAAACGCACAGGATTCGCGCGCCGAGGCTGGAGCTATTTCGACTTCGCGGCTCGCACTCCCGTTCAAGCGCGCGTGGCAGCACCTGACCGAAGAGGCTATCACGCTTTCACCTACTGTTGACGAAGCTCGTATATATCTGCCGCTCGCGGGCGGGCGAGTCTTCTGCCTCGACCGACAGACAGGCTCGCTGCTGTGGTCAGCCGAACCCGGCGGCATAATCAGCGCGCCCGTCGCCGTCGCGGAAAACTCCGTTTACATCGCGACGCGCAAGATAGCCGAAGACGGCTCGGACGCGGGCGCGACGCTGCGCGCGGTTGATAAGGCAACGGGCCTGACACTCTGGGTTCACGATTATGCGCGGGCGTTTACGTCACCGCTCGCGCAAGGGCAGGGACGAATCTACGCGGGCAGCGCGGATGGCTCGTTCTACTCGCTCGATTCGACAAGCGGCGATATCATCTGGAAGATTCAAACTCAGGATGCGGTTCGCGGATGCGCGCTAGTCACCGAGCGCGCCGTCTATTTCGGCAGCGACGACGGCGCGCTGCGCATAGTCGAGTCTGAACGTGGACATTTGATATGGAAGATTCAAACGGGCGGCAAAGTCGTCGGACGACCCGCGATTGATGATCGCGCTTTATATTTCGGCTCCGCAGACGGCTACGTTTATTCGATTGACCTCGCGACGTATCGTCTGCGATGGCGCTCGCGCACGGGCGCTGCGGTCGAAGCGTCGCCTGTAATCGTTGGCGACCGATTGCTAGTCGCGTCGTTCGACAATTTCATTTACTGCCTGTCGCGCGCAAACGGTGATCGGATGTGGAAGCGGAGGCTCGAAAACCGAATCACAGCAGCCCCGCTGGTCGAAGGCGACGCGGCGATGGTGGCTCCATTCAGAGGCGATTACGTCGCCGTCTTTTTGAACTCGGACGGGCGGCGCGTGAATCTTTATCAACTCGATAAAGAATATGAGATAGTTGCCGAGCCTATCTTTTCGGGCAATCAACTAGTGCTTTCAACCAATAAAGGACTGGTCGTAGCAAATACCACTCGACCAACGGATAGCCGCGCAAACGCGATAAAGAAGTGACCCCACCTTCTGTCCAAATAATCCACAAGACAAAAATTGCCGCAGCGCCAGCGGATTCACTCATCTCGCAGCGGCGCTGCGGCGCGTCGAACCTGCATGGGGGCAAGCTGCGGTTCGATGGAGGCAAAAGGGGCTATGGGGGATTGGGGAGCAAGGGGCGTCTCAGAGCAACGAAGAGTTACTGGTATGAAATAGTTTTCAATGAATCATTTGGGGGGACGCCTTTTCTATTATCAATTGCCGTACCACAAGCCGCGAGCAGTTTGCTGTTTAACGCACAGAAAAAATTACAAGCCTTCTGGCAGTATCGGGTAAGCCTCAAAAATTTCTGTCAACCAGAATGAATGATGTATTGCAGGCAGGATGACTGAAAAGGAGGAATGCTGAATGATATATCGCGAATGGTGACGAGAAGCGTCAGCCGCATCCTGTCACCCTTTCACGATTTACCGTAGTATTTGGCACATTCGCTGAATGCCCTCAGCAATTCTTTCGTAAGACTCTTTTGAATAGGCGAGCCGCATAGTGTTCGCGCCGCTTCGGTCAACGAAAAACGGCTGGCCGGGGACATATGCCACACCGTTGTCAATCGCCGCATTCAACTTTTCCGTCGCGTCCATTCCGTCGGTCAGTTCCATCAAGATGAAGAATCCGCCTGACGGGCGAGTCCAGCGCGAGCCTGCTGGCGCGAATTGCTCAAGCGCATCGAGCATCGCGCGGCATCTGCTTTCGTAAAACCGGCGAAGCTCGGGCAATCGTCGCTCAATCAATCCTGAGCGAATCGCTTCGATGACTATGGCCTGATCCAAAACGCTCGAAGAGAGGTCCGCGCCCTCTTTGGCAATCTCGATTTTCGAGGAGATGACTTCGGGCGCGCGAATATAAGCCGTGCGAACTCCGGGCGCGAGCACCTTCGAGAACGTTCCGAGATAGACGACACGTTCCGGCCTGAGCGCAGCAAGCGGAACCCTGCGCGAGGCTTCTTCATTGAAGTAGAGATCGAAGTAAGCATCGTCCTCGATGATAAGCAGGTTGTATTCGTCGGCAATCTCGACTAGTTGCTTGCGCCGCTCGGCTGCGAGCGTCACGCCCGATGGATTCTGAAAATTTGGAATAGTGTAGATACATTTGATGCGGCGGCCTTCGGCGCGGGCGCGCTCAATCTTTTCGCGAAGGTCGCTCATCACTATGCCGCCGTCATCCTGGCGAACGCCTATCATCTCGGCGCGGGCGTTGTGCAAAGCAATCATCCCGCCGATGTAGCTCGGAAGCTCGACCAAAGCAACATCGCCCGGATCAATTATCACCCGCGAGATCAAATCAAGCCCTTGCTGCGAGCCTGATGTTATCACTATTTCAGATGGCTGCGCGTCAGCGATGCCGCGAGAGTGAAGGATGGAAGCGACGGCTTCAACGAGCGCGCTCTGGCCGCGCGTCGGCCCGTATTGAAGCGCAAACTGGCCGCGAGTGCGAATCACGCGCGCGGCTATTTCGGCCATTTCGTCAATCGGAAAAGTGTCGGCGCTCGGCGCGCCAGCCGCGAACGAAATAACGTCACGGCGACCGAGCAGTAAAGTGAGTTTGCGGATTGCGTTGTGCTGCAACGCGCGGCCCACATCGGAAAACAACTCGTCGTATTCGATTGCGGTTTTAGTCATGGAATCGAGGCTTAAGAATCTTTCACATCGAACTTGAGATGCACGATGACGCTAGGCTCCTCAGGATCGTTAGTCTTAATCGTGACAGATTTGGTGTGAGGGCCGGGCGACTTGCCCGTTTCAACCTTAACCTTGATTGAGCCCGACCCGCCGGGTCGGAGGACTTTCGGGAAGTCCACAGTAGTGCACCCTCAGCTAGGCTCGACCGATTGAATCTGCAATTCGGACTTGCCCGCGTTCTTGATTGAAATCGTCCGCGTGAGCGTTACGTCCTGCGGCTGCTTGCCGAAATCGAGTTCTTTGTCTTTAACGACCAGCTTCGGCCCGTTCGGATCAGGCTTTGCAGGTTTATCGGTCGGATTTGCCGCAGGCGCGTTTGGCTGCTGAGTCGCCAGCGGGGTTCCGCTCTGCGCAACCGGAGACGGCGACGCCACATTGGCGCTAGCGTTAGAGTTTGTTATAGTCGCAAGCCTGCCAGTGCCGCCCGGCGAGTTTGTGTTTTCCGCAGGCGAAGAACATCCAATCATCAACGCCGCGAATAGGAAAAAGGCCAGGTGTTTCTTCTTCATAATGCGTTCCATCGGCGAATAATTTAGCATGAAAAGAAGTCAATAGTCAGTAGCCAGAATAGCCGTCGCCTTGAAATCGGCTGCCAGAGCCAGTTTGAAGGGATTAAGAATTCCGGTCTCCAGCTTCGGGCTCCTGAAATGTAACAACCGTGGCGCCCCAGCCGCCCGCTTCCGGCGGAGCGTCCGCGTAATCAACGACAAACGGCGTGCGCGAAAGTACGGAGCGAACTATCTCTCGCTGAACGCCGACACCTTTGCCGTGAATGATGCGCACCCAACGCACGCCTCGACGGTGCGCCTCTTCGAGATAACCTTCGACGACAGCGCGAACCTGGCGAGGCGGTATCGAGTGCAAATCTAGTATGTCTCGAAACTTGATCACAACAACGTCAGGGAATGGATTCTGGGGATCGAAAGATTCATCATCTTCGATTGAATCAATGACGAGATGGTCACCGCCGCGACCTATTCGACGAATCGCTTTCAGCAGGAAATCGAAAATCACGATGCGATGATATTTTCTCTAGCCAGAGGTTTCAAGGAGTTCGGAGTTCGGGTTCGAAAGTACGTGAATGACTATAACTATCAAACGCCGAACTCCGAACTGCGAACCAGGCGTGAGGCTAGCTTGCCCGTTCGTTTGAAAACATGAATAATTGATTTTTCGGTTTTCTCGCGCGCCGCAGACTGTGGCACCGCAGCGCGCGGCAGCGTCGCTGCGTCGGTATGGCTTTATTTCGCATGACAATTTTCATCGCCGCATTGTTTGTCGTCGGCTGCGACGCTTCGACTCAACTGCCGAAGACGACGAAGCAGAATTATCCGGCTGTGATAAGAGATTCAGCCGAGCGGCGCACGAAAGCCGAGCGCGAGTGGCGGCGCATGCTCGACGTTTACGGCGCGCAGCAAACGCCGCCCGATCTTTATCCGATAACAGACACGCCGCGCTCGCTGCTTGGCATCACGGACGGCATAAAGATCATGCCCGCCAAGCCCGACCCTGAAATGGAGGCGACGGCACGGCGCGTGGCGATGAAGGTCTTTATTGACCGCTGGCGCGAGCTTATCGGCGCGAACCCGGCGACCATTTCGCTCGTCTCTGCGACTCAAGCCGACCAGTCGGAGCGACTGACCTACAGGCAGGCGAGTTATCCTTTTCCAGTCGCGGGGAATTTCGGAGAGATGGTCGCAGTCGTCACGCGCGACGGGCGGCTCGTGCAGCTCGACGACCGGTTCATCCCCGTAGTCGAGTTGCCCTTGAAGCCATCAATCGAAAAAGAGGACGCGGCTAAAAGAATCGTTGGCCGCACTTTCACATACGCAGACATCGCGGGCCGTGAGCAGCGCGTGCAGATAAACTCCGTTGATGAAGTAGCGGTCAAGCAGTTGGTTGTGCTCCCAATCGAAAAAGGCGACGCGCTTGAAGTCCACCTTGCTTGGGAAATGGTGGCCGGTCGCTCTCTTTCATGGACCGTTTACATTGACGCGATCAATGGCGAGCAGTTGCGGGCGGTGCAGAATTTTCAGACATAGGTGCCGGGTATGAGGCCACGTGATTTGAGGTCTCAAATCACGTGGCCTCATACCCGGCACCTGGCACCAGACACCTGATCAAATATGGAAACAGTAATAACGCGAGACACAGACATTCTCAGGGAATACATAGCCGCGCTCGATGCGCGAGAACGAGGGCTTTCGCCGTTTGCGCGGCTAGCGGCTACGGTGAAGCTCGCGCAGCTTCGTCGCGAAATCAAAAGCGCGCAGCTCGAAGCGAGCGACGCGGATATCGCGTCACTTGACCGCGAGATTCAGGAACGGCTCACGCGCACAGCTTCGCGGCGGATCGAATCAAGGCGGTGGGGAGCGCGGCTTTCGATTATTTTAATGCTCGTGCTTGGCCCGCAACTCGCGCTCGCCATCGTGTGGCTTGTGACGAAGCTCTTCGTGAGCTTTGCGCCCGCGCCCGCTTTGTGGAACCCTGTGCTTCCGCATGAGCAGCCTGCGTTCCTGTTTGTCTTCATCTTCTTTTTCTTTTTCGTTACGCCGATGCTCGCGCTGCTCGTGTTGTTCGGCGGCAGGTATTTCCATTCGTGGCGCAAGACCGTGCCTGCGACGCTCGCGATCCTTGCTCTCTCGGTTCTGGCGACGTTCCTCGTCGTGCGCAACAAAGAATCGAATAACCCGGTGCGGCATAGAACATCGCTCGAAGAGATTGCCGCGAAGAACTCTACAAGCACGGTCAGCTACCGCAAGTGGGTTGATGAGCACTGGCTGCTGAAAGACCAGAAGTTTCAGTACGATTACGAACGCTACTTGCGCAAAGGGCCGGGCCGTTTGATCACTTCTCGCTTCAACTCTGATAATGACGCGTCGTGGCGCGACTCGCTCAAGGTGATGAACGAATACATCGAAAGCGAACAGGGCGATGCGGGATTTGATGATTGGCTGAAAGATTATCTCGCGCGAAACAGAATCTATCCCGAAAACCGAATTGATGAAGAGGCGGCAAAGATTACCAACAGCGCGGATCGTCACTTTCTCGCGCTCTGGCAGATCGAGCCTTACCTCAAAGAGCGCGACCAGCGATTGTACCGCGCTTATCTCGGCTCGATTAATCGCAGCATGAAGAATTGGGGGATGCTCTTTCTCGCAATCTATGCGCTCCTCTTTTTGATCTTTTATCTGACAGGCCCGATGCTTTCATTCTGGGAGCGCGTGGCCGGAAGCTCGCGCGGCAAGATTCAACCTCAATACGCTGAGGGTCAAGCTGCGCCCGTTCGAACGCCGAGCCGCGTTGCGCGATGGCGCGCGGCGTACTACTCATTTCCTGAACGCAAAGAGATAACGACGCCGTCATTCTTCGACACACCTTTGCGAATACTTGGCCGCGTGCATCGTTCGTTTGTGCGGCTCGTTGTGTTCACGAGCATCTTCGTCTTTGCGCTATGGGCGCTCATCTACGCGCTCGACCTTGCGGCGGGTCACGAGAATGCGTCGTCGCAAGTCGCCCTGATGCGCTCGCAGTTATTGTTCGGCGGCTCGCCCGACCGCGCTGAAAGCGATGGCGGCGCATTGCTTGAATCAAGCAGCGCGCGGCAAAGCGCGACTTATGTCACGGCGATCAAGCCTCTGTCGGATAGCAATGAAGTTGATATTTCAGATTCGGCAGGCGCACCGCGCGACGAAAAACTTTTAGCCGCGCGCGTGTTCGGACTTGAAGAGCAGGTTGACGAAAGCGACTACCTTGCGACGAAGAGATTCAAGCAGCAGTATCAAACGATTGAAGCGCAGAACTCAGAGATAGGCATCCTGAAGAATTTAACTGGCCAGCTTCAACAACTGACCTCGGGTTTGCCTGAGCAGATTACGGGAGTCAGCGAGCAGTCGAAAGAGCAATCTGGCCGCGCGATTGGCGAGGCGAGCGCTGCGAAAATAAAGGCGGAGAACATAGAGAAGTCGCTCCAGGCCAAGCTGCGCGACCTTGAATCGCGTGCTTCAAACGCAGCCGAGCAGGCCGGAAAGGCAGAAGAGCAGGCCAAAGCCTTTCAGGCTCGATCCGAAGAGTTCCGCGAAGAACTCAGCCGCGCCGTCGAGGAACTAAACAAGCGCACGCTTGAGCTTGGCGAGCGAACGGCTCCGCTCACAGAGCGCGGTTTGAAGGAGCGCGAGGCGCAGATTGAAAGGCTCGAAAGCCTCCAGCGCATCGCGTTCGCTGCGATATTGTCGGACCTCAATGCTAATGTCGACAGCCTTGAGCGGCGCATCAACTCGTCTTTTTATCGAATGTTCAACAAGGGCGAAGCGGCGCGCGACGTCGACAACCTGCGCCAGCGCATCGCCGGGCTGAAGAACGAGCTGAGCGGATTAAATACGGATCAATCGCGCCAGATGATTAGCCAGCTTGATGAACTGAGCAAGCGGTTGGAACAGGCAGCCGCGCGCATAAAATAAGGCCGACCTTATGGAACCACTGAGACAGGGGAACGCAGAACCGCAGCGACTTGAAGATTCATCATTCGCGCCCGCACAGCTATCAGCCATCGAAACCGATGAATCAATTGTCGAGCAATCTGCTGCTGATGTTCAATCTCCAACCTCGCCTCTTCGCAGCATTGCGCAGGCATTCGCGCTCAAGCCCGTACAACTCGCCGTAGCGTTTGTGCTTGTGTTCGGCGTTATGTCGTGGATCGAATTCGGCGGCCCGGCGATTTTAGACAATGACGGCTACTATCACATTCGCTGGAGCAAGATGCTGCGCGAATCTTTCCCGCGCCTGCCCGCATTCAAGGCGCTGCCGCTCACTACGCTCAATGAGCACGATTACGTCGACCACCACTACCTTTTTCATGTGATGCTGTTTCCGTTTACGTTCGGCGATCTGGTAACGGGCGCGAAAGTCGCGGCATCTCTTTTTTCAAGCCTCGCGCTCGTCGCGCTCTTCGCATTGCTTGTGACCTACAACGTGCGATGGCGATGGCTTTGGCTTCTGCCGCTCGTGGCAAGCTCAGACCCCTTTCTCTATCGCATGGCGATGACGCGAGCGCCTGCGCTTTCGCTTGCGATGCTGGGGGTTGGCGCGTATTTGATTCTCAAGCGCAAACACATATTGCTTGGGCTGCTGTCGTTCGCATTCGTCTGGTGCTACAGTCTGTTCCCGCTGATATTTTTGTTCGCGCTCGCCTACACTGTGACGATTTATCTGACAGAGCGGCGCATTGAATGGCGAGGGGCGGCTGCTTCGCTCGTCGGGATAATTCTAGGGTTAGCCATCAATCCTTATTTCCCGAAGAATCTGAAGCTGCTTTACGAGCATATCCTGATGAAAGCCACGCCGGGTTCGGAATATGAAGTGGGCGTGGGGATGGAGTGGTACCCGTACTATTCGTGGGATTTGCTCACTAGCAGCGCCATTGCGTTTGCGATTTATTTCATCGCGCTCGCGGCGTTCGATTTCCGCAAGCGCGCGAGGGATGTGAAGCCGCTCTTTTTTTTAATCATCTCGGCAGGATTGCTGCTGATGGCAATCAAGTCGCGTCGCTTCGTCGAATACTGGCCGCCGTTTGCAATTCTCTTTGCGGCATTTACTATAAGCCCGCAGCTCGAACGCATAAACTTCTCGTGGCTTGCGCGAACAAGGGATAGAGCGATAGCGGCTGTAGCGGCGGCGCTCGTCGTCGTGATCCTGTCTATAGGAATGACGAGCATGGTTTATGGCGCGCGCAGAGGAATGAAAGACGCGCAGGGAACGAGGAACGAAGCTGATAGCAAGAGCTACTGGCCTGACATTTATCGTCGTCCGGGTCTTTGGATCGCAGAGCATGTGCCGCCGGGCGCGATGATCTTCAACACGGATTGGGACGATTTCCCGATGCTGTTTCACTACAGCCCGAATCACCGGTATATCAGCGGACTCGACCCGACATATCTACACGACCGCGATAAGAATCTGTGGAAGCTATATGCAGACATCACAATGGGCAAAGTGTCTGACCCGGCCCCTTTGATCCGAGAGAAGTTCGGCGCTGAATACGTCTTCACGGACATCAGCTACCATTATGATTTTCTCGAAGTGGTTGATGAAAGCGGCGACTTTGAGCGGGTTTACGAAGACGACTACACGACGGTGCTAAGGATTCTTTCGCCGGAAGAGAAAGCGGCGAAGGGAAAAAGTGATACGAAGTGAGCTTTACAGAGAACGGGCAAATGCGAAGGCTATGTGAATCCAGGTGAAACTTGATAGAGCGGTGAGCATTCCGCTATACTGATCGAGTTGCAGTTTGAGGAGAAGTCGCCTAGTGGCTGAGGGCGGCGGTTTGCTAAACCGCTATAGGGGCGTAAACCCCTATCGAGGGTTCGAATCCCTCCTTCTCCGCTTCTCTTTTAGTTCAAACAACATAGGGGCAGCCTTCTGACGAGGGTTGCCCTTCTTTATTGGACCAGCTCACTTTCTTGTACCGCAATAGTACCGCAGATTCCCCGCTCGTTGAGCAAGTCAGCCGGGGTAATGTTAGCGGCGACCATTTCGGTGGACTCTGATTCAACCGGATCGCTGTGGACGTAGGTATCCGCAGTAGTCGAAATGCGGCTGTGGCGGGCGAACCCTTGCGCGCGCTTGAGGTCTCCTGTCAGACGGTACAACATAGTGATCGCGCTGTGCCGGAATATGTGAAATCCGTGGTTAAACTTCACTCGCTGTATCCCGGCCTTGTCCATAGCCTTGTACAAGACGGTCTTGCGTAGACTGTCGTGATTGAGCGCACTCCCATCTTGACCACAAAACACGAAGTCGTCGCCGTCAGTGAAAACGGAGTGCTACCTATGCCAGGACAGAATGATAACCAGCAGTTCAGGGAGATAGATATTCCTAAAGCTGGCTTTCGTCTTAGGCGTCGTCAGTACCCCGCGCGAGAACGCCTGGTCAACGGTCAGTATCCGCTTATCCAAGTCCAAACGATTCCACTTAATCGCGAGAGCTTCACCGATTCTCAGACCAAGCATCGCGATCACCGCGCAGACCGGTATGTGCTTGTCGGGGATGTTGGCAAGCACCTTCGCTATCTGCTCAGGCTCCAGCACGGGCTTTTCCTTAGGAGACCAGCTCGGCCTGTGCAATTCGGCAACCAGTGACAGCTTCGGCATCTCACCGTAAGCGACTGCCACCGAAAAGAATCTACAGAGCAGCCGGTAAAGATTCAGCAGCGTCTTGTCGCCTATTCCGGTTCCCCGCGCCTTGTCCAATAGATTCGGTCATGTCGCGGGGGCCGAGATACTTTAAGCGACTGTCGCCTATCACCGGCTCCACGTACAGGTCAAGCAGATTCTCGTAGGAGTAGTGTGTTGAGGGCTTGTACTTCTTGTTCTGGACATAGGACTTCCACAGAGTCTTTCTGAACTCGGTAACGGTCAGAGACTTGTTGCTCTCGATGGGCTGAATACGTGGATTGTTGTTGTAGTCGTTTACCTCATCCATCCTCTTCGCCACGTATTCTCTCATCTTCTTGGGACTCTCAAAGTCGGGGTAGCATCTCGGTTTTGTTTGTCCACTTACCCCGCGAATTTCGCAACCGATACTTGAGGTAGTGAACTGTACCTCTTTCAGTCTTTCTACTATCTAGGGTTCCTTTTTGAAAACTCTTTCGGACCATTTTTTCAGCCTCCATCACTGGAAATTGGCCCGTTCTTTTCTCTCTCTCGGGCTGCACTTTATAGTCACTTGCTCAGGTCTGTCAATGGGGTTGTTTAGCGTGGAGTAACGATGTGCGCATCTATCCATTCGCGTAGCGCCTGTGATTCAGGGTTGAACCTGATGTACCTTCCAAAGCGAAGATGAGGGATATAGTCTTCGGCCTCACCGGTAGTCCTTTCGTAAATCCAGCCGGGATCAACTCCGACATAGGCGGCCGGGTCTTCCACCTTCCAAAGCTTCAGCCTCGCTCCTTCTCTCGGACCTGTGAACCATTCCCTGTATTTCCTCATCCACTTTTCTAAATCTGTAGGATCGTCCGCTACTGGTGGACATGGCGCCTGAGTCAGGGCCTCTTGTGCCCAATTCCAGGGCGTTTCACCGTTTCGTTTGAACTGTGATTGGTCTGGCTCGTTTTCTAATAATGCAGACATTAGTATATACCTTCCTGGTTGAGAGTCGTTTTTCGGATTCGCTGCCTCCGGCACACCAAATCCATAGATTTGGTTTACCTGTTAAGGCTCGATAGCCACTAGAAACCAAACCGTGGCAAACTGCACATTGCCTGTTAAGCCACTGATTTGGCCTCACATCGAGTTCGCGCCTTCTCAGTTCGGTGGTTGCCACAAAGTATTCTCTTTTTGTCTTCTGAAACCCTCTCCCAAGGAAGCGACATCCCTTCATTATATAAAGACGGTGACTTCAATCGTTCCTTCCTCAAAAAGGCAATGAATCTAACCTTTCCTTCCTAAAGCTAGATCAGCGCCTCACGTCGTATAAAGCCGTCGTTAAACCCTAGTTCGAGCTTTCTGATATATGCAGATAAGGCAATTGCAAGAGCTGCTCATCGACAACTCACTCGAAAGAATTCCGGTATGGAATTTCTATTAACGAAGCACGTAAGGATTACTGGACAGCTTGCCGACAAAACGCCAAGTCGTAAGGCCCCGTCCTGGTCTTTGCCCCTCGATTGATGAATCTCGTTCGATGTTTGATCACTGGCGCTGCTCCTGCTCTTGTCCAATGCATCAACCCATCTTTCAGCCTTGCGGACCACAATCAGGTCATTGCCTTTCTCAATCAACCCGCTGCTGACGGTCCCGCC
>DATLXU010000045.1:0-30727 GCA_035575515.1 Blastocatellia bacterium
GCAGGGTCTAAAGCGAATCGGCGAGGAGAAAAACATAGGCGAAGATAGGGAGTTGGAAGGGGCTGAGAAGAATTATAAAGAGCGGGTGAAGTGCGAGAAAATAGTCAGGTAGAGGTGTCGGCGGTTAAGCCAAGTCTCAAAACTCCGCTGCTCACCGGGAATTACTGCATGCAGGTGCTGACATTTGACCCTTCATTCGTTATAATTCGAATGGTTCCTCACTCAGAGCAGGCTAGCTGGGTCAGGCAAGCAAGCGAATGTTATTGGAAGGTTATCAGGTGATTTCACTGTCGGAAGGATTTGCCGATGGCGATAAAGAAAATAGTGCTTGCAAAGCCTCGCGGCTTTTGCGCCGGAGTCGTTCGCGCGATTGATATAGTCGAGCGCGCGCTCGATTATTTCCAGCCGCCCATTTACGTCTTTCATGAAATCGTTCACAACCGCTACGTTGTAGAAAACCTCAGCCGCCGCAATGTGGTCTTCGTCGACAGCATCGAAGATGTTCCTGACGGGGCTGTTTGTGTATTCAGCGCGCACGGCGTTTCCCCTGCGGTGGTCGAGCGCGCAAATCAAAAAGGGCTTCGCGTGATTGACGCCACGTGCCCGCTCGTTACGAAGGTTCATAACGAAGCTGTGCGGTTTAATCGTCAGGGCCACTCGCTCATACTGATTGGTCATCCCGGCCACGAAGAGGTCGAAGGCACGATGGGCGAAGCGCCTATGCAACTCGTAAGCACGGTTCAGGATGTTGAGCGATTGGAAGTCGAAAGCCCTGACCGCGTTGTTTATCTCACTCAAACGACGCTTTCGCTCGATGACGTTGCAGAGATTATAGAAGCGTTGAAGCGGCGCTTCCCGAATCTTCAATCGCCTGGGAAAGATGACATTTGCTACGCGACGCAAAATCGCCAGAATGCGGTCAAAGAAATGGCTCGCCTCGTTGATGTGATGATAGTCGTTGGCTCGCAGAACAGTTCCAACTCGCAGCGGCTCTGCGAAGTGTCATCCGTTTCCGGCGTTCCTGCGTATTTGGTCAATGACGAGACGGAGATAAAATCTGAATGGCTCGACCTTGCAGAGGTTGTCGGCGTTACGGCTGGCGCGTCTGCGCCGGAAGAACTCGTCATAAGAGTGATTGATCATTTGCGGGCAATGGGCGCGACTGAATTCGAGGAGTTGCCGGGCGAAGATGAGAGCGTTCACTTCGCGCTGCCGCAGGAGATAGCGCACCTTGAACGATTGCTCGTTCAAATCAATCGTTGATAAGCGTGGCGCAAGATAGTAGCCTTTCAATTTTGGATTGATTAAACGACTTGCAGTAAACACGTCGCCTTGCGCAAAAGAGATTTCTGAAAGGATGAACAGTCAGCCCCTATGTCGAACACTGCTAAACTCGCGATTGACCGAGGCGAGCTTGCCTCGAGCGTTAGGCGCGCAATTGCCACCGCTCAGGATTACCTGCTTCAAGTTCAGCGCGCGGACGGCCACTGGTGCGGCGAGCTTGAAGGCGACACGATTCTGGAATCGGAATACATCCTGACAATGCAATTCATCGGGCGCGGCGACACTGAGCGCGTGCGCAAGGCAGCAAATTACATTCGACAAAAAGCACTGCCCGCTGGCGGCTGGGCGATTTACGAAGGCGGCCCGGCGGAAGTCAGCGCGTCTGCGAAGGCGTACTTCGTGCTGAAGCTCGCGGGTGACGATCCAGACGCGCCGCATATGAAGCGAGCGCGCGAAGTGATTTTGAACTTGGGCGGCCTTGATGCTACAAACAGCTTCACGCGAATTTATCTCGCAATCTTCGGCCAGTACCCTTGGGAGCGTTGCCCGGCTGTCCCACCAGAAATAATCCTGCTGCCGCGCTGGGCGCCGATTAACCTCTACGAGATGTCTTCGTGGACTCGCGGCATAGTAGTGCCGCTCGCGGTTGTCTGGGCGAGCAAGCCGTTTTGCGAAGTCCCTGAGCGCGCAAGCATCCGTGAGTTGATGCTCGACACGCCGCCTAAGAATGGCAAGCGCGGCTTCTGGAAAAAAATATTTGAAACGACCGATGTGACCTTGAAGCAGCTCGACCGTCGCGGCTGGAAGCCCACGCGCGAAAAGGCGATGAAGGCTTGCGAGAAGTGGATGATAGAGCACTTTGAAAAAAGCGACGGCATCGGGGCAATCTTCCCGCCAATTATCAATTCAATCATCGCGCTGCGGTGCTTGGGTTATGACAACGAGCATCCGCTCACGGCATCGCAGATACGCGAGCTTGAAAAGCTTGAGATCGAAGAAGGCAACACGCTTCGCGTCGCGCCCTGTTTTTCGCCCGTCTGGGACACGGCTCTTACAATCAACGCGATGATTGAATCTGGCATTCCTGCAAATCATCCCCGATTGCAAAAGGCCGCAAGCTGGATTCTGGAAAGGGAAGTGAAAGAGGTTGGCGACTGGAAGGTGAAAAACCCGGAAGGCGAGCCGGGCGGCTGGTACTTTGAATACGCCAACGAGTTTTACCCCGACGTTGACGACACGTTTCAGGTCTTAACGTCGCTCAGCAAGATTCGATTCAACAATGACGAAGAGGAACGTCGCAAACGCGAAGCGATGAACCGTGCGCTCGACTGGGCGCTTACAATGCAGAACAGAGACGGTGGCTGGGCCTCGTTCGATAAGGACTGCGACGAGCAATTCCTGACGCAGATACCGTTCGCCGATCACAACGCGATGATTGATCCTTCGACGAGCGACATAACGGGGCGCGGACTGGAAACGCTTTCAAATCTCGGATTCAAGCGAGATCACGCGGTCGCGCAGAGAGCGATTGCCTTTTTGCTGAAAGAGCAAGAGCGCGACGGCACATGGTTTGGGCGCTGGGGTTGCAATTACATCTACGGGACGTGGCTCGCGCTTCACGGATTGAAATGCATCGGCGAAGATATGATGGAGCCGCGCTATCAGGCTGCGGGGTGCTGGCTGCGCAGCATTCAAAACGCGGACGGCGGATGGGGCGAGTCGCCGCGCAGCTACGACGATCCGACGTTCAAAGGGATCGGCGCGAGCACGCCATCGCAAACCGCGTGGGCGCTGATGGGATTAATGGCGACCGAAGACAACAGCGAAGGACTACATCGCGGAATTCGATACCTGCTCGACAAACAGCAACCGGACGGGTCGTGGAAAGACGACTACTGGACAGGGACGGGCTTTCCGTCAGTCTTTTATCTGCGCTACCATCTCTATGCTACGTACTTCCCGCTGCTCGCGCTCGGAATGTACGCGAAGCGATTCGACGAAGATTGAAACTACTATGCGATTCCCACTGCACATAACGACAGACGCAATCAAGCATCAGATGAAGAACGGACTGAAAGGCAACCGTCGCTATCCGATGGTGCTGATGCTTGAGCCGCTCTACACGTGCAACCTTGCTTGTCTGGGTTGCGCGATTGAACGGCACACGGGAAGGCTCGAAGACCGTTTGCCTCTCGATGAATGCCTGAAAGCAGTTGACGAATCGGGCGCGCCGATTGTTTCGCTGTGCGGAGGCGAGCCGACAATTTATCCTGAGTTGAAAGAACTCATCGAAGGCATCATCGAGCGCAAGCGGCACATATATCTCTGCACGAACGCGCTGCTGCTGGATAAAAACGTCTTTGGAAAGATTGCGCCGCACAAGCGGCTTACGATCAACGTTCATCTCGATGGAATGAAAGCGACGCATGATTTCGTGTGCGACCGCGCGGGCGTTTTCGATAAAGCCATCGAGATGATTAAAGAATCGAAGCGGCTCGGCTATCACGTCACAACGAACACGACCGTCTTCAAAGAGACTGAGATTCGAGAGATAGAAGAGTTATGCAAGCTCGTTTCGGAACTTGGCGTTGACGGGATGCTGATTTCGCCCGGTTATCATTACGAGTCGGTTGATCGCGAGATTTTTTTGACCCGGCAGGAGATTCATAACAAATTCAAGCGCGTGCTTGAACTGTCGAAACAGTACCGGCTGATGTCGACGCCGATGTATCTGGAATTCACGGCAGGGATGCGCGATTATCAGTGTTCGCCCTGGAGCACGGTCACGCGCACGCCGCGCGGGTGGAAGGGACCGTGTTATTTGATCGGCAAAGAGTATTACGAGACGTGGGATGAATTCTGGAAGAGCGTTGACTGGGAATACTGGGAGTCGCGGCAGGATCGTCTTTGCCAGAACTGCATGATGCACAGCGGGTTTGAAGCTTCAGCGATGATTCAGCTTCGCAAAAGCCCGCGCGACATGGCGCGAATGGCCGTGTGGAATTTCACGGGATGAAAGCTCGGACGGAATTAAGACCGAGACGATCTGGCTAATGGAAGGCGGGCGCAGACCCGCCTTTTAAGTCTAAAGCGCAATAATCATGAAAACCTTCGTAACAGGCGGCACAGGCTTTGTCGGCTCGCACCTGGTACGCCGCCTGCTCGATCACGGTAACCAAGTCCGCTGTCTCGCACGGCAAACAAGCAGGCTCGATAACCTCAAAGAGTTGCCGGTTGAGATTGCAACAGGCGACCTGCGCGATCTGGATTCGCTTCGTCGAGCAATAAAAGGTTGTCAAATTGTTTATCACTGCGCCGCTGATTATCGCCTCTGGTGCAAAGACCCCAGCGAGATGTATGCAAGCAATGTCGGCGGCACAAGCAACATAATGCAAGCTGCGTTTGATGAAGGAATAGAGCGCGTCGTCTATACAAGCACCGTCGGATGCTTAGGTTTAAATTCAAACGGCCAGCCTGCGAACGAAGAGACGCCCGTCACGGTTGATGATATGATTGGCCACTACAAACGAAGCAAGTTTCTTGCTGAACAGCAGGCGCGCGAGTGGGCCGCGCGCGGCCTTTCAGTTGTCATCGTCAATCCGAGCACACCGGTTGGCGAGATGGACATCAAGCCGACGCCGACGGGAAAGATCATCGTTGATTTTCTTCGCGGCAAGATGTTCGGCTACGTCGAAACGGGGATGAATCTGATTGACGTGCGCGACTGCGTCGAAGGCCACATCCTTGCGGCAGAGCGCGGGCGCGTGGGAGAAAGGTATATTCTCGGCAATCGCAATCTCACGCTCAAAGAGTTGTTCGATGCGCTCGCAGTTGTTACAGGAATCAAATCTCCGAAAATGAAAGTGCCGCACCTTGTCGCGGAAAGCTACGCGCGAGCGGAAAACTTCTGGTCAATCAACGTCAAACATCGCGAGCCGGATGTTCCTCTCGAAAGCGTCAAGATGTCGCGCCATCTAATGTGGTTCGATTCATCGAAGGCTGTCGCGGAGCTTGGGCTTCCGCAGAATCCAATCGAGAATGCGCTGGAGCGCGCGGCGCGGTGGTTTCAAGAGCATGGCTACACGAAGCGTTGACAAAAGCGCGAGCGCCTCGCAATCACCAGTCCTCATCGTTGCAGCGATGAGCCGCGAGCTTGGCGCGTTGCGGCGAAAGCGTCCTGCCGGCATTTCAATAATCGAAACAGGCGAAGGAATGAAAAACGCAGCCGATGCGCTTGGCCGCTGGTTTGAAAAAAACAACGCAAGCGCGGTGGTAGCAACCGGCTTTGCGGGCGCGCTCTCGCCTCAACTTCAAATCGGCGACATGGTAATCGCGCGCGAAATTCACGCGGGTAATCAAGTGATTAGCGTGAAGGAATCAAATCTGCTTCGTGCAGTTGAGCGCGTGAAGATTGATAATCGAGCTATCCATTTCGGCGTTGCGATCACAGTGGATCAAATCATCGTCACGGCGGAGGCGAAGCGAAGGCTTGCCGAAGGTTTCGCACGAAATGAAATCGCATGCGTGGATATGGAATCGTTCGCTGTGGCTCAGGAGTGTTCGCGTCGCGGCATTCCGTTCCTTATTGTCAGAGCCATAACTGATGCGATGAATGAAGATTTGCCTGTTGACTTCAATCGCTGCCGCGCGGCTGACGGCAGAATCAATAGCCTGAGAGTAATGAGAGCGGCGCTTGCGCGGCCTCGCGCGATAAAAGGATTGATTCGGTTGATGGAGCGTTCAGATTTTTGCGCCGACTCATTGGCTGAATTTGTTGCTCGCGTGGTTAAGGAAATCAATTAGCGCCTGCTCAATAAACTCGCCTCCGCGCCTTTCCTTTTGCCAAACGAAAATTTTGCTGATATATATTCCATCCGCATCTTCAGGCCCGGCATTCAAAAAGGAGTCAATCGCTTGCAATCAACTCAAGAAGCCAGCGCCGTTCCGATTCGATCTCGCGGGCGACTGCTCAAGATACTCGGCGTGGGCTTCGGTCTTGCCGTCATCGTCGGCAACACAATAGGCGCGGGGATACTGAGACAGCCCGGCGAGATCGCCGCCCGTCTTCCGAACGTCTGGATGTCTCTTGGGGTGTGGGTGGCTGGCGGCCTTTACGCGCTGCTCGGATCAATCTCAATAGCAGAGCTTGGCGCGACCTTGCCGCTTTCGGGCGGGCAGTACGTATTCGCGCGCCGCGCGCTTGGCGATTACGCGGGCTTCGTCGTCGGCTGGAGCGATTGGATTTCGACCTGCGGGGCGACAGCTTATATTTCGCTCGTCATCGCAGAATTTGCTTCGGCGCTCGCGCCCGCGCTTAAAGGAAGAGACGCGCTTGTTGCTCTCATAATCGCCGCAACATTCGCGCTGCTGCAATGGCGCGGCATCCGAGAAGGGAGCGGCGTTCAAAACATCACGAGCCTGCTCAAGGCGATGATTTACATCTCGCTTGTCGCGGCGTGCTTTGCGCTCGGCGGCAGAGGTTTTCACTCCATTGCTGATTCATCGCTTTCGACTACAGGCATTCCGCCGCTCGCCGCGTTCGTCGTCGCATTGCAGGGAGTGATCTACACATACGACGGCTGGACGGGCGTGATCTATTTTTCGGAAGAGGTGCGCGACCCTGCGCGCGACATCCCGCGAGCGATGTTCGGCGGGGTGCTGTCGGTCATTGCTATATACCTGCTCGTCAATCTTGCCGTGCTGTACGTTCTGCCAATCTCGGAAGTCGCAGGCAAAGACCTGGCACTGGGCGCGGCGGCTCAGGAGATATTCGGGTCGCACGGCGACGCGATATTTCGCTCGCTTGTGATTCTCGCCATGTTCAGCGCGGTCAATGCATGTCATCTGATGGCTACGCGCGTGCTTTTTGCGATGAGCCGCGACGGGCTTTTCGCAAAGAGAGCCGCCGATGTGAACAGAGGCGGCACGCCTGCTATTGCGCTTGCAATGAGCGCGGGCGTTGCAGTCGCTTTCATTTTGAGCGGCACAGTTAATCAGATTCTTGCAGTCGTCTCGTTCTTCTTCGTTGCGAATTACACAGTCTCCTTCATCTCGCTGTTTGTGCTGAGAAGGCGCGAGCCTGAGCGCGAACGTCCATACCGAGCGTGGGGCTATCCGTCGACTACTGCGCTTTCACTCTTAGGCTCAATCGCTTTTCTGGCCGGAGCAATCAAGAGCGACACGCAAAACAGCCTCTACGCGCTCGCGGTGCTCGCGGCAAGCTATCCCGTCTATTATCTGCTCAAGCGGTTCTCACGCCGGTAGCGGCAGCCAAAAGCTTGTAATGTTTGCTCGTCACAGCCGCGTGTGATGGCTGTCCTAGCGACAGGCGGCAGCCTGAGCCGAAAATTGTCCTGCTTGAAGTCAATGTCATAACTATCGTCACAGAAAGACGAGGACCAATTCATGAAAACTATAATCGAGCCGTTCAGGGTCAAAGTGGTCGAACCCATAAAGATGACAACGCCCGACGAGCGCGAAGGCTATCTCAAAGAGGCATGGTACAACCTCTTTCAGCTTCGCGCCGAAGACGTGATCATTGATCTGCTGACCGACAGTGGGACGGCTGCTATGAGCGCAAATCAATGGTCTGCCATCATGCGAGGCGATGAATCCTACGCAGGCAGCGCGAGCTTTTATCGCTTTGAAGAGATCGTGCGCGACATTTTCGGCTTTCGCCATATCATACCGATGCATCAGGGCCGCGCGGCTGAGCGAATACTTTTTTCAATAATGTGCAAGCCGGGCCAGATAGTTCCCAGCAACACTCATTTTGATACGACGCGAGCCAACGTCGAATACCTCGGTGTTGAGGCTATTGATCTTGCGATACCGCAATTCTATCAGCCGTCGGTCTATCATCCGTTCAAAGGCAACATGGATACAGAGGCTCTGGACCGCTTGATAAGAAGCGTTGGGCCGGGCCGCATCCCGCTTGTGATGTTGACGGTCACGAATAATTCAGGCGGCGGCCAGCCCGTTTCGATGGCCAATATCCGCGAAGTCAAATCAATCTGCGAGCGATTCGGTATTCCTTTGTACCTCGATGCTTGTCGCTTCGCTGAGAACGCCTATTTCATAAAGCTGCGCGAAGAAGGCTACGCTGACAAAACGGTCAAAGAGATAGCGCGCGAGATGTTCTCTTACGCCGACGGCTGCACGATGTCGGCTAAAAAGAATGGGCTTGCGAACATCGGCGGATTCCTCTGCACCAACGACGACGCGCTTGCGCAGCAGGAGAAAGATTTGCTGATACTGACGGAAGGCTTTCCGACTTATGGAGGGCTGGCGGGCCGCGACCTCGAAGCAATCGCCGTTGGACTCAAAGAAGCGTTGCACGAAGATTATCTATTCTATCGCTTCGCTTCAATAGGCTATCTGGGCAAGCACATCTCAGACGCAGGCGTGCCAATAGTCGAGCCGCCCGGCGGTCATGCGATTTACATTGATGCGAAAGCGATGCTGCCGCACATTCCTTCGCTTCAGTTTCCCGGACAGGCGCTCGCTGTTGAATTGTATCGAGAGGCGGGGATTCGCTCTTGTGAAATAGGCTCGGTGATGCACGCAGAATCTAATCCAGAGGGAGATGGGGATCGCCCGGCAGCAATGGAACTTGTGCGATTGGCGATTCCTCACCGAGTCTATATGCAGAGCCACATTGATTACGTCATCGAAGCGATACTCGAAGTCAATCGCAGGCGCGAGTCAATCAGCGGCTACCGAATAATTCACCAGCCGCCGTTCCTTCGCCATTTCACGGCTAAGTTCGAGCCGCTGCCTGCGGTCAGTTCCGTTTCGACGGCTTCTGCAAAGTAGCCATTGCAGGCAGCGAGGCGCATAGTTTTTTCAGGTTCGAATATCTAGAGCGCGGGCTTAGAGCTGACCCGCCGCCCGCGCTTCTTCGCTGACCGCCTGCTCTTGATCCGGCAGAGCTTTTGCGGCGGCGGGATTCTTTGGCTCTCGTCTTCTGCGTTCGCTCAAGTAGTAAAGTATCGGAACGGTCATCCTCGAAAGCAGCAGGCTCGCCACCTCTCCAGCCATCAGCGAAATCGCCAGCCCTTGAAAGATAGGGTCGAACAGTATCACAGTCGAGCCAACAATGACCGCCGCAGCCGTCAGCACCATCGGGCGGAAGCGAACAGCGCCCGCGTCAATTACCGCGTCCGCAAGCGCCATCCCCTGCTTCAAACGAAGCTCTATGAAATCAACGAGTATTATCGAGTTGCGCACGACTATCCCCGCGCCCGCGATGAAGCCTATCATCGAGGTCGCTGTAAAGAACGCGCCCATAAGTCCATGCGCCGGCAGAATGCCAACGAGCGAAAAGGGAATCGCCGCCATAATGACCACTGGCGTTTTGAACGACTGAAACCACCCGACCACGAGTATGTAAATCAGCACAAGCACCGCAGCGAATGCGAGTCCAAGATCGCGGAAGACTTCATAAGTGATGTGCCACTCGCCGTCCCACTTCATCGCAATCTTGCTTGCCGAAGTCGGCTGGCTCGCGACGTAGCGTTCGAGCTTGTAGCCTTCCGGCAGGCTCAACCTGTCAATCGCTTCATTTAATTTCAAGATGGCGTAAACGGGACTCTCTTCGCTACCCGCGACATCGCCCGTCACATAGACGACGGGCATTAGATTTTTATGATAGATGCTCTTATCAATCGTTCGCTCTTCGACTCGAACAAGCTCGCCGAGCGGGACGAGGTTGCCGCGCTGGCCCGCGACTTTAATCTGCTTCAAATCCTCAATGCTGGAACGCTCTTCGCGCGGCATGCGGAGCATAACAGGCACGTCCTCTTTTTCCTGCGGCTGGTGAAGCAACCCGGCGGTCATTCCCGCAAGGGCTAATTTGAGCGTGGTCGTCACCTGCTCTGTTGAAACGCCATTCAACGCCGCCTTCTCTTTATCAACCGCGAATTGATACTTCGGCTGGTCATCTTCGATATAAGTGTCAACGTCGACGACGCCGTCAGTCCTATCGAATATGTCACGAATCTGCCGCGCGACTTCGATCTGGCGCGCGTAGTCCGGGCCATAGATTTCGGCCACAAGCGTTTGAAGCACGGGCGGGCCCGGCGGCACTTCTGCAACTTTGACGCGAGCATCGTAGCGCGCGGCGATCTCAACAATCGCGGGCCGCACCCGCTTTGCGATGTCGTGGCTCTGCGCGCTGCGCTCGCCCTTCGGCGCAAGGTTCACCTGAATGTCGGCGACATTTGGCCCGCGCCGCAGATAGTAATGGCGCACAAGCCCGTTGAAGTTGTAAGGCGAGGCAGTGCCGACGTACATCTGATAGTTGGCCACTTCAGGGAGCGTGCGAATGTAATCAGCGATCTCGCGCGTCACGGCGGCTGTGCGCTCCAGCGTCGAGCCTTCAGGCATGTCAATAATAACTTGAAACTCGCTCTTGTTGTCGAACGGCAGCATCTTTACGCGAACCGCTTTGATTAAAAAGAGCGACACCGAAGCCAGAAGCAAAAAGACGACGCCAATAAGGAACGTCCACCGCCATCGCGCGCTGTGAATCAATCGCCCCATAACGCTTCGATAAGCGCGCGTCATGCGGCTCTCTTTCGCGTCGTGATGCCCTCCTTCGGGCTTGAGCAAGCGGCGGCTCGCCCAAGGCGTCACAATGAACGCCACGAGCAGCGAGAAGACCATAGCCGCCGACGCCCCGACAGGTATCGGGCGCATGTAAGGCCCCATCAGCCCGCTCACAAAGGCCATCGGGATTATCGCTGCAATCACCGTGAACGTCGCAAGGATTGTGGGATTGCCTACTTCGTTTACAGCTTTGATGGCAACCTCTCCGAAGGGCCGCCCGCGATTTTCGGGCAGTTGCGCATGGCGTGTTATGTTTTCGACTACGACAATCGCGTCGTCAACGAGTATGCCGATTGAAAAGATCAACGCGAAGAGGGTGATTCGATTGAGCGTGTACCCATAGAAATAAAATACAGCGAGCGTGAGCGCAAGCGTCACCGGTATCGCCGTCCCAACAATGCCGGATTCGCGCAGGCCGAGCGCGATCCATATCAGCAGCGAAACAGAAACTACAGCGATCATCATGTGAAGCAGCAACTCGTTCGATTTTTCGCTCGCAGTCTCGCCGTAATTGCGCGTGACTGCCACGTTCACGTCCGAAGGGATCAAAGCCCCCTTCAGGCTGTTCACTTTCTCAATCACATGGTCGGCAATCGCAATGGCGTTCGTCCCTTTGCGCTTTGCGACGGAAATTGTCACGGCAGGAACCGCTGAGGAGTTCGCGCCTTGAGATTCCGGCTTCGCCTCGCCCTCTTTTCGAGCGGAATGCCCTTCTCCGTACAAGACGTAATCTGTCGGCTCTTCAGGACCGTCAATAATCGTGGCAACGTCTCGCAGGTAAACTGGCTTGTTGTTGAACGCGCCGACAACGACGCTGCCAACGTCATCGGCTGAACGAAGGAACCCGCCCGTTTCGACCACGAACTCACGATTGCCCGAAGAGAAGCTCCCTGACTGTGACTGGCTGTTGGCCTGTTGAATGAGCGGAGCAATCATCGCGGGCGCGATGTTGTGATCTGCAAGGCGAGCTTCATCGAGCGTGACGCGCAACTGGCGGCGCTGCCCGCCGATGATCTTCACTTCCGACACGTTGCGGATTTCTTTGATCTGATCGTGGACCTGAGCGGCGATGCGCCGAAGGGCGAATTGATCGTAGGCGCTGCTTGAGAGCGTAAGCGAGAGAATCGGCACGTCGTCAATCGAGCGGGGCTTGACGAGCGGCTGGCTCGCGCCCGGCGGAATCAGATCGAAGTTTGCGAACATCTTCTGATTCAACCGAACGATTGCCGCCTCTTCGTTCTGGCCGACGTAAAAACGGACTACTGCCATCGAGAATTCCGGCGATGAAGTCGAATAGATGTACTCGACGCCGGGAACCTCCCATAGCAGTTTCTCCATCGGCTTCGTGACACGCTCTTCAACCTCTTTCGCCGACGCGCCGGGCATTTCCACGAACACGTCAATCATCGGCACTATGATCTGCGGCTCCTCTTCGCGCGGCAGCAGCAGCACAGCGCCAACTCCGAGCAGTATCGAGGCCAAGATGATCAGCGGCGTTAGCTTTGAATCGATGAATGCTCTCGCGAGCTTTCCCGCAGGGCCTGTTGATTCATTCATACGTACTCTCGATTGAAGAAAGCAGCAGGCAGTAGGCAACAGCTTCTGCAGAGAATTTATCAGGCGGAAATTGATAATCTGGTGTCATACAGAATCTTCTTCTCTTTTTGAGTGCCTGCTGCCTGCTGAACCAGGCTCCCGTCGCTAACGCTCTCGACATGGTCAATGAGGATGCGCTCGCCTTCGCTCAGACCTGACAGGATTTCAACGCGCTCGCCGTATTGCTTGCCCGTCTTGATTAACCGCAGTCGAGCGATGTTCGATTCATCCACGACGAAAACGCCGACGAGTTGACCGCGCTCGACAATTGCCTGCCGCGGAATCGTCAGGGCCTGCTTCTGGCCCATTATGAATCGAGCCTTGCCGTAAAGCCCTGACCAGAGCGATTGACTGCCTTCAACGTCTATTCTTACCGTGTAGCTTCGGCTCGCAGAGTCAGCCGCAGGAACTATCTCTGAAACAGCTCCGCTGAATTCTGACGGTCCAAGAGCATCAATCAAAACTCGCGCTTTGGTTCCAACTCTGATTTTCGGCAACAGTGATTCTTCAACCGATGCTTCGAGCCGATAGCTTGCGCCGTCTTCAATTGTCATCAGCGGAGCGCCGGGCGTGGCCATGTGACCAACGTCGGTTTGTTTCGACGTCACTATGCCGTTTATTGGAGAAGTAATCTTCGCATAGCCGACATATACCTTAGCATTTGCGACATCGGCCTTTGCCTGAGCGATTTTGGCGAGCGCCTGACTGCGGCGCGCCTCAAGCGATTGAAGCATTCTGTCAGCGCGTTCGACCTCAGTCTCAGCAACCTGCTTTCTTGCTTGAACCTCGTCGAATTCCTGTCGGCTTACCGAGCGGCGTTCAAGCAGCGCCTTATAGCGATTGAAGGTCGCCGTTGCAAGCGTTAAGTTGGCTTCAGCAGCCTCTTTCGAGGATTCTGTTGCGTGAATTGTTCGCTCTATCTCTTCAAGAGCGTGGGTTGCTTCGCGCTCGCCCGCCTGAGCTTTGTCGAGCATCGCCGTCGCGTCGCTGCTGTCAATCTCTATGAGCAACTGTCCTGCGCGTACGCGGTCGCCCTCGCGCGCGTGCACGGCGATTACTCTGCCCATGATCTTTGCGGATAAAACGCTCATCGTCTTTGAGCGAACCGTCCCGACCGCTTCGTAGTAATCGTCAATCGAAGACGCGGCGACGCGCTCGACCTTCGCGCCTTTCACTTCCGCCGGTTTCTCCGCCGCTGCCTGCTGCTTTGTCGAGCAGGAGATAGTCAGCGCGGCGACTGCGATTATTGCTACGGCTGCGAATAGCCCTTTCATATTCGACCTCATCATTGTTGTCAGGCGAACGCTTGAACATCGTTAAGCCTTCCTGTGGCGAGCAACACGGTCGCGTAGCCGATGTAATGATCGTATCGAGCCGAAAGCAAAGTCATCCGCGCGCGCACGAAAGTTGTCTCTGCCCGAAGGACTTCGGTTATGGTCGTCAGTCCTTCGCTGTAGCGATCCTGAACTATTCGCAAAGCCTCTTTCGCCTGCTCGACCACTCGCGCAGCAACCGCCACTCGCTCGCGCGCTGAGACGAATTGCTGATACGCGCGAATCACCTCAAAGCGAATCTGGCTGGCCTTCTGCTCCTGCTCGGCTGCGGAGATTGCTTCGGCGGCGCGAGCCTGCTTGAGCCGCGCGCTTCGGCCCACGTCGAACAGGGTGAACGTGACGCTTGCGCCGACCGTGTAATCGCTGCCACCATCTTTTATTCCGTGGCTGCTTGCGCCCATCGCGCCGAACAGTTCAACTCTTGGCAGGTACTCGGCCCTTGTTCCGCGCTTGCGCTCTGCGCTCAGCTTCAAGGCCAGCTCCGCGCGCTTGAAGTCAGGTCGGTTGTCGAGCGCGATGCGAATTAATACATCCTGCTTTTCGATATCGAAAGATCGCTCTAAGAGATGACCCGCGATCTTCTGCGGCGTGTCAGCGCTGATGCCGAGCGCGGTGTTGAGCGCAGCCGTTGCGGTGATGATGTCTCCTTCGGCTTGAATCTGCTGCTGACGAAATTCCGCGAGTTGTACCTCAGCCGCTAGCAAATCCGATTGAACCACCATCCCCTCATCGAACAGATCGCGAATGCGCTTCACGTCCGCTTCGGCCATCTTCACCGCCTCATCGTTTACTTCGCGCTTCGCTTCGGCGACGAGCAGACCGTAATAGGCGCGGAGCACTTCAAAGCGCAGGCGCTGCTCGGCTGTTTGCCTGTCACAATCGGCCTGCTGCTGGATTATGCGAGCTTGATTGATGCGCGTGTCGGATTGCTTTTGATCGAAAAGCGGGAAACGAAACGAGAGCGACGTGCGAAAGTTGTTGAGCGCGTCGGGGTTGTTTAGAAACTCGGGATCGAAATTCTGCGGCCCGAACCTTCCCTGCTCAAGAAGCGAGCCGAAAACGAATACAGGATTATTGCTGCGTGTGAAAGTTTCGCTCACTTGCGCGAAAGGCAGCTTGCTTGCTCGCGCTTCGGCCAGTTGTGCGTCTGCCATCTCGCGCCCGTACGTAGTCGCTCTGATTAATGGGTTTGTCTTGAGCGCGATCTCTACGGCGAGCGGAAGCGTCAGGCTGTTGCTTTCATTTGCAGCCGAAGACGGCGCGGGCGAATTAGATTGAGCTAAAGCGCGGAGGACCGAATTCGCTTGAAGATTAAGCAGCGCGATTGCTAAAGCCAGAGCAAAGAGAAGATTGGTACGACCTTTCAAAGACGCGCGATGAATCGTGCCTGAACCTTTCTTCGTATTCAGAGACTTTGCTACGCGAGCTAATCTACAAGCAACAGCCATGCCGGTTATCCTCACAGGCGCAATCGCCTCGACAATTGTGCCAATGACGCTCATTTGACCGCGCATAATTTGCCGCCGCTTGCGCCAGACTGAAACTCAATCAGGCTTGATTTGAAATTGGCTTGGTCGCTTCATCCTTCGCGCCGAGCTTGCGCAGGATCGTCATCATCGGGCACCAGTTCGTGAAGGCCGACTGAATCAGATTGAGCGCAACGAACCCGGTCAACAGAAACCAGTACGGGCTGACGTAGTAGCCTAAGAGCACGCTCATCAGCACAAATATCCCGGCTATCAGCCGCAGGTATCTTTCAACATTCATATCAACCTCCGTCTTTGCGGAAAAAGTTCGATGCAACTACGAAACCATAGAAAAGCGGTGGCACTCATCACGGCGGCGCGGATTAGAACTTTATAAATCGTGACTTATGGCGAGCCTCGCGGCCCGCCGCAGTGGAATATTCCTCAGCCCTTGTGTGATATACCCCAGCGAAGATGGCAAGCCATTGGATATCGGATAGACATCGCGCGGGCATACTCATTGCTGTTGAACCTGATTGAAGTACCAATAGGAGCGGTCATAATGGAAAATCAGTACTACTATGAGACTGAAGTCGGTTGGATGGGCAAGCGTCACGGCTACCTGCAATCGCCGGGGCTTCCAATCCTTGAAGTGGCATCGCCGCCCGAGTTTCAAGGACAGGATCACACCTGGACGCCTGAGCACCTGTTCGTCGCGTCGGTCAATTCCTGCTTCATGGCTACGTTCGTCGCGATGGCGGAACTGTCTAAACTCGACCTCGTGAGCTTCGCATCGAAAGCCGTTGGCAAGCTTGAAAAGATAGAAGGGCGCGGCTACGTGATTTCGGAGATAACGCTGAAACCGAAGGTGGTCATTAAGCAGGAGCGCGACACGGAGCGAGCCGAGCGGTTGCTTGAAAAGGCCGAACAGCGATGCTTCATCTCGAACTCGATAAACGCAAGGGTGAAGCTCGTGCCTGAGATTGAATTTGAAGAGATATGCGCCTGCGCTTAACGGCGCTCGCGCAATTCAATAAGCGAGCAATTTGCGCGCAGCCGCTAATATTTTGTCAACCGATGGAAGCATGGCCATCTCAAGCGGCGGGCTGAAGGGCACAGGCACATCTAAAGCCGCTACACGCATCACGGGTGCATCCAGATACTCAAACGCTTCCTCAGCGATGAGCGCGGCGATTTCGGCCCCGAAGCCTGCCGTCAAATTCGCTTCGTGAACAATCAGCGCCCGGCTCGTTTTCTTTACGCTCTCAAGGAGAGCCTCTTTATCCAGCGGCGCGAGCGAGCGCAAATCAACCACCTCGACTGATGCGCCTTCGCGCTCAAGCACGCGAGCAGCTTCAACGCACAGATGCACAGCGCCGCCGTAGCTAATAATTGAAAGATCGCTTCCGATTGTTCTCAATGCCGCAACTCCGATTGGTGTGATGAACTCTTCATCGGGCACCTCTTCGCGATAATGGCGATAAAGAAATTTATTCTCAAGGTAAATCACCGGGTTGTTGTCGCGAATCGAGGCGATGAGCAGGCCCTTCGCGTCTTTGGCAGTCGAAGGAAGCACGACCTTGAGGCCCGGCGTGTGAGCAAACCACGCTTCAGGATTTTGGGAATGATAAGGCCCGGCGTGAATGCCTCCGCCCGTAGGCCCGCGAAACACAACGGGCATCTGGATGCCCCAGCGGTAATAACACTTCGCGGCGTAGTTGACTATCTGATCTAATGCGCACGCGATGAAATCAATGAATTGAAATTCGACGACCGGGCGGAACCCAACCGTAGCCGCCGCGCACGCTGCGCCGACAAAACCTGATTCCGAAATTGGCGTGTCAATAACTCGTTCGGGCCCGAACTCTTCTAGAAAGCCTTGAGTGATTTTGAACGCGCCGCCGAACATGCCTATGTCTTCGCCAATAATAAAAACATCCGGGTCGCGGCGCATCTCTTCGCGCAGCGCGCTGCTGATGGCTTGAAGATATGTGATATTAGCCATGCCGATTCAGAAGTGCTCGCCTGACGAGCGATCCTGCGCGGCCATCAACGATGGGATCGCAGGATGTTCGATTGGTTCGTAGATATTCGTTCTGTCTTCCGGCTTCGTATCGTGCGGCGATGCGGCGAATAATCGCTCTGTTACTGATTCGGGTTTCGGGTAGGGAAGCGATTGAGCGTATTCAACCGCTGCTTCGACCTGTCGCGCGGCTACTTCATCAATTCGCGCAAGCATTCCTCGATTCACCTTCGCCCGCTCAACGAGCCAGCGGCGGTACATTGCAATAGGGTCGCGCTCTTCCCAAAACTTTCTTAGCTCCGCTGGCACGTAGCTGCAATCATCGTGCTCGCCGTGCCCGCGCTGGCGAAAAGTCTTGAACTCAATCAGCGCAGGCCCATTGCCGCCTCTCGCGTGCTCAATGCCGCGCCGGGCCGCTTCAATCACCGTGAATAGATCATTGCCGAAAGCAGTTTCGGCATAAATGTTGAACGCGGGCGCGCGGTCCGCGACGTTGCGCACGGGCATCTGTTTCTCAGGAGGCGTCGAGTAGGCGAATTGATTTACCTCGCAGATTACGACGAGCGGCAGCTTGTGAATCGAAGCGAAATTCAGCCCTTCGTAAAAATCGCCGGGACTCGTCGCGCCGTCGCCTGTGAATGCAAGAAAGATATTCGGCTGCTTTCTCAATTTGAAAGCAAGCGCGTAGCCAGCGCCCGCAGGTATCCACGATGCCATCGAGCCATTGTGATACGGCGCGATGCCGTAATTCTCCATGTCGGCCAGGAATAACCCAAGCTCGCGCCCGCGCGATGGTTCTTGGTTTTTGCCGAACCAGCGAGCCATCACATGCTCAGGTTTCACGCCTCGATAAAACCAGGCAGACAGATTTCGCGCGACGGTCGAGAACAGGTCGCCCTTTTGCAAAAGGCTCGCGCAACCGACCGACGTTGCTTCGTGGCCCATGCCGAGATAGACCGCGCCGAAAATCTTGCCCTGACGATATAGCGCGGCGAGCTTCTCTTCAAACACGCGCGCGAGCCGCATCGCCGAATACATCTTTAAGAGTTCTTCTTCAGTGTAGTGAAGCGCGCGAGGGTCGGCCTGAATCTCATTCGGATAGTCGGGCAGCGTGATGTGAGGCGATGTTTGGGCCATCTTGATTGTTCCTGCTGTGACAGTAGAAAGGCTCTCGCAATCTGAGAGAACGATTTGCGAGAGCCTTGATGATATACCAGATTTACAGGCAGGAATGAAAGTCGAAAATTTTCCGCTCGACTGCTGCGCGGCTTTCTTATTGGGAAAGTCTTTCCGCCAGAGCGCGAATCAATTGCGCGCCGTCGCCGCGCCACGCGCTGCCGTGCATGCAGGCGAGCGTTCTTGGTTCAAGTTGGGCGAGCCGCTCAAGTATCGCTGGCGTGTTCTTTGAATGAGAATAGCCGTCCATCTGTTTGCGGAACTCTTCGCTCGGCTCAAGAATATCCGAATCCGTAAGCGCGGGCAGGCGGTCGCCTCCCTGTACGAAAAGGTCGCTGCACAGAAGGGTTTCAGTCTCGCGCTCCATCATCAGACCGCATTCCCACGCGTGCGGAACGTGCGCCGTGTCGAGCCATTGAACCGTGTGGTGGCCAAGCGAAAGTATTTCGCCATCGGCCAGAACGAGCGCCGGGCGATTTGAGAAATCATTTATCGAAAGCATCGCGCCGAGCGCGCCGCACACAGGCTCGGCCTGCGGAGCTATCGCCAGCCACTCGTTGAGCGAGCCGCATTCGTCGGCTTCAAAATGCGAGAAGGAAATATAGCGGAGCTGCTCGACAGGCATGATGCTTGCGACGGCTTCGCGCACGAGCGGGAATATTCCTCGCATTCCTGTGTGGAACAGCAGCGGCGCGTCGTCCAGAATCAGATACTGGTTGAACGTAAAGCCCGGAACAGGCGTGCTGATGCGATAGATTCCGCTCGCTATCTCGTGAACATTTGTTCCTGATTCCTTGTTAGTAATCATTTCCAATTCACCTCTCAATCCTCAATTTGCAGTTTAGCAGCCATCCGCATCCGTCCCATTTCATCTAAGGCAGTAAACGAATCCTGCCCGTGAAGTGATGGTTACGATTCGGTTACGACTTTGATCTCTAAATAGAAAAGCAGTTGCTCAACAATCAATAGCCGCGTTTCCCCACAGTGGCGGCACAAGCCTCCGGCGACCGTCCTCGCTCAAAGCTATTCCCGGCTCGTCGAGTTGCACGCGGTCCCACAGCTTGCACGTCACCTGCTTGTGCATCTGGTCCAACCCTTCGCAGTAATTCGTAAAGACGCAACGGCGAATTTCGTTGCCGCGCCCAATTCGCATTTTCAAGAACCAGTCCGGATCAGCTAATGATTGGCGCGCGGCGGCTATTATATCAGCTTCTGTGTTGCGAAGAATCTCTTCGGCCTGCTCGAACATTGCGATGCCGCCCGATGTGACTATCGGCGTCCTCAATCCATCGGCATTAACAGCCCGCTTGATGGCTGCGGCGAGCGGGACATTGCGACCGAACGGGCCGCGCTCGTCTGACAGAACCGTAGGCATGCACTCATATCCACTGCGGCCCGTGTATGGATAGACGGCGTGACCTACCTTTGGCTGCTTTGCATCGTCGAACTTCCCGCCTTTCGAGACTGAAAGATAATCAAATCCCGCTCGCGCAAACTCCCGCCCAAAATAGACCGCGTCCTCAAGATGGCTGCCGCCTTCGATGACCTCATCGCCCAAAAATCGAACGCCTACGACGTAATCGCTTCCGACACGCTCGCGCACGCGGCGATAAACTTCAAGCGGCAATCGCACGCGATTTTCGCGAAGCCCGCCGTAACCGTCCGTGCGATTATTCTTTGCACTAAGAAATGACGCCATCGTGTATGCGTGCGCATAGTGCAATTCGACCCCATCAAAACCGGCCTCGCGCGCTCGCACAGCGGCATCAGCGAAAATGTCTGGCAGAACTAAAGGCAGGTCTCGAATGTGCGGCAGGTCCGTGTCGGTGACCCGCTCGCGGTAGCCATAGCGCAACGACTCAAGCTCGCGCTCATCCAGAACTCTGTCGAGCAATTCATCTGGCGCGTCGTTGAGATGTTGTCGTATCCGTTCTTCATCTTCGTTAAGCCATCGTTCATCCCGCGCGGTTTCGGCTAGCGCAGCACGGTGACGCGCTTTCACCTTGAAGAATCGCGCGAAGTATTTATCCTTCGGCGGGCGGCGCTTCACCGCCAGGAAGTCTATGATTTGGATAAAGAGCCGGGTGTGCCCGCAACTTTCGCGGCGAACAGTTTCCACGAGTTCTCTTAATCCGGGAATAAACCTGTCGTGGCCGATTCTGAGCAGCGGCCCTGATGGAATATCGCGTATGCCGGTCGCTTCGACAACGATTGCTCCGGGGCGTCCCCGCGCAAATCGCCCGTACCATTCGAGAATGTTCTTCGTGACGAATCCTTCTTCAGTCGCGCGCCAGGGGACCATCGCGGGAACCCACGTTCGGCTTTCAAGCGTCACAGGTCCTATCGCGATTGGCGAAAACAGTAGCGACCGCGCGGCCTCCTCCGCAGTCGGCCATCGAGTTTCAGGAATCTTGTGTCGTATAGGATTTTCCGGGTGCCACATGCCAGTTGCCAGTGGTCAGTTGTCAGTGGCCAGTTGGAGGATTGAAACCTTGAAACAGGCTCCCAGAGCCGATTTCAAGGCGACAGTCATTCTTATGCCTGGCTTCTGACTCCTGATTTCCATCTATCATATTCAGCGATGAAGTGCGGGTCGCGCTTCTTCAGCTTCTCATAATCAATCTTGTTGCTTCGCGTCATCATCCTGAACGCGAATTCAATTGGCGCAAGATGCATGTACTCGCGAGCATTTTCGAACATCAGCAGACTTGAATAGGCTGCATCCTGATACTCGTCAACAACAGGTTTGCGTACACGTTGAAACTCGCCCAGCATCTTTTCAATCTCATCTCCCGATTCAAAACATTTTGCGAGCGCGATAGAGTCTTCGAGCGCGAGCTTGGTGCCTGAGCCGATAGAGAAATGAGCTGTGTGCAGCGCGTCACCGAGCAGCACGACGTTTCGGTGATGCCATCGCCTGTTTTTTATCAACGGAAAGTTCAGCCACTTGACGAAGTTGTTTGACAGAAGCGCGTGGCCCGCCAAATCGTCTTTGAAAACTTCGGCAAGATAAGCGCAGGTCTCTTCATCCGATTTGTTTTCAAATCCCGCGCGCTGCCACGTTTGCTCATCACATTCGACGATGAACGTGCTTGTCGTCTCGTTGAATTTGTACGAGTGCGCTATGAACAATCCGGCTTCATGTTCGTGAAAGGTCAGCGTCAGCCCGTGAAAGAGTTGATGCGTGCCGAGCCAGATGTATCTATTGCGCCGCACGTCAACCGTCGGCTGAAAATGTTCGGCGTAGGTCCTACGCACGAGGCTGTTCGCCCCGTCTGCTCCAACAAGCAGATCGCACGTGTCGAGTTCGTTGACATCTGTAACATTTGCGTGAAAGCGCAAATCAACGCCGAGTTCTTCGCATCGCTTGTGAAGGATGTTGAGAAAACGGATTCGCGCGATGCCAGAAAACTTGTTGCCGCGAATCGTTATCTTCTCGCCTTTGAGAACCACGTCGACGTTATCCCACGTCTGGCAGGCGCGCGTGATTTCGTTGAATGATTGCTCGTCATTGTCTTTGAGATACGAAAACGTCTGATCGGAAAAGACTATGCCCCAGCCGAATGTATCGTTCGGGCCATCGCGCTCGATGACTGTTATCGAGCGCGCAGGGTCTTGCTTCTTCATAAGGATTGCGAAGTAAAGCCCGGACGGTCCGCCGCCGATTATCATGATCTTCATACTGCTTGAGATTAGCCGGAAGTTTTAGATTGAGCAACTCAAGGGGCTAGGAAGGTCTTTGCTCTAATTTCTCGACTCGGTCTTCTATGTATCTAAAATCAGCGCGCAACTTGATGATGTCACTGCTTATAACTTCGAGCCTCCGGTCAAGGCTGCGGAAGCCTTTATCAACAGCAGTCTCCAGCGCGGCGATGGCCGCGCGCTGAGCGCCCAGTTCTTTGAGAATAGCTTCCATCTCTCTGCGTAAAAAATCCATCTCACTCCGCTGCTCGGACTCTGCCTTGAGAATGGCTTCCAGTTCGTCCGTGAACTTTGCGGCGATTTCGTTGAGGCGTTCCAGAATCGTGTTTAACATCGGCTGAGTAGTCAGGTCATCGCTGCTCATAAAACATCTCCTCTGGTAAGGTCATTATCATTTTCGGCTTATCGCAAGTCAACGAAAAATTAAGTTCCTCGCAGCAAGCTGCGAGGCATCGCGCAAGAGGGAGGAAGCGGAGCCGCAGCAAGCTGCGGGGAATTGCCTGACCCTCTTGAGATTAATCATTGAGAAAGCAAGGCAAAAGCGTTTGCCGCTGCGCCCGTTGCTCCTCTGATGCGCGGGGGATTCAGCACCAGCACGAATTCATAAATTTTTTGCTGCGCGAGAGCCGATGCAAGTTCTTCGAGGTTCAAATTCTCAACAATGTAAATTCCGTTGTCGGCGATGAGAATCCTGTGGGCGGGAAAAATTGAACCTTGCTGGGTGACGACCTCGAAGCTCATCTGATCGTCGCCCGCGAGAAAGATTTTTTTGCTTGCGAGCCATCGCGCCGCAGCCTCGCCTGGACCGGGACGCGGCCCCATGTATTTAGCTTTGTCCGCCTCAAAAAATTTGCCGTAGCCTGTTCGTATCAACAACGAATCGCCCGCTTGAATCTCTACGCCTTCAGCTTTTGCCGTCGCTTCGAGGTCTTCGGGGGTTATCTCGTAACCGGGTGCGAGTGCGTCAACGTTCTTGTATCGCGCAACATCGAGAAGCACCGCGCGATTGATGAACCGCTCTTTCGGATAATTCTCGATTCCGAGCTTCAGCAGCCCCGTTGCGTCTTCGTTTGAAGCTGCGTCGAGGCCGCCGAACAATTTCATGTTGTCGGAGATGTGACCGAGCGCGTCAATGTTGGGCGAGCCGTGCTGCCCGCTGAAAAACATCATGTCGGCTGCGAATGCGATGCCGCCCGGTATCATCCCTTTCGTCTGTTTATGACTCGTGTGCAGACCGAGCGAGAAAGGGGGATTCAATCCGAGCAGCGGCGAGTTGCGATCCCATACGAAATTCAATTCGATTATTTTCGCCGTCTTTATCGCGTTGATGAAGCTGGCCGCTTGCTCACGCGGTGACCGTGCGCCCGGTTGATTGCGCTCCTGTGCGGAGGATTGTGTGACCGCAAGCACGAAGGAAAAAATGATTACGCAAGCGATTCGGAGTCTTTTTTTCATATCCTACCCTTCAAGAATTTTCGTAGTTGGAATTCAATCAAGCGAGCCGCTGGCCGCGAGTCTCGCGCGCTAGGATCAGAACGACTATGCCGAGAAGATAAATAAAGCTCACCGCGCTGGCGGCCATCGCGTAAGAGCCGAACGTTGCGACGAGCTGGCCCGTGATGAGCACACCGCCCGCCGTCACTATTCGCCCAAGGTTATAACAAAATCCCACGCCTGTTGTGCGAACGCGTGTTGGGAATAGCTCAGGCAGATAGATCGGAAATCCGCTCGTAACGCCGAGCGTAAAGAATCCTACCATTGGAGCGAGCGTGAGAATGCGATCAACGCCGCCCGCGATAAGAAACGTCACGGGGAAGAGAATCACTCCGCCCACGAAGTAGATCAGAAAAGTCGCGCGCCTGCCAATCCAATCGGCAAGCGGACCGAATGCGACATAGCCAAACAGCGATCCGCCGTTTAACAGCATCACCGCGTAAGAGCCGTACCGAGATTGGTCCGCTGTCGAAAACCCTTCCCCCGCAGCTATCTCGCCCGTCGCCGCCGGAATCCACATAGTCCCACCCCATAAGGCCAGCAGCACGACGAATGCGAGCGACGAGGCGACTAAGGTGTCGCGCCGCAGCGCGGGGCTGAATAGCTGTTTGAGCGTGAATGAACCAAGCTCGGTTGTGCGCGAGCGACGGTCTGCTCTTGCGAGCCTGCGTTGATTGCGAACTTCGACCCACGCTTCGGGTTCCTTGACTATCATGCGAATTAACAAAACAAAGAGTGCGGGCGCAGCGCCGACGAGATAGACGTACCGCCACGAACGCGCGCCTGCGGTGAGATTAATCAACGCAGCGAAGAAATAGCCGAACGCAGCGGCTGACTGCAGAATTGCGCCCGCTTTTGCGCGGAAATGGTTGGGCCACACTTCAGCCACGAGCGCGGCTCCTGCGGCCCATTCTCCGCCGAGTCCTAGACCCGTGATGAAGCGAAAGATTGCCAACTGCCACCAGGTCTGAGCGGCGGCAGATAGGCCGGTGAAGAGCGAATAGATTAGAATGGTCGCAACCAGCGCTTTGGTGCGTCCGATGTAATCAGCAAGAATACCGAATGTGATTCCGCCGATTGCCCAGCCCGTGAGCATAACGGAAAAGACCACGCTGCTGTAGAATCCGATTGTTGCTTGATCGGCTCCCGCGTGGACAAGGTCGGGCATTGAACTCTTCAGCACGAGTGAAAAGAGCGTGCCGTCCATGCTGTCGAAAACCCAGCCGAGCCATGCGACGATAAGAACAAGCCACTGATAGCGCGTAACCTCTCGCGTCCACGAAGATCGGGCTGCGGGCGAATGGGCTTGGGAGTCTTTCAAAGCATCGGCAGAGGCGGGCGCGTCGGCTGGGACAGCCTCTTTTTTAGATTTCTCTTGAGAGGTTTTCATAGGATGGTCACGGAAGCCGAATTATATGGCGGCAGCGGCTGCTGGTCAAAGCCCAAGGCTGGATAAGTAACATTTTGCTGCGCATTAACAAAATTTGTGAAAAGCGTTCTCTGCCCCTTTCGTTCGGAAACAATCGCACAAAATCCTGAAAAGAAACTCGCACGTCTGCATCGTGTTCAGTCACAGTGTTAATGACAGGAATTAACGCTGTGCGCCGCTGCTAAATGACAGATTCTTTGCTGATTTTAATTATTGACATGACTTTAGCTCAATGTTAAAAGGAAAGCGTCAGTGAGGTTGATTGAATTACTGGCTACCCATCGCGGCGTCTGGACGGGCGCTGCAATTCGCCCCCCGAAGCAGTCAACTCTGTACTTGTCGTTTCTGCTAACCCCCTGTTGCTCACTTTTGATTTGAATGCGAACGCGCGAGGTTCAGGCTGCCGCGCTTGCTCTTGTTTCAGGTTGGTTTTGTTGCACAGAGAGTCAGCTTCGGAAGATTTGTGAATTATGTCGGCGAAACTGGGCGAATCACTTCTCAAAGATAATCTCATAACTCCTCAGCAGCTCAAGGAGGCGCTTGACTATCAGCGGATGAACGGTGGACGGCTCGCCTCTACTCTCGTGAAGCTAGGCATGCTCTCCGACGAGGAAGTCACCGCAGTCCTCAGCCGTCAGTATGGCGTTCCGTCCGTCAACCTTGAATTGTTTGAAGTGGATCCGGCGGCTGTCGCTCTCGTGCCGCAGGAGACCGCAGAGCGATATTCAGTGCTGCCGCTTTCGCGCGTCGGCGCGACGCTGACGCTTGCGATGGTCGACCCGACGAACGTATTCGCAATTGACGATATAAAATTTATGACGGGGCTTTCGGTCGAGCCTGTAGTCGTAAGCGAAGGCACGCTCCAAAACGCAATTAAGAAATACTACGGCACGTCGCGCGAGATGGAACTCGCAAAAGTCATGGAAGACCTCGTGGCTTCCACGACGGCTCAACCCGACTACGGCGAAGACATTGATCAGCTTGAGCTTGAGGGCGATCAGGAAGAGATTGATCTCGAAAACCTCGAAAAGATGGCCGAAGACGCGCCAGTCGTCAAGCTCGTCAATGTCATTTTGGTTGATGCGCTTCGTCGCGGCGCATCCGACATTCACATCGAACCTTATGAGAAAGAGTTCCGCGTGCGCTTCCGAATGGACGGCGTGCTCTATAACATAATGACCCCGCCTATGAAGATGCGAGACGCGCTCACTTCGCGAATGAAAATCATGGCGCGGCTCGACATAGCGGAGAAGCGATTGCCTCAAGATGGGCGAATAAAAATCCGCGTTCGGTTGGATGGCCGCTCGCGCGAATTAGATTTCCGCGTCTCAACGCTCCCGACTATCTTCGGCGAAAAGATAGTGCTTCGATTGCTCGACAAAGAAAACCTTCGGCTCGACATGACTCAGCTTGGTTTCGAGCCTCAGAGCCTCGAAAAGTTCAAGCGCAACATAGCAAAGCCTTACGGCATGGTTCTTGTCACTGGCCCGACGGGTTCGGGTAAGACCTCGACGCTTTACTCGGCGCTTCAGAGTTTGAACACGCCGGAAACGAACATAATGACCGCCGAAGACCCTGTCGAGTTCAACCTGCCCGGCGTCAATCAGGTGCAGATGAAAGAGTCAATCGGGTTGAACTTCGCCGCCGCGCTTCGCTCTTTCTTGCGCCAGGACCCGAACATCATACTCGTCGGCGAAATCCGCGACTTCGAGACGGCTGAGATTGCGGTCAAGGCCGCACTTACGGGCCACCTCGTTCTATCAACTCTGCACACGAACGATGCGCCTTCGACCATCAGCCGATTGATGAATATGGGTATCGAGCCGTTCCTTGTCGCAACGTCGGTGAACCTGATTCAGGCGCAGCGACTCATTCGCCGCATCTGCAAAGAGTGCAAGACGGAGATTCACACGCCCGAAGAGGCTTTGATTGATATTGGATTTTCGGCAAGCGAAGTGAGAGACCTCAAAACATACAAAGGCGCAGGCTGCGCCGCGTGCAACGGGACGGGCTACAAGGGCCGCGTAGGGTTATATGAAGTCATGGAGATAACAGACGAGTTGCGCGAGTTGATTCTTGTCGGCGCATCAGGCCTTGAGCTGAGGCGAAAAGCGATTGAAGAAGGAATGCTGACGCTGCGCCAGAGCGGGCTTGAAAAGATAAGGCAGGGGATGACTACCATTGAAGAGGTTGTGAGAGAGACGGTGAAATAGGTGTCAGACGTCGGGTGTCAGGTGACGGGGAGAAGCAATGAGAATTAACCCCGTCACCTGACACCCGACGTCTGACACCGCCCGGAGGTGTTATGCCAGAGATTGCATTGAGCGAGTTATTAAGAAAGATGATTGAGCAGGGAGGCTCGGACCTGCACATCACTACAAATTCTGCCCCAATGGTTCGCGTGCATGGTGTGCTGAGACCGCTAGAATACCCTGAACTTAGCCCGGCTGAAACAAAGCAGCTTGCTTACTCCGTGCTCACCGACGCGCAGAAACATCGCTTTGAAGAGACGCTTGAGCTGGACTTCTCATTCGGCATTAAAGGTCTTTCGCGGTTTCGCGCCAACATATTCAATCAGCGCGGCGCGGTCGGCGCGGTCTTCCGTTCGATCCCTTACGAGATTCGCTCGTTTGAAGAACTCGGACTTCCGCCTGTGATAGAAAAGCTTTGCGAAAAACCTCGCGGGCTAATACTCGTCACAGGCCCGACCGGTTCAGGCAAATCAACAACGCTTGCGGCGATGATTGATAAAATAAATCGCGAACGGCACGAACATATCATCACAATTGAAGACCCGATTGAATACCTCCACGCTCACAAAGGATGCATAGTCAATCAGCGCGAAGTTCATGCCGACACTCATTCATTCGGAAACGCCTTGCGCGCCGCGCTGCGCCAGGACCCGGACGTTGTGCTCATCGGTGAAATGCGTGACCTCGAAACGACTGAGACGGCGCTGCGAATCGCAGAGACGGGTCACCTGACATTTGCGACTCTGCACACGAACTCTGCGACAAGTTCCATTAACCGAATCATTGATATTTTCCCCGCGCACCAGCAGGCGCAGATTCGCACACAGCTCTCGATGGTGCTCGAAGGAATTTTGACGCAGGCGCTTTTGCCGAAAGCCAACGGCCAGGGCCGCGCCCTCGCGATGGAGATACTGGTTCCGAACTCGGCCATCAGAAACCTGATCCGCGAGGACAAGGTTCATCAGATTTATTCGATGATGCAAACGGGCCAGGAGAAGTTCGGGATGCAGACCTTCAATCAATCGCTCGCGAGCCTCTATTTCAAGAAGCAGATTACGCTTGAGCTTGCGATGTCGCGCTCATCAAACGTGGACGAGTTGAAAGATTTGATAGATCGCGGGGCCGCCGCGCTCCAGATGCAGCAGCGTCAACCCGGTCCTGCGCAGCCGGGCGCGAGACCGCAGCTCCCGCTCGGACGAGTAGGACGTTGAAGGTATGAGGGATGAAGAGTGTGGGATGAAAAGTAATTATTGAACCTTGTTTCTCTTTTTCATTCCTTATCCCTGAAGAATGCCCCTTTTGATTTGAGAATAAGAACCAAATTCGCAGGAGAACGAAATGCCGACTTATGTATTCAAAGGTCGCAACCGCCTGAATGAGATTGTCGTTGGCGAGCGAGTGGCCGCTGACCGCTCTGCGCTTGAGGCGATGCTCAGGCGCGAACAGATTATATTGACCAATGCGCGAGAGAAAGGGCGCGAGATAAGCCTTCCTAAAGTTGGACGCGAGAAGGTCAAGCACAAAGACCTTGCGCTCTTCACACGTCAGTTTTCGGTGATGCTGGACGCGGGTCTTCCGCTCGTGCAGTGCCTTGAAATCTTAGGCCAGCAGCAGGACAACAAATCTTTCCAGAAGGTTATCTTCCAGGTGCGCGCAGATGTCGAAGCAGGTATGACACTGGCCGACGCGATGGCCAAGCATCCGAAAGTCTTCGAGCCGCTCTATTCAAATATGGTCGCGGCGGGCGAAACCGGCGGTATCCTCGACGTCATCCTTCAGCGTCTGTCGACTTATCTGGAAAAGATGGTCAAGCTGAAGAGCGACGTCAAGAGCGCGCTCATCTACCCGATAGCCGTCATCGTCATCGCAATCGCCGTGATCTCGGTCATCATGATCGTTGTGATTCCGGCCTTCAAAAATATCTTTGAGGGCTTGCTTGGTCCCGGCGAAAAGCTGCCCTGGCTTACGGAGGTTGTCGTATCCATATCACAATTCATGGCTGGCTACTGGTGGTTGATGGGATTGATCATCGCCATAATCGTCTTCGCGCTGAAGGCGTGGTACAAAACTGAAAAAGGCCAGCGCGCGGTTGACGGCTTTATGCTGAGGCTTCCGATATTCGGGCCGATATTGCGCAAGATAGCTGTAGCACGATTCAGCCGCACGCTTTCGACGCTGCTCAGCTCAGGCGTTCCTATCCTTGAATCACTCGACATCACGGCAAGGACCGCAGGCAACGTTGTCGTGTCAGAAGCGATTCACAAGGTGCGCGCCGGAATCGAGCAGGGCCAGACGTTCGTTGAGCCGCTGAAATCAAGCGGCGTGTTTCCGATTATGGTTTCGCAAATGATAGGCGTCGGCGAGCAGACCGGCGCGCTTGACGCGATGCTTTCGAAGATAGCGGATTTTTATGAGCAGGAAGTTGACGCGGCGATTGCAAACCTCTTGAGCTTGATGGAACCAGCGATGATTATGTTTCTGGGCGTGACCATCGGCACGATAGTCATAGCGATGTACCTGCCGCTGTTCACGCTGATTGGAAAACTCGCAAGCGGCGGTCATTAATCAATGCTGTAAGTCGTTTCCTCCATTGTGGCGTTCTCCTAATTGCCGGAGGGTCTGCGCGAGCGGGCCTTTCCGGCTTTTTTTCTTCTCGGCCGGCTAATCGAGAAGCTCATACACTTTGAAGCTGAGTTCAGAGATTGTTGACGTTGTGATCGTTCGCCCTCGCCGCACGCGCTGGATTTTTTGATATTTACCATTCACAGGTTGGCTGTGGATTTCACTTGTGTCTTTTAGCAAAACCGTGAGCCAGGTTTCGGGAATGCCTGCGCGCACATAAAGCGGCAGCTTCGCGCGACGATCATATTCGACGGATGTATCAGCCACTTCGATAATCAACAGCGCATCACTTGGCGTCGGGTGCGAGCTGGAATAAAAGTCAGGGCGCGGCTTGAGCAATGTAATGTCCGGCTGCGGCTCCGAGAAATCATTGAGGCGGATGGAACTTTGCACGCGAACAATTGCTTTGGAGCCGAGACTGCGGTTCAGAAACGCGTTCAGCCTATCTACACATGCGGCGTGACGGGTGCCAATAGGACTCGTCTCAATCACCTCGCCCTCAATCAACTCAACGCGGGCATCTTCTGATAAAATTCCTGCCCGAGCCATCTGGTAATACTCGCCAACGCTGAAGTAATGCTTTTGAATTTGCACTGACATAAGTAGTCTGCAAAAAGTTCTTTGACAAGTGATCAGCTTATCGCATCCTTAAAGTACGGAGGAAGCGATGAGCGACCTGATCGAATTAACTGCCAAACAGCGCATCGAGATAGAACAGTTGCTGACGCGCCATCTTGATT
>DATLXU010000046.1:0-10606 GCA_035575515.1 Blastocatellia bacterium
GGGCACTCTGCGGGCGATGACTCGCGGCGCGGTGACTCGCGCGTGGGCGTGGACGCATCATCCGGCGTGGTACAGAGAGGCGACGGGGCGGGACCCGCGCGAAGATTACGAGCAGGCGGTTCGCAGGCGAGACGAGCGCCGACGGGCCAATAGACAACTTGAGCGCGACGAGCGCGAGCAGGAGCCGCCGCCTGAGCGTGGCCCAGCCGCGCCTTGATCTATTGACGGCGAATGAGGGGCAGGCGTAAGCAGTGCGCCTGCCCGATTCTTTTCCGCATCACTTCTTTTCCAGTCGCCTTCACGGGGAGGTCAATAAATGAAAAGAACCCTTCAGATGATAGTTGCATCACTAGCGCTGCTGTTTACGGCAGGCATCGCTGCGGCTCAGCAAAACGATTCGACGCGCAGCCCGCTCGTTCGCCTGCTGCAATCGAAAGGTATCATCACCGAGCAGGAAGCGGCTTCCGTAAGCGCGGCATCAACGCCAGTTGAAGCCGAGCGGCTGCTGGCAAAGCTGCTCTTGTCGAAAGGCGTAATCACTCAGCAGGAGTACGACCAGACAGAACTGGCTCTGGGAGCCAGTTCCACGCCATCAGCATCACCGAAAGGAACTGCTGTGCCTGCTGCTGCTTCTTCATCAAACCCTGCGGCTGAAAGAGCAGTGACGGCTGACCTGCGCACGAATCAACCCGCGACGGCGACCGATGCGAGTGCGTCGCAGACAAGAACTGCCGGAGAGCCTGTCAGATGGTCTGACCTCATTGGCGAAGGCAATCGCTTTAAGTTTTATGGATTCCTTCGACTCGACATGAACATTGACAGTCAGCGGCCAAACGTCGGACAAGCGCCGCTCTTCATCACTTCGGAAGACCCGCGCATAGGCAAACCCGACGCGGGCAACTTCTCCATGCACCCGCGACTGACTCGTTTCGGCGTCGACTACACGGGACCGACTCTTGGCGATCTGGGCGACGCGAAGCTGACAGGAAAGCTTGAGCTTGACTTCTTCAACGGCGGGAGCGAATCGCGACAGATCATTCGCATTCGCCATGCCTACTTGAAGATGGGATGGAAAGATTTCTCACTGCTCGGCGGGCAGACGTGGGACATATTCTCGCCGCTGTTTCCGACGGTCAACACGGTCAACCTGATGTGGAACGCGGGGAATGTCGGCGACCGCAGGCCGCAGTTCCGCTTCGCTTACGAGCCGAAGGTCGGCGGCGGGCAATTCTCCTTGATTGGCGGAGTCGGATTGACCGGCGCGATTGATGCTCTAGACCTCGACGCGAACGGATTCCGCGACGGCGAAGAATCGGGCCGACCTGATGTTCAAGCGCGCGTGGGCGTGTCGCACCCGCTTTGGGTCAAAGGTCAGAGCGCAAGCATCGGCGCGTCGGGATTCTACGGGTGGCTGAACACGACGCGGCCTGTGACTCCTGCCGCGCGCACGAGCTTCCGCAGCCAGATAGTCAACATTGACTACACGCTGCCGATAGTGAGTCGCGTGAGCCTTCGCGGCGAAGGATGGTGGGGCCGCAACATGAGCGACACGCGCGGCGGCGCGGGTCAGGGCATAAACCCTGTTACGGGCCGCGACATTCGCGGGCGCGGCGGCTGGTCTGAGCTTTCGATCAAAGCGTCGAAGTACTGGTCGCTGCATCCGGGCTTTTCTACGGACGACCCCCTGGACCAAGACGTTCCCGTTGGGGGCCGCACGCGCAACGCTTCTTTTTATTTCGGCAACCGCATAACGCCGAGCGGGGCTTTCACAATCGGGCTTGATTACTTCCGCTGGAAGACGAACTACAAAGGTTTCCTGCGCGGGATTGATAACCGCGTGGATATTTTCTTCCAGTACAGTTTCTGATTTTGTGGAGGCAAGCATGAAATTAGTGATGGTCGGCGGCCACACGCGCAACATCGGAAAGACTTCTGTGGTTGAAGCAATCATTCGCGCGACGGCTGAACTGAACTGGACTGCGGTGAAGATAACGCAGTACGGTCATGGCGTCTGCTCTACGGATGGCGAGATGTGCGAGTGCTCGGTCGCCGACCATCAATTCGCAATCACCGAAGAGCGCAATCGAGATTCGGGCACGGATACTTCGCGATTTCTCGCCGCGGGCGCGCGTCGGTCGCTCTGGGTGCGAACAAGAGAGGGAGAGTTGTTCTCTGCTCTTGAGAGTTTCAGAAAGAAGATTGAAGCCGACGAGTTCGTCATCGTCGAAAGCAACAGCCTGCGGCGATTCCTGAAACCGACGCTTTACCTGCAGGTCGTCGACCCCGCGAATGCAGATTTCAAGGTGTCGGCCCAAACGTTCTTCGATTTGACGGATGCTTATCTCATCATCGAGCGGCGCGGCGATGAGATAAACTTTGCCGCTCAACAGCAGGCTCTGCTCGCGCGCGAGATTCAAAAAAGCAAGCCATGTTTTCTGGTCAGCCCTGGTGAAGGTTATGCCAATCGCGCCGTGATTGATTTCGTGAAAGAGAGGCTCACACGCGCAGCGGCAAATGCTGCGTGAAAGATTCTGACGCGGAGGATTTATGCCGAGCAACGATACTGGCACTTACAGCTTTCTGCTCGATACCTACGAGACTGAGATATTAAAAATCACCGGCATCTGGTCAGCCTTTCCAGAATCACAGATGGACTATCGCCCGCACCCGAAGTCTCGCTCGGTCATCGAGCAGATGGAGCATCAGGTTCAATCCGAAGGCCGCTGGATGAGCGTCATGCTCGGCATTAACACGGGCGACCCCAATCCGACAGAGAGAACCAAACAAGGCTTCATCGAAAAGTATCGCGCCGACGCTAATCGCAGGCTCGAAATAATGCGCGAAAAGCCCGACGAGTGGTGGCGCGAAGAGACTGCCTTTTTCGATGTTATTCGCTCGCGCGCGTGGATACTGACGCGCAGAATGAATCATTCGACTCATCATCGCGGGATGCTCACGGTTTATTTGCGCCTGCTCGATATACCCTTGCCTTCAGTTTACGGTCCCACAGCCGACACCGGCGACAAAGTTATTTACTCCTTCAACAGTTGATGATAGCCTCACGAGGTTGCTAAGCTATCGAGTTAGATGCAAAAGAGATGATAGATGCCAGATGATAGACTGCCGCATCATTGCCGCTTCCTGTCAGCTACCATCTATCATCTGACATCTGACCGCTAATATCGGGGGAGCTTCGCTTGAACGGGCGAGGCTGAGAGTCCCTTTGAGGGAGACCCTTAGAACCTGATGCGGATAATGCCGTCGAAGGGAGAGAAACCATGTCTAAGAACATTTCCGAAGACCACCAAGCAACCAACTTTCAATTTCCAAATTCGCAGAGAGTCTACGTGCAGGGGAATCGCGCCGACATTCGCGTTCCCTTTCGCGAGATTCGATTGAACGTGACCCGCAGTACAAGCGGCGCGGCGGAAGAAAATCCGCCCGTGCGCGTTTACGACACGACGGGCGCGTGGGGCGACCCCGCAATTAAATGCGACGTGCACGATGGGCTGCCCGCCCTGCGTCGCGAATGGATAATCGCGCGAGGCGACGTTGAAGAATACGAAGGCCGCAAAGTTCAGCCGATTGATGATGGCTACCTCAGCGAAGACGCTCGCGAGTACGCACGCTCGAAAAACAAAGCGCGACTTGAGCCGTTTCCCGGCGTGCACCCCCGTCCCCTTCGCGCGAAAGCTGGCCGCGCCGTCACGCAGATGTATTATGCGAAGCGCGGGCGTATCACGCCTGAGATGGAGTTCGTCGCGCTGCGCGAAAATCTGGGCCGCGAGCGAGCGTTTGAAGCCGAGCAGAGCGACCGCAGCGCGTTGAATTTTCAGCACGCGGGCGAATCTTTCGGGGCGAGTATTCCGAAATTTGTAACGCCTGAGTTTGTGCGCGACGAAGTGGCGCGTGGCCGCGCGATTATCCCTGCAAACATCAATCACCCTGAATCAGAGCCGATGATTATTGGTCGCAACTTTTTAGTGAAGATCAACGCCAACATCGGGAACTCAGCCGTCGCGTCTTCGATTGAAGAAGAGGTCGAGAAGATGCGCTGGGCCATCAAGTGGGGAGCCGACACTGTGATGGACCTTTCGACGGGCAAAAACATTCACGAAACGCGTGAATGGATAATTCGCAATTCGCCCGTGCCAATCGGGACCGTGCCGATTTATCAAGCGCTCGAAAAAGTCGGCGGGAAAGCAGAGGAATTGACGTGGGAGATTTACCGCGACACGCTCGTCGAGCAGGCCGAGCAGGGCGTTGATTACTTTACGATTCACGCGGGCGTGCGCTTGCCTTTCATACCGCTCACAGCAAAGCGAACGACGGGCATTGTCTCGCGCGGCGGCTCGATTATGGCGAAGTGGTGTCTGGCTCATCACGAAGAGAGTTTTCTCTACACGCGCTTCCGCGAGATATGCGAGATCATGCGGGCTTACGATGTTTCATTCAGTCTGGGCGACGGGCTGCGACCCGGCTCAATTGCCGACGCGAATGATGAAGCGCAATTTGCGGAGCTTGAGACATTGGGCGAGCTGACGAAGATCGCGTGGGAGATGGACTGTCAGGTGATGATCGAAGGGCCGGGCCACATTCCCATGCACTTGATTAAAGAGAATGTTGACCGCCAGCTTGAAACGTGCGGCGAGGCTCCGTTTTACACGCTTGGGCCGCTCGTCACCGATGTTGCGCCGGGATACGATCACATCACGTCTGCCATAGGCGCCGCGATGATAGGGTGGTTCGGCACAGCTATGTTGTGTTACGTCACCCCGAAAGAGCATCTCGGCTTGCCTGATCGTCAGGATGTTAAGGATGGCGTGATTGCTTATAAGATTGCGGCGCACGCTGCTGACTTAGCGAAAGGGCATCCGGGCGCGCAAGCCTGGGACAACGCGCTGTCGAAGGCACGATTTGAATTTCGGTGGGAGGATCAATTTAATCTTGCGCTCGACCCTGAGCTTGCGCGCGAGTACCACGACGAGACGCTGCCACAGGAAGGCGCAAAGCTTGCGCACTTCTGCTCGATGTGCGGGCCGCATTTCTGCTCGATGAAGATAACGCAAGAGGTCAGGGACTACGCCGCGCAGAAACAGATTGATGAGGTGGTCGCGCTCAAGTCGGGCTTGCGCGAAAAGGCGGAAGAGTTCAAAGAATCGGGCGCGGAGATTTACACGAAGGCTTGAAGTTTGGAGTGCGGCTTCACGGTTGCCGCTTTGGTATCAGATTAGCGTAGCTTTCTCGTCGCTGCTTTGGCATCGAACCAAAAGCGGCGACCGTGAAGCCGCACTCCAAAGATTGATACGAATGAATCAGCTTCGCATAGTTTCGCTCATAGCAAGCGCGACCGAGATAGTCTGCGCGCTCGGATTCGAGAATGAATTAGTTGGCCGCTCGCACGAGTGCGACTACCCGCCGTCGGTCAAAAACTTGCCGCAACTGACAAGCCCCAAGTTCAACGTCGAAGGGACGAGCTACGAAATTGATCAGCGCGTCAAGGCAATCGTCGAGGATGCTCTCAGCGTTTATCGCGTTGACGCGCAGCGGCTCGACGAGCTGCAGCCGACGCACATCATCACTCAATCGCAATGCGAAGTCTGCGCCGTCAGCCTCAAAGACGTTGAGCAGGCCGTGTGCGAGATGGTTTCAAGCGAACCCATCATCGTATCGCTTGAGCCGAACTCGCTCGCGGACATCTGGGCCGACATTCAACGAGTTGCCGATGCGCTCGGCGCACCGGAACGCGCTGATAGTTTAATCAATATGCTGACGGCGCGAATGGACGCAGTCGCAAGACGCGCGCGCGCGCTTGATAAGCCAACCGTCGCATGCGTTGAATGGATTGAGCCGCTGATGGCTGCGGGCAACTGGATGCCTGAGCTGGTCGAGATGGCTGGCGGCGCGAACCTGTTCGGCGAAGCGGGCAAGCACTCGCCCTGGATGACGTGGGAAGAACTCGTATCGAAAGACCCTGATGTGATCTTCGTCTCGCCGTGCGGGTTTGACATCAAGCGAACGATGCAGGAGATGAATCTTTTGAGCGATAAGCCTGAATGGACACGGCTACGGGCGGTTCAATCGTCGCAAGTGTTCATCGCCGACGGCAATCAGTATTTCAATCGGCCCGGCCCGCGCATAGTCGAATCGCTTGAGATTCTGGCGGAGATTCTTCATCCCAAAGCATTTCGCTTCGGGCATGAAGGCGCAGGATGGATTCGCTACGATGGTTTAATCTGAAATTCAAGTCCCGTAAGATTTCAAAAGCCTAAACGAGTGGCGCTTGTTGCAATAACCGAAAAGGAACGGGTCTTATGCCGAGCGTTGGCGTATTCGCCGCAATCTTCGACGAGCAGCGGCGCATTGCGGTGCGTCAAGATGAACTATGGCCCGCGAAGCTGGACTACGCCCGGCGGTAAGATGGACAAGAACGGCGAGACGTCGATTGACGCGCTCAAACGTGAGGCGCGCGAAGAGGCCAATTGCATCATCGAGCCTAAACGACTTGTCGGCGTCTATTCGATTCCATCGAAGGACGACAAAGAGATCGAGGAGCGAAGCTCTCTTTGGGTGGAATGAGTTGCCAAGCCCAACGGACTCGCACAATCTGATAGGGATTCGGGATGCATTCGAAGGTCGCTCAGGCATACCTTAGTGTGCCAGACCCGCTGTTTGATTCTAACTGAAGTTCACTCTGCGCATCCCTGCGTGAGGCAAAGCTATGGTTCTCGCAGAACTGCCGCAGAAACGGAGAAAGGGATGGAGAGAAAAAACATTTCAAGCGGCATGAAGTGGGAGCCGATTGTCGGCTACTCGCGTGCTGTGCGCGTCGGATCATCAGTTCACGTTTCTGGCACGACAGCCACCGATTCAAGCGGTCAGATTGTCGGCATTGGCGATGCTTACGCGCAGGCGGTGCAGACATTAAAAAACATCGAGACCGCGCTTCAATCAGCCGGAGCCACGTTGAAAGATGTCGTTCGCACTCGCATCTACGTCACCAACATTGACGAATGGGAGAAGGTCGCAAAGGCTCACGGCGAATTCTTCGGCAACATTCGGCCCGCGACGAGCATGGTCGAAGTGAGCCGCCTGATCTCGCCTGAGATGCTCGTCGAGATTGAGGCCGACGCCGTGATTGGTTGATGTCGCATTTCGGGGAAATTGATTTGACGGCCAGGACTCCGCATCGAATCAGGCGGCTCGGCAAGCTGACACTTGTGAACATATTCCTCGCGCTTCTGGCGCTCGCTTCGCTCAGCTACGCAGTCGTCACAGCGCCCGCGAACGGGAAAGACCTGTTTACATTTCAGCAAGGCGCGAAAAACTGGCTGACGCGCAGCTACCAGTTCGGAGCCGGACCAGGCCAGATGTATCCGCCGTTCACGCTGCCGCTCTTTTCTCCGCTCACGCTCTTTTCATTCGAGCACGCTTTGCTGCTGATGCTTGCGCTCAATCTCGCAGCTACGGCGGCCATCATCTATTTCACGGTCAAGCTCTGGGGCGCAAGGTGGTCAAACCAAGCGATCATATTTTTCGCGGCTTTCTTTCTAAGCTGGGCGCCTTACAGGGTGACGCTCAGATTGGGCCAGATAAGCCTAATCATAGTCGCGCTGCTGCTTGGCGCGCTGTTGGCAAGGCAGAAGAAAAATAACTGGCTTGCGGGCGCGCTGCTCGGCATATCGCTGTGCAAATACTCCCTGACGCTGCCGTTTTTTCTCTACTTTTTGTGGAAGCGAGAATGGAAGCTGATAGCCGCTGCGGTAACAGTCATGGCCGCGCTGACTCAGGTCTTCGCATGGCATCTGGGAATAACGGCGCTTGACGCGACGCTCAATTATATTCACTCAGTCGGCCAGCTATATGCGGTGAAAGTTTATGCTTTCACGGGCACGACTGAAATTAAGATGCTCATCCTCAGTCTGACAGGCGGCAAAGTCGCTTTGGCAACAGCGATGAACATTGCATTGTCGCTTGCGGCTCTTGTGTGTCTCGCTGTCGTCGTTAGATTAAGCCCGAAGTGTGAAGCGACGCACCTCGCTGCGCTTGCGGCCTTTGCGATGTGGTCGGCTTATCATCGAACATACGACGCCATGCTGTGCATCATCCCCTCCGCAGTGCTGATTGATTTTTATGCGCGAGGAAGATTCGTGCGCTTCAGCAGGTTCTGGATTGCGGCCCTTGGACTCTTCATAATCAGCGTGCCCGGCCTTTTGACCGAAAGACTCAAACTGAGCGAAGCGGATTTATTGGCTAACCCGGCGGGATGGCTCGGATTGCACATCGAAAGCCTGCTTGTCTTTGCTCTGTTCTGGTCAATGTTATGGCTAGCGTGGAAGCGCGGCGCTGCGCCGGAGCAAATAAATGAGCGGCGCGAGCCGGAAGCGTCGCCTGCGCCTGCCAGTTAGCTTTTGCGCGAGTGCGCTCGCTGCCAGATGAAGTATGCAGGAATGCCTGTAAGGATTATCGCAAAGACGAGGAGCGCGCCGGGCGTCCCCGTTGGCGCTGCGCCTCCCGCGAATGCCCATTTCAAAAACGATGCGTAGTAATGGAGGTTCTTCAAATCGTCAATCAAGGCATTTCCAACCAGAAACAACACAGCAAGAATGAACAGCATCGGCGTTACGGGATAGCCGAGCGTCTTGTAGGGCCGAGCTAAATCGGGCCGCTTGCGACGAAGCGCATAAACGGCGGCGACCGCTCCGGCGTAGAAAGGCCAGATGCCGAGCACGAACGTGTCGGCCAGCTGCTCGAAGTTCCTCAACAGCACGAACGTCACCGCAAGCGCAGCGGCGAGCGTAATCGCGACGTAAGGGGTCTTGAATCGCGGATGAACTGAAGCAATCTTCTTGAAGAACAACCCGTCATCGGCCATCGCGAAAAAGATTCGCGGCCCGGTCATCATCGAGCCGTTGAGCGTGCCGAATGCTGAGATCATCACAGCCATCGCGGTGAGCTTCGCGCCCGTGTTGCCGATTATCTTTGTAGCTGCATCAGCCGCGACGAGCTTCGATGCAGCAATCTGATTCAATCCGAGCAGATGTATATATGCAAAGTTAGCGAGCAGGTAGATAGCGATTACTGCAATGGTTCCCCCAATGAGAGCGAGCGGAAGGAATCTTTCAGGCTGCTTCACTTCTCCGCTCACAAACGTCACGTCGGCCCAACCGTCATAAGCCCACAACAATGATATGAATGCCAGCCCCACCATCGTTGTAGAAATCGCGCCAGCAGGTGTTGCCGCCGCTGTCGTTTCGGGCGATGCAGAGTTGCCGAAAATGAAGGCCGCGAGAACGAGCAGGATCAGGGCCGCGTACTTCGCGCCTGTGGTCAGGTTCTGGACGAGCGCGCCGAGCCGAACGCCAACGATGTTAAAGATGGCTACGATGATTATCGCTACTGCTGCGATGTAATGGACTGCGGGCGCGCTTTGTTCCACAGGCCCTGCGGCGGTTTGAACAGTGACCGTGTGCGGCTGGCCTATGAAGCGCAAGAGGTATTCCGCAAACGCGGTAGAGATTGCGCCGAGCGCAGAAGCTCGGATGATTACAAGCTCGCCCCAGCCGAACAGAAACGCAGGCAACCGGCCCCAGCCTTCTCGCAGGTAGACAAATACGCCGCCCGTTCGCGGGAGCGCGCCTGCAAGTTCGGCAAGCGTGAGCGCGCCGCACAAAGAGAAGAACCCGCCCGCGACCCACATAAGCAAGTAAATGGTTGTATCGGGAACCTTAGTCGCAATGCTTGCGGGCGTGCGAAAGATGCCCGTGCCGATGGTCGAGCCTACGAGCACGGCAATTGCGCTGATGAGTCCCAGCCTTCGCGGAAGCGATGAGCGCGAATAGGTATCCACATTTTGTTCAGTCTGCGTTTCCATGAGTTTGATGGAGATTATAGCTGGCTTCGATAATCGTCAAGTCATCGCTTGAGCCATGAACGGACAGTGAGGAACAAAACGATAAGTCCTGCAAGCATCGCTGCGCCCATCAGCACGACCGAATAGCCGTGCAGGCTGTTGAACTCTACGCGGCGCGGGTCGGTCATCGGCACGTCGTCAATCCTGATCATCGAAACCCGAAGCGAAACCATCTGCGCTGAAATCCAGAACCTCGACAGCGCAGCCGCAGTGGTCATTATCAAGATGAGAACGAGTTGAACGGTTTTTACGGAATTGCTTGCGCGACGCGTCTGCCACGTCACCGCTTGAATCAAAACGAGCAGCGGGCCGATGACGAGGCCGAGCATCTCGACTTTGCCTATGGCGCTAGTGACGATACGACCGGCAAGCTCATGGTCATTTGGAAAGACAGCGAAGGCACTCGGAGCAACTGCGAAACTGAAGAAGATCATCGAGCCGAGCCACACCGCAAGCAACAGCGTTTCTGTGAAGGCCGCGAGTTGCTGCCAAACCGTAGAACCGGCTCCCAGAGCCGGTTCTGTGGCTTTCATATTTGCGGTGGTCGCTTCCATCTCTAGCTCAAGCTAATCCCCGCGAGCGGGTTTTTCTTCTGTCACATTCGATATAGCTTCGCCGTCGGGCAGGATGATGTTTTCGTGATCGGCGGTCACAAGCTCGCCTTCAATCGTTATTTCGTCGCCCGTCGGCATC
>DATLXU010000047.1:0-9573 GCA_035575515.1 Blastocatellia bacterium
CGAGCCGCGCTCGACGCCCGCCGCATCGCGCGCCGAAGGATTGATCGCAGCTTATCGCCTTGCGCGTTTAATCAACGACACGCGCGCTGAGCGGATTGCAAGCTCGGTCAAAGCTTCAATCGGCTTTCAGCTCTCGCAGCAATTTGATGAGAACAATGCTCGCGCGCTTGCGAATCCAGAAAGAGCGATGGGCGGATTCCGCGAGAGCATCACGTCGGCGCGAGTGCGGATAGATTTCGTGCAGCACAATATCTGCTCGCTCATCGGCGCAGCCGAAACACTGTTTTGAAGATGACGAACGCAAATCTTTCGCAGGCCGTCTTCATAGACCGCGACGGGACGATCAACGAAGACATCGGCTATGTTTCAAACGCCGACGAGTTGATAATCTATCCCTGGGCCGCCGAAGCTATCAGGACGGTAAACGAAGCTGGCATGAAGGCCATAGTGATAACGAATCAATCGGGCATCGCGCGGGCGATGTACACCGAAGAGGCTCTTGCAGAGATTCACGCGCGAATGGTTGAAGAGCTTGCGCGGGATGGCGCGCGGATTGACGCGATTTATTATTGCCCGCATCATCCGCGAATCGGAGACGAGCGGTATCGCGCGCTGTGCGAGTGCCGCAAGCCGCTTCCGGGAATGCTGCATCGCGCAGCGCGCGAGCAGGCGATTGACCTTGCTCGCTCTTATGTAATCGGCGACAAAGCGAGCGACATAAATCTTGCGGCAAGCGTCGGGGCGCGCAGCGCGCTTGTGCTGACAGGCTACGGGCGCGAGACATTCGATAATCGAAAGCAGTGGCCCTGCGAGCCTGACATCGTAGCCGACAACTTGCTCGAAGCAGTGAAGCAGATACTTCAGGGGTAAATGGTCAGGGGTCGCGGGTCAGCGTCAAATTAGGCGTAGCCTTCAAACTGGCTCCAGGAGCCAATTCTGGGGAAGCGCTTATTCTGATTCTGCCCCTGACCCCCTGATCTCTGACTCCTGCCTCCTGATTATGCTCACACTACTAAACATCTCGAACATCGCCCTGATTGATGAACTGCGCGTCGAGTTTGATCGCGGGTTAAACCTGCTGACGGGCGAGACAGGGTCGGGAAAGTCAATCATCGTTGACGCGCTCGGCGTGTTGATAGGCGGGCGGTTCACTTCCGACCTGCTCAAGGCGGGCGCAGAGCGCGCTTCCATCGAAGGGCTTTTTTCAGTCGGGCGAAACGCAGAACTCGAAACGATGCTCGAAGCCGCAGGCATAGAAATCGAAAGCGGCGAAGCGAGCGAGATAATCATCCGTCGCGAGCTTGCGGCAAGCGGCAGGAATAAAATCTTCATCAATAATCAGCTCGCAACGCAGTCGCTGTTGCGCGATCTCCGGCCATTCCTCGTTGACATTCACGGGCAGGGCGACCAGCAGACGCTTTTCAATCCCGACACTCACATGGAATTGCTCGATGCTTTCGCGGGCGTCGGCGCGCTGCGCCAGGAGGTGAGCGATTGCTACAGGCGCTGGGCCGCGCTCAGGCGCGAGCTTGACGAGCTTGAGCGCGACGAGGCCGAGAAGTTTCAGTTGATAGACATCCTCCGCTTTCAGATTGACGAGCTTCAACGTGCGCGGCTCGTCGCGGGCGAAGACGAGCGATTGGAAGAAGAGCGCCGCCGCTTGATGAACGTCGAGAAGCTGACCGCCGCGTGCGCCGAAAGCTTCAACATAATCTACGAAGACAACGATTCGGCCATCACGCGCGTGCGGCAGGCGGCGAAGCGGGTCGAGGAATTAGGCGAGTACGAATCGAGCTTCCGCGATTACCTCGAAGGATTGGAATCGGCGCGGGCCGTGCTCGAAGACCTCGCATTCAGCCTACGCGACTTTTCTGATCGCCTGGAGTTTTCACCCGCGCGGTTGGAAGAGATTGAAAATCGCCTTGCCGAGATTTCGCGCTTGAAGCGCAAGTACGGCGGCACGATTGAAAGCGCGCTTGAACATCAGGCGCGTTCGGAGGATCGCTTGCGCCAGATCGAGCGGTCTGATGAAAGAGAGTCGGAGCTAAGGGCAGAGCTTGAAAGCGCGCGGGCTGATTACATCGAGCGGGCGCGGAGGCTACACGCAGAGCGAGTGCGCGCGGCGAAAAAGTTTGAAAAGGCGGTCGAGCGCGACCTGTCGGAAGTTGCGATGGAGAGCGCGCAGTTTCAGGTTCAGATCGCTGCGCCTTCGGGTAGTGAATTGAATGATGAAGAAGCTACGGCTTTCTTCACGGCGCGCGGCATTGATCGAGTTGAGTTTTATTTTTCGGCAAACGTTGGCGAATCGGTTCGCCCGCTCGCGCGCGTGGCGTCGGGCGGCGAGGCTTCGCGATTGATGCTTGTGCTGAAGACTGTAGCAAACGCTTCTGAGTTCCCGCGAACGATTGTCTTTGATGAGATAGATACAGGCATCGGCGGGCGCGTGAGCGAAGCGGTTGGCGTGAAGCTGAAGAAGCTCGCGGAGACAAATCAAGTATTGTGTGTGACGCACCAGCCGCAGATAGCGCGCTTTGCCGATTCTCATCTGCTCGTGCAAAAAGAAGTGGTCGCGGGCCGCACGGAAGTGCGGGTCGAAAAACTTGATCGGCATGGCCGCGTTGAGGAGTTGGCTCGAATGCTCACAGGCGCAGAGATAACCGAGAGCGCGCGACGGCACGCGCGTGAGATGCTTAAAACGTAGTTGGGCTGTTGCGTTGTTTGTGCTCGGCAGCTTGTAGCTGGCTTGTTGACTCGGTATATTCAGGTCGAAAAGGAGATTATAAAAATGGTCATAGAGAGGAGATCGTCAAAGAAATAGAAAGAGTGCCTGACGAGCATCTGGAAGGACTCTATAGGATCATTAAAGACTTCGAGATAAAAAAAGAGCCGGCTCATGTAATCAATTTGTGCATGTTAAACTCTGGGAATGATCTTCCCAGTAACCGATTTGCTCGATGACCAAGAAAGCCTCGAGTGGTTGGAGAAATACTTTCACCCAAAAGGACTCCGTTGCCCTTCCTGTCGGGCAACAACTCAACTGGCGCGAGTCTTTCGCACTCACAAGCGTGGCTTTGTCGATTATCGATGCCAAAAATGCCAGAGCGTCTACAATCTCTATACTGGAACCCTTTTCGCAGGCTCCAACCTTGAACCACGACGAGTTGTGCTTCTGCTGCGAGGTGTGTGCAAGGGCGACCCCTCGACCGTGCTTTCTGAGGAACTGTCGCTCTCACGCCAGTGCGTGCATCGTTGGCGCTGCCCGATCCAAGCCAATGCCTATGAGATGTTGAGCCGAAGCGCGTTGACAGACTCGGATACCGAAACTGACGAGATGTTTCCGCAACGCGGAAAAAAAGGTGAAAACACAGCGATCCCGAGCGTCCGCCGCGCCGGAGAAGCCCACAAGCGAAAGGGACACGGGACGTATGAAAATGATCGGCCCTCCGTGGTCGGGACTGTTGGCCGAGAAAGTGGCCAGTGTCGGTTGAGAGTGAGAGAACATACCGACAGCAAGACTTTGAACGAACATGTACATGGCTCGACGAAGAAGGAAGCCACCTGTTACACAGATGAATGGCAAGGCTACAACAAGATCAACCGGACACACCGCCACGGTATGTCACGGGAAGAAAGAGTGGGCGAGAGATGATGACGGGGATGGAGTGCGAGAGGTCCATGTCAACACAATCGAAGGGCTGTGGACTGCGGCCCGAAATTTTCTGCGACCGTTTCGAGGAGTTCACAAGAAGTATCTGAAATACTATATGGCGATGTGCGAACATAGAATCAACCTAAAACGCATCAGCCCAAAGTTCATTGCTCAGCTTGTTGTCGAGCACAAATTAGTTACATGAGCCAAGGCTTTTTCATCTCAGCCTCCTTTCCAGACTCGCGCTTCGCCCGACAAGCGCCCTTGAGCTACTCAGTTGCGGAGTGCTTGCCTTAGGCCGGACAACGACGAACCGGGCGCCAGCGGCTTCAGAGTTTTCTTGTTTCCCGCCCATTCTCCAAGCTACAAACTCCGTGCGCTGCTCTTTCCACTCGGGGTACTTCTCAGCGAGGTGAAGCCGCAATATCGCGGAGGCGAAGTCCAGGAGGTAGATCAGAACATGCTGTTGGTAAGGGTATAGTTGGTTTAGCATATGTCCTCCTTTTCGAAGATCGTAGGGCGAGTATAGGCCAAAGTTAAGTTACGGGTTTTTGAGGAGGAGCCAGGTGAGAGACGAGTTGAGGAATTTTGTAGACAAATTTGTAGACAAAAAGAAAGAGCTACCTGTGAGGTAGCTCTCCCGCTGATTAAGAGTCTAAAACGTGCCTTTGGGCTGAGTTTCGTTGAGTCTGCTAGAGTGTCATAAACTTTGCTCTGGTCCAACTTACCGGACTCAGCCTTTTCTTTGTGTATAGGTAAGGTTGCGCTGTTTTGGATGAGTTGACACACCAAAAACAGATTACTTCGTTTCTTCATCAAGATTTAGTCCTAACTGTTTTGCTGCTTCCTTCGCGGTTTTATATTGCTGATTGGATTCATTCAAAGGACTGCTATCAGTCGAGGTGATTTTGAAACTGACTTGGATCTCAATCTTGTTTCCGCTCATCGCAAACGGCGTGATGAAGTAGTTGAACAGATCTGTGTAGCGTTCCAGAGGAACTTTGCCTGAGATGGTGATTGATTTAAACTCCCTGGTTTTCGGCTCCGCTCTTTCCGGCGGTATCGCTTTACCTTCGCTACCTATGCCCGACGGCAGTGATCCCGGAGTTGTAGACCCAACCGGCTCAACCGGCACGTTCGGAGCTTCAGCCGGTTTGAGGCTTTTATCAACCAGCCAATAGTTGCTGTCTTGAACATCAAAGAAGGGGACATTCTCTTTGAAATAAAACTTGGTGAAGTCCTTTCCGTCGCCGGTAGCGATGCAGAAATTTCCTTCGTAACAATATTTAAGCAGGCTCTTCTGGACAGCCTCTACGCCTGTGACCATAGGCTTATCGTCGAAGCGAATAAAAGCTTCGTAAACATCTTTTGCCTTGATCGGCTGAGTCTCAGTCGGCAGCAGGTTGTTGTTTTTCAATGTCCCCAGTCCCACCGATTCAAGCAGCCATTCTTCATCCTTCAACGCGGCAATGACATTGGTGTTTATTTGTGCGTCTAAATTTTCTTTGAACTGTTTCACAACCAGCTTGCTCAAACCGTTCTTCACAGAGTATTTCAAAAGCGTAGAGTAGGCGGCGACCAGCGAGCTATCAACCTGCTTGCTTGCTTCTTCAGCTTTGCGCTTCAGCTCGTCTTTTTGATCCCGTTCGAGTTGCGAGCTGTAATCGGTGCTGATCTTCTGACAAGCCAGATAGTCTCTTACATCTGAGTAGAGCTTGCCTGTGCCAATTTCAGATGCCATTAAAAAGAGAATTGTGTTTCGATATATGCGCTCGCTGTTGCCTCGCTTTGTCGCAATCTTTTCAATGACCTGTTTTGTCTCTTTGCTGATTTCATTTGAGCCGGATTGATGCTTTGGACTCAAGATCACCAGCGTCAGCCGTTGCTGCTCAGGCACATCTTCAGACGGATTGACCAGCACATTGAAGCCTTGAACGGTGCGGCTCTTTTCCGTTATGCGCCTCAGTATCTCCGCTTCGGTTTCATGACTCTTTACATCGCCCTTGGCCTGATTTATCAGGATGTTGATGTTCGGCTTGGTGTGGAACCAGTAACGCTTTGCGCTGCCCGATTGCGCGTAGTAGAGGTAATAGGCGCTGGCTTCAAGCTCATCCAGCGCGCCATTGATGCTGTTGTGATTGAAACCATCCGGCTCAAGCAGATTCAATTTTATGTCAGCAACCGACACGCCTTTGTTTGCGCCGTCGCTTCCAAACGAGTTCAGCAGAATCACCGATGCAATCCCCTCGGCCAGCCGCCATCTGCCATACTCGCTTTTGTTTTCATCCACCTTGAAAGCGTTTGAAGATGATCCTGATACGTCCGCGCTTATGACCGCGTCGTAGCCATTGCCGAATAACGTCTTCAACTGGCCTGACAGCGCGTCAATGTTTTCAAAGCTCACATCGCCCGAATCAATCAACAGGTTCGAGCCGGCAAGCGAGTTCTGTCTCTTCCACAAATCGCTCACGATTGCCGCAAGCAAGCGCAACACGCCGCGCGTGCGCTGGAATCCGTGATGGCTTGCCCACCGGATGCGAAATACATCTATCAGCTCAGGGTGAAACGGGTAGGATTTCAAAATCTTGGTCTTATAATCCGCCTTCGTCGCATGAGGCGGCATCTCCATCCAGTTCTCCTGATAAAGCTGAAGGTACTTTGATGCGCAGGCTTCTATCTGCGCCGGGTCGCCTATGTCTTCAAATAATCTTCGCCTGATGACTTCGTAAATCTCTTCGTCGGCAACCGGCTTTGTGTCAGCGCCCACGCGCCGGACGCGCTGTTCGAGCGAAGTTAGAATCTGCTGCGCCTGAGCGGTGTTTCCGACTTCCTGCGGGCTTGCAGGCAGCGTAATTAGCGCAACGCAATGGTTCGCCCCGGCGATTGCTTCGGTCAACTCCTGCATGAAGCTTATCGTCTGGTCAGCGAGCGTGCTGCCGCCGACTTTCTTTGCCGATGCCTTTACGCAGTAATCCGCAAGCTCATCAATCAGAACGAGCGCCGGAGCGCATTGCTCCAACACCTTCTTGAAAAGGCCAGCCGGAGCAATCATCTGTTCATCATTCTTGCGGATGATCTCGTAGGCTTCCTTTCCGCCAAGCTGATAGGCAAGCTCGCCCCAGACGGTTTGAATGTGAACGCCGTCCTGCGTAGTCCTCCCATTTGCCGGATCGTTCGTCGTGTTGGTGAAGACAGCGATGTTCGCGCTCTTAAATTCGGGCGCTCCCGTGTAGCTCAACAATTCCCTCACCGAGTCGGATTGAGCCGCGTTCCTGCCCCACTTGCAGATGTGATAAAGGGAAATCAGCGTGTGCGTCTTGCCGCCGCCGAATCCTGTTTGCAACGAGATGACGCGGTTCTCGGCATCCTCGTTTCCGTTCAGCCCTTTGATGACAGTCCGGGCGATTGACTTTAAGCCTGCGGTAAAGAATGTCTTGGAAAAGAAGACCACAGGGTTGCTGTATATCTCGCGCCCGCCTCCCAGAGCGACCTCCGCAAGGTTCGCGGCAAAGACGCTCTCATCCAGCCTTCCCTGCTTGATGTCGAGATGCGGCGTCACCACGCGAAACCATGGCATGGTAGCTGAAGACATGGGCAGGGACGCGGCTTCCGCTTTTTTGGTCTTCGATTTCGGCTCCGCAGCTTTGTTCTCTTTGAGCTTTACGATTTCGGCTTCAAGCTCGTCCATCTTCAGCAGCCGGGCGATTGCCTTCATGTGAATCCATGCCTTTGCCGCTTCGTCTTCGTCTACTTCTTTGAAGTGAGCTATCTTGTGGCGCACGTCGGCAATCTCGTTCAGCCAGTTCGGAACGTCTCCGACCTTCTTGCCAAAGTCGGCCTTGAGCAAATCCTTGTTTTTGATGGCGAAGTATTTGAAGTGATGAAAATCAATCAGGGCTTCGGGCGGCGTGCCGTTGCGCAGGCCTTCGTTCCAGTTTTCCAACTGCTGCGGCGACAGCGTCGCTTGAAATTCCTTTGCCCAATCCTCGCCCGCCCGGCGCATCAAGACCGAAACCAGAAAAGGGCGAAACGCTTCAAGGAACAATCCCAGACCTTTGAACAGGTTGTCTTTCTCTGTTTGATTGATGTTCATAACGAATCTTCTGCTTCCTTATGATTTCTCATCCGATAGCTGCCGCGCCAGCAAAACGGCTTCGTGCAGCTTTCGCTCAAGCAGCCTCTTGTCGGGCAGCTCAGTCCAATAGTCAGCCACTTTGATGTCGCGCTTGTCGAGGGCCAATAGCTCGACTCGCTCGCTCGATTTCTCCGAGCAGAGTATCAGGCCAATCGGTGATTCCTCCCAAGGCTCGCGCTCGTATTTGTCGAGCCAGCGCAGATAAAATTCCACCTGCCCGAAATCTACGGGCATGAATTTGCCGAGCTTCAATTCAATGACGACCAGACGGCGCAGCTTGCGATGATACAAGAGCAGATCAATGTAGAAATCATCGCCGTCAACCGTGATCCGTTTTTGCCGGGCGACGAAGGCGAATCCGATTCCAAGCTCAAGCAGGAATCTTTCAAGCTCGCGCAGGATGGCGTTTTCCAAATCCTTCTCGCTGAATGTATCGCTCAAGCCAAGAAAATCGAGAAAGTATGTGTCGCGGAAAACCAGATCGGGCGTGAGCTTGTCCTCTTCGCGCAATTCAGCAATCTCTGTTTTGATTAGCTTGTCGGGCTTCTTTGATATTGCCGTGCGCTCGTAGAGCATCCCCTGAATCTTCTCGCGCAAGGTGCGAACGCTCCAACGCTCGATGCGGCACATCTCGGCGTAGAACTCGCGTTTTAGCTGGTATTTAATTGGGAGAAGCTCGACAATGTGTGTCCATGTCAATTGTTGCGTCAGTGACGCAACAATTTCAAAATCAGGAAAAAGCTCTGCAAATTGGCGCATTCGGACAAGGTTCGTGTTAGTAAAACCTTTGCCGTATTCCGCCGTCAATTGTCTCGACAATGTAGAGACAATTTTCTCGCCGTACTCGGCACGCTTGTTTTTCAGAATCTCGTCATTGATGCGCTTGCCGATGTGCCAGTTCATCAGGACGAGCGCAGAGTTGACCGATTGCGCCACATGCAATCGCGTCTGTTCGATGAGCAGCCGTATCTCGCCAAGCAATGCGTCATCCGTCCTGCGCGGCGATTGCTCGCGTCGGGTTGAAATTGATTTCTCCTTTTTCTTAGGCATAGGTTTCGATTAACCGAAAAGCTCTGACTGCTCGGCCTTGCGCTGCTCAAGCGACTGGTTGTCGCGGATAAGGCTCTCTTTGTTCGCAAGCAATCCCGCCGCCTGTTTCTGGTCGTCGCTCCCTTTCGGCAATAGCTCGTCAAGAGAAGTCAGCACGCGCCAGAAACTCGAATCCGGCTGGCGGCCGACTCTGGCGATGTAGGCAAGCAACGCCTGACGGTTCGCGCCCTTGTAGAGCCACATCGCGCGATGCGCGTGGTCAATCAGCGGCGCATCAATAGCTTCGCCCAGATGTTTCTTCTTCGTGTTGCGATGGGTGAAATCTGCGAGCGACTGGCGGTTGCCGTTCTTGATGAAGATGTCGTGGGCGAACAGGTCAGCGACGTTGATAGTAAGGCCGACGCGCGAGAACTTTGCGGCGTCGTCGAAATCCGATTCGGTGAAGCCGTATAGCTCAAGCCAGCCGATGTAGAACTTCGTGAAGTCGTCGCCCCTGAAGCCTTTGAGCAGGGCGTTGAAGGCGCTCTTGCGGGTCATCTCAAGAAGCTCTGCGACGGTGACAAGCTCGCCCGAAGCCTTTTCGACGCGCTCGTATTTGCCGAAGACGGAGACGGCTTTGCCGAAGCAGGCGGTCAACAAATCCGCGCCGCGAAAACCGAGGGCGTATAATTGGGCGACTTCCTCTTCGACTTTGCGCTCGATGGCGCGTTTGACTTCGCGGTACTCGCCAATCCCTTCG
>DATLXU010000048.1:0-25026 GCA_035575515.1 Blastocatellia bacterium
TGGGGACCAAGACAAAACTCTGGTCCTCGCTGCGCCATCTCTTCAATGTTCTGGTTTTTACATCCATGGAAGCCTTGTACAGGCACATGGCCGCTCTCTATCGTTTGCAAATAGAGTGATTCCCGTATTGAGAATTGCTGACAACACGCTACGGTTGGGCAGAAACACTCAAAGACGCACTTGTTGCAGTTCCAACCGCTTTGCCTGATGCAGATTTTTCTGTTTGAATACTTATGCAGCAAGCACAAGGTAAATTCCTTAACGCTCTGACTCGCGTTGTTAATCAGTTTAAGATCGGAGAAGGTGACGTAGCCAGGCGAGTCTGCTTTGATGCCCGTGAGTCATTGATATTCCGCGCCCGTTACTTCCTTCACATTAGCAGAAAGGATAGAGGGGGGCGCTCCTTCTGAATTGTCTGCGATGAGTGGTGAATCCAGCGAGTTAGCGACATCCTCAAGGGCGGCGTTCCTCTGTTGGCTCGACTCACCTACCGAACGTTGTCCTTCAACGGTTCTTTTACCGATACCGAGAATACCGAAAGGATCAGCAAAACGGCTGCGCATATGGCAATTGCCATAAAATGCTTTAAGGAAACTCTCAAGAGTTGATTGGCTTTAGGCATTTTGACCCATCCTTGAAACCAGATTTGGGTTCTGGCATCTGAATGTTAAGAAGCAATCTCAAGCGCCCGTAGGACTCCGACTAGCGAGAACCGAATTTTACCCCCCATTTTTTTGTCAAGAGGTATTTTTTACAATTTTCAGTAGGCCATATTATAGGTTGCCTTGCGCCAATTTCCAAAAAGAGGCGGAACAAATGAAAATAAGATCAATCATCCGTATGCGGGCGGCGCTCTCGCATCTTCCGCATCATCTGTTCTAGCTGCTGCCACTGCTCAGGCGTGAGCACCTGCTGCATTCGCTCGCGCGATTGCCTGCGAATCTCCATAAATTCCGGCTTCGATTTTTCGCGCAGCGCAGCGAGGCGCGAGCGCGTGTCCCGTATGATCTCTTCCATCTGCGCGCGCTGCTCGTCGCTGAGGTTCAATCGGTCAAGCATCTTCTCGAACCTTGCCTGTCGTGGCGGATGATTGCTGCCCGAACCATACGAACGATATAGATTCAAGCTCAACGCGCCTGCGGCAAAACCCAAGACAAAAATCACAACCGCCGCGACGCGCACCTGCCATTTGTTTTTGCTAGTAGCTTCCATCAGCATCCTCCGATGCGAAGATAGTTTCGAGGACCTGGCTGACTGTCAGGTTGTCGCCCGCTACCTGACTATCGTCGTCAAACAACACACGCTCCGCCGTGAGAGAGTTCAAACTCGACGGCGAATCAACTGCCTCGATTTCCGGTTGAGGGCTTGAGCCGAAGAGTGCCAACGCGGAAAGAATCACGACTATCACAATCATCAGCGAGACTATTGCGCCAGCAGCTTTCCACAATCGCGCAAGCGCAGGCATTTCGGCTTCGCGCTGTCGCTCTCTGAGCGCAGCCATCACGCGAGTTTTGAAAAACGGCGAAGGCTCGATGGTCTCGGCCACGCGCGCTTTCAATAGATCACCTGCTATGAGCGAAGCCTCATAAGCCTTTCGACATTGAGAGCAATCAGCAGCGTGAGACTCGATCATTGAAACGTCATCGAGGCTCAATGCGCCGAACCGATTCTCTTCAAGCAAAGCTGTGATGTGATCGTTTCTCATCACCACTCCTTATCTTCACGTTTTTGTTTTCCGCCTTTCACCTTGCGATCTACTTTTCAATAATTCTTCCACAGCCTTGCGCATCCGGCGGCGCGCGCGAAACGCCTGCACTTTAACCTTCGACTCGCTCCATCCGGTCATTGCAGCGATCTCTTTGACTGACAACTCTTCGCCATCGAGCAGCGTAAGCACAAGCCGATCATCAGGCGATAACGTGCCGAGTACTTTTTCCGCCAAGTCCGCAGCCACGGCGCTTTCGACGCTTGCCTGATGGCGCGCGGCTGAAATATCAGACAAATGATTATCCAGCCAGTCGACCTGCTCATCGGTCAAATCAGCGACGGGAGATTCAGGCCGTCGCTTCGCGCTGCGCAGCTCGTTCAAACAGCGGTTAGTTGCGATGCGAGAAAGCCATCCTTCAAAAGAACCTCTACCCTCGAAGCTGCGAAGCTCTCTGAATGCTTTTAAGAAAACTTCCTGTGCGATCTCTTCTACTATGCTGCGGTTGCGAAAGAAGCGGCTGGCAATTTGAAAGACTCGCGGGCTGTAACGACGCACGATCTCCTCGAAGGCCGCTTCGTCTCCTTCTCGCGCGCGGCTCACCAGTTCCAGTTCCGAAGCGTGGGTGATCTCTGTTGCCAGTCTCGCTCCCGTTGAAAATGCAGCCACAGATGAACACAGATGTATTGAGAGAAATCAGATTCAAATTCCTAAGCTTCTCTCTTCATAGGTATTCATCCGTGTTCATCTGTGATTGCTTTATGCTTTAGCTGCGACGCTCGCGGCGTTCTTTCATTCGTTCTTTGAACTGCTCGCGCATGGAATCGAGCTTGGCCTTCTGCTCAGGCGTGAGCACAGCCAGCGTCTCCTGACGAATCTTGAAATGCTCAGCCATCAGCTTCGCCTTCAGCGGCGCAACTTCAGTGAGCTTCTGAGCCGCTAATGATTCGTTGAACGTGCCGCTTTCGGTCACCTGCCGAAGCTCTTGATGCTTCGCGCGAATCTGATCTCTCAAAGCCTTGAGCGATTCGCGGTGGCTTTCGTGAATCTGCTTGATCTGAGCCTTCTGAGCGTCGGTCAAATCAAGGTTTCTGAAACCGAATCCAAATATTTCGCCGCGATGGTGGCGATGCCCGCCCATCATTCCGGCGTGATGCTCATGCCTGGCCGTTTTGTCCGTCGCGGTCGGCTGCTGCGCCAACGCAAAAGGCGCAGCCAGTGCAGCCGTCACAACGAATGCTGCCACAAGCGCATGGGATTTGAAAAACTTCTTCATTAAGCGTTACCTTCCTTCAATGAATTATTATCTATTCCGACTCTGGTAGACCAGCCGGAGCCTTTGCGGAAGACTCACAATCTGCCTTCCGCCAGGTAAGACACCGCGCCGCTAAAACGGGTTACACCGGTATTGAACCTTTGTTTTCAGACAAAAAACCACCTGCGCACCCTTCTAATCAGTTTGCCGCTAACGTTTTTTGTGATAGATTTTATCCACCGCAACAAACCGCACGTTATGTTTCGAGCGAAAGTTGTTCAGCGATCATTCTAACTTACAGGAGACGAAATGGCTGAGATGCTGGAAACGGTGGAAGAGGCAATCGGGTTGGTGAAGATGGAGCCGATGTCTCACGGTCGCCCTGACCTGAGAAAAAAGAAGCCGAAGATTATCGCAGTCATAATGGACAACTGCACGGGCTGCGCAGGGTCACCGGCCTGCGTTGAGTACTGTCCCGTTGAAGCCTGCATGTTCTGGGTTCCCGACGTTGATTATTACCCGAATGGCCGCATCGAAGTTGACCCGAACCTCTGCATCGGATGCAAGCTCTGCACGAGCAAGGGGCCGGACGGCACGTTTCTCGAAGGTTGCCCCTGGGATGCGATTGAGATGATGGACACCGCCGAATGGGAACGCCGCACGGGCGTCACGTTGAATCCTTAGGCGGCGCTCAGGTTAATCGGCTACGAACAGCGCACCGAGCCGCTACGGATCGCTTCAAGCGTAATCGCGGCTTGCTTTTGAACGTCGTCGCGCAGGCCGGGCATAGGGCGAGTGTACGGCTGAATGTAAGAAATATCCTCTTCACGCCCGATGCAATAAAGCGCCCTTAGCGCTTCTCTCGCCTGATCGTTTGAAGGCAGAAGCATCATAACGGGGCTGCCCATTTGAACGCTTGCGCCGTCGCTCACCATCAGCGAGCCGATGCGACCATCTTCGGGCGCGCGAATCTCCACAACCTGGCCGGCGCTTTGTTTAATCCGAGCGAGCGGCGCGCCCGCGCCAGCCGGGATTCCCTCCTCTTTCAAGATCAGCTCAATCGTTCCATAGGCTGTGGCGGTTATAGTTTTAGGCTTGAGCATTTCGATAATTTCAGGATGGGCGCGGTCATCTTTGAATCGCACAAGCCCAAGCGCGGCGTTGTGCCGCACGTTCGGATGCCGGTCTTCGAGCAGTGAAAGCAGCGCCGCGTGAAATTCTTCCTGAGTGTTATCCTGACCCATGACCCACGCCGCCATCGCTCGCACTTCGGGCAGCGGATGATTAGCAAGCGAAGCGACATCTGCATACCACTTCTTCACCGATTGATCGCCTTTGAGGATACGCTCGTTTATTTGCGAAAGCGCGTGCTGAATGTGTCGGGGCTTTTCGTTGTCGTGCAGGTACTCCTGCATCTGAGAGTCGGAAAGCTCGCGGCCAAACCACGAGCCGCGCCACGACAGATATGCCGCGATGACAAATATCGCCGCTATCACAAGCATCGCCCAAGGATATTTCCTGCGTTTGGATGCAGGCTGCGACGGCAATGGCTCTTCTTGAATTTCGCGTTCTTCGATCAACGTTTTATTTGTCTCCTGCTCGGATTGCGATGCCGACTGAGGGGATTCTAAGGACAGACGGAGCCAGCGGTCAAGCAAACCTTCATGCGGCAAAAACGCGATTGGTGCGGCTGTTGCGCAGGGTGCAGACGCGATTAGCGAAAGCTGCCAGGAATAATTGCTCGTCGCCGAGCAATGCTTTGCGAAAGGCCGAGTTCGCAATGAATGCAGCGGCGCGCACTGCTGCGAAAGTCAGTCCTGCGTAAGCCACAAGCGTCGCGGCTGTTGTCATCTCATTCAGCAGCAGGTTGATGAACACAGGCACAGTCAACGCTCCGCCTGCGGTCGCCCATTTGTGATAAGGCCACGCCGGGTGCGCGACGTAAAAAACTGTTGCCTGAATCGGCGCGGCGGCAAGCAGCCAGTAATCCTTAACGACAAACGCCGCAATAATTGAAGCTGCGCCCGCAATGACGAGCAGCAATGAAAGAGCGGCAATAACCGTTTTCTTAACAGGGCTATTGAAGCGCGCCGACCACTCTGCCGCAGCGAATGGATCAACGCCTAGCTGGAAGCTGCGCGCAGCAACCGCCGCCTGCAACTCATCGAACGATGAGAAGGGAAAGCCATAGATTTCGCCGACGCTTCTCCACGCAACAGGCTCTTGCGATTCATCAAGCCGCGCGTTTGCTGATGTCCGGTTATTGTTTCGTCTCATAAATAGAGGGAAATACGAGTTGGCTCATAAAGCGCGATGGCAAGTCACTGCTGCGGAACTCTTTTCCAGCTTATTGTGCAGTGATGCTGCTGTTCTATTTCTTCTATCCTAAACAGCACGTAGAAGTCTGCTTGAGAATCTTTTACGTGTAACAAATAGATATGGCCGGCTTTCGCCTTCGCAAAGTGTGTAGTTGATCTTGCCCACGCCTTGTGTGTATCGGCAGATGAATCCAATGTGATATGGCGCTGTTCTCCTTCCTTCAACTCTGGAAGCGGCTCAAGCGTCTGTATCTCGAAATTGTCGGACCAATTGTACTCCCCAAGCTCTTTCATCACACTGCGTTTGTCCCTGCTCGTTGTACCAACCATGAGCCAATCTTCACCGCCTATATTTGCAAAGCCATATCCCAAATCCCAATCAGTCGAATTAGGCGACTTGTTCCTTCCGAACTTGAAACTAAAGCAGGCTCTTGTCTCATCATACTTATCAGAGGCTTTATCACTAGGCGGGTATAGCGTGATAGTCTGTGGAGTTATTGCATTGAGGTCCTGTTGAAAGGTTACGTTTCTACCGTTCGCGCTAAAACCGAAGAGCGCGAGCGCCGATATAATAGCTATCAATCTGGTTTTCATTCTTAGCCTCCTGAGGAGCGAGTTTGAGCAGTCATATAAAAACTACATTAATTCTACTGAGTCAGTCTAGTTTGCGCTCAAATATCTTAGCCGCGCATTACACATTCCCTGGGAACCAGTGATAGAGCATGAAATAAACGATCACGCCGGTCACCGAAACGTAGAGCCACATCGGGAAAGTCCAGCGAGCTATTCTTTGATGGCGCGGGAACTGGCCTCGAAGCGCGCGTCTTAAAGTCACAATCACGAACGGCACTATCACCGCCGCGAGAAACGTGTGCGTTCCGAGAATAGCAAAATAGATGGGCCGCACCCAGCCCTCGCCTTGAAAGCGCGTCGTGCCATGCTGAGAGTGATAAATTATGTAGGAGATGAAAAACAGAATCGAAGTTGCGATGGCGGAAATCATGCACGCGCGATGCGCTTGGATATTCTTGCGACGAATGAAGAAGAATCCAGCGATTAACAGGACTGCGCTCGTTGCGTTCAACATCGCGTTAAGCGTCGGAAGAAAACTGATGGGCATATTGAGGGTATAACACTTCTTCGCGGCTCGGTCAAAATCGGGACACTTTCATGCTCGCCGCTGCCAATTACTGCAACACATTCGTTGAATGCTTTCGCCCCTGAACGTTGCGAAAGCGGTAAATCACAACGAAGAATCCTGCGAATATAGCGACGGGAGGGATGAGCAGAATAATAATAGCAAGGTCCAACCCGCTCGAAGCCGACTGCGCCGCAGTAGAATTTTCAATCGCGGCTTTGCACATCGGGCACTGCGCAAACGCAGGCGCGGCAGCGGCAATAATCACCGCCGCCACAACTATCAAAAACAATGCTATGCGCCGCGCGTTCATTTCAAACCTCTAAATGACCTCATTACTCTTCAGGTTGAACCTTTTCGACTGACTGTGGCGGCTTCATCTTGTTGAGTCGGCTGCTGTCGGGGAAGAATATCGCGAACAAGCACAATAGCACAACAAGCGTCGGAACAACCGTCAGCACGAAGCTCAATCGCTCAAACTTCAAGTGCATGAAGTAAGCCATAATCAGCGCCGCTTTCATTATTGAAAGCAGCATCAGGATGATTATCATCAGATGAGGGTTGAGGTGAATGTAAGCGAGAAAGACTTCGATGCCCGTAAGTCCGAGCAGCCCGCCCCATACAAGCCCGCTCTCTTTGCGCTCGGCTCGTTCGTGTTGAGTCAGTTCTTCGGATTGTTCCGCTTCGTCCTCCACTTTTAGATTCTTGCCGTAATACATCAGCGGGCTTATCGCAAAAAGCAGCGCGAGCAGCAGGCAGACCAGCACTAAAAACAGATCGTCGGTTCCGCCTCGAAACTGATAATTCACCACGGTCCACGCAGCCACCAGCAGCGAAAGCCCGGCAAGCGCGAGCAGTATGCGATTCAGCCACTTCGTTTCGTTCTCTTTCATCTCAAGCATTGCAGTTCCCTCGCTCAATTAAACTCGGCTCATCAACCTATCCGCTGAAATCAACCGACATCAAATAGATCAACGGGAAGACGAACATCCACACAAGGTCGACGAAGTGCCAGTACAATCCGCTCACTTCAACGTCGTCGGCTGTGAATTTCTTCAACCGCGCGGCAACGACGCCGAGATAGCAGACGCCCGTGAAGACGTGGAACATATGAAGCCCGGTGATTCCAAAAAACGCCGCGCCGAACAGCGGCGACGCGTTCGGCCAGCGGTGCAGCCATTCAGTCGGAAGCGAAAATGGGTACAAGCCTTCGTCGTTCATCAGGTGCAGCCACTCCATCAAGTGCAACACGATGAATGTTGTGCCAAAAAACATCGTCGCAAGAATCCATTTGCGCGCGGTCTTCTTCTTGCGGTTCTTAGCCGCCGCAACCGCAAAGACCATAGTCAAGCTGCTCGATAGCAGCACGAGCGTCATCACGGTCGAAAAAATTATGCTTGGAGAAAACTTGAACGGCGTGGGCCAGATGTCGCTCGCCACGCGCGCGTAGCTGTAGGCCGTCAGCAGCGCGCCGAACGTCAGCGAGTCAGACATTATGAAGAGCCACATTCCTAGCTTGCGGTGGCTCACACGATACGGGAGAGTGCCGCCGCTCCACTCATTCGCAGGCAAAGTTTCCGCTCTCACTTCAGCCATCTACCCACCTCCAACCGAAACTTTATTTCCAAAAGAAAAGCAGCAGGAAAAGATAGACCCAAAGCCCATCCATAAAGTGCCAGTACAGCGCCGTCACTCGCACCGCCGCGCGCTTCTGTATCCCTATGCGCAACCTGAGCGCAGAGACTGTCGTGTAAATCAACGCGATGACCCCGCCAAACAGGTGCAACCCATGCACGCCTGTCATCAGATAGAAGAACGAACTGTGCGGGTGCGTATTCACATAGATGCCCTGCGCGGCCAATTGCCTCCACGCGATAAGCTGCCCGACAAGAAATCCGATTCCGAGCAGCGTCGTCAGCACGAGCCAGCGATTCAGCTTTTCATAATCGCCCCGTTTCAATGCGCGGCGCGCAAGCTCAATCGTCACGCTGCTCATTAAAATCATCGCCGTGTTGACCCAGAGCACCGGCGGCATCTGAAGGCTGACCCAATCGCTCACGCCGCCGTTCCACGCCGGAACCTGTCGGACTATGTACGCGCTCGTCAGCGCGACGAAGAGCATCAGGATGCTTGCGAGCGCTACCCACATTCCTATGCGATACTTTTCCGGCTGAACCGCATCGTCGCGCGTGAATCCCGGCGGCCAGTCCTTCGCATCACCCTGACCGGGATCGAACGGGTCGCCGTCGCCGCCCGAGCCGACTCCTCCGCCGCCCGCGCCTATACGGCCCGGCCTCACCTTTACATCTTGTGTCAGTGTTGTAGGCATAAGCAGGTTTATGGTTTCTAGTTTCTGGTTATCGTTAGACGTTCTCAACCAGAAACTAGAAACTAGAAACTAATCTCCATGTGCGCCCACAGGTTCCGGGTCGGTCTGCATCACGTAATCTTTCGGCGCGCCCGGCACGCTGAACTCATACGGGCCACGATAAACTTCCGGCTCGTGCCCTCCGAAATTATCATGCGGCGGCGGCGACGGAACTGTCCACTCAAGCGAAGTCGCCTCCCACGGGTTTATCTCCGCCCTGCGCCCTTTGGCCCAACTCCAGATCAGGTTGGCCACGAAGATCAATTGCGCGGCAATCGTTATGAAAGCCATGTAGGAGACGAAGCGCGTGATGCCGACGATGTTGCTCAGGTATTGGAGTCCTTCGCCTGTGTACGGATTGTAATGGAAAGCGTAGCGGCGCGTCGCTCCGGCCATTCCCATTATGTGCATCGGGATGAAGATGGCGTTCACGCCAATGAAGGTGATGACGAAATGAATCTTGCCGAGCGTCTCATTCATCATCTTCCCGAACATCTTCGGAAACCAGAAGTATGTTCCCGCAAACATCCCGAATATCGCAGCGACCCCCATAATCAAATGGAAGTGGCCGACGACGAAATATGTATCGTGCAGTTGAATGTCAATCGAAGTCTGCCCTAAGAACAATCCCGTGATGCCGCCCGACACGAAGAGCGAAACGAAACCCAACGCAAACAGCATTGGCGTCGTGAACCTGATCTGCCCGCCCCAGAGCGTGCCGAGCCAGTTGAACGTCTTAATAGCTGAAGGCACGCCGATTGTCAGCGTCACGAGCGAAAACGCGATTGCCGAGTAAGGACTCATTCCGCTGACGAACATGTGATGGCCCCACACGAAAAATCCGAGCAGCCCGATTGCGAATATCGCATAGACCATCGCGCGGTAGCCGAAGACCGGCTTGCGCGCGAAGGTTGAAAGTATGTGCGACGTGAGTCCCATCCCCGGCAATATCGCGATGTAAACCTCCGGGTGGCCGAAGAACCAGAACAGGTGCTGCCACAAGATGGGCGAACCGCCGCTGTGGTCTTTGAGCAACTTGCCGCTGACGTATAATCCGCTCGGTATGAAAAAGCTCGTGCCCAGAAGGTGATCGAACAACAGAAGTATTCCTCCAGCGAGCAACACAGGGAACGAAAGCAGCGCAAGCACGGCTGTCGTGAACCACGCCCAGCACGTAAGCGGCAATCGCATCAGCGACATTCCCTTCGTGCGCAGGTTCAGCATAGTTGTGATGAAGTTTAGCGCGCCCAGTAGCGACGCGATGCAAAACAGCGCGATGCTCGTGACCCATAAGATGACGCCGGTTCCCTGCCCCGGCCCTATGTCTTCTCCGATGGCGCTTAGCGGCGCGTATCCGGTCCATCCTCCGAGCGGGCCGATCACGTTCGGAGCCGAAACGAAGAACGCGGCTATCATTACCGCGAGCGCGACGAACGTGACCCAGAACGAGAGCATGTTCAGCACGGGGAATGCCATGTCAGCCGCGCCGATTTGAATCGGCAGAAAGTAATTGCCGAATCCGCCCTGCGGTGCGGTCGTCAGCACGAAGAAGACCATTATCGTGCCGTGCATCGTCACAAGCGACAGGTACAGGTCTCCCGATATGGTTCCATCTGCGGCTGCTGTCGGAAACAGAGTCTTTAAGAAACCGAATTCCTGGCCGGGCCAGCCCAATTGCAAGCGCATCAGCAGCGAGAGCGCCATGCCGACGAAAACCGAAAACAGCGCCAGCATCCAGTACTGTATGCCGATGACCTTGTGATCAATGCTGAAAATGTATTTGCGAATGAAGCTCGTAGGCGGCCCGTGATGATGAGGAGCTTCATCGTGAATCGGTTGAACCACACCTGCCATCTTCCACCTCCTGTCGCATTACTGGCTCTGAGATTGTTGCTGGCCTCCGTACTGTTGATCCAGTGCATTCATTCGCGCCGTGAACTCTGCTTGCGGCAGTTGGATTAACTGGTCGTACTCTTCACCGGGAACGACCAGAAGAAATCCCTTCATTGTATAGTGGCGGTTGCCGCACAGCTCCGCGCACGGTATCTCGAATTTGCCCGTCTTCGTGGCCGTGAAATGAACCTTGATGGCGAGGCCAGGCACGGTGTCCTGCTTGAAGCGAAGCACCGGAACGAAGAAGCTGTGAATGACATCTTTCGACCGCAGCGTAAGCTCTACCGGACGGTCTCGTGGAATCACGAGCGTGCCCGTCTGAACATCATCTGCGGCGTTTGGGTCAATGTCCGCAGGGTCGAGCTTCGTGCCTTCCGGCAGATTCGTCGCATTCGCGTCGCTCGGATTGAGGCCAACGAAGTTGCCAACGTCGTCATTAATAAATTTCGGATCGGTTCGCCCGAATATGCCGTCTTTGCCGGGATAGTGGAAAGTCCACTTGAACTGCTGGGCGACAACTTCAATCTTCATCGCGTCGGGCGGAGCCTCATTCAAATGCAACTGCGCCCAGACTCGCTGGCCCAAGACTGCGAGTGTGACGAAGACCATTGCGGTGATTATTGTCCACGTCGCTTCGAGCTTGTTGCTGCCGTGCGTGTAGGTGGCCCGCTCGCCCCCGCGTCGCCCGAATCGAAATATCGCGTAGCCGAGCGCGACCTGCGCCGCAGTAAACGCGATGGCGACGACGATGAGCGTTCGCATAAACTGCGCATCTATCGCAGGACCGTGCGTTGAAATGTCTTGAGGAAACCACAGTGGGCTGCTGAAGAACAGCCCCTGCGCGACAAACAGCAACACGGAAAAGACGGCCACAAGAATCACCAGCAGACCTGTGATTTTGCCCATAGCGCTCCTCTCAGTGGTCGTGGGTCGGGAGTCAGGGGTCAGAGCGCGTATGAATATTTGATAGCTGCCTCAGAACAGGCTCCCAGAGCCATTTTCAAGGCGATACTGCTTTCAACCGCGCCCTGACCCCCAACCTCTGACCTCTGACCCCTGCTAACGGTTGATTACCATCAACGCGAAAAGAACCGGCAGATACAACACCGAAGCCAGCAACAACTGCCGCGCCTGCCACGCCGTTTTAGCAACAGCCGCGCGCACGCCGAAGTACAAAAAGAGAATGCCAAGCGCAATCGCCCCGACCAGATAAATCGCGCCCGAAAGATTCACCGCTACGGGAAGCAGGCTCACAGGCAGAAGCATCGCCGTGTAACTGATGATCTGCTGGCCCGTGACTCTTCCATCAGGCTCGACAACCGGCAGCATCTTTATCCCCGCCCGCGCATAGTCATCGCGGTACATCCACGCGATTGCCAGAAAATGCGGAAACTGCCAGAGGAAAAGTATCGCAAAAAGAATCAACGCTTCGACGCTGACTGCGCCGGTCGCCGCCGTCCACCCTATCAGCGGCGGCATCGCGCCGGGAAATGCGCCAAGCACAGTCGAAAGCGTAGTGCGCGTCTTGAGCGGCGTGTAGATGAACAGATAACTCGCAAAGGTCGCAACGCCGAGCAACGCCGAAAGCGGATTGATGAGCAGCCACAGGTAAACGGTCGCTATGCTCGAAAGCGCAAGGCCGAACGTCAATCCTGCCGCAGGCGAAAGTTTTCCCGATGGCAGCGGGCGCGACTGCGTTCTTCGCATTAACGCATCAAGGTCGCGTTCGATGTATTGATTCAAAGTCGCAATGCCTGATGACAGAAGCGCGATGCCAACGCTCAGGTTCAACAGCGCGGCGTAATCAATTCCCTGCTTTGATCCCAGACAAAAACCCGCCGCAGCCGTCAGCACTACAAGCAGCGTGATACGCGGCTTCGTCAGTTCGAAATAAGCCGACGCTTTTTCCGCTCTTGAGAGCGATTGCCGCTCATCGGCTACAAGCGGCTTATTAACAACTGCATTTGCAAATGATTCCATATAATCTAAACGGTTGCCCTTTGTGGAGAACTGCCAAGCGTCTTTTGTTCAAGAGTTTGCACAGCGCGCGCCGGTTGAATCACTCTGTACGCGCGCAACGCAAGCACTATCAGAGTCGCAAGCGTCAACGCTCCGACAACAAGATGCGCCGCTGTCAGCGAGATGGTCGGCTCAACCGGCTGAACCTCGTTGTATTTCTCGATTGCCGCAAGCGTCATCGAATTGAAAAATCCCGCGATGTTCTTCACAGGCTCGCCCGCCGAAGCCATCCTAAAAATGTATGCAAGCACGCCAAGCAAAAGCTGAATTACCAACAACGCAAGCGCGATAACCGCTGGCCGCGCGAGATATGCATCATCGTGATTACGCTTCAAAACCGTCATCGCCGTCCACGCGATTAAAACGGTCACTGCAAGTGCGCCGACGGCGTGCGGGATGATGCCGAAAGCCAGATGTCGAAACCCCGCGCCGAGCACGAGTTGAATCAAGACTGCGGCGACAGAAAAAACGACGAGCTTTCTGAGCGACAGCCCGCTCGCATCCGTCTTCGATTCTTTCGGCGCAAACCAACTCCGCGATGTGAAGACCGCAATGCTCACGATCACAGCGAAGAAGCTCTGAGCAATGAGCGCGTGCGGAACTGCAACAATCGCCTTGACCGTGCTCACGGGCATATAGCTGGCAAGCAAGACTCTCACGCCGCCGACAATCGCTTGAGCGAACACGCCTGCGAAAGCAATTACAGCAAGCCGCTTCACCCAGCGGCGGCGATCCGCACGCCACACCCACACGGCGAGGATGAAAGTTGCGATTCCGACCATTCCCGCGATGAAGCGGTGCGAGTATTCGTAGCGCACATTCGCGACGAAGTTATCTGAGTGAATGAGCCAGCGCCCGAACGACAGCGGCCAGTCGGGAACGGAATCGCCCGCCTCGTTGCCCGTGACGAGCGCGCCCGCGAGCAATAAGACTCCGGTTAAGAATGCTACGAAGACGGCGTACCGGTGAAGCGCGCGGCTTGGCCTCCAGCCGTTAATTCCCTTTTGTTCTATCAAACCTTCTTACCTCTTCTGCAATGTGGCGCAGATGATCTTATTGCACATAAGGCAAAACCAACGGCGCTGCCGTCGCGGCAGGCGAGGCTCCGCCTCCGGCTTTGAAGACGACGTCTTTGGTCACAGTCCCGCTCGGGGGAACTGTCACCTGCACGCGCTGCGTCCCGAACTTTTCATGCCGGAAGACCAGAGTGTAAGTGCCGGGCGGCACGCCGCTGATTGTGTATGTGCCGTTTTCTTCGCTGCGGGCGAAGAATGGATGATTGAGCACAGATATCCACGCTTTCATCCAGGGGTGCTGGTCGCATTTTACGGGGATGAGTTCTTCCGCTTTGCCGAAAGTTTTCTCGATTGGCGGAGCGCCCGGACCCTGCACCTGATTCCAACTCGGATTATTCTTCGGCTGCGGGTGAATGTTGTGTCCGGTCTTATCGCTGTTCGTTATAGAGAGCTTCTGCCCAACGACCAGCCCCAACACGCGCGGCACATAGCGGCAGCCTTTCTGATCAAGATTAGCTTCGGCTGGCGGCTCGAATCTATACTGCTCAAGCCCGCCGCCCGTGACATAGACGAAGACGTCGGCCAGCTTGCCATCTTTGATCTTCACGTTGTCAATGAACTTATCCGGCATATTCGCGTTGCAGAAAGCGTCGCTCGACGGATCGAGCGGATCGGGTTTGGGCGCTTCGCCCTCAAAGCTGACTGTGCCGGTAATAGTGCCTTCGTTGCCCTTCACGACGTAAGGCGTCTTCGGCGTGTCGCTTTCGTCGTCGCCTTCGTCTTTAAGAGCCTTCTTCTTCCCACATGCCGCTGTCAAGACAGCCAGCAACACCGCTACCATCATTAAAGCTATTAATCTCTTAAGCATTACTTTCTCCCTTGATGCTTCTCTACTTGCCAGGAATAATTGCGCGAACCAAGCAGATAATTGTGACACCAATTCAGAATCCGCGCCACCGCTTCACGCTGAGACGGAAGCGGTGGCCTCAAACTCGATCCTCGAAAGATCAAGGCGCGCGGACCGACGCAGCCGCCGCGCGCGATTTCACTTCTCTTCTTGCCGATTTCGTCGTCGCGCTCGCCGGAGGTTTCGTGGCGGGCGCAGCCGCCGCGCCCCCACTGATTCGCGCCTGCTCCGTGCTGTCCATCTGGAACATGTAGCGCACGATCAAATCGAGATGATCCTTCTTGTAATCGGCAAGCGCGCCTCCGCTCAGCACCCAGCGGTCGCCCTCCTTCGTGAACAGGCCCGATGGCATCTGCGTGCCCGGACTTATCAGTTGCGGCTCAAGCACCCACCGCTTGGTCCATTCAGGCTTCAACCGCTCAGGCGCAAGCAGGAAGTTCGGCGCTTTCTTCTGCTCGTCGCGCACCGGATCGCCCGTCATGTGACAGTTCATGCAGGAGACTTGCGGCTTGCCTTCTTGAGCGGGCGCATTCGATGCGACGAACAGCGAGCGTGCGAGCGCCTTCTCGTCTTCCTTGAGCGGCTCCATGTACTCAGCAACATAAGGCTGCTGCTGAACAGACGCGCCCATGAAAAAATTGACTAGCGCCTGCACCTCGTCGGGCGAGAAGTTGAACGTGGGCATCCGCGTATCGAGATACCTGCGCACGCCATTGTAGTTGCCGCCGATTGGAGGACTTAAAGCCGATATGCACGGCGACTCCTTAGTGCCACATTCTTGCGCCGCGTTCTGAGCGGTTTGTGCGCCGCCTTGCGAAGATGATTGCTGCGCGCTTTGTTCACCTGCGGCGGGCGGTGATTGCGCGTGCGCCGCGATGGTTTGAAGCGTCGGAGTAACAGCAGTTTGCTGCTTAGGTGAACCGCGCTCGTTCACATCAGGCAGCGACGGGTTCATCAGGAATTTCTTGAGCCACTCAGGTTGAACTCGCGCGCCTTCGGTCGTCAGTCGCGGCGGCAACTGGCCCGTGCCCGTCGGTTTCGCGCCCGTCGCCTCCTGCCCTATGTCCTGATATATCGGCAGCCCCATCAGCACAGTATCCTGCCCGACCATTAAATTATGACAACCCATGCAGTTGTACTTCTGCACGACCCACCATCCATCCTGAACAGCTTTCTTGCCGCCCGTTGCTGTGTAGCGCAGGCTTTCGGGCAGGTTCGTCTCGACGCTTCCGAGCAAGAAAGTAGTCAGCGCAGTTACATCTTCATCCGTCAAGTAGATGTTCGGCATCCGCAGCCGCTCTTCGGGCGGCTTCTCTTTGCCGCGATCATAGATGCCGGGATTTCGCAGCTTGTTCTCGAAGAATCCTTTATGGTCGTACCACGAGCCTCGTTCGAGTTCCTTGCCGGTGTACGGGTCAATGCCGTGCATCGCGTCTTCTTGAAGCAGCGCGAAATCCAGTCGCTCAATCGGCTTGCTGCCCTCGACCGTCAGCTCCGTTCCGATTCGCTGCTCATTTTCGAAGCCTTTAATCTCATGGCATCCGGCGCAGCCATATCGCTGCACGAGCGTCCTGCCTTTTTCAAACAGTGACGTATCTTCCATGTAACCGGCAGGCTCGTACTCAGGCGTGAATCCCGGCTTCGTCTGTCTTACGAGGAAAGTCGCAATCTTGCGCGCGTCCTCGACGGACAATCTGAAGTTGGGCATCACGGTCATGTTCTGAACCTGAAGCTCGCGCCCGTCAACCGGACTCTTTGAATGCTGATCGTCGAAGACGAACGGCAGACCCTTGGCTTTGTAGTCGGCGGGCGTGAGGTCTCGTCCAAGCGAGGGCGAATAGGGCGCGAGCCGCTGGCGCGGGTTGTGCACCCACCGGACGATATAATCGTAGTTGGCTTTTTCGCCGAGCCGCGAAAGGTCAGCCGCGAAGTCTCCGCCGACGCGCCCCGGATTCAGGCCTATGGCTTCGCCGTTGATTGAGTGGCACGCAAGACAACCGCGCGTCTTGAAAAGCTGCTTGCCTTCCTCGTAGTCGCGGTCGTTGCCGAGCGGCTGCGGCTCAGGCTTCACGTAATCAATTGCTGACTGCCACAGGAAAGCAGAGATAGCCTGAACCTCATCGTCGCTCAGGCGGAAGGTTGGCATCTTCGTGCCGGGCCGGAACGCCTGCGGGTTCGCAAGCCACACAGGGATCCAATCTCGCTTGAGTTTCCATTTAATCTCCTTCAGATTCGGCCCGACCTTCTTTTGATCTTTAAGCAGTTGCTTTGTCATCAGGTCGGCTTCCGCGATGCGCGTGTCGTACTGGCTGATAGTCTGATTCACATAGCCTTGAATCTGATCGAGCGCCATCACTTTCGAGTTGGGCACGAGCCGCCGCGCGCGATCCTCGCCGCGCTTCTTGGCGTTTGCGTCTTCGGAAAGCATCTCTTCTCTGGCAAGCTCGTACTCGCGCTTTTCCATCTCAAGCTGCTTGATGTTTTGATTCGCGTTCGACAGCCCATCCATCTCGCGGTCGAAGCCTTCGTAACGATGGCAGCCCACGCAGCCGCGAATCATGAAAAGCTGCTTGCCGCGATTCAACACGTCGGCGTTCGCAAGCACGCGGTCGCGGTTATGACATTGATTGCATCCGGCCTGCACGTTCTCTTTGTAGTAGAGCGGCCACAGCCAGTGCGTGTATCGCCCGTGCCCTTTATCAACCGAAGTCGTGCCGCGCCCGTTGCCGCCGTGACAGGTCGAGCAGCCGAAGCGTTCGGGGTCGTGCGTTTTGAGCAGCTCTTTGTTCGGGTGAGTCGTGAACGCTGGCCAGTAATCCGGCGATAACTGCTTCAACTCTTTCGTGGTGAAGTTTACGGGTTCGCGCGCTCCGAGATGGCACGATTCGCAGCGATCAATGACCGCGCCGTTTGCTACGTTAATCTGCTTGATCTCGAATTTGAAGCTGTCGACTTTGTCCTTCAAGCCCTTCAACTGAGTCTGGGTGAGTCCGGCAAGTTGTTCCTGAAGAAAATCGTCGCGCTCTTTCTTCGCGTCGTTGATTGGCTTCGTCAACGCGACAAGCTCAGTTGCGCGCTTGGCCTTCTCGTCGCGCAGATCGTTATATTTCTTCTCAAGCTCGTCAAAAGTAAGCTGCTGCTCCTGTACGTTGTTGGCGTCAACGTGGATAGAGATTTCAATCTTCTCGTTCTTCTTATCTTCGATGGCTTTTCGCAGGCTGTTCTTGCGGCTCTCGCTCGTTGAAGTCTCAAGCTGATAATTCTTGGCCGCTATCCACGCGCGCGCATTCTGGAAAGGATCGGTGATGTCGCTTATCTGCTTGTCAATCAGCGCGACTTCACGATTTATCTGCTCGATGCGCGGCCCATATTGCGCGTTAAGCTCTTCGACCTTCTGCTCGCGCTCCAGATACTCTGGCGACTCTTTGATCTCTCTCTCAGACTTGCGGACCTTGCTCAGACGGTTATCGAGTATCGCTGAATAGGTTCCGATGAAATCCCTCTGGTAATCTTTCCAGGGTCGCTGGCCGAAGACTTCATCGTAAAGCGCCCAAACCAGCGACGCGACTAGAAGCAGCGAAAAGACCAGCAGCGGCACGCTCAACGAGCGGTCGGCTATGGGATCGGGTTCCGGAACATCCGCAGCGCGTTTCTCCAACTGCTCGCTCTGAGTTATCTCAGCCATCTCCACTCTCCAGTGCCAGATGCCAGATGTTAGATGATAGATGTTAGTTTTACTCAAGTCTGATCTAACATCTATCATCTAACATCTGGCATCTGCTTTCAGATGTTGAACCATGGTGTGACCATCACGTACTTGATGCGGAACAACTGCCTGATTAGAAGCTTCGCGGGCATGGCCGCAAGTACCGTCACCGCGAAGAACATAAAGATCGAATACTGCAACAGCGACGTGCGCCTGAAAATCTCCTTGTCGAACTTCCTCCACGTGACGATGATGTGAATGATCAGGCTCGTCACCACGAAGAAAGCTCCTACGACGATTGCGCCGAAAATGCCCTTCCAGGGCTGTTCGGCGACAAAGGTCAACCCCCAGCGGGCGACTATGTCCGGCAGGTCCTGATTGACTTCGTACAACTGCACGTTGTGATCCCACGTCTGGCCCGGCCAGAACCAAACCCATCCCGGCCCTCGAATGAACGTGCCGATGAAGATCAGCATAATCCACATGATGAAGCCCCACAGGAATGCGCCCACGGCGACTCTGCGCTGCTTCCATGTATAGTAGCCCTGTCCGAGCGGGTTCGAGTCAACGTAAGGGAAGACCATCAGCCCGACTATGATCAATCCCGGCATTACCACGCCCGCAATCCACGGATCGAAATAGACGAGCATCTCTTGAAGCCCGAGGAAATACCATGGTGCTTTCGACGGGTTCATCGTGAGGTTGGGATTGGCGGGTTCTTCGAGCGGCGCGTTGAGCGTGATTGACCAGATGAACAGCAAAACAGTCACTATGATGACGGCGAGGAACTCGACGCGCAAAAGGTACGGCCACACGTGAAGCTCGCGTGCCCAGTGAGGCCGCCACGGCCACGTCTTGCGGTGATGCGTCTTGGCGAGCTGCGGGTCAGTTTCAAGCTGCGCGATCAAACGATCATTCGCTTTTGCCTGCCTGAACCCGAGCCACAGGAAGAAAGGCACAAGAAAAAGCATCGCCACAATCGGCACGTTGTCAGGCGCTGAAACTATCTGCCACAGTTGTCCCCAATCCATAATCCCTCCATTTTGGATCTTAGAATTCGGATTTTGGATTGAGGAACAGTTCCGTGTGACGGTTTAGCTGACATTCAACTCCGGCAATCCAAAATCCAAAATCCAAAATCAGCCGACTTGTTTCTTGACTGCGCGAGCGCCCGCCTTTGGCATCTCGCTTTCAAGCTGCACGGGCGCGGGACCCGATATGCCGCCGTCCTTGCGCACGCGCCAGAAATGAACCGCCATCAACACCGCCGCGATTGTCGGTATCGCTATGCAGTGCCAGATGTAACTCCTCAGCAGCGCGTTCGCGTCAACGATTGAGCCGCCAAGGAGTCCGAATCGCACATCGTTGTAAGGCGTCATTCCAAGCTGCGGGCCGAACGGACCTTCGTGACCGAGCAGCGGCGTGGCGCGCGCCATGTTCGTCCCAACGGTCACCGCCCAGAATCCCAACTGATCGTCGGGCAGGAGGTAGCCGGTGAACGAAAGCAACAGCGTGAGCACAAGCAGCACGACGCCCACGGTCCAGTTGAACTCGCGCGGCGTCTTGTAGGAGCCCGTCATCACGACCCGGAGCATATGCAGCCACGTCGTTATGACCATCAGGTGCGCGGCCCAGCGGTGCATGTTGCGCAGGAGCTTGCCGAACGGCACGTCGTTTTCGAGGTAGAGGATGTCCTGGTAGGCCTGCCCCTTCGTAGGGTGGTAGTAATACATCAGCAAGATGCCTGTGAAGGTCAGGACTATGAAGAGATAAAAAGTTATCCCGCCCATCCCCCACGTGTAACTGAACCGCACGGCGTCGCGATTAATCTTGGCCGGGTGCAGGTGCAGGAAGACGTTCGTCAGCACCCCGAGCGAGCGCGCGCGCGGCGTCGGCTCGTGCTTGACGCGAAACATTGATTTATAAAGCTGCGTTCGCGTCGGGTCTTTGAGCGCCTCGATCTCCTCTTTGACGGATTCCTTCTGGACCTTCGCTTTGAGGAGATCAAGCTCCTGCTTGATATTTTCCTTGACGCTCGGCTCAGGCTCTTCCACGACCGTGACACCTGCGCCGTGTTTGATTTCAGGCTTATCGGGCTTATCAGGTTCCATATTGAATTTGTCTCTTGTCCCTGCTCATTAGTCCTTTGCTATTCGACTGCTGCCGGGCGAGTGGCGAATGACAAAGGGCAAACGACCAATCACTAAACATTGATGAAAGCGCCGGGGTCATCGAAGTGGCTCTGTTCGCCTTTAGGCCACGAGTAAAGCCGGGCAGTGTCGACGACTATCTGGCCTGTCGGGTCAAGCTCGACGTGCGCGCGGTCCATCGGGCGCGGCGCTGGCCCTTCAAAATTTATTCCCTCGCTCGTGTAGCCTGAGCCGTGACACGGACACTTGAACTTGTTCTCGCTCGGCTTCCAGTCGGGCGTGCAGCCCAGATGCGTGCAGCGCGCATAGATGACGAACAACCGCTCGGCGTTGCGCACGACCCAGATTCGGTATTGCTGTTGGAACTTCGTATCAACGCCGAAGCCGAAATCCGACGGATAGCCCACGCGAAAAACTGTTGGCGGCTCCTGAATTGAGCGGGGCAGGAAGAAGCGCAGGAACATCAGAAAGTTCGTGGCGAGGAATCCGCCGATTGCGGTCCATATAATGCGCCGTCGCATCTTGTTGACTGGATCGGGCGGGGTGTCGCTTGCGACCGTTTTGGATTTGGCCGCGGCGCTTGTGCCCACCGGTGGTCGGGCAGCCGCTGTTGCTGTCGGTTTATCTGCGGGTGTGGTCCCTGCCGTCTTGGCTGGGGGTGCTGCTTTCGGCTTTACGTCCGCCGGCGGCCTTGTCGCAGCCGCTGCCTTCGATTTCTCCTCTGCTTCAACTTTCTGAATATCCGCCCCTTGGTTCGTATCTTGAGTGGTGTCCATGCCGGAGGTCTCCACGATAGCGTCCATCGAAAGAAAGACGATTATTACAGACCCTTTGCCTTGAAGCGCAGCATACGCTTCGATGACCTATACTGTATGAATCGTGTCGCACGTTTACCATCTAACCTGAACCTTATTGCACTTGAGACTGCTTATAATGAATTGTAAAGGTATCTAACATGCGCGCGCTCGATTTGTCAAGCAACCCAGCAATTCTCGGTTAAGTCGTAAGTGTAAGAAAAAAGGAAAGGAGTGGAATTGGTTTTTGCGCTTGCCGTACACTAGCGGCTATGCGACCTCTCAATAGCCTGAATTTCGATTCTCTGATCAATCTCTTGTCCGTGCACTTTTCTGAGATTACTGATCGTCGTCGTCCCCAGCGCATCAACTATTCTTTGCGCGATGCCTTAATGACCGCTTTTGCCATGTTCTTCTTTCAATACCCCTCGTTGTTGCAGTTTCAGACGGCCATGAAACAAAAGCGTGGACGCTCGGGTCTCGAAACCTTATTCGCGGTTCGGCAACTGCCTTCCGAGACCCAAATGCGCGACCTCCTCGACGAATCGGAATCAAGTGCACCTGATTCCATTTGCGGTCGACCTCGGCATTACCGGCAGGACGAAAGAACTGCCGGATAATGAAGTCAGGCCGGTGGTCGAGCGATTCCTGGCCCCACGTGGCCTGGAACTCTCGCCGAGCAAGACGCGGGTGACGCAGATCGAGGAGGGCTTTGATTTTCTGGGCGTGAACATTCGGAAGTTCGACGGGAAGCTCTTGACGCAACCGGCGGCGAAGAATGTGAAAGCGATGCTCGACAAAGTGCGGGCGGAGATCAAAGCGCATCCGCAAGTTCGCGCCGGAGACTTCATTGTGAAGCTCAACCCGATCATTCGCGGCTGGGCGAACTATCATCAACAAGGCGCGAGTTGGCGCACGTATTGGAAAGTGGACTGGCAGATCAGTCAGGCGCTCCGGCGCTGGGCGACCCGCCGACACCCGAAGAAGACTCCGGCGTGGGTAGCAGGAAATACTACCCGCACGCAGATGGACGGCAGATGTTCAGTGGGACGATTCTGAATCGTGCGGGCGAAGTTCGCCCGGTTCGCCTTTATCAAGCGAACGAGACAGCGATCCGGCGACACATCAAGATCAAAGGGGCAGCCAATCCGTATGACCCGGAGTGGGAGCTTTACTTTGAAGAACGCGCTCAGCGTCAGATGGTAGAGCAAGCGCGCGGGAACCAGCGGTGGTTGAAACTTTGGTTGGAGCAGAAAGGCAAGTGTGTCGTCTGCAGCCAGGAGCTTGAGATCGAAGGCGACTGGCACATCCACCACCTGCAACGGCGAGTGGATGGCGGAAGTGACGCGCTGTCAAACCTGGTTCTGCTGCGCGTGAACTGCCATCGGCAAGTCCATCAACAAGGTTGGTCAGTTGCCAAACCGCGTCCCGTGGCAGGGGCGTTGTCAGAGGCTTGAGCCGTGTGCGGTGAAAGTCGCACGCACGGTTCTTAGGGGAGGAGGCGGCAGCAATGTCAGCCTCCTTACCCGACCGCTTACTGCATATAGCTGTTATGCAAGCAAGTGAGCGAAAGGAAGGAAGAAATGTCCCAACCCTAGCATTTTTCTGGTGATCGAATCTGATGTCCTATTTGTAATCAATATACGCGACTGCTCAAAGTTTCAAATGCAGCTAAACTTATCGATGCCCACAGAAGAACAATCTACCGCTACAACGCTTGGTATATTCAGTGAAGGTCATTGGTAAGTCGTACCGAGTCTGCGCTAACTGCCTGCTCAGGCAAAATAAAACTGCCGAGGAATAAAGAACTCGCTTGCATCCTAAAAAAAGAGTGACAAAGCGTGACATCTGTGTATTGACATCAAAATATCACATGGTTATATTTGTCACCGGGCATTAATTGCCCGCTCACTTCTACCTGAAAATTAGTGGACGCAATAGCAGGCAAAGCAGACCAGTCAGCTAAACCAAAGTCTGCCTTGCCACAGTATACGCTTAAAAGGAGCCGTACACTATGAAAAGCTTACATAATTCAAAAACTCGAGGCAAGCTTACTAAGATTGTCAATCGATGTGTCATTGCCATCCTTATGGGGCTGGCTCTGACATTGCTTCCACTCTCTAAACCCGCGTCTGGTCAGGGCGCGAAACCAAAAGAAAAAAGAATTGAAGTACGCATGGGTGAACTCGTCAAGCTAGATGTGGAGCAGCTTCGCATCAAGAGCAAGAGCTTTGCCCGCGCCATTGCCGATAGAGAGAAGCGAGGACACAAGCCGGATTGGAGCAAAAGTCTGACAATAATCAGCACTGAGCAGAATTCGATTGCTTTAGTTAACGGGGGTTATCTGCGGCCCGCATCGTACTTGCAAGATACGATAAGCGATGGAACTAACCAGATGACCTTCATTACGTATGACAACGGAAACCCTAACACTTGGGAAGGAACCGTTTACATACACACTTCTGCGAATGGCGACGAAAACCTATGACACGCTCTGGGACGTGTCGGCAATTGATTACACATACTGGGATGAGCTTTGGGAGGTCTATTACCCTCCAGGTGGCGGCGACCCAACTTGTACTGGCGGGAATTGCCCTATACTGGGGAAAAATGATACCACCCCTAGCCAGAGTCAAAAGGCGGCCTTCGTAAAAGCATCGTACACGGCCAGATCAGAACCGCAAAGCCGGTGCGGCTTCTTTTGCCGGCTGAGGCGATGGTTCGGATGCTTTGCGCAACACTGCGGCCAAGGAGTGCAAGGCTGCAACAACATCCCCTGTGCTGTCCGCTGTATAGGCGCTGCTCTGGGTTGTCTCTGAAGACACAGCATGAAACTATGGTACTCCAAATGGAGACAATCTGTCGGTCTTCGCCTAAGAGGTGCAGATTCAATGAGCAAACGAGATACCGCAATCACTGAATGTGTCCAGCGGTTGCGGTATCATTGCTCTTAAATGTCAAGGGGGGAGGTTAGTCGTTATGAGGTTCAAAGGGTTTTTGCTGATACTTATGCTCACAATATTATTTTATGAACCTCCTGCGGCACGCGCGCAGTCTGAGGATACAGTCCGTATCAGGACGCGCATGGTCTTCATAGATGTGCTGGTCAAAGATAAGCGAACGGGAGCGCCAGTCAAAGACCTCGACGCAGAGAACTTTGAAGTGTTCAGTGATAATAAGCGCCGGGCATTGACTTACTTCACCCGCGAAGATAGCACGGCTAAACGACCTCTGGCGCTCGCGCTCGTGTTAGACCTCAGGCCCGGTGGAGCGGGAAGATACCTCCGTCAACCTGAGATTGTAAAGTCCTTGGGTCGAGCGGTGCAGAAATTGCCGCCGGAAGATGAGGTTGCAGTATTAGCTGTTTGGGTGAATGGGATTAGTGGTAAGAGCGAGGTGCTAACCGGATTTACACGTGACCGCGCTAAAGTATCGGCGGCACTAGCAGTCGTGCCGGAGATCGTCGGAGCTTATCCAAAGGCCAACGTAAATCGGAGTGAATGTCTTAATGATAGCTTAGATAAAATCATCCCAGAAGTCACAAATTTGGTTACACCGCAACAATACAATTCGCACGTCGTTATTGTGCATATATCAGACGGGTTGAATCTCCTAGCCTCTGCCCAGCGCAACCAGCTTGCCGCAGAGCTTTCCAAAGCCAACCTGACCTTCTGCGCTTTGAATTGTAACAAGATGAAAAAGGTACAGGCTGCAATCATTGCCTTTACCCCACTTTTTGCTATGGCTGGCATAAGCA
>DATLXU010000049.1:0-16775 GCA_035575515.1 Blastocatellia bacterium
TCAACGATTGTCTGCACCCAATTGAGAAAGCATCGCTGAAACTCTTTTGGTTTGAGCCGAGCAAAGACTCGATTAAAAGTATCGTGGGAAGGGATGCCAGCGGGAAGTTCAAGAAACTGTCGCAGCCTGCGCTTCCTTAGAATAGCTTTTGAAGCCGCACAGCATAGCAGCGACAGCCTATTCTGAGTATAGAAACCAGGCTGTAGCGTTTAGAGCGGGAGATTGACGAGGATCAGTAATTTGAGCTAAGTAATCAACGAGAGCAGGTTTTTGACCCGTCATAGTCTCACCTCTTTTGTGATTAGATTTTACTCAGAGGCGAGACTATCCATCTTTTCCACGTTTATTGCCAGAATTAAATGGCCGTAGGACCGGGATCAGCCGCGTGCGCGTTCCAGATAGACATCCAAATCTTAAACAAGGCAGCGCGTTTGTTTTGTCACGACACCTGCTTCAGAATCTGAGCACAAGGCCAGCCGACAGGAATTTGGCGTTGGCGCGGTCTTTCAAATCGCTGATGTTTAGACGCGGAAGCTCTATGTAGAAGTTTCGGAACTGGCCGCGAAGGCTTAGGATTGAAATCAATCTCACGTCAAGGCCCACGCCGGCATCGAACACGCCCGTAGCGCCGCTGTCGGGATCAGGGTTGGGCTGATTGTTCTCAAGCGTGTTGCCTTCCTTGAATCGAGCGATACCAACGCCGACCATTGCAAAAGGCGAATACCTCGCGCCGGGCAGCAGCTTGAGCTTTATTCCCGGAGTGAAGTAAATCGAAGAATAACTATTCGGCGAGAGCGCGTTGGTCGTCTCGATTCGCGTGCGCGGCGTGCCCGCGAAAGGAAATTCAAAATAGAGCGCGGCCAGTCGCCCGTCAAAGAATCGCCGCGCGTAGTTTATCTCGTAGGTGAAACCCGTTTTGAACTTGATGAAACCCGGTCGCGGCAGTTCGAAGCTCTGATCGCCGACCTTAAGCCCGCCCGACGTGAATGCGACCTCATGCTTTTGCGCGCGGGCTGCACTTGCGCTCAACAACATCGCCGCTAGAATCAAAATGAATCTCGTTCTCATCATTCATTCCCCTTGAAAGAAATCAATCAGCGCGCGGCTCACCTCGTCCACTCGTTCGAGGAAGAAGACATGGCCCGTCTCTTCAAACTCGACGAGCCGCGCGCCAGGTATGCGTTCGGCTATTAGGCGAGAGTTGCCGGGATCAATCAACACATCTTCCGCCCCCGTCAGCACAAGCGTCCGGCGCTTGACTTCATGCAAGCGGTCATAGGTGTCGTGCGTGAGCGCCGCGCCGAGCTGCAAGAGGTATGAAGCCTTCGATTGATTGTTGTTCATCGCCGTTTGAAGCATCTCTTCTATGATGTCGGGCCGTTCGCGGATCGTCTTTCGTGAAAAGAGTATCGGAACCGAATGGCGGCGCGCTTCGGGGCGCGGCATCTCTGAGGCTTCGTTGAAAATCTGCGATGCCCACGCGGGCGAGCGCACGCAGGTTCTCACGCCCGCGTGCGTGCAGGCGAGCGCAAGGCGGCGCACTTTTTGAGGGTGACGGAGCGCAAGCTCCTGCGCGATCATGCCGCCAAGCGATATGCCAAGCACATGCGCTGACTCGACCTTGAGCGCATCCATGAGCGCCGCAGTGTCGTCGGCCATGTCTGCGACGGTGAACGATTGCTGCGGCTGGTCTGTCAGTCCCACGCAACGATTGTCGAATGAAAGGACGCGGAGGCTGTCGGCGAGTTTTTCGACAAGCTGCGGCGCGCTGTCGCAAGCCGATCCTAGCCCGCGAATTAAGACTAATGGTTCGCCGCTGCCATGAATTTCATAATAGATGCGGAGGCGATTGGTTTGAACGTGCGGCACAATCCCTCTCTGTTACAAACGGCAATCAAGACAAATAACCATTCATCGGACGCTCGATAATGATAACCGCGCGCGGTCGGCGCTTCAACATCAATCCCCGCACATCAACAGACGATGGGAATGAATCATTCGAGCCGGTCACGCTTCAATATTCGATCTTTCCCGCAAACGCCATCTCTTTAATCTTGTGGCGAGTGTTGAGCGTGAACCCAATAGGTTGAGCCGTTCGCCCCGAAGCGTCACGGTTAGGAATATCACTGTTCGGCACGGTGCTATTGAGGGCCGATCCGCCGCTCAACTCCGCGTGAAAGACTATCTCTCCCGCGTCGGATGCAATAATAGGCTTGCCGTCAACCGTGCGCGGGAAGACGAAGCGCGCGCCAAGTCCGTCGTTGCGCGGCGGCTGATACTCCTGCAAAAAGACGCGCTCTCCCCCGCTCGCCTGCAGGTACGTGTTGTTCTTCAACTGGGCCGTCGTCAGCCTGGTCAAAAGCGAATTGGCTTCCTGAAGCATATTGCTCGCGCGGTCTGAATCAACCGTGACGGTGACGACTACGAAGTCTGGGAAATCGGCGCTGGCGAAAGCCTTCAAGCGAACCGCCATCTGCTCTGAAAGTTTCTCCTTCTGCTGCAATTCCATATAGCGGCTGATTGCCTGGCGCACTGTCTTCGCCGACAGAAACCGGACGCGAAAATTGACCGTTATGGTTTCCGCGATTGCTGTGGTCTGTCCCGCGCCGCTGCGTGTTGTGGAAGCCGTGCGCGTCGTGTCGGTGAAGCTTTGCGTCTGGCACCACGGCGAGTTGTTTAACAGCTTCATCGTCTCTTTTTCAGACCACTCGGTGTAAGGCTTCTTGTCCCACTGCCCTGAGCTTGCAATGGGGAAAGCCAGTAACAACGCGAGCGCGCTGAGTTTAATTGCTCGACTCGATAATCTCATATCCACCTCCGATGAATGAATCGTTTATAAAAGGCGCGGGGCGTTTCCGGTTCAACGCGCGGGCAATAATATCTCGCTTCAATATCGTATGCAATCGAAAGCGCCTTTATTCAAATTTGCCGCTCGCTTTTGTAACCGCGCCGCGCCGGATTACGTCTCTGTCATTCACCGCTCTTATTCAAACTGTGAAAACCAACGGAGTATTCAAGGAGGATTTATGAAGAGACTCTACGCGCTCGCGTTTCTTGTGATGCTGTGCGCGCCGTTTGCCTTGGGCAAAGAGGCGAAGCTCGTTCGCTACCCGCACTATCATCAGGGCCGCATAGCGTTCACTTATCTTGGCGACATCTGGACGGCTAACGAAGATGGCACGAACATTCGCCGCCTCACCGTCCATAAAGCTCGCGACGTTTATCCGCGATTCTCGCCAGATGGAAAATGGATTGCTTTTTCTTCCGACAGAGACGGCAATCTCGACGTCTATATCATCCCGTCGGAAGGCGGCACGGCGAAACAGCTAACGGTTCATTCGGCAGATGACACAGTGCTCGGATGGACGCCCGACTCGCGCGCCGTTCTGTTCAGCTCGCAGCGCGGCGAAGATTTTGCCCCGCGCCTCTACACTGTGAGCATCGAAGGCGGGATGCCGCAAAACGCCGGAGCCGACATGGGCGTCTATGCCACTTATTCGCCCGACGGAAAAAAACTGGCGATCAATCGCAAGACGCAAGCCTACTGGCGCAAGTATTATCGCGGCGCTTACGACAGCGACGTGACTGTGATGGACATAGCCGCGAAGAAATTCACCGACATCACGGACTTTGACGGCATTGATTCATGGCCGATGTGGAGCACGGACGGCCACATCTATTTCGTGAGCGACCGCGAAGGAGGCGGCCTGACGAACATCTGGCGAGTGGCGGAATCGGGCGGCAAAGCCGAGCGCGTCACCTCTTTCAAATCGGGCGACGTGCGCTGGCCCGCGATGAGCGCAGATGGAAAAACAATCGTCTTCGAGCACGACTTCGGCATTTGGAAGATGGACGTGGCGACGAAGCGCGTCACTCCAATCAAGCTCGACATCGCAGCCGAGACAGAAGAGAGCCTTGCGGAAGTGCGCGACTTCAACTCGCAGACGGACGATTACGACCTCGCGCCGACGGGCCGACGCATAGTCTTTTCGATTCACGGCGAAATCTTCACCGCGCCAACCGAAGAAGGCGACCTTCGCCAATTGACCGACGGCCCTGCGCGCGACCGTGAGCCGCGGTATTCGCCTGATGGAAAATGGGTAGCTTTCATCTCAGATCGCAGCGGGCGCGAAGAGTTGTACATCACGGCTTCGGATGGCGCAGGACAACCGCAGAAGATAACCGACCTCGACGCGCTGAAGTTCAACTTCGCGTGGTCGCCCAACTCTAAAGAGATTGCCTACGTCTCATCAGACAACAAGCTGCGCAAGTACACAATCGAGACGAAGCAGACCGTCGAGCTTGCTTCATCCAGGTTCGGCAATATAGGCCAGCCTGCATGGTCGCCCGATGGAAAATGGATTGCTTATTCCAAACCCGATTACACGCGCACGGCTGATGTCTTTCTGGTTCCTTCGGCGGGAGGCGAAGAGCGCAAGGTGACGTTCGATTCCTACAGCGACGTGAACCCGCAGTTCTCGCACGATGGCCGCAAGCTCTTTTTCGTTCGCACGGAAGGAGGCGGCTTCGGAGGCGGAGGCGGCGGGCAGGCTTCGGCTCAGATTTATTCCGTAACGCTTGAGCGCGAAGAGCGCGACCCGAATGATCCCGAAGACCGGCCCGAACCATCTGCTGACCAGCAAGATCAAAATCAGGAAGGCGGGCCGCGTCGGATGAACGCGCAGCGCAACCAGCCGCCAAAGGAAATCAATATTGACTGGGCGGGACTCAAGCGGCGCACGCGGCAAGTGACGCGTATGCCGTTCGCGGTTTTCAATTATGCAATCGCGCCCGACAATCGCACGATTGTCTTTGTGACCTCGGAGCCGTCGGCCACGCGCAACGTGCCTGTGATCTATTCGATTCAGGAAGACGGCAAGCGACTCACTCGCATCACGGCAGGTGGCGCGCCTGAAGGCGATGCGGAAGGCGGCGGCTTTGGCGGATTTGGCGGCGGCATAACGAGCCTCAGCATCACGCGCGATGGCCGCACGCTCTTTTTCAAAGAAGGAAGCGCGGTCTATTCAGTCTCGTTGCAACCTCAAGCGGCAGCCGCGCCGGGTGGCGCATCAGGCGGGCGCGAGAGCGCGCGGCGAAGAGTCAACTTCACCGTTAAAGTCAAAATCGAAAAACCTGCCGAGTGGGCAGAGATGTTCGACGACGCGTGGCGCACGATGAAGTATCGCTTCTACGATCCAGCAATGCACGGCAAGGATTGGGACGCCGCTCGCGCTAAGTACCAACCGCTCGTCGAATACGTCGGCGACCGCCAGGAGCTTTTGAACATAATCAATGAGATGATTGGCGAGTTGAACGCATCGCACACGGGAGCCGCGCCACCGCCGCGCGGGCGTGAAGGCGGAGTCTCGACCGCGCATCTCGGTGTCGAACTTGAGCCTGACCAGTCGGCGGGCCGCTATAAAGTCACTCACATTTATGAGGACGGCCCGGCGGATAAAGACTGGGTGAAGGTCAGCAAGGGCGATTACCTGATCGCGATTAACGGCAAGCCTGTGAAGGCGGGCGACAACTACTGGGAGCTTCTGAACAATCGCCTCAACCGCAAAGTCGTCGTGACGTTCAACAACAAGCCTTCGGAAGAAGGCGCGTGGACGGCGCGCATCGAGCCTGTTTCGATGCAAGCCTACAGCCAGCTCCGTTACGAGCGATGGGTGAAGGAGCGCCGCGAGATGGTTGATAAGCTGTCGAACGGTAGGATTGGCTACCTGCACATTCAGGCGATGAATCAGCCTTCCCTGCGCAAGTTCGAGAAAGAGATTCGCGAGAATCGAAACAAGGAAGCGTTGATAATTGACGAGCGGTGGAACGGCGGCGGCAATATAGAGCAGGAGCTACTGGCGATACTGGTTCAGCGCGAGTATCAAATCTGGCAGCCGCGCGGGACCGAACCGACTGGCCGCCCGTTCGCGGGATTCTTCGGGCCGAAGGTTGTGCTTCAGAACTGGCGGTCTGCTTCAAACGCCGAGATGTTTCCGGCGGGCTTCCGGGCTCTGGGGTTGGGCAAAGTCATCGGCACGCCGACGATGGGCGCAGTCATCGGCACGGGCAGTTATTCGCTGATTGACGGCTCTACGGTCCGCACTCCGGGCGTAGGCGTTTATCTTGCCGATCAGAAGCGCACGAACATGGAGAACTACGGCGTGCAGCCGGATATCCTGGTTGAGAACACGCCGGAAGATAATCTTGCGGGCCGCGACCGCCAGCTTGAAACGGCAGTGCAGGAGTTGTTGAAAGAGTTGGGAGCGAAGGCTCAGCAGGCGAAGAAAGAGTAGAGGTAGATGTCAGAGGATAGATGTTAGATGTCAGGAACGAGGTAAGTGTTCAGACTGCCGATTTTTTTGCATGGGCAACCTCAATCAGTTGCGTTTGGCGATGGCTGCTCATCATACGGCGCACCGCCAAAAAAGTCTGAACAGATACGGAACGAGAGATTGTTTCTCTATGCTGGCATCTAACATCTACTATAATCAGCTTGGCGCTTTGCGAGAGTTGGTTTTATGATGAGGGAATAAAGCGAGAAGCAATATGGCTCAGGTTGAGATCAAGCTGATTCTACCGGACAATCTTGCTCGCGAGGCCGAAGTGAACGGGTTGCTGATCCCTGAGTCTATCGAGTCCTTACTTCGCGCGGAGATTCGGCTCCGTCGCGTCAATCAGTTGTTTGAAACGGCAGACCGACTGGCCGCACTCGGTATACTGCCTCTGACAGAAGCAGAAATCGAAGCCGAGATTCAGGCCGTTCGCAAAGTGGAGTAATCAGAATCAATCTTGATTCCTTCATATTCTGATCCGGTCTTCTACTATCCACAGACTCTTATCAACCGGTTCTTGATCGAGCGATTGAATCATCCGTTTAACAGCTCCAAGCACGTAATGCTTATCTTGTCTGCGCAATCGGAGCACAATCAGCCCATAATGGTCCTGCGGCGGATACGAGCGTATGTCACTGAAATCAAGATCAAGCGTGATAAGCGCGCCCTTCTTTCCGACAGGTGTTCAGTATTTGACGATCAGCCTCAATTCATCAAAGACGGTGAGCGCATCGTGACCTGCCGAACGAAGTAGCTCAGCCGTCTCCACAGGCAAGTTTTTATCTACCTTTATCTTCACACGGTCGCCTTTTCCGGCAGCAGGATGACGCGCTCGCGCGCCAACTCGGCAGCGTAAGCGACGGCGGCCTGGATGTCTTCACGCTTGAGCGATGGATAGCTCGCGATTATTTCATCCGGACTGATATTGGCTGCGAGGTTGTCTAAGATAACTGAAACCAGGATGCGCGTACCTTTAATGCAAGCTTTGCCGTGACAGATTGAAGGGTCAACTGTGATTCGTTCCTGCCAGTTCATGCCTTTGTCCTCTACCGCAATTATAGCACCTGGATGAAGACGGCTCGCTTCAAAGTTTGCCCTGAGCGCTTTAGACCTTTGTTGCGTCGTGCGGTGGTTTTGCGCTGACCTGTAAAGTCATGTATTATTCGCGTGCTATAAAAAGATCTCGGCCCTACGGCCTCATCGAGGAGATTATGAAGAAGAACTCGCGCGAAAGGAATAGACCACGACGCAATAAAGAAAAGCCAAAACTCAACCGCCGCTCGTTTGTGAAGCTGCTTCCGGCAATGGGAGCCGCAGGCATTGTGGCGACGCATTTCGATGCGCCTTCCATAAAAGCGCAGACCGGCTCCGGCTCTGGCACCGGAGGCGGACAGCAGCAGCCGCAAGCGCCGCAACGCGTAACTAAAGATATGGTCAAGTCGGCAGAGCAGCTCATCGGCATTGACCTCACGGATGCGCAAATAGAGATGGCGCTTCCAGGAATAAATCGCAATCTCGCAAGCTATGAGGCTCTGCGCAAAATTGACGTGCCGCTCGATACCGAGCCTGCTGTCGCGTTTCATCCCGCGCTGCCCGGAAAACATTTCAACACCGTGCGCGCGAAATCAAAATTCAGCAAACCAGAAATTCCTAAGTTCAACTCGATTGAGGAAGTCGCCTTCTTCACTACGTTGCAACTCGCCGAGCTTGTTCGCACGCGCCGCATCTCTCCCGTTGAATTGACAAAGATGTACATCGCGCGGCTCAAGCGATTCGGGCCTAAGCTCCATTGCGTCGTCACGCTGACGGAAGACCTCGCGATGAAACAGGCCGAGCAGGCCGAGCGCGAGATAAGGCAGGGCAAGTATCGCGGGCCGCTACACGGAATCCCTTGGGGCGCGAAAGACCTGTTTGCCACCAAAGGCATAAAGACGACGTGGGGGGCCGAGCCGTTCCGCGATCAGGTGATTGATTACGACGCGACCGTAGTTGAGCGATTGCGCGATGCGGGCGCAGTCTTAGTAGCAAAACTTTCAATGGGCGCGCTCGCTCAAGGGCCGCGGTGGTTCGGCGGCGTGACTCGAAACCCGTGGCAGCCAGATGAAGACCGCTTAGGTTCAAGCGGCTCGTCCGCTGGCTCAGCCGCCGCAACGTCAGCCGGGCTTGTCGGATTTGCGATGGGCACAGAAACGCTCGGCTCGATTGTTTCTCCTTCATCTCGTTGCGGCGTGGTCGGCCTGCGTCCGACCTACGGGCGCATCAGCCGCTACGGCGCGATGGGACTCAGTTGGACGATGGACAAGATCGGCCCCATCGCTCGCGGAGTCGAAGATTGCGCGGCGATACTTGCGGCCACATACGGACCGGACGAGCGCGACATCACTGTAGGCGACGCGGCTTTCAACTGGAACGCCGACGCGCCTCTCGCAAAGATGCGAATCGGATATTTGAAGGCAGAATTCGAGCAGGGCGACGATAAAGTAAAAGCCATGTACAAAGAAGCGCTCGACGCGCTTCGCGCTACAGGCGCGAATCTTCAGCCTATAGAGCTGCCGCAATTCCCTGCTCAAAATCTGCGATTCATCTTATCGGCGGAAGCGGCAACGGCTTTCGACGACATCACGCGCGATGGCCGAGTCAATCAACTCTCAGGTCAGTCGCCGAACGATTGGCCGAACACGTTCCGCACATCTCGCTTCATCACCGCGGTCGAGTACCTCCGCGCGCAACGCGCTCGCACGCTCTTGATGCGCGAGATGGATCGCTTCATGTCGAACTGGGATGTTTTCGTTTCGCCCGCGCCCGGCAGCGCAAGCCTGCTCATCACGAACCTGACAGGTCATCCGGCAGTGTGCGTGCCGTGCGGGTTCATTGATAACCTGCCGCGCTCGATCATGTTCACCGGCGGATTGTACGACGAGGCCGCGCCTTTAAGAGTAGCTTTAGCATTTGAGCGCGCGACCCCGTGGCACACGATGCATCCGAAGATGGACTGGGCGTGAGGCAGGGGGCAGGGGTCGGGGGTCAGGCCGGAACAACACCTTGAAAATGGCTCTGGAAGCCTGTTTCAAGACAACGATCAATCTGCCAATTCCTGACTTGGTCCCTGACCCCCGATCTATGCCAGAGTTGATTCATCAACCGCGGGTGTGCGATACTGCCCGAAGCGATGAGCAGTAAGGTTGTGGCAAGCAGCAAATCGTTTATTGTCTCTAAGCGTCAACTCAAAAAATCGAAGCTGCGACTGCTGACTATTTACCTTCACGCTGATAAAATGGCGAGCGCACTGGCTCGTTCAACAAAGGGGGAAGTATGCGTCATAAAATTCTCGTATCGCTTTTGACATTATCTTTATGCGCGCCGTTTGTATCGGCGGGCGCATCGCAAAAACCGCAGGGCAAGCAGAGGACCGGACAAAAGCCCGCGACTTCAACTAGGCAACCCGATAAGACTACCGCGCCCGCTGAGGCGGCCAAACCCGCCGCCGCACCTGCGCAGCCGAAGCGCGTCGCCGCAGATCAATGGGCGTTGCTCATCGGCATAAGCCAGTATCCCGGCCAGATTCAAAGCCTGCAATTTCCGCGCAGCGACGCTCGCGCAATCAAAGACCTGCTCGTCAGCGCGGCGGGTTTTCCTGAAGACCACGTGAAACTGCTCACGGATGACGGCGCGGGCGATGCGAAGGCGACAAAGCAAAACATCTTCGCCGCCATTGATCAGTACCTCGCGCCGCGCGTAGAGGCTGGCCATCAGGTGATTGTATTTTTAGCAGGTCATGGCATAACGCGCGGGCTTGGCGCTCAGGCCAAGAGTTTCTTCCTGCCGGTTGATGTCAACGCTGCGACGAAGGAATCGCTTGAGAGCACAGCGATTGACCTCGCAGACCTGGCGGCGCGGCTCGGCACGCTCAAAGCGTCACAGTTTACGATCTTCATGGACGCCTGCCGCGAAGACCCGTTTCCCGGTCGTGGCATTAAAGGCAATACGATGACTGACGTGATGGCTCGCGGCCTGACGATAGTTCGCAAGGAGGAGCAGGCGCAAGCGACGCCGCCGACCGCGATTGTATTTTATGCCTGTCAGGTCGGCGAGCGCGCTTATGAAGACCCGAAGCTAGAGCACGGCGTTTTCACCTATTTCATTTTGAAAGGCATAAAAGATATCGCGGCCAATCCCGATGGCCGGGTCGAAGCGGGGCAGCTTGCCAGTTACCTGCGCGAGAACGTGCGAGGGTGGAGCGAAGAGTTTCAGCAGCGCGCGAAGTTCCCCGTCGAGCAAACGCCTACGATGACGGCTGTCGAAGTTCGCGGACCGATGGTCGTCGTGCGCATGGCAGAAGCCTCGCCCAAACCGCCCTCGCCGCCTACCGTCGGGACACTTTCGCTTTTCACTTCGCCGAAGGACGCCAGCGTCAGTCTTAACGGCCAGCAGCTTGGCACCGCGCCGATTGAAAAAGAGCTTGCGCCGGGCACCTACACCATCAAAGCCGAGCTTTCAGGCTTTCAACCGACTGAAGCGAAAGTAACAATCGTCGCCGGATACAATCAGGAGTTCACGCTCACGCTCAAGCCAGCGGCGTCGAATGCGAGCTATGACAAAGGCGTGCAGTTTGAATCGCAGAAGCTGTGGCCGCAGGCCATCGCCTCTTACGAGCAGGCGATAAAACAGGACGCCAGCCTGATGGCGGCTTACGAGCGACTGGCCGGAGCTTATCTTGCGACGGGCCGCTATCGCGACGCGATTGATCTGCTAGGGACTGCGAGCGAGAAGTTTCCTGATAACGCGACGTTGATTGCTCGCCGCGCGCGCGCGTTGAGCCTTTGGGCCGGAATCGAAGAGACACAGGACCAGTCAATGAATCCGCGACCCGACAAAGCCGTGAAGTGGAAAGACGCGCGCAAGGAAGCTGTGAAGGCGGCAGAGCTTGCCGCGCAGAAAGCGCCCGACTCTGAGGTTGCGCAGCTCGCGCTCGGATACGCTTATGGGCTTGACGATAAGAGTTATCAAAAGGCATTGAACTCTTTCGTAAAGGCTTCAACGATTGCGCCCGAAGACGCCGAAGGTTATTTCGGCGTGGGCTGGACCTATCGTTTGATGAAGCAGTACGAGCAGGCCGTCCCGCAGTTGAAGAAAGCGATTGAGCTGAGGCCGGATTACTACGAAGCTCACCGCGAGCTTGCCTATTGCAACCACGCGATGGGCAACACCGACGAAGCGATTAAAGAGTACAACACGGCGACGGGCTACAGGGGCGAGACTAATAATTCGGGTGAGATGGCAGGCAATCACCTTGCGCTGTCGGCGTTGTATGTCGAGAAGGGCCAGGAGGTAGGCGGCGAAGACGGCAAAGCCATTGCCGCCGCGGGCAAAGGCCATGAGACGGAAGCGCGCGAGTATGACCCGACGTTAAAGGCCGCGTTGAAGATTTTAACCAGCAGCGGCGTTGCCTTTCGAATGCAGAGCTACCTGCCGTCGGAGTTGCGCAACCTGATTAACGACAAGAGTGTGGACCTTCCCGGCGGAGTGAAGATTCCCTTCCCGAAGAAACGCTTTCCGTAAACGCAACTGCGGGCGCGGAGTCAATCCCGCGCCCGCACATCTAATTTCAAACGTGATTCTCATCGGCTTGTAGAGTCAGCTTAATCTCGGACACGCTTCCCGACATCGCGCTGCGCCCGCCCTTCGCCGCGCGCAGCCTGCGACCCGCCTTCTCGAAGGACGCGCGCCGGGCGCCCGAGTCTTTGAGTAACTCTCGCGTTGCCGCCCATGTTCTGGTCGTCGCGGTCGCCATAATCTCACCGTCTGCGATATGGTCAAGTCTAACATACAAGCGCGATTTTCAAATCCAGCCCAGACAGCCCGCGAGGTTGATGGCATCCTCATCTGAAGCGGGCGTGACGAATATGATTGATAGACCCCGTTAATTGATTACAGCCGCGGGCGGCTTTTGTCAAAACTGGTTCGCAAAGGTTAAAATATACTTCACGGCTTGGATGAGTTTTGCACCGGCTCATCGCCGTTTGCAAGTCTTCATTGTCTTACAGAGGTATATTGAATGATTGAGAGCCTGCTCCGGCGCAAAATCGTCAAGCGCCCCTCCAAAGTTCAACTCAAAGGCCGGATACTTTTTCTCGCAGAAGACGCTGCGACAGTGCGCGCTCAACTCGACGGCAAAGACCTCGATGTTGAAAACATCCCGCCGCTGCGCAACGACATCTCGACCGACGAAATCACGCCCGCCTACATCTGCTATCACTTCGATGAGAAACTCGGCGAGTTCGTCTACATCGGACTCAAGTGCGGCGATGAGTTTCCGATAAAACGAAACGATGTAAAAAATGGCGGCTTCGTTGTTTCAGTATCAGGCAAGCGGCGAGGCAAAGGCTCAAGCCGCGAGCAGTCGCCTTACGCCGAAATCTCTGCGGGCATTCGCTTAGTCGTAGCTGAAAACATCGAGCGCATCTACAAGCAGAACTGCCAGAATCTCGGCCTGCTGACTTCGACAAACTTCGACATTCTGAAGCGCATCGCTGCTGGCGAAGAGATTCCACTTGAAGAGTTCACGCGCGGCGAGGATGAAATCACGCGGCAGATAATCGAGTACGGCGGGCTGTTTCCGTTCAACGTCGCGCGGCTTCAAGGCAAAGTCACAATCCCGCCCATCACGACTGCAAAGCGCCCGATGACGCTTGCGGAAAAAATATTCGCGCGCCACTTCGTCACCGATCTTTCACAGAATCAAGTCGGCGTTGAAGCCGTTCGTCCGGGCGATGCGGGATTCGTGCGCACAGACATTCGATTCAGCCACGAATACGTCACGCCGATGGCGGCGATTTTTTATGAGCAGCTCGTCGGCGATGAGCCTGTGAACGATCCATCATCAATCTACTTCTTTCAGGATCATCTGACTTTCCTTGATGATGTGATGCCGCCCGAAAGAAAAGCGATGGGCTTGCTCGATCTGGCGCACGAGCTTATACGCAAGCAGGCAGCGTTTGCTGAAAAGCAGGGCATCCGCCTTCACGGCGCGCTGCGCGACCGCAAAGGCTCGGAAGCAATCTGTCACAGCCTGATACTTCAGGATTACGCGCTGCCCGGCCAGATAATCATTGGGAGTGATTCGCACACGCCGCACGCGGGCGCAATCGGCGCAGTCGCGTTCGGCGTAGGAACCACAGACGTTTTCAATTCGTGGATAACCAGAGACGTTCGCGTGCGCGTGCCCGAACAGGTTCGCGTGCGAGTCACGGGCAAGCGGCCCGATAACGTCACGGCTAAAGATTTCATGCTCGAAATTCTTCGCACGGACTTTGTAAGAAACGGCGACGTGATTGGCCGCATAATCGAATACACTGGCGATGCGGTTCGAGACCTCAGCATTGACGAGCGCGCGACGATGACAAACATGGCCGCAGAGGTTGGCGGATTCACAGGCATCGTCGCGGCAGACGAAAAGACCGTTGAGTTTTTAGTCGAGCGCGGCTTGTCTCGCGAAGAAGCTGAAAGGCTTTGCGAAGGGATGCAGAGCGACGCGGATGCCGAATACGCGCTGACGATAGAGATTGACGCGAACCGCTTGCGTCCGATGATTGCGCGGCCGGGCGATCCCGGCAACGGGATGTTCGTTGATGAACTAGCAGAGCCGGTCAAGATTGACATTGCTTATGGCGGCTCTTGCACCGCTGGCAAGAAAGAAGACATGGACATGTACGCGCGCGTCTTTCGCGAAGCGATTGCTCGCGGCCAGCGTGTTCACCCGGACGTTCAATGCTTCATTCAATTTGGCTCGCAGGAAGTTCGCGAGTACTGCCAGCAGCAAGGCTATCTCGACATCTTCAACAGAGTCGGCGCACACGTCATCGAGCCGAGTTGCGGCGCGTGCATAAACGCAGGGCCGGGCGTAAGCACGCTCAAAGAGCAGGTTGTAATCAGCGCGCAGAACAGAAATTTTCCGGGCCGCAGCGGGCCGGGCCAGATGTATCTGGCGTCGCCGCTCACGGTTGCCGCTTCTGCAATTGCCGGTCAGATCGTCGAGTACCGGCCCGCATCGGCAGCCTCAATGAATTGATCTGGAGGAACGCATGGCCGTTCAGGTGCAGTCTGAAAAACACGCGGGGCTTGACCGCGACACGATGATTCGCATTTATCGTTTGATGTATATGTCGCGACGGCTCGACGACAAAGAGATTCAGCTCAAGGCGCAAAACAAAATCTTCTTTCAAATCTCAGGCGCAGGCCACGAAGCCGTGCTGGTCGCGGCGGGCCTTCTGCTGCGTTCGAGTTACGATTGGTTTTATCCATATTATCGCGATCGCGCGCTTTGTCTCGCGCTCGGAATGACGCCGACTGAAATCTTGATGCAAGGAACGGGCGCGGCAGATGACCCGGCGTCGGGCGGGCGGCAGATGCCCTGTCACTGGGGACACAAACGCTTAAACATCGTCTCGCAGTCGTCGCCTACGGGCACGCAGTTTCTTCAAGCCGTAGGGTGCGCCGAAGCCGCGCTTCGCGCTGAAAGAATCGGCGATCCCGCGAAGCTCATCGAAGGCTACAGGCCCGATTCAATCGTTTATGTTTCTGCGGGCGACGGCACGACCAGTGAAGGCGAATTTTTTGAATCACTCAATACGGCCTGCAATCTGAAACTGCCGGTGTTGTATTTGATCGAAGACAACGGCTACGCCATCTCGGTTCCGATTGAAGTGCAGACTGCGGGCGGCAGCATATCAAAACTCGTCAGTGGATTTCCCGATCTATTCATTGAAGAAGTCGACGGGACAGACGTGATTGCAAGCTATGAAACCTTGCAGCGCGCAGTTGAGCATTGCCGCTTGCGGCGCGGCCCTGCGCTCGTTCACGCGCATGTGATTCGCCCTTATTCACATTCGCTTTCGGATGACGAAAAGCTCTACCGGCCCGTCGAGGAGCGGCAGGCCGAAGAGCAGCGCGACCCGACTCGCACGTTTGCGACTTATCTGATTGATGAAGGGCTTGCTACGGAAGATGAGCTTAAACGACTCGTCGAAGAGATTGACGAAGAGGTGAACCGCGCAGCCGATGAAGCGGTCGCAGCCCCTTGGCCCGCGAAAGAGACCGCGACGCTTTACATCTATTCGCCCGACGTTGATCCCACGTCGAAAGAGTTTGACACTGAAAGCTCGGCCCCGTTTGACGGCGATCAAAAGACGATGCTCGATCTAATCAACGCATGTCTTCACGACGAGATGGCGCGCGATGAGCGCATTGTCGTCTTCGGCGAGGACGTGGCTGATTGCAGCCGCGAGCAGTACATGGAGCAGGTCAAGGGCAAAGGCGGCGTCTTCAAAGTGACTTACAACCTGCAACGAAGATTTGGCAGCGCGCGAGTTTTCAATACTCCGTTGGCCGAAGCAAATATAATCGGGCGCGCGGTCGGCATGGCGACACGAGGACTCAAGCCCATTCCTGAAATTCAATTCTTCGATTACATCTGGCCCGCGATGCAGCAATTGCGAAACGAAGTCCCGTTGATGCGCTGGCGCTCGAATAATTCCTTCAAGAACCCTATGGTGATTCGCGTGGCGATTGGCGGCTACCTCAAAGGCGGCTCGATCTACCACAGCCAGTGCAGCGAAGTTCTGTTCACGCACACGCCGGGAATGCGCGTCGTGATGCCGTCAAGCGCATTGGACGCAAACGGGCTGCTTCGCACGGCGATAAGGTGCGACGACCCTGTGATGTTTCTTGAGCACAAGCACCTTTATCGTCAGACGCACAACAAGAGCGCCTATCCGGGCGCGGATTTCATGATTCCGTTCGGCAAAGCAAAGGTAGTGCGCGAAGGCTCTGACATTTCTATTATCACTTACGGCGCGACTGTGTTTCGCTCGCTTGTCGCAGCAAAGCGAGTCGAAGAAGAGCACGGCTTGAGCGTCGAAGTCGTTGACCTGCGCTCGCTCAACCCATTCGATATGGAAGCAATCGCGCGCTCGGTCCAAAAGACGAACAAGGTGATAGTCGTTCACGAAGACGCTGAATCGTGGGGCTACGGCGCAGAGATAGCCGCGCGCATAGCGGATGAGTTATTTGAATCTTTGGATGGGCCGGTTCGCCGTGTCGCGGCGCTCGACACGTTCGTCGCCTACAATCCTGATCTTGAAGATGAGATACTGCCGCAACCGGACGACATCGTTTCGGCTATCCTGAACCTCGCAAGGTACTGATCCACGAAGTACACGGAGAGACACGAAGGATAATTTTTGGTGTTTCTTCGGGCGTTGTTGCATAAATAGCGAAGAATGCGGCACGACTGGTAATCTCATTGTGTGAAAAAGAAAACTACCAAACGCCAATACCGCATCCGTAAACGGCAGTAGCCTCGACCAGCGACATTGCTGATTGTGAAGTGATAGAAGACCTCCTTGATCAGGTTGAAGGCTAGATAAAGCAAGTCGGTGGAGATGG
>DATLXU010000050.1:0-13894 GCA_035575515.1 Blastocatellia bacterium
AACGCCGTAACAAAAGCCGAATTCTTCTGCGAGTCGAAAAGTAAGCCGCCCGACCGTGAGCCGGTTGCCTTCGCTCTTGATCCTGTCAACGAGATTGCTGTGATAATCAGCGATGAGTGACGGTCGAATCTCGCCTTTAAGAGCCTGTTTTGAAACAGGGTGAGACCAGTTGCGACAGGTAAACTGTCATTGCCATGAACAGAAAAACCTATCGGACTGATCTCACCAATGAGCAGTGGGAACTGCTTAACCCTATGTTACCACCCCCTGCTTCACGCGGGCGAAAGCGCAAAGTCGATTTGCGAGAAGTTCTCAATGCCCTTCTTTACTTGCTACATACGGGCTGCCAGTGGCGCGATCTGCCGCATGATTTCCCGGCCTGGCAAACCGTCTACGGCTATTTCCGTCGCTTCCAAAAAAGCGGCTTGCTCGAACAAATCAACCAGCGCTTACGTGAGCGGGTCCGCCAACAGGCAGGCTGCAAACGAAGGCCTGCGCGCCGCCATCATTGATTCGCAGACGGTTAAAACGACCGAGGCTGGAGGCGAGCGCGGCTATGATGGCGGCAAGCTGATCAAGGGGCGCAAGCGCCACATTTTAGTCGATACGATTGGCCTCTTGCTGTTGGTCGTCGTCCATAGCGTCGGCATTCAGGATCGGGACGGTGCCAAACTGGTGCTTGAGAAAATCAAAGGGCGCGCGCGCACGCTTGAAGTTGATCTGGGCCTACGGCGGCCAGTTGATCGGTTGGGTCAAAGAGCAATTGCGCAGCGTGCTGGAGATTGTCCGACGGCGCGATGACGCGGTGGGATTTGAAGTCTTGCCGCGTCGTTGGGTAGTCGAAAGAACGTTAGCTTGGATCAGTCGCTGTCGGCGCTTGAGCAAAGACTACGAAGCGCTAACGGAGACAAGTGAAGCGTATGTCTACCTGGCAATGATCCACTTGATGCTCAAACGCTTGAAACCAGCGGCTTCAAGCTAATTTCAAAACACGCTCTTAGCTTGACTTTATCCATCACGCGGCGTAACAAACCGCGTCAGTTAGGCGCTCGAATAATGAGCGCGGGATTTTTATCACGTCGGCCTTTTCCTCCGACGTTGAAAAATAACAATGACTCCACAATTGCCTGCGAACCATTGCTATTGCATCAGAAAACGTCGGCTCAGTTTTGGCGTACCACGCAGCAGTGCGAACCACTTTGGCTTCACCCTTCATCAACGCCCCAGTTGTCAATGTGACTATCGAGTACAATCCCATCAATGCAGGCGTGCTGCGCCCGATAGCCAACCAGTTCCACTGCCGCTGGGTCTCTACTCCCAAATGTGCCCGCGATTCTTCAAAGGTTACTTCCATCCGCCATCTTCGGACAAACCAGCAGACTATTTCTTCAGGCGTGTGATCAATGTTGGTAGAGAGCAACGCCTGAGGGTCGAACTTGCCCAAGGGATCACGAATCAGCACCCAGCGTATCAAGACCGGCGCCAACCCAGTGTGATACCAGACAGCTTTATCTGTGCAGACTTCTACTTCACGACTACCTTCACCATACCAGTTCGTAATCTCAAGAGTAGTCCACTTCCCTCTGCGATCATTGAGCACTCCTTTAAGCGTTGGTCGGCGCGCCCCTTTCAGGCGCGGGCGTCCCTTTTGTCCGGGCTTACGTTCGGGTGCCTCGTCATAAAGCGCAGCATCCAACCTCAGTCGTGTGATGAGACTTGCGCCTTCAAGCGAGCTTACTTGCTTGAGCAAGCTGATGACGGCAAAGCTGCTATCTGCTACAAAAACGACTGTGCGGTTGGGAAGCCAGCGCACCACCAGTTGAATGATCTGCCAAGCCCTCTCGATCATAGTCTGATGCTTGCGGCCTCGCTGTTTGTAGAAACGCTCACTCGGACACAGCACTGTAAGGAAAGGCAGCGCCCAGATTCGACCAGCCCAACTGACCTCCGCAAGCAGCATGCAGCAGAGCCAACACAATCCACTGGCTTTGACGAAATGGGAATGAGACGAGCGAACCGGATCGCGGTAGATGCCTTTAGCAGCTATCTTGTCACCGCGCCGTCGCTCGATAGTATCGTCGAGGCTAAAGACGAGCGGCCCTGTCGGAGCAAATACCGAAATCAGCAAGCCGAGCAGAAGGCGAGAGGCAGTCAAGGCAGACCATCGGGCTCGATTCAAGACGCGATGGTATGTCTGGGAGTCATTCTCTTTGCTTCTGCCCATCACGCGCAGGCAAGCGTACTGTTACGGCTTGCCTGTGGTAAGTATAGCTCCAACCAACAAGAGCTTGACGTGCTCAAAGACCTGTTTGGAGAACAAGGGCGCAAAAGCTACAATGAGATTCATCAGTTCGGCAGGCAGTGTGAGCATAAAAGACCTTTCTTGGCGGAAAAGTCAAAAGCTTACATTGTCTGCCGTTGCTTTTTCAAAGATCAATTTGGATAAAGTCGAGCTTAGACTTTCCCATATTGATTCTATTCGGGCTTAACCGACACGGGTTTGCCCGTGGGGCTACCTTTGTAGAGCAGTGTTACTTCCGATACGGTCTTGGGAACCTCGAACAGAAAATCTAGGTCCGTTGTGGGATTTCCTGTGAACAACTTAAAACCTTTGCCCTCTTCGTCCGTAATCGCCCAGCCACCGCCCACACTATACCCACGACAAACCACTTTTTCCATCACGTCAACTCTCCTCCCCCTCACCATCTCCTCGCCAATCTTATACGTTAAGGCGAACTCCTCTGTGGCAAATGCTCCCGGACCTAGCTGGATAACTACTAGAAGCCCCGTTTTCTTTTCTGGATCCTTCGGGATCCAGGTGTCTCTTCTAGTCATTTCGATTTTTTCAACTCTGCGAGCGGAAATGGCTTTCGGGGTTGCAACTGCCGTCTCGGATTTTTCTGCCACCTTCTCCTGCGCACTCAAAGGTGAAACTGTCAGGAGAACTGTCAAGATAGCTAATGGCGCGATAGCGAATACTTTTGGCTTCATGGTCCTACTCATTTCAGTTTTAGTTTTTCCCACAACATTACTTCGAACTGTATAAAGACGCCTAACGTTGGGGTGATCGGGCGCGGCATATGGTACTTGTGCAATGTTAGGAGACTTGCTTGCCGCGCTTAGGTCCAGGCCAACGTTAGACGCGGTTCAGGCCATACTACTTCGATAATATAAACTCCTTTACTTCAACGGTGGTGGCTTTCTTCGTTTCTCCCACCTGCCCTGAAACGGTCGCTTCGTCTTCCTTCCCCTCGTTTTGCACCGTCGTGAAATATGGGCCGCCGGACCTTCTTTGAGTGACGAGTATCTCTGCAATCTGGTTAGGAGTACCTTTGCCAGAACCTGCGGCTATGACGGTCCCCTGGCTGAGGGTGAATCCGTCCTTGTTTATCTGCGTTATACCCGACGCAGGAATTGCCCAACGGCCCGCGTAACCGGGCGCGCGAGCCATACTGGAAGAAACCATGTGAAAGTCGCTTCGCGCGCTCCGGTTGACGCGATTGTTAGATGCCGTTTCTCAGCGACATCTCTCTTTTAGCTTCATTAAATGCTACTTCTTCTAATTCAACCCGCTCCTTTATCACCTTTCTCAGCCACTCTTCAACATTCCTCTCTCTATGTAACTTCGCCAGAAACTCGGCGCGAGCTGCCAACTCGGCTGGTATTGATAATGATGCCAGGCTTGCTCTGCGGACTTGAATCGGCTTCTCCCAAGCTGAATCATCTTCAGCTTGTGATTCCACGAGCTTATCAATTTCTTCTTCTGTGAGTTGTTTTCGTGCTTGCTTCCTTGTTGATTTCATAACGGCCATCCTGTGATTATTCGGACAACATCGCCGGGTTTGAGTTGGAAGATAATCTTGAGCCTGCGTCCGCCGAGAGTACTTCCAATAAGTTGAAAACGGTCTTTGAACTTCTTGTTTCTACGAACTTGGAAGTCTGAAAAGAAGCATTCGACAGCCTCATCAAATGAAATGTGATGTGCCGCGAGTTTGTCATACTCGAAGTCATACTCAAAGTCTGAAGGTGTAAAGCTGCTCCATTTGACCACCACTGCATTTTACATCGTAGACAATGTAACCGGAAGGCATCTAGCGCCCAAATTAACCGGGCGCGATGACCAGTGATTATAAAGCAAGTCTAGCGATAAAAGCCGCGCTATTCGCGCTCCGGTTGAATGAGTTGTTATGTCGCGTCGGTGTCAACGGCAACGTGTGCTAGCCGTTCGGTTGAAACACCGATTTGATGCGAACTGATCATCGACTGGATCGAGAAGCACAAGACCACTCCCACCACGACTGACAATAAATGGCGCATCGTGGAAGTGCAGTAGGTTGCGCGAGGAAACGCAGGTGGTTTGGTTCTGGCTCAGGGAGCAAGCAGATCCGCGTCGGAGGCGTTCAATCGTTTAAAGACGACCGCCGTCGTGTTCAGTGGCAGCAGTGTGCCAGCAGTGGGATCGGTCGGGTCCTCCGTGGGCGTATAGCGCCTTCGCCTAAACGCGGTCCGCGTCAGGGTGTTGTCGTCAGTGATCGTAAAGAGATAGGTGTCCCTGAAAGTTCGCCAAAGGGCGATGTCGTTCAGGCCGTTAACGGTGGTCGGCAGATAGAATCCGTGGATCAGGTTGACGACCAAGTTGTCATCGGAGCGGCACGTCCAGCTTCCGATGTTAGCGGTGCCGGTTCCAACCGTCATGGTGTAATCCGGAAAGCCTGTAAAAAACAGGCTCGCTGTGCCGTCGCTGTGCAGCGTAAGTTGTAAGACATAGCTGTGAAGGACAGATCCGTCTCCGAAAATGTCCCGATTCAGTTGGGCACTCGTGTATGAGCCGACGAAGTTTCCTTTTTTACATTTGTCCCCGGCAAACGCCGGCGTAGCGACAAATACAAACAGGACGATAAGGGTAAGTGCGATCTTCTTGAACATCGTTTAATTCCTCCGCAATATTTTTGGTTTTCCTTGGTGTTGAATGCCGCGCATTATATACATCAACGTTCTCTTTTTCTCAATGGATAATGGATATCTGTCGCGGAGACTCTTTCAAGCTAATGCTTGCCTAAGTATAATCGAAGCGACATAACGCCTCGCGTGACCGGGCGCGCGAACGGCGCTGAAGGAACGATGAGACACTCGCTTCGCGCGCTCCAGTCCACGCGATTGTTAGGCCGACTTTCAAGCAAGGGTTTCGTTCCAGAATTTCCTCTGCTTCTTATTGGTCCTTCTTGTTTTCGGTGTTCTTAGGTTCTGACTTAAATGCAACAATGTCCAATATAGGAATTTCGACTACCCCGTCTTTAGTCGTTACACACAAGGCAGGGATTACCACATCTTTACCACTTTCGTTGCGGAACTCGCCTAGCAACTTCAGTTTGCTAGGAATTCTAGGGCTGGTATCAAACACAAAGACATTATATTTCAGCCCCGTAGCCGACACTCGATTTGCTCCTAGTCCAGTCTTTTCGCCCGGCTTGAAGACTTCAAGATCATCGGGCAGGCCACCGGTTGCGCTGACAGTGATTAGCCAGATATGTGAGCGATGCACACCCTCGTCGTCAATTGAAACTATGTCTTCGCCGTTGGACATATGATAATTGACGATATGGATTATCCCTTCGTCTGACTTCTCTAACTTGGCCTCACCTTTTTGCACGATCATGCCTCTGATCTGCCCAGTGATGATTTTGCCATCTTTAGTTTTGATCGTGGCTGAAAGGGCCGTACCCGCTAGGCTTACTAAGACCAGAACCGATGCGAACGTTCGTGCGCTAGGACATTTGATATATATTCGGGTGCTCATCATTTTCCTCCTTGACCGGCTTTGCTTGATTCGCCGCCGCGCGGGTCCGTGCTACAGTCGGCTGCTCGCGTTCTCATTCGACCGTGACCTCAAGGAATCTGCAAAGCTCATCAAGAGCCGCTTGGTACTGACCCTGCCAGAAGTCGCGGTGCTCTGCGCCTTCCTGAGGAGACAGCTTGCGCTTCTCGGCGGGAGTCTTGAGCTTGTTGAATTCGCCCCAGTCCACTAGCCCATCACGGTCATTGTCGCCAAAGCTCGCGCTCGGCGCTTTCTTGCTCTTGATCCAGAACGAGACCTCCGGGGCTGATGGTGAGGTCGAGACCTGGTATGTCGTGTCGCCTACCTTGACCTCGTAGGCCACGCCGATGACCGTGGCTTTGCCAAACGCGCTGTACTTTCTGACCTCTATGCGCTCTACCTTATTGCGGCCCCAAAGCTTGCTCGCCTGACCTTCGGTCTTTTTCACCATGAACGACAGCAGCGCATCAAGCTGGCGTTTCGTCGCGGCAGGCTCTGCGCCTTGCGACGCTTGCAGGCCATTACCCTGCACCCCGACAATCAGCGATGCTGAAGTGACAAAAAGTATTATCCAAAAGTTTATGCGCATCATTCGATCCTCCTAACACTGACCATCTCGCCAGTTCGATTCAATGCAATAGCTCACTCGATTGCGATTCTGCCAATATCAATCACGCCCGCTTTGTTATCCATCCTGACCTTTATCACTTCTCTATCTTTGCTCAAGAGCGAAAGCCTCTCTTTTCGTACAAAGCCGTACTCGGGTTTCAGGTTCGGGTCTGCGTACTGAATGTTTAAGATGACTGCGGTCACAACCCCGCCCGGGAACTCGTCAAGGCTGAGCGCGCCCTCAGTAATGGCTTCTTTTCCGATCATCGAGACCTTCGGCACGTTCAAGGTAAACGCTCCTTCAGCATCAGTCTTCGCTTTGGCATTCCACAAGTCTACTTGTCCGTCCTTGTTGAGAGTGTTGATACCGATTGCCATGCCCTTCGCGTCAAGGGGATAGAAGATAACTGTCTTCTCTTTCAACGGGGCTCCCTCGCGATTCACAAGAACGCCCTTGATGTGCAGAAGATATTCAGGGTTCCGTCCGGCCACAAAGACAGGAAGGAAAATGAGAAGAGCCAAACAGATCACTCCGCGCCCTTTGCAACTCATGGGTCGCTCCTTTGGCAGACCTTGTTGGGCCAAAGCTAGGTTCTGCCGTTGCGCGCCGCTGACGGGAGTGCTAAACTCTTCAACGGTCTGACAGTTCAACTCCCCGCCATCAGCCGGCGGCTTTCATGTTCTATATGCGCGAATCGAGGCTGAAATGGCGGGTGGCGTAGAAAAAAACCTTCCAAGCCTTAGTGCCGGATAATAGAGATGGCCTCGCAGCTTCGTGCCCGGCAAGCAACCTCTCGATATGCAGCACGGAGGTGGCCCGATGAATCAACAACCAACTGAAGACGTAACTCAACTGCTCTTAAAGTGGAGAAACGGCGATGAGTCTGCTCTTGATAGAGTGATGCCGATGGTCTATGGCGAATTGCGCCGCCTTGCTCGGCGATGCCTGCGAGGCGAGCGCGCAGGCCATACGATCCAAACAACCACTCTTGTGCATGAAGCATACCTGCGCCTTGTTGATGCGAGCCGCATCCCTTGGCATGACCGCCAGCACTTTTTCGCCATCGCCGCGCAGATCATGAGGCGCGTGCTTGTTGATGAAGCGCGCAAGCGGCGCTTTCAAAAGCGCGGCGGGCAATTGATAAGAGTCTCGCTTGAAGAGGCCCCTGTATTTTCATCAGAGCGAGACGCGGAGCTAGTGGCTTTGGATGAAGCGCTCGACCGCCTTGCCAGATTCGCTCCGCGCAAATGCCGCGTGGTCGAGCTGAGATTTTTCGGCGGCTTGAGCATTGAAGAGACGGCTGCCGCGCTCAATGTTTCAACAGACATCGTGAAGCGCGAGTGGCGAACGGCGAAGCTATGGCTTTTGCGCGAGATGAGCGGAGAAGGAGAAGACCGTGATGGATCATGCGCAGTGGGAGCGGATTGAAGAGCTGTTGCAGAAGGCGCTCGACCTTGAGCCCGCCAAGCGCGCAGCTTTTCTCGATGCCGCCTGCGCGGGCGATGCTTCGTTGCGCCGCGAAGTCGAGACGCTGCTCAACAAAGAAGCAAGCGCCGCAAGCTTCATCGAGACTCCGGCCTTCGCTCATCTCGCAGGCAACACGACCTCCGCTTCGCTCGCGGGCCAGCGCATCAGCCACTACAAGATCGAATCGCTCATAGGCACGGGCGGCATGGGAGAAGTTTACAGAGCGCGCGATGAAAATCTTTCTCGCACTGTCGCGCTGAAGATGCTGCCCGCAGACTACACGGCGGACGCGGGCCGCGTGCGGCGATTCGAGCAAGAAGCCGTCGCCGCGTCAAAGCTCAATCACCCGAACATCATCACCATCTTCGAGGTTATAAATTCCGGTGGAGCGCACTTCATCGTCAGCGAATTCATTGAAGGCAAGACCCTGCGCCAATTGATGGACGAGTCTACTTCGAGCAATCACCGGCTCGACATCAAGCAAGCGATTGAGATTGCCATTCAAGTCGCAAGCGCGCTCAAGGCCGCGCATACGGCGTGGATAATTCATCGCGACATCAAGCCTGAAAACATCATGGTTCGCGAAGACGGACTAGTGAAGGTCTTGGATTTCGGCATCGCAAAGCTTGAGCGACCCGATGAGCGTGTGATGCAAGGCGATGGTGATTCATCTAATCACATCTCGCTTGCGGGCATGCTCGACTCATCAAACACGATGCCCGGCGCGGTGATGGGAACGGCAAGCTATATGTCGCCTGAGCAAGCGCGGGGCGAGCCGCTCGATGGGCGAACAGACATATTCTCGCTCGGCGCTGTGCTCTATGAAATGGTCACGGGCGAGCGAGTCTTTCAGGCAGCGACTCGTGTGGAAGCGATGCTGGCCGCGCGCGAAAAGCAAATATCGCTTCCTCATCACAAGCTCGATCACGCGCCGAAAGAGCTTGAGCGAATCATTCGCAAATCGCTGAAGCAGAATCGCGATGAGCGATACGCTTCGGCGGGCGAGATGCTTGCAGAGCTTGAATCGCTGAAGCGAAGCATGGAAAACCGCGCGAGCCGAAGGATTGCCCGCTTCAGCCTGCTTGCGCTGCTGGCCGTAGTGGCGTTTGTTGCCATCGCAGCGATGGCTTCGCGCGGCGAGGTATGGGATGAGCAGGTCATACGCGACGGCCACACGGCAGCGGTGCGCCGCGCGGTCTTTTCGCCCGATGGCCGGTTGCTTGTTTCGGTGGGCGAAGACAAGCAGGTTATCGTCTGGGATTTCGCGCGGCGCGAGCGGCTCGCGACCTTCAACGATCACACGGACTGGATAGTGGCTGCGGCATTCTCTCCCGATGGAAAGTGGTTCGCGACTGCCGGGTATGACCGGACGGTGATCATCTGGGACGCGCTCAATCTACGGAAGGAGGCCGTGCTCGTCGGGCACAGGGGCAAAGTGACCGCCATCGCTTTTTCTCCCGACGGCAGCGTACTCGTTACTGCCGACATGGCAGACGCCCTTGAAGACCGCGAAACGTTGCTCTGGCGGGTGGGGAGCTGGGAGCCATTTGCCCGGATTCCGATTGGAGCATATGAAGTGCATTCGCTGCTCTTCATGCCCGGCACCACTCGTATGATTTATCACATTGACACACATCCATTGGCCGATACATGGGACACGGCGACAGGGCAGCCCGTGGGCAATCAATTTGATCCGGACTGGGCGGCCAGCAACGCCGCGCTCTCGCCCAAAGGGGATCAGTTTGCCGGAATAACAAGCGCAGGCGAGGTGATCTTTGCCGACCTCAAGCGAAAGCGTTTGTATAGCCGGGAGAAGGCTCACGAAGACAACGGGCGAGCCGTTGCATATTCACCCGATGGGCGATTGGTTGCTACCGGAGCCGAGAACATCATCCTGTGGGACGCGATTACTCGACAGAAGATAACGACCATAGATTATCCTTCGATTGTCTGGAGCGCGACCTTTTCACCCGATGGGCGATGGCTTGTGACAACGCACGGCGACGGCGCGATTCGCGTTTGGGATACGGTTGAGCGGCGGCGCGTCGTCGGATTCAACGAGCACAACGGCCCCGTTCGCGCTGTCGCTTGGGGGCACGATGGGAAGCGATTCGCATCGGCAGGCGAAGATCATGCAGTGATGATATGGAACGCTGAAAGCGGGCGCAGAGAGATGCTTCTGGCCGGACACACGACACGAGTAACGGGTTTGGCCTTTGCGCGCGATGACAAGACGCTCGCTTCCGTTGATATCGAAGGAATCGTCATCATCTGGGACCTCGATCAGCAGCGGGAGCGTTTGCAGTTCGCGTATCCGGGCGAGATGACATCCTGCTACTGCATCGCGCTGTCACCCGATGGATCGCTTGTGGCGACATCGCACGGAGTCTATGAGACGGCGACGGGCAAGCAAGCGGCGGGCTTCACAGGGGGCAGGGGGTTTAACCCGAGCTCAATTTATGGGCTTGCCTTCTCTGCCGACGGCACGCGGCTGGCTGTGGCTCATGCTCAAGGGCTTGAGTTCATATGGGACACGGCGACTTGGGAGATGATAGAGCAAGCAGACTTCAGCCCGCGACAATTCATCAGCGTAAGCCTCGCGCCGGATTTCAAACAGATGGTGACGGGCGAAGACGGCGGCGCCATTCAGCTATGGACGACTCACCCTCTGCGCCCGACATATGTGATAGGGCAACACGCCGCTCGCGTTAAGTCTGTCGCGTTCTCTCCCGATGGAGAGCAAGTAGTCTCGGCAGGCGACGACAAGATGATTGCTCTTTGGGATGTCGGCAGCCGAAGGCTCATCACTCGCATAGGGCTTCACACCGCGCCGGTATACGCAGTGGCTTTTTCGCCCGATGGCAGCAAGTTAATCTCAGGCGGGCACGACGGCTCTGTTCGACTCTACACGCGCCATCGCACGCTTTGGGGCTTCCGGCTCGACTGAACACCGGACGAGGTGAGCCATTTCGGAGTCGGGATTTGAAGCCGCGATTAAGGATGACGATTCCGAAGTTGTTACATCACGCGAGCCGCGCAACCTCTCAAATTAAGCTTTTAGGGTTGGGAATAGACATCTGTTCCCAACCCTCAGCCTACGCAAAGATGGCTTGCTACTGAAGCACGAGCGTGAGCGTGGCGGTGCGTTGTCGGCCCGAATCGTCCTTGCCCGTGAAGACGAGCCGCTGCGTCCCTGTAGGACCCGAGCCCTTGATCTTGAACTTGAAGCTGATGCTTGAATCCGTAGTAGAGGTCTCGCCCGGCTTCACCTTCACCTTAATGTCACCCGTGTCCGGCGCGGTCACAGTCACGTTGCCGTTGAACCCGCCCACTCGGTTTATGTTGAGCGTGCTCTTGACCGTCCTCCCGCGCTCCGAGGTAATGGAAGGCGGGTCGAAGGCGAGTGTGAAGTCAGGCCCGCTCACTCTCGCCGTGAAGTTCGTGGAATGATTGAGCGAACCCGACGTGCCCCGCACCGTCACCGTGAACGAAGAGTTCACCTGCGCGTTCTGCGAAGCCCTCAGCGTCAGTGTCGCGCTGCCGCCCGGCGAAACAGTGCTCGGCGAGATGCTTGCCGATAGGTTCCCATTATCCGGGCTCACGCTCACCGAAAGGTTGACCGGCTGGTTGTAGCCAACTATAGGCAACACGTCTACTCTAACATTTGAGCTACCCCCAGGCCCGACCTGCTGCGGGCTTATGACCGCAAACTCGAAGTCCGGATCAGATACCCTAAGCCGCGCTGTGGCAGCTTCACTGATCGAACCCGCCCGCGCCGTTATCGTGATCGAGTAGGTGTTGGACGCTGCCGCAGGGGTTGAACTCGCCGTGAAGCTCGTACTCTCGCCCGGCAGCAGCGACGACGACGCGAGGTTGACCGAGATGCTGCTGCTCGAAGGCGACACCGACGAGCTGAGGTTGACGCGCTCACGGAACTGCGCCGTTCGGGTGGTGAGCGTGAAGCTGGCCGACTGTCCCTTGCCTATGGTCTGAGTCGCCGGGCTGATTGAGATCTCGAAGGTGCGCAGGTCAAGTATCGCTATCGTGTTATGCGTGGCTTGGCCCGTCGAGCTGCGGAAGATTATCCCTAGCAATACTGATGGGGCGTTGGCCGCTGTAGTCACCTCTAAGGTCGCGGTGCCGCCTGGCTGAATCCTGCTCGACGACAGGCTCAGGGTCACACCCGCCTGCTGAGGAACTAACATCTCCACGTCAACCGCGCGGTTGAAAGTGCCTAGCGCGTTGACGCCGACAGTGTAGCTCGTGCTCTCGCCCGAAAGGATGTTGCGCAGGCTAGGGCGGGTGAACAGCACGTAATCGGGCTGCTTGGTCGCGCTGAAGCTGGTGAAGCCGAAGATGAACCCGCAGTTGCCTATCGCTACGTAGCTCTGGCTCCCTGACACGGACGTGTCGGAGCTGAAGGTCGCCGTCTGCGTGATTGACCAGACGTTCCTGCCGGTGAAGCCTGAGACGGTGAACTCAACCGTGTTGCCGGTTATCTGGACAGGCGGGGCGTAGCTGGTCGTAATGACCCCGCCGTCACTACAGAAGGTAAATCGCAGATTGGTGATGGTCGCGTTGGTAATGGCGTTGTCAACAACGGTGAAGAATAGGCTCGACGAGCTTGCACCCTCGTCCCAGTTGCCGTCGTAGTTATTGGCGGCGGGCGCAAGCTCTGACTGTGCATAGACCTCACCGCCCGAATTGGCATCGGGCCTGTGTTCGGCGCGATTGGTCACAAACAGGACGGAGTCCCCACCTCCGTCATGGCTGATGCCGAACCCGACGTCGCCGTAGTAGCATACTTCCGTCTCCACCCACGAGATAGGGGGCGGCTGTGTAAGGCGAGCGTAGTCTTCGGGGTTGATGCTGGCTTCGAGCCTCGGGGCCTTTTCGACTAGGCTCAGGTCAGGGTCTCCATATCTCGCCTTGATGGCGGCGATGCTAGGCCGCGAGGCTTCGGGCAATACGTAGCCGACCTTCTCGGCGTCCGCCCTGAAAGAGTTCATGTCTAGCATACCGATAGATTCCCTACTGAACAGCGTGTCATCGGCAAGTATGCGTTGACCCGCGTCGGTCGCCGTCTGCGCAGGAACACGCCAGACCCGCAAAGGGTTCGCGCTCATCAGTGCGATCAATATCAGCGATATAATCACTTTGTGTTTCATGGTTTTAGTCTTCATACCGCCTCCATCAGCAGTCGGGTTTCATGCTATACATGCGCGAATCGAGGCTGAAATGGCGGGTGGCGTGAATAAAGACTTTCCGGCTCTGGCCATTAGGTTCTAGCCCGTTGCCCCCGCAACGAGTCTCTGAGAGCCACTCAGCTTGTTGCCCGGCGTGGAGTCTTGAGATGTAGTTGGAACTGTTTCAGAGCTTGAGAACCGGATAGCCTCAATGCCTTTTCACCTAGCGGTTGACGATACTCTCAGAGCAGTTTGTAGGTCTTTTCCCAAGTCCTGAAAAAGTTTTCAAAACTTCTTGTGAGGTTCACCAATTGTTATAAGGACATGGACAGAACGGTCCTACGGGTTCGGCCCATTTCGATTTGACGCCGTAGAGCGTCCTGCTACGCGACGGCGAGTCAGTGCCGCTCGCCGCAAAGGCGCTCGGCTGCCTGCTCGTATAAAACAGTGGGCACATCCTAAAGAGGGATGAACTGATGAAGAAGCTATCGCCCGACAGCTTTATCGAAGAGTTGAACCTTGCCCACTATTGAAGGTCAAAGAGGTGACGAAGCCCTGAAGCCTCAAACAGCGAAAGAAGACTTGCGCGCATCACAGCGCGTCACAACACGCTATAAAGTCCAGAGTGAACCAACGGCGCAAGAATTCACGATTCGATCAATCACTTCACCGACCAGACGATCAGGAGTTGACGCGCCCGCAGTGATTCCGATTATCACATCACCCGATGGCAGCCAGTTCTCGCTTGCAACTTCATCGCTTTGACCGACGGGCTTATGTCGAATGCGCGAAGCCGATTCGATGCAGCTTGCGTCG
>DATLXU010000051.1:0-51401 GCA_035575515.1 Blastocatellia bacterium
TGCGCAAAGCGAAAGCGAGAAGCTATCGGGCATTGATACGAGCCATCAAGGAAGCCTTGGAAACGATCAGCGAAGCCGACATTCGCGCTTGGTTTGAATTTTGCGGTTATGCCGTACATTGATTTGAAATCCGACCTAAATTACGCTGAGACTCAATGGGAACTCGGCTCGCCGCTACGGGTCATCGAGCGCGGCTCGCAGTACTGCGGCCATCTTAGCACAGCGATGGCGACGATTCTTGCCATCGGTTATCCGGCGAGGATAATCAACCTGCGCGACGCGGCTGACCCGCCGAACACGCACGTTGTCGTCGAGGCTTTCTACAAAGGAGGATGGCATCTTTACGATCCGACTTACGGCGCGGCGTTCAAGGATAAAGATGGCCGAGTGGTCAGCTACAGGGAACTGAGACTGAATCCAGATTTGATTTCCGAAGAAGCATTTTCAGCCTTTCGCCAGAAGTATCCCGAAGCATCATTGGCGTGGATGCGCGGCGTTTACAGTTCCGGTTATCATCATTACTACAGTTTGTCATTCAAGTGCTCACAGTTTTGCCATGCCTGGTGGGCCTATCCAGAGAAACTCGATTATGTTCCGTCGGGCGGAAGAATCTGGCTCGCGGCTGCTGGCATCTGTCCCGGCACTCGCGTCACGTATCACATCAGGCAAGTCGGCAGCGAAACGGATGAGATAATGTTTTCAACCGAAGGAGGCGGCAACTCGGTGTGCGTGCTCAATCAGGAACTTTCGCCGCCAATAAACCTGCCGCCAGGCTCTTACGAAATCTTTGTTGATTTGCAAGACGGAAACATCTCGCCTTCAAGCTATGGCGCTCCCGCTACTATTACGAACTGGAAATTGAGTGTGAATCTGAAAGTGCAATAACGCACGAAGAAAAAAAACCTTCGTATTTGAACCCGGCTGCTTCGTACAACCTCGTAAGCCCGTCGTAGAATCCAAAAGAATCAAGCAAAATGATTATGATGCTTCAACGACGAAAACCATTACTCGCGCTTTCGCTTTGTCTCGCGCTGTTGTTCACACCGCACAGCATGAAAGTGAGCGCGGCTCCCACAACCAGTCACCGTGCGCCCGCGCTCGGAACAGATATGAACTTCGCCGACTGGCCTCACGTTCTGATCGAAGGCTGGCAGGACAAACAAAAAGGCGACGAGATGGCCGCTGCATTTCACAGCGCCGGAGTCAAGACGCTGCGCTTCTTGTTCGGCGGCCTCTACAGCCCGCGCGGGCCTGAAGCTACTGCCGCAGTCAAAAAAGAAAACCATCGCACGAACGAGTATCCATGGTTTCCGCTCGATGATTTTGTTGACTTCATTGCCCGCCACGATTTCACAACGATTGTCGGCGTAAACGTCGAAGAAGGTCCCGATGTGGCAAGCGACGCGATTCAACGCTTCATCGCGCGCGGGTTGAAATCCAGAATCGTAGCCATCGAGTTATCAAACGAGCCGTGGCTGAACGAGCGGCCATGGATGCCTGAAGAATTCGGCGCTCGCGCGGCTGACATAATCGAGCGGCTCACGCCACTGGGCATTCCGTTCGCCCTGCCGCTCACGGTTGGAAAAGAGAAGAACACACCGACCAAACTTTCCGACAGCGAATGGAAGAGGCGAATGCTTCGCGCGCTTGCGGCTCGCGTTGATTTGAAAAATCGCTCGGATATTTACGGCGTGCTGCACCTGTACGCGCGCGGGATGCGCGCCGAAAGTGTGAAGTTTTTCAACCGCGAGGTGAAGCCGATTGCTCCGCAGATGCGCTATCTCGTGACCGAGTTCAACATTCGCTTGAATCTTGAAGGCAACCCGCACCTGACGAACGAGTACGGGATGGAGTTCGCGCGCAAGCTCGCCGGAGTGATGGCCGAGCCTGACATAGTTGCCATGTACACGCATTCGGTTCCGTATCATTCGATACTCTACTGGTCAAATGGGCGGCGGCTTGCAACCGTCATCAGCCAGCGCGACGAGAAGCTGACCGACACATCGCGCGGCTGGCACCTGACGCCTGCGGGTCGAGTCTATTCGCTCTATTCGCGGCTCGCGTGGAACGGCGAAGTGATCGAGTTTCGCGGCGGCGACAAACAAAGTTACTGGGCCGTGAAGTCAGATGATGGCCGCACGGTTGTGACGCTTCTCAATGACAGCAACAAAACGGCAAAGAAGAAAGTGAGCATCACTGGAACTGAATTGAACCTCACCGCGCCGCCTCGCTCAATCGTCTGCTTCGATGCAAAGGGTGAAGAGATTGAGCGGCTGACTCTGCCATACTGAAACAGTAAGCAGTAGGCAGTTAGTTGATAGAGTTTCGATTGCTAAGAGTACTCGAAAAGCGCAACAGCATTCGCCATTGATAAAACTGCCTACTGTTTTCTCTTGTCACCGCGACGAACTCTCTGCAACAATAACTGTGAGGCCGCTTGAAAACATCAGCGCCTAGCATAAGGCCCCGTGCACGGCCTCAGGTCGCAAAATCGAAAACAGGCCGTAGCTGAAGGGGCTGCGCGCTTCGGATTTTTGATCCCCAACAGTTGAACCGGATGGCCGAATCCATTGCAGTAAGAAGCGCAGACCGGCGAAGTGCAAACTGGGTAATATTGCTCTGCTTCTTTGCCTCAGGCATGAGCGGGCTTGTTTATCAGGTAGTGTGGCTGCGCGAGCTTGTCCTCGTCTTCGGCGCAACAACCTTCGCAGTAAGCACAGTGCTGACGGCATTCATGGGCGGGCTTGCGCTCGGAAGCTTTTACTTTGGTCGCCGCTCGGAAACAGTCACGCAGCCGCTCAGGCTCTACGGGCTGCTCGAAGTCGGGATAGGCATTTACGGACTTGCGGTTCCTCTCATCTTCGCGGTTCTTCCAAATGTTTATCATCCGCTATGGCAATGGCTCGAACTTTCATTCTTCGCGCTGAGCCTCGTTCGATTCATCTTCGCCGCGCTCGTTTTGATAATACCCACCGCATTGATGGGCGCGACGCTGCCTGTACTTTCGAGCTACTACGCGCGCGACGCAAAGCGAATTGGTTTACGAGTGGGCTTGCTCTATTCGCTCAACACATTCGGCGCAGTGTTGGGCGCGGCGGCAACAGGATTCATATTGATTCCGAGCTTAGGGATGCGCGCAACGACAGCCGTCGCCGCTGCGATTAACCTGATGCTCGGCGCGGTCGCGCTTTCAGTCGCGCGCCGCCACGCTGCATTGATTAATCAGAGAATTGTTGCCGCCGATGAAGGCCGCGCTGTTTTGACAAATGGTGAGACGGCGAATGGCTCGGCGAAAGAGAGAAGAAATTTCCGCGCGTGGCTCTTTGTTTTATTGAGGATCTTCCGCTCTGCGCAGATTCAAAACGAGCAAGACGCTCCTGCTTTGCAACAAAATGATGCTGCGCCGGAACATTTCTCAACCTCATCTGCAAAACGATCCGCCGCTAAGACTTCGCGACGCGCTGACATCATAATCGTGCTTGCTGGATTCGCCATGAGCGGGTTCATCGCGCTCTCTTACGAAGTTATTTGGAGCCGCGTGCTCGCGCTGATCATCGGCTCGTCGGTCTATGCGTTCAGCATAATGCTGACGACTTTTCTCGTAGGGCTTGCCGCAGGCGCAAGCGTCGCCTCGCGCTTTGTTGATAGAACGCGAAAGCCTGTAACGGTCTTCGGCCTTATCGAAATCGGCGTGGGCCTGACGTCGCTCATCGGCGCGTATCTGTTCAATGACCTGCCATACATCTTCGTGCAGATTTACCGCTGGGTCGGCAGCACATCGTTTGAGTTATTGTTGTTCACGCGATTCCTCGTTGCATCGCTTGTGATGATTGTGCCGACGCTTTTGTTGGGCGCGCTCTTTCCGCTCGTCGTGAGAATTATTTCAAGCGAGCGCGGGCGCGCGAGCGGGCGCACCGTAGGCGACGCCTACGCCGCCAACACACTTGGCGCAATCGCAGGCTCGTTCGCAAGCGGCTTCATACTGATTCCTGCGCTTGGACTTCTGGGCAGCTTGAGATTGTGCGCGGCATTAAACTTCGTAGTCGCTGCCGCGCTCTTTTTCGCATCGCGACGAAGCATAGAGCAACCACAGAGGCACAGGGTCACGGAAAAGAAGGCTAAGGCTCGCCGCGTCGTCGCGCCGCCGCGTCGCCGCATCGCCGCTTTAACGGGCATCGCCGCATCAGTCACGCTCATCATCGTAACAGCTTTGTTCGAGCCGCCGTGGGATTCCGAAGTGATGTCGAGCGCGGTCTATCGCTACGCGCCTTCGATGAGCAATCTCAGCAAGCAGGAGCTATTCAATTTTCTCAAGAGCGGTCAGGGCGAAACCATCTTCTATAAAGAAGGCATCACGGCAACCGTCGCCGTTCAACATCAGGGCAATGGCCGCGTGCTAAAAGTCAACGGCAAGCCCGAAGCATCAACCGCAGGCGATATGCCCACGCAGATTCTAATCGGCAGCCTGCCTCTGCTTGTTCGCGAAAAGACCGATGATATTTTGCTGATAGGACTGGGCAGCGGCGTGACGCTCGGTTCGGTCGAGCAGTTCCCTTCGCGCAGCATCACCTGCGTCGAACTCGAGCCTGCTGTCGTCGAAGCGACTCATCATTTTGAAGACGTGAATCACCGCCCGCTCGAAGACCCGCGACTCAAGCTCGTTTCAAATGACGGGCGCAATTTCATCTACACGACCAATGAGAAATTTGACGTGATAGTTTCTGAGCCGTCGAACCCGTGGCTCACGGGCGCAGCGAGCCTTTTCACGCTTGAATACTTCAAGCGCGGCGCGGCTGCGCTCAAAGATGACGGCATATTCAGCCAGTGGCTTCAAATCTATGAGATGTCGCCCGACGACGTGCGCTCGCTGATTGCGACGTTTCGCGCCGCGTTCCCGTGCGTCTATCTGTTTCGCGGAGCCGAAGGCGATTTGATGCTGCTCGGCAGCAAGCGCGAGCGGCGATTAGACCTTTCCATCATCAAATCACATTTCGATGATCCGAAGATCGCGGCTGACCTCAGGCGCATCAACACGACTTCGGCGGCGGACATAATTTCGCGTTTTTATTTCGGCCCGAACGAAGCGACCGCGTTCGCAGACAGCGCGCCGCTTAACACGGATGACAACGCGCTTATTGAGTTCAACGCGCCGCGCCACGTTGGGACAGCCGAAGAGACTATCGAAGGCAATCGCAAGCAACTGCTTGCTTACGCGGCGTCGCCGCTTCCGTATCTCGATGGCGTTGCGTCTTACGCGTCGCTTCTGCCGCAGAGTTTGTACAAACCGACCGCGCGGGGCGAGGCCGATTTGCTTGTCGAAGCTGCTATGGGCGCAGTCAAACGCGAAGACCGCGACCGCGCGCACCAGTTAATAAGCTACTCGCTCGATCTGGCCGAGACAGCGCAGGCTCACAGCATGCTTGGCGAATTGGATTTCGCTCGCGGCGACGAAGCAGCGGCGATTGAAGAATGGAAGGCGGCGCTTGCGCTCGACCCGGATCATTTCTTCACGCTGATCAATCTCGGCAAATTGTATCTTACGAAGCAGGACATCGCGCAGGCCGTGCCTTATCTGAACCGAGCTATCGAGATTCAGCCCGAAAGCGCGCGAGCGCATCATCTTCGCGGGCTTGCCTATCAGGCGGCGGACGATCACCTTCGCGCCGCGCTCGAATATCGCAAGGCGCTTCCCGATAGAGCCTATACTGACAGCATTCCGAGTTTTTACCTGAATTTCGGAACCGCGCTGATGCAGGTTGGTTATTACGAAGAAGCGCAGCAGATGCTTGAGCGGTATGTCGAGCTTGCGCCGAATGATTTCGACGGGCATTACCTGCTCGGCGCGGTTTATGAGACGCTGGCCGAACGAACGCTCAATGATGATTTATCGCGCCGCGCGGTTGAAGAGTTGAAACGCGCGCTTGCGATGAAGCCGAATCACGCGCAGACGCATAATCTTGCGCGGGCGCATAATTTTCTGGGCAAGGCGTATCGTCGACTTGGAATGGAAGAGATGGCTGAGGCTGAATTTGAAATAGCCGACCGCCTCACGCCCTGAGAATTTCAAATGCTTGGGTCTTGAGTTTTGAAGTAGCTGAGATTCGAGATTGCGCAAAAGCCGCCATGCTTGCGCGGGCAGTTCTAAACGGGTTAATATAGTTGAGGCTTAAATCCTCTAAGGAGTATCCGATGCGGTTCAAAACCAAAATAGCCATCGTTGTCTTTTCGACAATAATTGCATTCTACGCCATCGTCGGCAGCCTTAGTCACGGCGGCGTGCGCGGCCAGTACGGCCAGTTGCAGATTTTCGATGAAGTGCTCAGCCACATCAATCGCGATTACGTTGAGCAGCCCGATCTTGAGAAGGTCAGAATCGGCAGCCTGCGCGGGCTTGCCGAAGGGCTTGATCCGTACAGCGCCTATCTCACTGCTGAGCAGGTCAAGCAGTACGATCCGAAAGCCAATCGCGCCGAAACGGGACTGATAGTGTCGAAGGTCAGCGGCTACGCCTACGTCGTCGCGGTGCTTAAGGGATCGCCCGCCGAAGCGGCAGGAATTCGCGCCGGGGATTTCATCGAATACGTCGGCAAGGTCCCGTCGCGCGACCTGAGCCTGTACGACACGGAGCAACTTCTCAACGGAGACGCGGGCACCGAAGTCGAGCTTCGCTTCCTTCATCAAGGCCAGTCGCACAGGGTCAAAATCGCTCGCGCAAAGATCGCGCAGCCTGCGATTGAATCGCGACTTGAAGAGCCGGGCATCGGATACATAAAGATCACGAGCCTCACCGAAGGCAAAGCCTTAGAAGTTAAAGCAGCGTTGAATGATTTGACTTCGAAAGGCGCGCAGAAGATCGTTTTGGACCTTCGCGGCGCGGCCAACGGCAAGTTGCAGGAGGGCGTGACGATTGCAAATTATTTTGTCGGCACGGGCACGCTCGCAAGAGTCCTCGGCAAAGGTGAAAAAGAGGCTCAGAAGTTCGACGCCGACCCGAACAAAGTCATCTTCACTGGGCCGCTCGCGGTTGTGATTGACCGCAGCACCGCCGGTCCTGCTGAAGTGATAGCCGCAGCCGTGCGCGACCAGAAGCGCGGCGAGCTCGTCGGCGAAAAGACGTTCGGCGCAGGCTCCGAGCAGCAGTTGTTTTCGCTCTCTGACGGCGGCGCGCTGCTGCTGACGACGGCGAAGTACGCGCCCGGCACAGGCAAGGCTTTTATGGAAGAGTCCGTCAATCCGACGGTCAAAGTTGAGCGCCCGGCTGAAGCGGAAGCAGTTTTGCCGGATACCGACGAAGATGAAGACGAGGACAAGCCCGAACAGCAGGCTCAACCCGCAGTGCCGCCCAAACCTGCGCAGCCTGTTGAAGACGTTCAGTTGAAGAAGGCTTTAGAAATTGTGCGCCAGGCAACGACTACGAAAGGCGCAGCGGTTCAAAAGCGCGCTGCAAATTTCAACGCTCCGATTCTTGATATTCCTTACAGCGCAGCGCGCGTGGCTGCTTAATCGAGCAGCGACAACTGGATAAAAAATAAGAGCCGCTCGTTCGGAGCGGCTTTTATTTTGGCGTGTGCAAATTATTTTGCTATGCGCGAAATGATATTTCTGTGCGGCGGTGCTCGCGCAACTCACCCCTTCATCATATTCTTCAAGACAAACCAGACATTCGCGGGCCGCTCCGCGAGCCGCCGCATGAAGTACGGATACCACGAACGACCGTAAGGAACATAAACCCGCATACGGTAGCCTTCGGCGACGAGCTTTTCCTGCAAGTCGCGCCTCACGCCGTACAGCATCTGAAATTCATACTGATCGGGTGCGACCCCCTTTTCGCGCGCGAACTGCTTGGTCGCTTCAATCATCTTCTCGTCGTGAGTAGCGATGCCGTGATAGATGCCCGACGAGAGAAGCATCTTCATGAGCTTAATGTAATTGGCGTCCGTGTCGGCTTTTTTTGGGAAGGCGACTTCGGCAGGCTCTTTGTACGCGCCTTTGCAGAGGCGAATCCGCGCGCCAATCTTCAAAAGGTCCTCGATGTCTTTTTCGCTGCGATAAAGGTATGCCTGAATGACTATGCCGACATTGACGAACTCGGCGCGCAGGCGGCGAAATATCTCAAGCGTCGCATCGGTCTTCGTCGAATCTTCCATGTCAATGCGAACGAAGTTTTGATAACGGGCTGCCGTCTCGACAATCGCGCGCGCGTTCTCGTAGCAAAGCTCCGGGCTTATATCCAGCCCCAACTGCGTAAGTTTTATGGAGACGTTAGAGTTCAGATTATTTTCGCTGATGGCGTCAAAGATGCGCTTGTATTCGTCGACTTCGCGACGCGTCGCTTCTTCCGCCGTGATTGACTCGCCGAGATGATCGAAAGAGGCGCTGATGTTTTTCTGATTCAACTGGCGAATGGCGGCGATGGCGTCTTTAAGCTCTTCGCCTGCGACGAAGCGATGCGTCACGTTGTTGAATGATTTGAACCGAGTGAGAAAGTTCTTGAAGCGGTCGCTTTCGGAAAGGTACAGGAGAGTTGATTTCATCACCATCGTTTTTGTTCACCCGCCGCGTCGCGGAATTCTGAGCATAACTACGAACACAAATTAAATCAAACGCAGCGCGCCTTCTCAAATCCGCGCGTTGAATCACTCTCGCTTGATAAATCTCTTGACACTCCCCTTCTCGTTTCGTATACTGCCAATTCGCTTTTTGAAAATGACTTTCATTATTGATTTCGCACCGCTTTAGGAGAGGAGAGACAGGCAATGTTACGAAAGATGCTTGGCCCGGCGAGTTGGGCAAGCGTTGTTCTGGCAATAATCTTATCGGCGTCGGTTGCGGCTTTCGCTGAAGACAAAAAGGTTGAGAGCAATAAATCCAAAGCAGTTGAAAAGAAAGAGACCGCATCGGGCGATGCATCTGCCTCGCGCAACGAGGTCGAGCAGCTTCGTAATGAAGTAGAGCGGCTGCGCGCGATGGTTGACGCATTGATGAAGGAGCGCGCGGCTGCTACAGCGCACACCGCAAATCAATCGCCAGCCGCAGAAGCCGTCACAGCGCAGCAAAGCGAAACTATTCAAGAATCCAAGCCGCAGAATCCGCAAGAGCAGGAGAAGCCGATTCCGGGTCGCGGCAAAACCGATCAGGGACTTTACGGAACAGTTGCCGCAGGCGGGCAAACCAGCCGCTACGGTCGCGCCGTGTTTGGCGACAGCGTTCGCATCGGCGGTTACGGCTCGTTCAGATTCGAAACAAACAACCTCAACAATCTTGCGCGCGTCGGCGATCTGCCAGTCGCGCGCCGCAACCGAAACGGGTTCGACATTCGCCGCCTTGTGCTCACCGCTGACGTAAGCCCCGTCGAGCGATTGCGCTTTTACACAGAGATCGAATTCGAGCGATTCGGCAAACTCGAAATCGAACGCGCGGCAATTCCTGAAAATCGCGGCGGCGCAAGCGCCATCCGAGGCACGCGATTCATCCAGGAGCTTGAAGGGCAGGACGGCAGCGAATTGAAGCTCGAACAGTTCTGGGCGCAATACGATCTGAACAAAAGCATCGGCATTCGCGGCGGAATAATCCTCCCGCCCGTTGGCCGCTTCAATATTCTGCACGACGACGATTACTGGGACGTGCCGCGCCGCACTCTGATTGACCGCGACGCGCCCGCGCTTCCGGTTAAGACCGCGTGGAGCGAAGCGGGGCTTGGGCTGATCGGCTCAAAAGCCATCGGTCAGGGATTCATCAATTACCAATTCTACGTCGTGAACGGCGTGACGCTCGACTACGCGCTTGAGCAGACGGTCGCCGTGCGCGACGACAAAGCAAAGATCGAATTCGAGCCTGAGATCGGTTTTGAGTCTGGCGCGGTCAATGGCAGTCGCCCAGCGAGCGCCGTTACGTGGCGGTTGGGACTGACGCCGCGCGTCGGAAACGAGATTGCCTTTTCAGGCTATCACGGCAAGTACACGCCTCGCTTTTTGCAGACCGATGCGTGGATTAATTCTATCGGCGTTGATGGTAAATTAACGCTCGGAAATTTTGAGACCGAAGGCGAATTCATCTACACGAAGTTCGGGAAGATGCGCGAGGTGCTCTCTGACCTTGCGCGCAATCTTGTGCATGACGAAGCCGAAGACGAATTCAACGAGACCGAAACGGAAGTCGAAGTTGGATTGAAAGGCCCGTTCACGGATCACCGCCACGGCTTCTGGGTTGATTTGAAATATCGCTGGCGACCCGCGTGGTTGAAGCAATCAATCTTAGGCGAAGGGTTCAGCGATCCGCAACTGATCCCAATTGTCCGTTACGAGCGCGTCTGGTACAGCCGTTTGCTGCGCGAGCTTGAGTTCAAAGGCGGCGCGATTGAAAACCTCGAAGCCGAAGACCTCAGCCAGGACCGTCTGACGATAGGGTTGACGTACAGGCCCATCTCTTCGGTTCCCGTGAGCTTCGCTTATCAGTACAACAATCGCCGTCGCGGAAGCACGCTGATTTTCCCTGAAACGATAGGGCTTGGCCGCGCGGCTGATCGCTCATTCAGCTCGTTCCTGATTGGCATCGCTTTCGGATTTTGAAAACTTCGGGCGGCGGATGCAAGCGTCGCCCGCTATCATCTATTGCCGAGTTGTTATGCTTCGATCAATGGTGAAACAGAATGAAGCTCTTTTACGACGCGCCATCAAAGCAATCGCTTTAATGATTGCCGCAGCCGCGTTCGTATCAATCAACTCGCGCGCGGCGACGGCGCAGACGTTTCTCACGCTTGAGCAGGCGCCGAAAGCCGTCTTCCCTGAAGCCGATTCGTTCGAGCAACGAAAGATCAATTCAACGCCTCAGCTTCGCAGCGAGGTGTTGAAGATGGTCGGGCGAAAGCCTTCAATCTGGGAGCCGTTCTATTTCGCATACATCGCAAAGCGCGGCGGGCAGCGCATCGGCTACGCGATTGTGTGCGAGGAGATAGGGCGCGACCGTCCCATCACGTTCATCGTCGCGGCTAACACTGACGGCACGGTCAAAGACGTAGCGATCATGGTTTATCGCGAGACGCGCGGCGGCGAGGTGCGCTATCCCGGATTCACGCGGCAGTTCAGAGGCAAATCGCTTCGCAATCCGATTCAGGCACAGGGCGACATTCGCAACATAACAGGCGCAACGCTTTCGGTTCGCGCGATGGCTACAGGCGTGCGCAAGGCGTTAGCCGTCATGCAGCTAACCGTGATGAAGGAGTAACGCGCGGATGTTTATTAACAGAAATAACCACAGAGGCACGAAGACACAGAGATCACACGGAGCAAAAAGAATTATCTCTCTGTATTCTCTGTGTCTTCGTGCCTCTGTGACTCCAAGTAAGGCAGCGCTTTTCTCACTTGTTTTCATTCTCGCTGTCTCAAACGTTGCAGCTAATCAGCCGAAGAAGAATCGAACGGCAATTAAAGCAGTTCCCTTCACTGCTCAAGCGCATTACGTGATGGGCACGATGCTTGAAATCCAACTGCCCGCAACAGCGAGCGATAAGCTGTTCGCGCAGCTATTTTCGATCGCGCGTCGTCACGACGAAGTGTTCAGCACTTTCAAGCCCGAAAGTCCAATCTCTCAATTTAATCGCTCGAATCGGAAGCAAACGCCTTTCGCCGCGCCCGATGAAATCATCGAGCTAACTTCAATCTCTCAGCGACTCGCGGAGCAAACGGCAGGCGCGTTCGATGTAACCGTCGGGCCGCTCGTCGAGATGTGGAAGCAAGCAGTCAAGCAACAACAATGGCCTGATGCTCAAACAATCGAAGCCGCGCGCCGTCGCGTCGGCGTTCATCAAATCGCAGTTGATCTGAAAGCGCGAAGCATAAAGGCGCTCGCCGACGGTGTTGAGCTTGATTTCAACGGCATTGCGAAAGGTTATTCGGTTGACAGGATGGCCGACGCGCTCAAGGCGGCGGGCGTCGCTCAGGCATTTATCAACTTCGGCGAAAGCTCCATCTACGCTTTAGGCGCGGGTCCCGACGGACGCGCGTGGAGCGTTGCTGTGCGCGACCCGCAAAATCCGAATCGTTCGGCTCTCACGCTCAGAATCAGCAACGTCGCAATCAGCTCGTCTGCTTCCTATGAGCATTCGAGCCAGATAGGCAATCGTACAATCAATCACATAGTTGATCCTCGCACGGGGCTTCCGGCAAACGCGCAGGCGGCAGTCACGGTCATCGCGCCGAGCGCGACCATAGCCGATGCGCTCTCGACTGCGCTCGTCGTGCTCGCGCCCGGCGAAGGGTTGAAGGTTCTAGAAAAATTTCCCGGCGCGGAGGCCGTCATCTTTTATCGCTCAGATGATGGCCGCTGGAAGCGCGCGATGAGCAAGGGGATGCAGCGATACATCCAGCCGCTTAATACTGAAAGGAATTAAACTAATGACTCCATATCCATTGCACCGAAGCACGACGAGTACGAAAGTTCTCATAACGCTTTTCATGCTTTTTATGATCGGTTCGTTCACGGTTGCGCTGTTGAACGTTTATGACAAAGTTGGCCGCGTGCCGAACGGTGTTGTCGAGCGATACGGTCCCGACACTGTTGATTCACAACCAACTGCTGCGAGCACACAAACTGTCACAGACAACGCTCAGGCCATAGGCGCGCAAACTGAAGATGCGCCAGCCGTCACGACCAACACGGGCGGAATTTACGATGAGCCTGCGCCATCAACAACAAATACGATTGATTCAACCCCGACGACCGGCACGATGATGGCGAATCAAACGTCGTCAGAAAACTCGCCTGCCGTCGCTCGAATGAATACATTCAGCGCGCTGCTCGACATAACGCACCCGCACATATTCGAGATGCCGATCATCATTCTCGTTCTATGCCATTTTCTTATGCGCACGCGGCTACCTGAGTGGATGAAGATTGCGACTTACGTGCTTTCATTCAGCGGCGTAGCGGGAATGCTCGCAACGCCCTGGCTCGTCCGCTACGTTTCGATAAACTTTGCGCCGTTGATGATCTATTCTGCAATCGCGCTTGGCATCTCAGCGATTCCGCTAATCTTCGTGACGCTCTTCGATATGTGGATTCCGGGAAAGCAAAAGCAGGCGGTTGAATTGCGCGAGGCGAAGACGAAGTATCCGGCCAGCCGCTCTTTAGACAAGATGCTGCCGAACGAGTAAGCGCAAACTATTTTCATCAGCCAATTCCTTTCAGGGGTAAGCCGGTAAGGGCCAGCCGCGCGATTGGCCCTCTTTTTCAAAGCGAAAACGCCGATTCACATCACAGTTTCAGGCCAGCCGTGTCTCGCCGCCTTAATCAAAAGTTTTGCCAGCCCCGCCTCAGCGTGTATAATCCTTTCAGGTTTTGCAGTCACCCTATGGAACGCGAAGAAAAACAGCTATTTCACGAGCATCTCAAGCGCGCGCGGCTCAAACGGACTTCGCAGCGCGATTTGATTCTCGATGTCTTTTTAGACATTGAAGGGCATGTTTCGAGCGAAGACCTTTACTCGATAATCAAATCGAAAGACCCCACGGTCGGGTTTACGACCGTCTATCGCACGCTGAAGCTGTTGAAAGAGTGCGGGCTTGCGCGCGAGCTTGAATTCCACGACGGGCGCACGCTCTACGAGCACGAGTACAAGCACAACCATCACGATCACCTGATCTGCACCGAGTGCGGCGCGCTGATTGAATTTTACAGCGAGGAGATTGAAAAGATTCAGGATCAGATTACGCGCCGTTATCACTTCAAACCGCTGCATCACAGCCATCGAATATTCGGCACCTGCGCCAACTGTCAGAAGGCCCAGAGGGACTCTTCGCGGGCTAAAGCGCAAGTCAAATAGATCAACCTCGCGCAGCATTCGAGCAATCGTGCGAGCGCTATGAAGTTGCTCATAGCGCCGCCGCACTCTATCATTTCAAGAGGCTGTGAGATGGTGATGCCTTTTATTCAGGAAGATCAATCAGCGAAAAATAATTCGAGGCCGCTCGTCATCGCGCACAGGGGCGCGTCGGGGCTTGCGCCTGAAAATACTCTCGCGGCCATCAAGCTCGCGTTGGCGCTCGGAGCCGACGGCGTAGAGATGGACGCTCAATTGTCGGCTGACCGACGCGCTGTGGTCATTCACGACGCGCGAGTTAATCGCACGACGAACGGCGCGGGCGCGGTTTGCAATTTCACCGCCGATGAATTGAGCAGGCTCGATGCAGGCGAATGGTTCGTCCGAAGGCTCTCAACTCGACCGCGCGCGCGAGCAATGGTCAATCGCGCCGCTCAAGTTTGCGGCGATGAGTTCAGCTTCGCGCGCGAGCCTGTTCCGACGCTCGAGGATGCGCTTGCGTTTTTAGCTCGAGGAAAACCGCGCCGCATCTACATCGAGCTGAAAGGCAGGCGTGAAAACAAAACTGCGCTGCTCGAAAATATTATTGATCTCGTGCGCGAGTTCCGCCTTGAAGACTCAGCGACGCTTCTTTCATTCGACCACGAGATTGTGAAGCGAGCTAAAGAGTCTGCGCCGGAGATTCGCACAGCCGCGACCTTTTCAATCGCGCGCGGAAGATCGCTTACGACCCGCTCCATTATTCGTTCGCTCGAAGAGTCTTGCGCCGACGAAGCCGCGCTGCACTTCGGGCTTGTCACGCGGCGCGTCGTCGACGCGCTACACGAGCGGGGGCTGTCGGTTTCCGCGTGGACTGCGAACAGCAAGTTTATTATGCGCCGACTCGCCGCCTGCGGAGTTGATTCGATAATGACAAACTTTCCGAACCGATTGAATGATGCGCTTGCATCGCCGCGCCGGTTCGCTTTCAATCGCAACGGCAAAAACGGCGCGAGCAAAAACTGGTGGAGCGAATGACTGCGCTTGACGAAATAACTCAGACAGTGGAGCCGCAAGCCGATGAGTTATCGGCGCAAGCCTCGACTGTCGAGATTCAGAGATTCATCTCGCGGCCAGAGTTTACTATTCGCCACACGGCGGCGCGCGGCTGCCGCTTCGATGAGCACTCGCACACGGCCTACACGGTGACGGCAATTCTGTCAGGCGAGATGGCGGCAAGCATAAGCTCAAGCGAACTTCAATTATCAGCGGGCGAAGTCGCGCTAACGAATATCAATCAGCCCCACGCCGCTCACGCTCTGAGCGTTGAATTCGTTTCAATCAATATAAACCCTTCGCTTGTCGGCGAGCTTGTCACAGAGCTTGGGCTTGCCCGCGCAACGAACGATATAGTTTTTCGCTCAAGCGTCGCGAGCGACGAGACGATAATCAGCATCGCCCGCGCATTGGTGAGCGAGATGGCGGATGAAAAACTCGGACACGGCGCGATGCTTGATGTGATGGTGCGCCAGATGGTCATTCATCTGCTGCGGTCGCATTTCACGGTGAGGAAGTCGGCGCAGATTGAACTGTCGCGCGCAGGCCCGGTTGACCGCCGATTGCGCCGCGCGATTGAATTCATGCACGATAACTTCGGGCGCGAGCTTGCGCTCGAAGAGATAGCTTCGGCTGCTTATCTTTCGGAGTATCACTTCGCGCGACTGTTCAAGCAGATTACCGGACAGACTCCGCACGCCTATCTCGCAAACCTGCGCATAGAGCGCGCACGCAGGTTGCTCGCTGAAACACGTCTTTCAATCAGCGAGATTGCCGCAACTGTGGGCTATCAAAGCCAGAGCCACTTCACGAAAGTGTTCAAATCCATCACCGGTCTCACCCCGCGCGCTTACCGCGAAAGCAACGGTCAGTAAATCAGTTATCGGTTACCAGTTGTCAGTCGTTAGTTCCTGCAACATCCGCCCTGAAAATGGCTCTGGGAGCCACTTTCAAGACTGCTATCTTACGGGCAACTGGCAATTATCAACTGGCGACTGATTCAGCAAGCCGTCGCTAAAACTGAGCAACATCGCGCAAGACCGTGGTAATTGTTTCTGTTTTAATAGAAGCTCGAACGCTTGCGCAGTGACCACACGGCTTTCGGAAAGGAACCTAAATGTCCAGTCAAAAAACACTCGTACAGATTGAAGAACCTAAAGGAAAACTCGGAGTGCTGCTCGTCGGATTAGGCGCAGTCTCCACAACTTTCATCGCTGGCGTTGAAGCCGTCAAAAAAGGAATCGCCGAACCCATAGGCTCGCTCACGCAGATGGGCACAATACGATTGGGCAAGCGCACCGAGAATCGTGTGCCGCTGATTAAAGATTTTGTGCCGCTTGCGTCTTTGAATGATCTAGTCTTCGGCGCGTGGGATATTTTTGAAGAAGACGCTTACGAGTCTGCGCTGCACGCAGGCGTGCTCGAACGCGACCTCGTCAATCAACTCAAAGAAGAACTGCAAGCCATCAAGCCTATGAAGGCCGTCTTCGATCAGCGCTACGTCAAACGATTGAACGGAACGCACGTCAAACAGGGCGCGAACAAGATGGCGCTGGCCGAGCAGTTGATGGAAGACATAGCGACCTTCAAGCGCGTGAACGAATGCGACCGCATCGTTATGATCTGGTGCGCCTCGACTGAAATCTTCATGACGCCATCGGAAGCGCACAACGATTTGAAATCGTTTGAGCGAGCGATGCGCGAAAATGATCCGGCAATAGCGCCTTCGATGATTTACGCTTACGCCGCGCTCTCGTCGGATGTGCCTTTCGCCAATGGCGCGCCTAATCTTACGGTTGACGTGCCCGCGCTGACAAAGCTGGCTGTAGAGCAGGGATTGCCCGTTTGCGGAAAAGATTTCAAGACCGGCCAGACATTGATGAAGACGATCATCGCGCCGGGGTTGAAAGCGCGATTGATTGGATTGCATGGATGGTTTTCGACAAACATCTTGGGCAACCGCGATGGCGAAGTGCTGGACGATCCCGAATCGTTCAAGACGAAAGAAGAGTCGAAGCTGTCTGTTTTGGAATACATCCTTCAGCCCGATGTCTATCCAACGCTCTACAAAGATTTCAGCCACATCGTGCGGATTAACTATTACCCGCCGCGCGGCGACAACAAAGAAGGATGGGACAACATTGACATATTCGGCTGGCTCGGCTACCCGATGCAGATCAAGGTTGATTTCCTCTGCCGTGACTCAATACTTGCCGCGCCGATTGTTTTAGACCTCGCGCTCTTTTTGGATTTAGCTAAGCGCGCAGGGATGCGCGGCATTCAGGAGTGGCTGTCATTTTACTTCAAGAGTCCGATGACCGCGCCCGGACTTTATCCTGAGCACGACCTGTTCATTCAGTTGATGAAGCTCAAAAACACGCTGCGCCACCTGAAAGGCGAGGAGCTGATTACGCACCTCGGCCTTGAGTATTACGACTAGCGAATCAGTTTTTTCGGTGAAGCGTTCAACAGTAGCCATCGCCATCACACGGAACCTCACAGAAGGATTATCTTTAATCCATGAGCCTCCTGTGATTGCGGTGGCTAATTCTTTCTCGGACAGCCCGCGCTGGCACGCAGCCGCAACGCGATGTTAAAATTTCAAATCAATCACCTTAACGATGGTTGAGCATACAGCGCAGTCTCAGGGGAACGGCGACAAATCATGCGAGCGCACGTAGTAACATTCGGCTGCCAGATGAACGAGTACGACACGCACGCCATTCAATCAGAGCTGGCAGGTCTTGGCTATTCATTCGTTGACGACTATCGCGAGGCTGACCTTGTGCTCGTAAACACGTGCGCAGTGCGCGGCAAGCCCGTCGAAAAAGCTCAAACGCTGCTCGGAGAATTGCGCAAAGAGAAGCGTCGTCGGCGCGGGCATTTGACAATCGGATTGATGGGCTGCCTCGCGCAACTTCCCGAAGGTCGCCGCATGGGCGAAAAGTTCGCCGTCGACATTATGCTCGGTCCCGGCGCGATAACCGAAATCGTTCCTGCAATCACACGCGGCAAGTTTCAATCCTTCGAGTTCAAACGCGAGCTTCAATTCTACTCGCCGCCTCCGCCCGAAGGCGCAGTCACCGCGCACCTGACGATAATGCGCGGCTGCAATCATCGCTGCACCTATTGCATAGTGCCGCAGACGCGCGGCGCGGAAGTCTCGCGCCCAGCCGAAGACATAATCAACGAAGCCCGCGCGCTCAAAGAGGCTGGCGTCGTTGAAGTGACATTGCTTGGCCAGAACGTGAACTCTTACGGGATGCAGCCGGGCACGGGCGCGCGGCGCGCTCTCATGCCGGGCTATCCGTCGTTTGCTCAGTTGCTCCGAATGGTTGGCCGCATCGGAATTCCGCGAGTTAGATTTGTCACGTCGCACCCGGTCAATTTTGACGACGAGATTATCGAGGCCATTGCCGATACGCCCGCCGTTTGTCGCTACATTCACCTGCCAGCTCAATCCGGCTCGAATCGAGTCTTGAAGCGAATGGCGCGCGAGTACACGCGCGAGTTTTATCTCGATCGTGTGCGGCGCGTGCGCGAGCTTCTGCCTGATGCGACCATCTCTACGGACATCATCGTAGGCTTTCCCGGCGAGACCGAAGAAGACTTCGAGGAGACGCTCTCGCTTTACCGCGAAGTCCGCTACGACGCGGCTTATATGTTTATTTATTCTGAGCGCGAAGGCACGCCTGCCGCGATTCATTTCGAAGATGTGCCGCGCGAGGTGAAGACCCAGAGACTTGGCCGCCTGGTCGAGCTACAGAAAGAGATTTCGCTTGAGCAGAATAAAAAATGGGTCGGGCGCGAAGTCGAAGTATTAATCAAAGGCGCAGCCGCTGAAGAAGGCTTCAGTCAGGGCCACACGCGCGGCAATCACGTCGCGATTGTTCAAGGCAATCTCGCGCTGGGCATTCATCGCGTAAAGGTCGCGCACGCGACTCCGAATCGCCTCTATTGCGCGACTGACGACAAAGCCGTCGGATTTGACGCCAATCAACCTCAGATGCCTGCGACCTTGTATCAGATCACGTCCAACATTTGAGCCGTCAATCGGATTCATTGCTCAACGGCGCTGCTCATCCCTGCTCACTCATCCCCGCTTCAGTTGAGTTGATCTGCTCTATGGCTTGCTCGATCTGCTCAGGGCTTCCGAGCAGCACAAGTATATCTTCCGCCTCGATTCTAAACTCAGGGCCGGGATTCAACTCCGCATTTCCATCGCGGACGGCTGTGATGACGGTCGCTCCAGTTCGCTTTCTGAGATCGAGTTCTCCAATGGTCTTTCCGACGGCGGGCGAAAAATGGTCAATGAACAACGTTTCGGTCGAAGCCGCGCCGAGCGCTTCGCTTATGGCGCTCATCTCGATGAGCGGCGCGGATGGCGCGCGCAGCATCTTGTAGCCTTCGCGCCTTATCTCTTCAGCTTCCTTGTGAATCACGTTGCGCGCAATGCCGTACTCGCTGAGCACGCGCGAGAATATCTCTATGCTCGTCTCGAACTCTTCAGGGATGACCTGATCGGCTCCGAGCCTGTAGAGGTCGGGCAACTCTGCCATGTAGCGCGTGCGGACGATGATGCGAATATCCGGATTCATCTCGCGCGCCAGCGCCACAGCGCGGCGGGTCGCAATCGGGTCGGAGATTGCTATCACAAGTATTCGCGCGCGCTCAAGACCGGCGCGGTGCAAAACCTCCTTGCGCGTGCAATCGCCATAGAGAATCCTCTCGCCTTTCGCGCTCGCCTCGCGCACTGTTTCTGCGTTCAAATCCAGTATCACATAGGGCAGTTTGACTCTGCCGAGCACGCTTGAGACGTTGCGGCCATTAAGCCCGTAGCCGACTATGACGACATGACCTTTGAGACCGCTTTCGCCCGCTTCATATCCCATCATCGTCGGCTCAAGCAGCGCGTCCGGCGCGAGCAGCGACTGCGTCCAAAAGCCAATACGCGGCGCGCCCCTGATTAGAAACGGCGTCGCAATCATCGAGATGATGGCTGCGGCGAGAAAGGTTTGATAATCGTTATCGGCAAGCAACCGCTCGCTGACGCCGACTTTTGCGAGGACGAACGAGAACTCTCCTATCTGCGCGATCCCTACACCTGCCATTGCCGCCACTCGCAATGAATAACCGAGCAGCCATATCGTTAGAAGCACTATCAGAGCTTTACCGACAACGAGCGCGCCGACCCACGCGAGCACCGTCAAGATATTCGTCGCCAGAAACGCAGGCGACAACAGCATCCCAATCGAGATGAAGAAGATGCTGTTGAAAACGTCGCGGAACGGCAGGATGTCGGCCACGATTTGATGGCTGTACTCGGATTCCGATAGCACGAGTCCCGCAATGAACGCGCCCAGAGCGAGCGACAAACCGAACTGGGCCGTGAGCCACGAAGTGCCGAGGCTGACAATCACGACGAAGATGATGAAGACTTCGGGGCTGCGCAATCTAACGACGTGATGAAGCGCGCGCGGCACGATGAAACGCGCGGCGAGAATTATGGCGGCAATCGCCGCCAAAGCCTTGCCGAGCGTGATGGCAATTTCAGCAATTGATGACGCTTGCCTGCCGCTCAGCATGGGAACAACGAGCATCATCGGCACGATGCAGAGGTCTTGAAAGAGCAGCACGCCTATAGCCGCTTTCCCATGCGGCGTGTCAACTTCCGCTCGCTCCATGTAACTCTTGAGCGCGATGGCTGTGCTTGAAAGCGCGATGAGAAATCCGAAGAAAATCGCCTGGCTAATTGGGCGGCCAAGCAGGTAAGCAAGGCCCATGACGACGAGCACGGTCAGAGCGACTTGCAGCCCGCCGCCCCAGAGCACAAGCCGTTTCATCTCGATTATCTGGCGCAGCGAGAATTCAAGGCCGATGGTGAACAACAGCAAGACCACGCCAATTTCGGCAAGCGCCTCGACCGCCCCAGTCTCTCGGATCAATCGCAACCCGAACGGCCCTATGATGACGCCGGTGATCATGAAGCCGACGATTACGGGCAACCGAAGACGATTGAAGATGAACGCAATCGGAACCGATGCCACGAGCAGTATCAGCAAGTCTTCGAACAATGGTAAATCGTGCGGCATACCTCATTTCCCTTTTTCTTTGAACCGATGGCCGCAGTGCTTGCATTTGTAAAATTGTCCGGGCCGCTTTTTTGTATAGACATCGGCTCTCTTGCAGTGAGGGCACACCTTCATTGCTTCTCTCACCGCGTCATAAATCATCTGTGTCCAAATGGGATTCATCTGCGAGCCTTTCGGCTGGGAAGCGCCGGACTCCCCAGCCATTTGAATTAGCGCCTTAGTTTATTGCTTAACTATCGAGGCTTTCGCCGTCTCTGCGTCGATTGTGCGTCCGCTCCTTTTGGTCCGATGGCTCTGATTTCATTCTAACCCAAACAATGAAGCCAGCGGCGATTACAGTCAGAACTAGCACGACAATTATTTCCGAACTCATGTTTCCCCTTTCTGCGCTTCGAGCGCAAGGTACACGTACACCTATGGCTGCGAACCGTAGCGTTGCGGCTTTTGGTCCGAGAATGGACGAGCTTTAGCTAGGATTGAAATGGCGGAGGAGCGCGACCGGTTGGACGCGAGGCAGAAACTGAGCGACGCGACGCAGTTGAATGCGACGCGCACACGGGCAGGTTCTCAATATGAGCCAGCGCGCAACAGGGGCGCGCTATCGCCGGATTTTTTATCGTATGCCACTGCGCCTTGTTTATCTTGAGAGGCAGTCTCTGCGCGAAAGCGGTGACGGAATCGAATCGCAGGCAATATGCCGAGACCGCCGCCTGATCTGAGGCGTGTGATCGCGCATAGCTAACAGGCCGAATTGGCGACGCGCTGGCGATAGAAAAACAGAGGACGATAATTGCTGATCTTAAGATCAACCCCTGCCTCGAAGATGATTTTTCTTTTTGACCCAACTGCCTCATTTATCGAACAGATGATAGCATAAGCAGCAGCGCGTTTCAGCCTGCGACGCGCGACCGATCAGCTTGACATCGCGCGCGGCGGGCGTATGCTAACAATTCTCGGCGCACGCCGACCAACGCTTATGCGTCTGCCATTTCGATTCATCTCTGCTCTAGAATACTTACGTGGCCGCACCCGTTTACCAAAATGAGCCTGACCAAATCACCTGCTCGCGTTAGGGTAGTCGTCGCCACTACGGTGATGTTGTCGTTCATCTCGTTCTGGCGAGCGGCAGCCATTGTCTTAAATGATCTCGGCTCGTCGGCCTTTTACGCGGGCGGGCTGGCCGAACAATACGTGGGCAAGGCCGCGCCTTGGTTCATACTCGGCGTGATGCTGTTCAGCTATGCCGTGCGCATGCTCTACATAGAATCCTCCTCGATGTTTACGCGCGGCGGAGTCTATCGCGTCGTTAAAGAAGCGATGGGCGGCACGCTCGCAAAGCTTTCGGTCTCGGCGCTGATATTCGATTTTATTCTTACAGGTCCCATCTCAGGCGTGACCGCAGGCCAGTACATCATTGGCCTTGTCGCAAGCTCGCTCACCTACTTTGGCTATCCCTGGAACCCGACGCCCGAAGTGGAAAATTACTTGGCTGCAGTAATAGCTGTGCTTGCGACGCTCTATTTCTGGTGGCGCAACATCAAGGGCGTGCACGAATCGTCGGAAGATGCGATGCGCATAATGTACGTCACGACCGTTATGGTCGTCATAATGATTCTTTGGGGCGGCATCACTTTGATTGAGCGAGGCGGACAGTTGCCGCCGCTTCCGACGCCGGGCAATCTGAGTTTTTCGGGCGAGCCTGAACACGCCTTAGGATGGCTGGAAGGACTATTCGTTCCGCACGGCGACCGCTTTCGCGTAGCCGAAAACGCTCCGACACTGATCGGTCTGCTCGGCATTCTTATAGCCTTCGGCCATTCAATCCTCGCGATGAGCGGCGAAGAGACTCTTGCGCAGGTCAACCGCGAGCTTGCCCATCCAAAGCTGCAGAACCTGAAGCGCGCAGGCATGGTCATCTTCATCTACTCGCTGCTGTTCACGTCGCTCGTGTCGTTCTTCGCCGTCGCAATCATTCCTGACGACGTGAGGCCAAGCTATCTCACCAATCTGATTTCAGGGTTGGCGATGAACTTCGTCGGGCCTGAATATCTGCGGCTGTTGTTTCAAGCCTTCGTCGTCATCGTAGGTTTTCTGATGCTATCGGGCGCGGTCAACACGGCGATCATCGGCTCGAATGGCGTGTTGAATCGTGTGTCGGAAGACGGCGTGCTCACGGACTGGTTCCGCGCGCCGCACAGGCGATACGGCACTACTTACCGGATCATCAATCTGATAGCGATAATGCAGATTGCGACAATCGTGCTGTCGCGCGGCAACACGTTCGTGCTCGGCGAGGCTTACGCGTTCGGCGTTATATGGTCGTTCGCCTTCAACGCGATTGCGACCGTCGTGCTGAGGTTCAAACGCCCGGAAGGACGCGAATGGAAAGTGCCGGGCAATCTGAAGATAGGTCGGACGGAAATCCCAATGGGGTTGATTTCAATCGCGCTCGTGCTCGTAGCAATCGCGCTGACAAACCTGCTGACGAAAGAGGTGGCGACGATTGCGGGCATCGCATTCACTGTGGCATTCTTCACGATCTTCACGGTCTCGGAGCGAATCAATCGGCGCAAGCAGGACCTCACGCTTGCGATGCTCGACCAGTTTCAATTGCAGCACAGCGATGTTGTAAGCCAGGAAGCCTTGCGCACACGGCCCGGCAGCGTTCTCGTTGCCGCGCGCGATTACAACACTTTGTCCCATCTTGATTACGCGCTCGATAAGACCGACACAGAGCAAAAAGACATTGTAGTGATGACGACCCGGTTGATCTCCGGTCCCGACGGAGGCGAGCGCGAGCTGTACGACGAAAATCTCTTTACCGATTATGAGCAGCGGTTGTTCACGCGAGTCGTCGCGATGGCCGAGCGGCACGGCAAGCCCGTCAACCTGCTCGTCGTGCCCGCGACCAACGTCTTCGACGCGGCGGCGCAGACCGCAGTGCGGCTCGATATTTCAGAGATAGTCGCGGGGCTGTCATCGAAGATGAGCGCGCAGGAGCAGGCGCGCGAGATGGGGCGCGCGTGGGAGCGATTGGGCGAGCGCCCGCGCCGACAGGTGCAATTCAAAATCATCGGGCCGAATAATTTCGAGCACGTAGTTTATCTCGGAGCGCACGCGCCGCAGCTTACCGAAGACGACATCAATCTTGTTCACAAGCTGTGGCTGCAGGTGAGCAACATACCGAGCCGCCGCCGCGTCCACCACCGCGATGTTGTGCGCGTCGCGCTTGAGCGATTGGAGCGCGACCTCAAAGGCCGCAGCGACGTGATGCTAGATTTTTACAAGCTGGAACAGAGAGAAGAAAAACAAGACGGCAAGCCGGATGATCGCAAGCGATGAAGCGAGGCCTGGATTTCCGCGCAATGCGGCTTGCTCAATAAATCTTTCGCATTCGAGCAAACGGCTTTGCAGTCGGGCTATTTGTACTTAAAATGATTTTTCGCGCCGGTTGCGCTCGCCCTGCAATGAGCAGCGCGCCGGTGTCATCCGAGAAATCGGTAGATTATTGTTGCCATAATTCAGCCGGTTCATAGTCGCCTTGTGCATGCCGGCACACATCGCCCGATGACCCGTGCCTATGGCGCGCGGTCTTTGCTATGGACACACCGAAAACCAGCAAGCGCGTTAGGGTAGTCGTCGCAACCTCTGTGATGCTGTCGTTCATCTCGTTCTGGCGAGCAGCAGCCATTGTCTTAAACGATCTCGGCTCGTCGGCGTTCTACGTCGGCGGCATCGCGGAAAAAGCCGTAGGCAAATCCGCGCCCTGGTTCATACTGGGCGTGATGCTGCTGAGCGCGGCTGTGAGTGCGCTCTATATCGAATCAAGCTCGATGTTCACGCGCGGCGGCGTCTATCGCGTCGTCAAAGAAGCGATGGGCGGCACGCTCGCAAAGCTTTCGGTCTCGGCGCTGCTTTTCGATTTTGTGCTCACGGGGCCCATCTCAGGCGTGTCGGCGGGGCTTTATCTGGCGGGACTCGTCAACGAAGTTTTGCCGCGAATTGGACTATCGGTTCAGTTTCCGATGAATTTCACGGCGATGGTCTTTGCCATCATCGTGACCGTCTATTTCTGGTGGCGCAACACGAAAGGCATTCACGAATCATCAGACGACGCGCTCAGGATTATGTACGTCACGACGGCGATGGTCGTGATAATGATTCTGTGGGGCCTGCTGACGCTGATTGAGCGAGGCGGACAGTTTCCGCCGCTGCCTTCGAGGCAAACTCTGAGCTTTTCCGATGACGCGCTCGGATGGCTCAAGCCGCTGAAATGGTTTATCGAAGACCCGAATGCCGAGGGGCGCTATCGGATTGATGCTTCGGCTCCGAGCATAATCGCAGTCATCGGCATAATGATAGCTTTCGGCCATTCGGTTCTTGCGATGAGCGGGCAGGAGACCCTCGCGCAGGTCAACCGCGAGCTTGAATACCCGAAGCTCAAAAACCTCAAGCGCGCCGCGCTTGTGATCTTCATCTACTCGCTGCTGTTCACGTCGCTCGTGTCGTTCTTCGCCGTCGCGATTATCCCTGACTCGGTCAGGCCGCAGTACTTAGACAATCTCATCTCAGGGCTGGCGATGAACTTTCTCGGTCCTGAATGGTTGAAGCTGTTGTTTCAGGCGTTCGTCGTCATCGTAGGTTTTCTGATGCTATCGGGCGCGGTCAACACGGCGATCATCGGCTCGAACGGAGTGCTCAATCGAATTTCTGAGGATGGAGTTCTAACGCCGTGGTTTCGCGCGCCGCATAAAAAATACGGCACGACTTATCGAATAATCAGCCTCATCGTCATCCTTCAAATCGTCACTATCATCGGCTCGCGCGGCGACATATTCATTCTGGGCGAGGCTTATGCGTTCGGCGTGATATGGAGCTTTTCGTTCAACGCGATTGCGACCGTTGTGCTAAGGTTCAAACGCCCGGAAGGGCGCGAATGGAAAGTGCCGGGCAATCTGAAGATTGGGCGCACAGAGATTCCGTTCGGGCTTTTAGTCATAGCGATGACGCTAATCTCGATTGCGCTGATTAACCTGCTGACGAAGGAAGTGGCAACGATTGCGGGCATAGCGTTGACGATAGTCTTCTTCGCCATCTTCACAATATCGGAGCGCATCAACAGCCGCAATCTCGACCGCACGATAGCCGCGCTCGATCAATTTCAGTTGCAGCACGCCGAAGAGGCCGATCAAGCAGTCGTGGGCGTGCGGCCCGGCAACGTGCTCGTCGCCGTGCGCGATTACAACACGCTGTGGCCGCTCGAATATGCGCTCACAAAGACTGACACCGAGCAGAAAGACATCGTCGTTATGACGACGCGGATGATTACGGGACCGGACAGCGGCGAGCGGAATCTTTACGACGAAAATCTCTTTACCGAGTACGAGCAGCGATTGTTCACGCGAGTCGTCGCGATGGCGGAAAAGCATGGCAAACCGGTTGATTTATTAGTCGTTCCGACGACAAATGTGTTTGATGCGATAGCGCAGACGGCTGTGCGATTGGACAGCTCAGAAATAGTCGTTGGCCGATCATCGAAGATGAGCGCGCAGGAGCAAGCGCGCCAGTTCGGGCGCTCGTGGGAGATGGTGCGCAATCAGGCCCGGCGTGAAGTGCAACTGAAGATTACGGACCCCGAAGGCCATGAGCACGCCGTGAGTCTGGGAGCGCACGCGCCGCATCTCACCGAAGAAGATGTGAACCTCATTCATGAATTGTGGCTGCAGGTGAGCAACATACCGAGCCGCCGCCGCGTGCATCACCGCGATGTTGTGCGAGTGGCTTTGAATCGCCTGCGGCGCGACCTGCGCGGGCAGGCAGACGTTATGTTAGATTTCTACAAGCTCGAACAGGAAGAGGAGAAGAAGACGCGTGCGCAAAACAACGGCCCGGAACGCAGGGCATAGTCGAATGAAGGAGGCAAGGCATGCCAATCGTTGATCAAATCAACCGCGACATCACAGAAGCCATGAAAGCGAAAGAAGCCGAGCGATTGAGCGCGCTTCGCATGGTGAAAACCGCGCTCAAGCTGCGCGAGACGGAACTTCCGGGCGCGATTGACGACGCAGAAGCCGCGCGCGTCCTTAACACTCTGCTCAAGCAGCGGCGCGACGCGGCTGAACAGTATCGAGCAGCGGGCCGCGAAGACCTCGCCGAGAAGGAAGAGAACGAAGCTCGAATCATTCAAACATACCTGCCAGCTGCAGCGACCGAAGAAGAGATGTCGCGCGCCGTCGAAGAAACAATCGCTGAGATGGGCGCGACTTCGATGAAGGACATAGGCGCGGTGATGAAAGCCGTCCGGCCCAAGCTCGAAGGCAAGACCGTTGACGGCAAAACGCTCAGCGACATTGTGAAGGCGAAGCTGGGGGCTGGGGGTTAGAGAATGGGACTAGAGGTTGGAAATCTTCAACTGGCAATTATTGGTTACCACAAATAACTACTACCCCCCATCCCCTAATCCCTTCTGTTTATCAAGCTGGCGACGAATCCCGCGCCGAAGCCGTTGTCAATGTTGACGACAGTGACGTTCGACGCGCACGAATTGAGCATTCCTAAAAGCGCGGCCAGCCCGTTGAACGCTGCGCCATAACCAATGCTCGTCGGCACAGCGATCACGGGAACCGAAACCATCCCGCCAACGACCGAAGGCAGTGCGCCTTCCATCCCCGCGACGACTATGACCACCCGCGCCGATGCAAAGGCAGAACGGGCACCAAATAGACGATGAATGCCCGCAACGCCAACGTCATAGATGCGCGACACTCGGTTGCCCATCGCTTCTGCCGTCACGGCTGCCTCTTCGGCTACAGGGATGTCAGAAGTTCCGGCGGAGATAACAGCAATGGCTCCTTCGCCGCGCGGCGTGCGATCACGAAGCACGGTTATCATTCGAGCTTCGCGATGAAACTCGGCCTCGCGCGCAAGTTTTGAAATCTGACCAAAGACTTCTTCCGTCGTGCGCGAGACGATCAGGTTCGCGCTCTTTGCAAGTATGCGCTCGGCAATCTTCACAATCTGTTCGACGGTCTTGCCCTGACCGAGTATTACTTCGGGAAAGCCCAGCCGCAATTCGCGGTGATGGTCAACGCGCGCGAACTCTATGTCCTCATAAGGAAGATGCGCGAGATGTTCCGTTGCGCTCTCCAAATCCATGCGGCCCGCGCGCACTTCTTCGAGCAGTTCCTTTATTCGATCTCTGTTCATCACTAAAATTCTAGCACAACGATGCAGTCGAATTGTGAATCTATCGGGCCAAGTCCATAGCTTTAGCCGCGGATGAGCCGAAGGCCGAAGCTCTGAACTTTTTTTCACATATCCAGAGCGAGCCGGTCATTGTCTTGAATGGCGCGTGAGCAAAATGCTATAGTGGGTTGGCTCAAATTGGCTGCGTTCACGCCAATAAAAGTAATACTTTCTTACCAGGAGAAAAATCATGGCGGAACACGAAGGATCATCAGCGGCTGAGAAACTGACCTATTTGCTTATTGGCGCAGGCATCGGCGCAACTGTGGCGCTGTTGTTCGCTCCGAAATCGGGCCGCGAGCTTCGCGGCGACATAGCCGATTACACCCGTCGCGGGATTGATGCCGCGAGCGAAGGCGCTCGCGCAGTAGGCACGAAGGCGAGCGAGATTTACGGAGCGGCAAGCGATAGGGTTGCTGGCGCTTATGGCACTGTGCGCGAAAAAGTATCTCGCGGCGCGGGAGCTGTCTCCGAAGCGGCTTCTCGGCAGAAAGAATCAATCGCCGCCGCGATTGAAGCAGGCAAGCAGGCTTATCGCGAAGAGAAGCGTAAGGCTGGCGAAGCTGGCTACGGGGCTGCCGTCGAAGGCGAGGAAACATTGTAGGAAGGATGAGGGATGAAGGATGGGGGATGAAAAAGAATCCGTCATCGTGTCATCAGGAATTTGAAATCTCATTCATCCTTCATCCCTCATCCCTTATCCTTTAGAAACGGGGGCTTGTGAGTGAACCCCTTGTGTGTTTGCGCGGAGGGCTATTGGATCAACAGACATTCAATCTTGTCGTCAGCATTGCGGCCATCGTCGTTGCGCTTTCATTCCTGATTCAGGTAGGGATGTTCATCGCCATCTTCACCGCGATCAAAAAGCTGACGGGCATTGCCACGTCCGTGCAGCAAAAAGTTGATCCGGTGATTGCGAAAGCTGGGCCGCTCGCAGATCAGGCGCAGACGACTATCGCCAGCGTCAAAGTCACAGTTGAAAAGATAAGCGCGCAGGCGCGCGAGACTTTCGATAAAGTCACGACCGAAGCGCGGGCGATTGCGGCTGCCGTCTCGACATCGTCGCAGGAGATAACCGCGATTGCGCGCCGCCAGGTTCAGCAGCTTTCCGCGACGCTCGATCAAACGAACGCGGCTTTGCAGCGTCAGATTATGGAGCTTGACGCGCTGCTGACGCGCACGCAGAACCGGATCGAAGACACGACTGTCGAGGTTCAATCGAGCGTGCTCGGACCGCTCAGAGAAGTCTCTGCGCTGATCGTCGGGTTGAGGCGCACGATAGACGCGCTCTTCCGGCGCGACCGCAAGCAGATTGATCAAGCGTACCAGGACGAAGAGATGTTTATTTAATGAGGCCGCCAGCCGCAGCCCTGAAACCGGCTCTGGGAGCCGCTTTCAGGGATTCAGGCTCTACTCACCAGAGCGAAACGCAGAAGGCTGGTAAGTTGCCGCAATCAAGCACCTGGTTTCTTCGTGAAGAAATCAGGTGCTTTGCAATTTTGAATTTCAGATTTTAGATTTTTGATTCTTCCAGCAGCCGCTTCACCTGTTGAAATCGGGCTAGACAATCCAACATCCAAAATCCAAAATCTAAAATGGAGAGGAGCAATGTCAACAGAAACGCCACTGGATTTGAAAGCGACCGTGAACCTGCCGAAGACAAGCTTCGCGCAGAAAGCAAACCTTACTCAGCGAGAGCCTGAGCGATTGGCCCGCTGGCAGGCAATGAATCTTTATCAGGAGATTCGCCGCGCCCGCGCTGGCCGCCGTATGTTCGTGCTGCACGACGGCCCGCCTTATGCCAACTCAGACATTCACATCGGCACGGCGATGAATAAGATTCTGAAAGACTTCACCGTCAAATCGCACGCGATGATGGGCTACGACGCGCCTTACGTGCCCGGCTACGACTGTCACGGGCTGCCGATTGAAAACTACGTTGACAAAAAACTCGGCGCGAAGAAATCGCAGATGAGCCCGCTCTCAATCCGCCGCGCATGCCGCGAACACGCCAGAGAAGCGTTGAAGCGGCAGACGTGCGACTTTGAGCGACTGGGCGTGTTCGGCGAATGGGATGATCCATATCTAACGATGTCGAACGCTTATGAAGCGGAGACTGCGCGATTGTTCGGTCGCTTCGTCGGGCGCGGCTACGTCTATAAAGGCGCGCGGCCTGTCTACTGGTGCATTCACGATCAGACGGCGCTCGCGGAAGCTGAGGTCGAATATAAAGAGCACACGAGTCCTTCAATCTACGTCAAGTTCCCGCTTCCAGAAGATCAGGCGCGCGAGATTGAAAGCCGCATAGCGGCTGGGGGTCAGAAAGAACTGACACCCGGCACCTGGCACCCGGCACCCGCATTGTCTGATAAGCCCGTATTCGTTTTAATCTGGACTACGACACCTTGGACGCTTCCGGCAAACATCGGCATCTCGGTCAATCCGAATTTCGATTACGCCGCGATTGATGTGGGCGAAGAAATCTACATCGTCGCTCACGACCTCATCGCATCGGTATCGGAAAAGTGCGGATTGAGCGAGCCGCGCGTCATCGCTCGATTCAGCGGCGCGGCTCTCGATGGACTCAAAGCGCGGCACGCATGGATTGATCGCCCGTCGCTTTTGATGGTGGGCGAGCACGTCACGCTCGGCGGCGAATCTGACGCCGAAACCGAGCTTGACGTTGCAGACGCGCAAAAGAAAGCCACGGGCAAAGCGGGCACGGGATGCGTCCACACAGCGCCCGGTCACGGCCACGACGACTTCGTTATAGGCCAGCAGTACCGCGAACATCTCGCGCCGATTTATGACGAGTTGCGCGCGGCGGGCGTGATGCCCGCGCAACTAGAAGGCGAAGTCTATTGCCCGGTTGACAGCAGCGGGCGGTTCACCAAAGATGTTGAGCGATTCAGCGGGCTTCAAGTCTTTGAAGCAAACCCCGCGATTGTTGATTTCCTGAAAGAGACGGGCGCGCTCGTCTATACGGAAGACTATGCGCATCGCTACCCGCATTGCTGGCGCTGTCACAAGCCAGTCATCTTTCGCGCAACGCCTCAGTGGTTCATCTCGATGGACAAAATGGACGCGGCGGGCGAAAGCCTTCGCGCGGGCGCGTTGCGCGAAGTCGAGCGAGTCGAGTGGATTCCCGCGTGGGGCCGCGACCGCATGCGCAATATGTTCACGGGTCGGCCCGACTGGTGCGTGTCGCGCCAGAGAGTCTGGGGCGTGCCGATTCCGGTTTTCTATTGCTCGGACTGCGGCGAGACCATAGCGGATGAAAAAGTGATTGACCATGTCGCCGCGCTTTTTGAAAAAGAGACGGCTGATGCGTGGTACGCGCGCGAGGCAGATTCGCTTTTGCCCGAAGGCTTCGCCTGCCCGAAGTGCAATGGCAAGAGCTTCACGAAAGAGATGGACATCCTCGATGTGTGGTTCGATTCCGGCTCGTCCTCGATTGCGGTGCTTGAGCGCGAGCGAAATCTCCCGTGGCCCGCCGACGTTTACCTGGAAGGGCCGGATCAATATCGCGGATGGTTCAACTCGTCGCTTATGGTCGCGCTCGCTGCGCACGACCGCGCGCCTTATAGAACCGTCATCACGCACGGCTGGACGGTTGACGGCGAAGGCAAGGCGATGCACAAATCCCTTGGCAACGCCATCTCGCCCAACGAAGTCGTCGGCAAACTCGGAGCCGAAATACTCCGCCTTTGGGTCGCGTCTTCGGACTACAAAGAAGACATGCGGCTATCGGATGAAATACTCAAGCGATTGGTTGACGCATATCGAAAGCTGCGCAACACGGCTCGCTATGCGCTCGGTAATATCTCGGATTTCGATCCTGAGCGCGACCGCGTTGATGAATCAGAGATGTGGGAGATTGATCGCTGGGCACTCGCGGCGACGCGCGAAGTCACACGCCGTGTTGTCGAAGCGTATCGCAGGTTTGAATACACGGCGGTCTATCACACGCTCTACAACTACGCGACGGTGACGCTTTCTGCCATCTATATTGACATTTTGAAGGACCGGCTCTACACCTTCGCGCCGAAATCAGTCGGAAGGCGCAGCGCGCAGACCGCGCTTTATGAGATAATAGACAGGTTCGCGCGATTGCTCGCTCCGGTGCTTGCGTTCACGGCTGATGAAATATGGGAGAACCTTCCGGGCGAGCGTGAAGCCTCTGTGCATATGGCAGAGTTCCCTGCCGTAGAAGAACGCGAGGGCGATAAAGAGTTGCTTGCGACGTGGGAGCGGCTCTTTGATATTCGCTCCGCTGTGCAGAAGGCGCTTGAAGAAAAGCGCGGCGAAAAAATTATCGGCGCATCGCTTGAAGCAAAAGTGACGATTCGCGCAAGCGGCGACGCGCTTGAATTGCTTAAAGGATACGAAGAGCAGTTGCCCGCGATATTCATTGTCTCGCAGGTTGCGCTTGAGCGCGGCGACGCGGATGAGTTGAAGATCGAAGTCGCGCACGCAGACGGGGCGAAGTGCGAGCGGTGCTGGAACTGGTCCGAGACGGTCGGGCACGACGCGAACTATCCGACGCTCGATGCGCGCTGCGTGCGGCAGATAGAAGAGGGCTGGGGAGGAAATTTAATTTAATGAGTTCAGAAGCAATCACGGCGAGCGCGAGCGCGGGCAAGCTGCGCTATCTGTTTATCACCGCGCTGGTGCTGGCGCTCGATCAATTAACAAAGTATTGGGTGACGACCGAATACGCCGAAGGCGATCCCGGAACGGACGTGATACCTGGTTTTTTCAAAATCAACCACACGAAAAACACCGGCATCGCTTTCGGGATGCTCAACAACAACAACGTGCGGTGGCTGCTCGTGGCCATTTCAGTCGCGGCGATACTGATTGTCATCTATTACATGATGCGCACGGCCTCGACGAGCAGGCTGCTGATGTGGTCGCTCGCGCTGCTGGCGGCAGGCATTGCGGGAAATCTCGTTGATCGCATTCGACTCGGCAGCGTCATAGATTTTATACTTCTTTATTACAAGAGCTATGAATGGCCTGTCTTCAACGTTGCGGACACGGCTATAACCGTAGGCGCTGCGTTGATGGCGATTGAATTGTTCGTCGCGCCTCAAAAGGAACAGGCAACCACGACCGGCGGCGGCGAATCTTCATTAACAGATAGTCCGAAGTCCGAAGTCCAAAGTCCGGAGTCCTGAACATAACTCAGCGCTTAAGATTTTAGACTTTTGATTTGGGACTCAGGATTAAGAAAGATGTTACCAGAGCTTTTCAGAATACCTGGACTTGGGATCCCGGTTGCGACTTATGGCGTGTTGCTCGCAATCGGTTTTTTGCTCGCGCTGTGGACGGCGGCGCGGTTAGCTGCGCGCGACGGATTGCCAAAGGCGAGAATCTACGATCTCGGCCTTTACATAATCGCGGGCGCGCTCATCGGCTCGAAAGTCCTGATGATCTTCACGGAGCCTGACGCGCAGGTCTTCTCGTTTGATTTTCTCCGTTCAGGCGGAGTCTTCTACGGCGGCTTCATCGCCGCGCTTTTAGTGAGCGTGTTTTTGATGCACCGCTACAAACTCCCGTGGCGCAAGACGGCGGACGCGTTCGCGCCCGGTATCGCGCTCGGTCACTCAATCGGGCGATTGGGATGTTTTTCTGCCGGGTGCTGCTGGGGCAAGCCGACGACCTCGTGGCTCGGCGTGCATTTCACTGAAAGAGCTAGCGAGCTTACGGGCGTGCCTGTGGATGCGGCGCTCGTGCCGACGCAGTTAATCGAGGCTATCGCAAATTTTGCAATCTTCGGATTCCTGTTGTGGCTGTGGAAGCGGCGCAGATTCGAAGGTCAGATTATCTACGCGTACCTCATGATTTATTCAGTCGCGCGATTCACGATTGAATTCTGGCGCGACGACCCGCGCGGCCAGGTGCTGTGGTTTTCAACGTCGCAGTTCATTTCAATAATCCTTTTTGCGCTCGGCCTCGCTTTGATGATCTACAACTGGCGCAAGCCGAAAGGCGCAGCAAGCGAAAGCCTTCAAACCAAAGATGACACGGAAATGGCTCCTGGAGCCGGTTCTGCGGCGATGGCCACTGGCACGGCGGGCGAATCGGAGCTGACGCCGAGTGTTAGCCAGTGAGCAGTGAAGCTCAACTCATAACGGTCGAAGACGAGGCGGCGGGCGTCCGCCTCGATTCGTTCCTCGCCTCTCTGATAAGAGAAATCAGCCGCACGCGAATCCAACGAGCAATCGAAGACGGCGACGTTCTGGTGAACGAGCGCACGGTTAAATCGAGCTATCGCCTGCGCGCGGGCGACCAGATCGAAATTGACCTGCCTGAGCCTCCGCCTGTTGAACTCACACCGGAGCCAATCCCGCTCAACATCATTTATGAAGACGACGACCTGATAGTGATTGACAAGCCTGCGGGGATGATTGTTCATCCGGGCGCAGGGATAGAATCGGGCACGCTCGCCAATGCGCTCGTTTATCATTTCAACGAGCTTTCAGAGACTGCCGGGCGCATTCGACCGGGCATCGTTCATCGCATTGATAAAGAGACTTCGGGCCTGCTCGTCGTGGCGAAAAACGACTTTGCGCACGAGCGGCTGTCGGATCAATTCCGCGACCGTCAGGTCTTCAAGATGTACGTCGCGCTCGTTTATGGTCGAGTGTCGCAGGAGCGAGGCGAGATCGAAGCGCGCATTGGCCGCAGCCCTCACAACCGCACGCGCATGGCTGTGCTTCGCGGAGGTGCGGGCCGCGCGGCTCACACCATCTTTGAAGTCGCAGAGCGTTATCCCGAATTCACGCTGCTCAAAGTGCAGATCAAAACTGGCCGCACGCATCAGATTCGCGTTCACATGGCTCACATCAATCATCCGGTCGTCGGCGATTCGGTTTATGGCGGCGGGCGCGAAAATACGGTTCGAGATGCGACGGTCAAGCGCGCGATTCGTGAGCTTGGCCGCCACTTTCTTCATTCGGCGCAACTTGCTTTCGCTCACCCGCGCACAGCCGAGCGGCTAGAGTTCTCTTCCCCGCTCCCGCGCGAGCTTACAGAATTCCTTGCGCAACTCGGATAATCCGAAGGCTAGACACCGTTTCGCGCCGCCCGTTATAATTTTTCTTGCCCTGAGCAAAGAAAGAAAACATCCCGTGCATCAGACCAGATAGGTCGGAGGTTCCCCGAATAAGATGAGACGTTCAGCATCACTCGCTCTCGCACTGGCAGCATTGACCCTGCTCATTTCAGCAGCGGTCACAGCTTCTGAGCCGCAGGATAAATCGAAGCAGCCGCAGCCGCCCGCGCAGCAAGACGACACGCAGAGAATCAGAGCACTTGAAGTGCGATTGCCTGTCACGGTCAAACACAATGGCAAATTCGTTACCGGATTGGCGAAGAATAATTTTGAAGTCTATGAAGACGGCAAAAGACAACAGATTATCGGCTTTGAGGCTCCGAGCAAGCTGCCGCTCAACATTGCACTGTTGGTAGACACGAGCAACAGCGTCAAGCTCAAGCTGCCGTTTGAAAAAGACGCGGGCGAAGATTTTATAATGACCGTGACGACCTATCGCCGCAAAGATCAGGTGCTGCTCGCCTCGTTCGATTCAGACGTTGAGCTTCATCAGGATTTCACCGACGCGCAGGAGCCGTTGATTCGCGCGCTCAGAGCGTTGAAAGCGGGCGGCTACACTCGGCTTTATGACGGCGTCTATCGCGTGATTGAAGAGAAGCTGGCAACCGTTCCGCGAGCCGATGCGCGCCGCGTCATCGTTGTGCTGTCGGACGGTGAAGACACGGCAAGCGAGCGCTCGCTTCGTGATGCCATAGAGATGGCTCAACGCTATGACGTGACGATATTCGGCATCAGCACTAAAAACTTCAAAGGCGCGACGGCGGGCACGGTTGAAAATTCAGACGATAAAGATTTGCGCAAGCTGTGCGAAGAGACCGGCGGGCAGTTGCTTTTGCCTTCGCAGAAGATCGAACTGTTTAGAGCATTCACTCAGGTGGCGGAAGATTTGAGGCACGAGTATGTGCTCTATTATCGCCCTGAAAATCAGGCTCAAACGAAGAAACACCGCGATATTAAAGTGAAGCTCGTAGGCGCAAACGGCGACCTGTCGCACAAGAAGGGATACACTTATTAGTTCAGGGTTCGGGGTTCCGGGTTAAAGGTTTGAGCTACACCAATCCTCCCGGAACGCAAACGCGGACCTCGAAACCGGCAGCCAAAAGGAATACGCGAATGAAAACTATCGTTATCATCGCGCTCGTTACGTTGCTCGCATCGGTTGGCATCGCGCAGAGGCCGAAGCCTGCGCCTAAGACTCCGCCGCGTACCGGCACGCAGGACTCGCAGAAATCTAAGCTCGATGCTAAACCACAGGGCAATGACGACGATGCGCCGACGAGCGATGAGACTGTTCGGCTCGGAACCGATCTCGTCAACCTGTTCTTCAGCGCCGTAGATCAAAACAATCGCGTCATAAGCGACATCGAGCAGGATCAAATCACGGTGCTCGAAGACGGCAAGCCGCAGCAGATTTTCACCTTCAAGCGCGAAGCGACCTTGCCGATAAACATCGCCATACTGATGGACCTGTCAGGCAGTCAGGAATACACATTCCCGCAGGAGAAGATGGCCGCAGGCGAATTCCTTCGCTCGATCATACGGCCCGGCAAAGACTCTGCCGCGATTCTGACATTTCAAGACGACGTTGATTTAGTGCAGGGACTCACTTCAAGAGTCGAGACGCTCAACCGCGCCTTTGAAGAGATACAGTTCTCGCGCCGCTTCGGTCCCGCTTCCACGCGCAGGCAGGCGACGGCGCTCTATGATGCAATTTACATAACGGCTGATGAGATTTTATCGCGCGATACGGGCCGCGCCGTGAGCGATGATGCCGTAACACGCAGGGCAATCATACTGCTCACGGACGGCGTTGATAACGCGAGCAATCGCAAGCTCGACGAAGTGATTGACCGGGCGTGGCGCGCGGGCGTGATAGTCTATGCGATTGGCATCGGCGACAGATTCAGGTTTGAAGGCGTGCGCGAAGACGTGCTCCGGCGCGTGAGCGAAGAGACTGGCGGGCGCGCGTATTTTCCGCGCGGGCCTGAGGACTTGCTCGATGATTTTCGCCAGATAGAAAATGATTTAAGAAGTCAGTACATCGTGGCGTATTCGCCATCGAACACGGCTCACGACGGGAGTTTCCGTCGCATCGAGGTGCGCATCAATAACAGACCCGACGCGCGCGTCATTCATCGCCGCGGCTACTACGCGGCAACGGAAGAAGTGAAAAAATGAAGTACCTTAAAGCTTATTTGACAGCAGCAGCACTGATCATTGCTACGACGTTTTCATCAATCTTTCATATTGGTGTTGTCGAAGCGCAGGATAAAAAACCGTCCGACCAGCAGAAGGCCGACAAAGACAAGAAGCCTGCGAAGCAGGACGAGCAAGACGATCAGGTCATCAAGCTCGGCACGCAACTTGTCACCGTGCCGTTCAATGTAACGGATAAAACCAATCGTTACATCAACAACCTGACTAAAGACGACATAGAGATACTCGAAGACGGCAAGCCGCAGCAGATTTTTTCATTTGAGCGGCAGACCGATTTGCCAATCACGGTGGCGATGGCCATTGACATATCCGGCAGCCAGCAGTACACGCTGCCTTACGAAGTGGCGGCGGGCAAGCGGTTCTTTCAGCGCGTTCTCAGGCCCAAGAAAGATTTGGGCGCGGTCGTCACGTTCGAGCACGAATCGGTGCTAGTTCAGGACCTGACTTCGGATGTTGAGAAGCTGAGCCGCTCGCTTGATGACGTGCATGTTCCGGCTGAGGCGCTGACGGTTCGCACGGGCGGCACTCCGCCGATTAATAATTCAGGCGTAGGCTCGACAGCGATGTACGATTCGATCTATTCGATCTCAGGCGATTTGCTTCGTCGCGAAGCCGGGCGGCGAGTGATTATTCTAATCACGGACGGGCAGGACACATCGAGCAGCGTGAAGCTGAAAGAAGCGATTGAGCGGACGTGGCGCAACGAGATAATCGTCTATTCGATAGGCATAGGCGACCCGGCCTTTGACGGCGTGGACAAAGGCGTGCTCAAAAAGATCGCGGCAGAGACGGGCGGGCGCGCGTTCTTCCCGCGAAGCGAAGAAGACCTCGATAAAGCGTTCGCGCAAATTGATGAAGACCTGCGCTCGCAATACATCGTCGCTTACGAGCCTGCGAACTCGGCAGCGGACGGCTCGTTCCGCACGATTCAGGTTCGCGCAAAGAATCGCAAAGACCTCACGGTGCGCCACCGTCGCGGCTACTTCGCGCCGAAAGCTGGTTAGATTTCTGGAGGCAAGCCGCAGTCAAATTGCATACGGTCATAATGCGAAACTTCTGGCGCCAAATTTACTCATCGAGCTTGCAATGGCTTCACTTCGAAAGAAAGTTTATTCGACGGGCCGCGTGAAGGTAAATTCAATAGACAAGCTGCCGTCCGGGTTACGCACTTGCAGCGTGGCAGTCTGACCAGGCGCTAAGTTTTTGCCTGCTTTCTTGGCAATCAATCTGCTTGTCGTATGCTCGCTGTCGTTTCGCGTTTTTTGCTCTTGGCCGTTCAAGATTATGACTGCACCATTCTCGAATCCCTCCCCTGTAATTACCAACTTCTTGCCTTTAACCGAAGCGCTGATTATTCGGGGAGCTGCTATTCTGGCAACAAAAGCATCAGAGTCACCACCGCCGTAGTCGGATTGAATGGAATTGATCGTGGGAAAGTTGGCGGACCCTGTGTTTCCTGCCAGATAGACGTGGCCGAAAGAGTCTAAAGCTATACCAGAACCGTTTTCGTTTTCCTTTCCTCCGAAGTAGGTGGAATAGATAAGACCGGAACCCGCAGCATTCAGTTTGCTCACGAATGCATCGAATGAGGATGAATCGCCTCGCTTATTGGATTGAAAGGCGTTCCTTGTCGGAAAGTCTTCCGAAAGAGTTTGCCCTGTTATATAGGCATTGCCTGCCCGATCCACCGCGATGCCATTGCTTATATCAGCGCTGCTGCCGCCCAGGTACGTTGAATAAACGATGGCAGAACCCATCGAATTCAACTTTGTCACAAAAGCGTCATTGCATGCTAATGTAAAAGGGCCCGGAGGGCAGCCGCCCTTATTAGGCTGGATGGGATTGACTGTGGGGAAATCAGTGGACTCGGTGCTTCCTGTTATGTACACATTGCCGGAAGAATCTACCGCAATGCTGTTGCCAATATCCTGCTTGCTGCCGCCGAGGTAAGTCGAATAGATTAAGGCATCACCACCCAGTCTTAACTTGGTCACAAAGGCATCGGTGGAACCTGCCAAAGTTGCTTGCAAGGAATTGGCTGTGGGGAAGCTGGCCGAACCAGTTGATCCCGTTAGATAAACGTTACCTGATGAATCTACAGCAATGCCGCGACCTATGCTGCCACCGCGTCCCCCAAGATATGTCGAGAAGATGAGTGACGTGCCTGTAGCATTTAACTTCGTTACGTATGCAGTGGGACAAGCAATTATAGCGTCGTTGCCGCAAGTGCCAGCATTGTAAGTAGCCTGTAACGCGTTTACCGTTGGAAAGTTAATAGTATCTGTCCATCCTGTCACGTAAGCATTGCCGAAAGAGTCTATAGCGATAGCCAAGCCGCGGTTTTGACCTCTCCCTGAATGAATTAAGCCATCGGTACCACCAAGATATGTGGAATAGATAAGAGAGTTGCCTGCCGGATTCAGTTTGGCCACAAAGACGCTAGACGAACCTGCGTTAACAGTTTGGAATGCTCCTGTCGTTGTGGGAAAGTTTGTCGAGTCGGTACCACCTGTCACGTAAGCATTGCCGGAATCATCCACCGCTATGCCAAAGCCTTCGTCATTGATACCGCCTCCCAAGTATGTAGAGTAAATAAGCACTCCTGCGGGGTTTAACTTTATCACAAAAGCATCCCAGATGCCGCCAGCCTGAAAAGCGCCGGGCGTTGTAGGAAAGTTAAGAGAACTCGTCCTTCCGGTTACGTAAGCATTGCCGTATGAATCAACCGCTATGGCATTAGCTAAATCATCGCCGCTGCCGCCGAGAAAGGTGGAATACGACAACACCGGATCAATCACCAGCGGCATTTTCCTGTCATATGAGGCAACCTTAAATCCAACTTCATTGTTCGCTTTGACCACATAGCGTCCTGCGACTTCCTGTTTAACACCGCTCTTCTCCTGATATATCACAGGCTTATGTTGGCGGACCTCGCCCACAGGAGTCACTATAACCAAATCGCCACGCTCGTCCAAGCGAAACTTCTCTGCTCCATCAAAGGCAAGCCGGATTGACTCAGGGTTAGTACCGGGCGTAAGAGTGAGGTCGTACTTCAAATGTCGCTGATTGCCGTAGTAAATCAGGTCTATGCCCGGATAGAGGTTCTGGCATTTCACTCTGGCATAAGCGCGAATATTAGTTCTCCACTTCTTTGGATTATTATCTATAAAGTAGTTGCACTTGCCGGATAGCTCACCCAGCCCCGTTAATTGTGGTAGATAGTTTGCTCCAACGAACTTCATGCGTAATATGGATGATTTTATATTCGAGTATGTACCTGCGCCCCGCAAGGTCAGCGCCGCCCCGTCCGCAGTTAGAAAGAGCGTGTGACCGCTGCCGCGCAAGATGAACTTCACTTCGGGCTGAGCCTGACCGCTGTTCTCTTCAAAATACAAGGGTAACTTGCTGTAAACTTCGCTTTTACTTACTGACTGGTTGGCCTCAACTGGTTTGTTCTTGTACGAAGCGTTTTCCGCCCAGGTGCTTAAGGAAGCATGCAGAGTCAACCAACCCATTAAGCCGACCAATCGAAGCGTCGTATTAGCTATGTATCTGGCACGCTTGATTGAGACGTTTATACGATTCTCATTTTTATAGCTTGTGGTCATCATTTTTTACCCGGTTCGTTCTTGATAAGCGCGAGTATAGTCCGGCTCTTTAGTATGGTCAAGGGCATTCTGAATTTCTTTTGGTAAGGAATATAACGAATTATTTTGACTCAGAAAGATAAGTGTTGTATATTGCGTCCCGCACGTCAGGGCCCGGTAGTTAGCTCGACCGAGAATGCTGTTTTTGCGGTTCTAGTGAGTGCTTAAAGCCAGCACACGCGCTACAGTAATCTTTAGTTTTATTCAGCTTAATCAAACCTAAGGAGGCTTTAGAAATGGCAAAGAATTCTCGTTGGATTCGAACGTTGGTTTTTATCTTTTTGGCGATATTCTTTTGGTCTGGCTCAATGCTGCCTTCACGGGTTCAATCACAAGGCCCGCCGCAAGGACGTCCGCCACAAGGGCCGCCTGAAGGTTTACCCCCTGAAAGGCGCATTCCGGTGGACGATTTACTACCCAATCCGCATAGACGAGGCCCTAGAATACAGGATATGCGTCCGCAGAGTACATTCTACGGGTTGACCGATTGTATGAACGGTGATGTGCTCATGCGCGCTGTTTTCGTTGACTCTGACGGTACGCCTCCGCCTAACGGAGATGGGATAAACCAATATAATTGGAGCTGGCAGGAGATTGATTCCGCTGTTCAGAAAATCCAGTCTGAGTATGACTTTAGCTGGTCCATATTGGCTCCGCGTTATGGACGACAGGTGAAGTTTTATGTCGAAAAGAATGTTGTCGCGGTTCCCTATGAACCAGTGCGGCATGAACAACAATTTAAGGGATGGGTCAGGGCTGCGCTTTCAACTCTGCTTAACCAACCAGTTTGCGATGGCTGTGAATCAGGCGCTGCTGAACAGTATGCATATAATGGGCTTACTGTTAATCAGTTCAACCGCACATTAAATCGTGCGACAGTTATCTTTTTTGTTGCAAATAGCGGAGAGTTCTTTGCTGATAACGGTCGCAGCTTTGCTTATCTTGGCGGCCCGTATTCAGTCGTAGAGAGAGTCAACTCAAGTTATGCAATCCAGGAAACCACTATACATGAGACAGGCCATCTATTTTGGGCTCTCGACGAATACAGTTCATATTGTGGTGACCCACGAAACCTCGCTACCTGTAGTGACGCTCCCCCTAAAAGGCCATGTGAAACCGACCAGTTTACACCAGAGGTGAATGGCAACTGCGAGGCTTGCAATCCCAACAGCACTCTGTGTGTAATGAAATACATTTCTCCGAAAATTTGCGGCTTCACCGCGCCACAAATTTCGTGGAATGGGACTCCACTAACACCACCTGAAATAACCAGGGTCAAATGTAAAAACTGTACTGCTGGTGGGAAATTGGTTGTCAAGGGAATCGGTCTCGATCCGACCTGCGTAGTGCTTGCTGACCGCGTGGAATTACCAACCTCATACCGAAGCGACTACCAGGATTTGATTGTTCGCAATTCCTATTTACCGGAAGGAGTTCGGGAATTTCGGGTCAGAAGGTACTCAGACGTATTGGTCTCAGACCCATACTTCAAAGAAGTTACTATCTTCACGAATGATCCCATCGAAGGAATGAGCAGACGCCGTCCTTCACAGGCTCAGAAGTAGTACGGGTTGACGAAGACCTGCGCTCGCAATACATTGTTGCTTACGAGCCAACGAATACGGCAGCGGACGGCTCGTTTCGCACGATTCAGGTTCGCGCGAAGAATCGCAAAGACCTCACGGTGCGCCACCGTCGCGGCTACTTCGCGCCGAAAGCAGGTTAAGCCAGCTTGCCTATAACCGATAGCATCCGGCCAACGCTCGATGGCTGGCTGCGGCCTTCGCGGCGGTACGAAAAGAAAAGCTCGTTCTGGTGCATCGTGCAATAATCCGCGACGTGAATGCGGTCGTCGGTGAATCCGCAAAAAGCGAGTTGCTGGCGATTCGCCGCGCGAATGTCCAAATGAGCCTTGCCGCCTTCTTTGAAATTCACAAGTAACTTCTTCCAGTAGCCGAATTCTTTCTTGTAAATATCAATCACGTCTTGGCCGACTTCGTAACAGTTGGCGCAAGCCGTCGGGCCGAGCGCGGCGATGCAGTTGCGCGGGTTCACTCCGTGCGCGAGCATCAAATCGGCAACCGTGCGCTCGGTTATCCGGCCAGCCGTCCCGCGCCAGCCCGCGTGAATCGCTGCCATCACGCCCGACTTCGTATCGGCGATCAACACGGGCAGGCAGTCAGCCGTCTGAACCGCGATCAATACATTTTCCATCTTCGTTATCATCGCGTCGCAGTTGGGCTGCGGCCCTCGCGCCTGCTCGATTGATTCAATCACGCACCGCTCGACGGAATGCGTCTGCCGCGCCGTGACGACTGTAGCCGATTGCGCGCCGATGGCTTTAAGAAAACGGCGGCGATTCTCGTCGACGTTTTCTCGTGCGTCGCCTTTGAAGTAAGCCAGGTTGAGCGCGTCTTGCGGCAGTGCGCTCACGCCACCGACGCGCGTGCTGAATGCGTTAGTGAACCCGGCTCGTTCCATCGGCTCGCACACGAGGTAAGATATGCGCGCCTTGCCCGCGGTGTCTACTTCACGCTCGCGCACGACGAACGCGCTTTCGGCTGCTTCTTTGCTCGCTTCATCCATAATCACCAATGCTAACGATTCGATTCATCAGTCGCAACCTTGCTCAGTTGACACCTCCGCGCAGCGCGGCTTACCCTAAGGTTTTATCAATCACTCACGAAAGGCAACCGCATGCTCGATATTAATTTCGTTCGCGCGAATCTCGATTTAGTCAAAAGAAAACTTGAAGAGCGCGGGTTTCCGCTCGAAGCGATGAATCGTTTCACCGCATTGGATGAACGCCGTCGCGCGCTCATAGGCCAGCGCGATGACCTAAACGCCACGCGCAACCGCGAGTCTCAGGAGATAGGCAAGCTGATGAAGGCGGGCCAAAAGGAAGAAGCCGAAGCTCGCCGCGCCGCCGTGCGCGACATCGGAGATCAAATCTCTGCGACCGAATCCGAATTGAAGGAAGTCGAGAGCGACTTGAACGATTTGATGGTGACGCTGCCGAACCTGCCGCACGAGAGCGTCCCCGTCGGCGCGGACGAATCGGCTAATCAGGAGATAAAGCGATGGGGCACACCGATGGCATTTGACTTCGAGCCGCGCGACCACGTTGAGCTTGCGACAAATCTCGGAATGCTCGACCTTGAGCGCGCGGCTAAAATCACGGGGGCGCGATTCGCTATACTGACGGGCGCGGGCGCGCGGCTTGAGCGCGCATTAATTAATTTCTGCCTCGACCTTCACACCCGGCGTCACGGCTACACGGAAGTCCTGCCTCCGTTCATCGTCAACGCGCAGACGCTATTTGGCACGGGCCAGCTTCCAAAATTTGAAGCCGACCTGTTCAAGCTGACCGACGAGCGAAGTTTTTATCTGATACCCACCGCCGAAGTTCCGCTCACGAACATCTACGCCGACGAGATATTAGACGGCGCGCAGTTGCCGATTAATCTCACGGCCTACACGCCGTGCTTTCGTTCGGAAGCCGGAAGCTATGGCAAAGACGTGCGCGGCCTGATTCGCCAGCATCAATTCAATAAAGTCGAATTGGTCAAGCTCACGCGGCCAGAAGATTCTTATGAAGAGTTGGAGAAGCTCACGCGCGATGCGGAGACAGTGCTTGAAGAACTGGGCCTCGCGTATCGCAGGGTTGTTCTCTCAACGGGCGACATGGGATTTTCTGCGGCGAAGACTTACGACATTGAAGTGTGGCTGCCGAGCCAGCGAACTTACCGCGAGATTTCTTCCTGCTCCAACTGCGAAGCGTTTCAGGCTCGCCGCGCGCAGATTCGTTTTCGTCGCGAGCAAAAATCGAAGCCCGAATTCGTTCACACGCTCAATGGCTCAGGCCTCGCGATAGGCCGGTTGTGGCTCGCGCTGCTTGAGAACTATCAACAGGCCGATGGCAGCGTGATTATTCCAGAGGCGTTGCGTTCCTTTATGGATGGAATGGAAAGATTAGAAAGGCAAAAGTAAAAAGTAAAAAGGGAGAAGGAGGGAAGATAATGAAACAGCAGAGTGATGACAAAGCGACTAACATTCGCAACCGCACATTTGAGTTTGCAGTTCGAATAGTGAAACTATGCCATTATCTGTTCAAGAGATCTGGAGTTAGCAAGACGCTTGCCAATCAACTATTGAAGTCTGAAACTTCCATGGGCGCTAATATATAAGAAGGACAAGCCGGACAGAGCAAAGCGGATTTTATAAGCAAGAATACCATTGCTTTAAAGGAAACGCGTGAAACACATTATTGGCTTCGTCTGCTTGTTGCTTCGCAGGTATTACCAGAAACACGAATTTCAGAATTCCGAGATGAGGCAGAAGAATTGATGCGTATAATCGGTGCGATAATAGTTTCGACAAAGAGAGCAACAGATATATAAGAAACTTTTGCCTTTTACCTTTTTACTTTTGCCTTAATAGAAAGCGGGCCACCAACTGAAGCGCCGAAAGCCGTAGAGAGGGTTCTGACTCGGTTATTTATTATCACAGCGAGCGCGGCGCTGTCGCCATCTTGTGCAAAAGGTGGTGAGGTCCTTTGCAATTACTTTCCGGCAACGCGCCTGACCGCTCGCGCTGATTTTTCGGCGCAACGCTGGTGGCCCCAAAAGAGAGCACCATCAGGCGTCTCAAGCTTCCGGCTTTATCTATAGCAATGGCCGTGCCATCACTGATAATTAGGAAAAATCGCTGGTTTTCTGAGGTTCTTGGCAACAAACAGTGACTCGCCCGAACAAGCTTAATCAGTTTGACTATCTCGGATGACAGCAATCTGTTCTTTTTGACCGATTCTCGTGTATCTGCGTCTTGATGAATTATTGAAAGCGACTCTGTATTGTTCAATCGCGCGAAAAGATGGCGATGATGCGCGACGCGGCTTGCGGTATCGAATGAGTTTCAACTTTGATGCGCGCGTTGACGGCGCGCTCAAGTTTTGAAACTAAATCGGGCGAACAGTAGAGCATCAATCGTTGGCGTTCGCCCAGTTGCCCGACAACTGACGGCAGGAGTTCTTCGGCGCGATCAAGCGCGCGGCTCGCGAGAAGACCGAAGCGCGACAAGTCGAATGATTCAAGCCGCGCGGTTGCGACTTTGAAATTGCCCAAGCCAAGCTCGTCTTTCGCCTCGTTCAGGAAGAGCGATTTTTTTTGATTCGCCTCAAGCGCGACAACTTCAACATCGGGGCGAGCGATTGCAATCGGCACGGCGGGAAAGCCAGCGCCGCTCCCGATGTCGAGTAGGCTTCGCGCGCCATTAATAAATCGCGCGCCCAGCAGCGATTCGGCATAATGAAACCGCGCGGCCTCGCGCGGCTCAATGATTCGCGTCAGGTTCGTGCGGCGATTCCACCTTTGCAGCATCGAGTAGTGACCGATGAGTTGATTCGATTGCTTCTCACTCAAAGGCTCAAGGCCGAAATCCTTAAGCGCGGAATCAAGCGCAACACGGAATTGATTCTCTTCGTGGCTCATAGGGGTTACCGTCTGCGTTTGTTCAAGCAGCTCGCTTATAATTAAAATACCTCAGAGGGCGAAAGACAATTCGCTCGGATACGAAAACAGGAAAGGCAATGGATTGATACGAGCAATCTCTTTTGACTTCTGGAACACGCTCTTCACGGAGCAGCCCGGCGGGTTCAGGTTTTATCAAGAGAACCGTCGCCGCCTGCTTCGCGAAGCCCTGCGCACCATAGGCGAGTTCACCGATGAAAGAATCAACGAGGCGTGTCACCTCGAAGCCGAAGCGCATCATCTGATATGGATCGAAGAGCACCGCACGCTCACGGCGACTGAGCGCATCGCCCGCGTGCTCGCTCACCTTGAAGCCTGCCTGCCAGATGGCACGATGGCTGAAATCGTCCGCGCCTGCGAAGAAAACATTTTTGAGTTCCCGCCGGTTCTCGTTGACGGTGTGCGCGAGACGATTGAGAAACTGGCTGGCAATTACAGGCTGGCGATAATCTCCGACGTTGGCTTTTCGCCGGGGCGCGTGCTCAAACAGTTGCTCAGGCAAAACGGATTGCTTCAGTATTTCGACTCGATGGTCTTTTCAGACGAAGCGGGCCGCTCGAAGCCTCACCGCGAAGTCTTCGAGCGAACGGCTGACACTTTGCGGGCCGTGCCGCGCGAAATTGTTCACATAGGCGACCTTGAGCATACGGACATCATCGGCGCGAAGCGCGCGGGCTTTCGAGCTATTCGCTTTGTCGGCGTAACGCCGATGAGCGAAGATGAAACCACGATTGCGGATTTCGTGATTGAGAAGTTTTCAGAACTGCCGCGACTCGTTGAGTCGTTCGAGGATGAAGATGAAAATATTGAGCTTGCAGGAAGCCGAGAGGGCTTCTGACATAGACATCAAGATGATAGCCGTGCGCGCGTCGCGTTATCGAATGTTCGGCTCTAAAGAAAAGATACCCGATGCCGAACTTGCGGTAATTGATTTGCGCGACGGCGGGCAACCCGCAGATTTCGACACCCGCTTTCACGTCTTAGATTCTCACCCGATGGGCGCGATTCTGCTTGTCCGCAAGCTCGGCTGAGAATAAGCCGCCCGACTCATTCAAATGAAATCTGCTCTAGATCAATCGTTGCTCGCGGCGGCCACGTTCAATCGCGGTTGCGCTGCATCTGATGCGACGCTTCCGGGATTGACCACGCGGAGGCTGAAGCTGCCGAGCGCTTCCACCTTTCGCGATTCGATTGTGACGAGCAACTGATTCTCTGTCACGCTTACAGGCGTTTGCTGGCGCACGACCGCGCCGCCTTTTATAAACTCGACTATCGCGCCTCGGCGAAAGTTCGCTCCGTCAATCGCTATCGTCACATAAGGCTCGCCGCCCTGAGCGCAAATCTCCGAATCGTTGATGGCGGGCGCGACAACGCTGAGCGGTTTATCTGCCGAAGGCACGCCGTCTTCGCTGTTCGGGTTGACGACTTTGAATCGCAGTTCGCCCGCCTGCGCGAGCAGTTTGGCGAGTTCGCCGTCGAGCGTCACGATGATTCGACGGCTGTTTATGAAGCGCACGCGGCGCGGCGCGACTCTATAGGCCGCGCTTGCGTTGCCGACATAGACTCGCGCGCGACGGCGGAAGTTCTGGCCGCGAATCACGACCGTCGCTCGCGACTCGCCAGCATAAAGTTTGCCCGGCGCGATTGTTTGAATCTCAGGCCCGCGCACTTCAAGCTCTGCGGGCGCGCTCGCGTTGCCTACACTGTCGCGCACGGTTACTGCGAGCTTGCCCGCGTCTTGATAAAGCTCGCGCGGCACATCAACGCGAAGCAGCGAGCGATTAATATAATGAACGCGGCTGTCAGGAATAACTCTATCGCCAATCGTGACCTGCGAATCGCTGCGGAGGTTCTCGCCTCGAATCATCATCGAGAATCCACCATCGCCCGCGACCACTCTGCTCACTCGCGGCTGCACAGAAGATATGCGCGGCCCGAAAACCGCGATCTCTTTTTCATTGGCCGAAGCAAGGTCTGCGACGGCGAGGTCTTTGATCTGCACCTTGAGCGAGCCGACCGAGCGCGCGAGTTCTACCGGAACGACTGCCTGAAGCTCGCCGTTGCGCATCTGCGTCGTGAGCGCGTGGCCCGCGACGACTATGGTCGAGCTTGCGCGGAAATTCTTGCCTCTAACTCGGAGCGTAAACGCATTGCTTGGCGCGGGCACTTGCGTCGGGCGGATGCTTTCGATTATGGGAAGGTCAGGCCGAGCGACGCGCAGCAGTTTAGAATCCGATAGCGCGCCGCTTGCGCCTTTGACTCGAACAGCGATCGCGGCGGGCTGATCGAAAAGCGACTTCGGCAGTTTGGCTTGAAGCGCGCGACCGTTTTGCGCGAGGTCGGCTGCGACTTCAACGCCGTTGATGATGAGCGACGCGCCATCGGTGAAGTTCCTTCCGACGATAGTGATTTGCGCGTTGTTCAGCCTGCCTTGCTCGACCACTTCGGGTTGAAGCTGCTCGATTGCGGGAGAGGTCGGGTCAGGCTCTCCCGGCGAGACCATGTCGAAATTGATGATTGCGATTTCATCTCCGTTTGTAGAAGAGCGAATCGCTGCGACCGTGTGAGTGTTTTCATTAAGCGCGATGCTGCGAAGCTCGCCTCCGATTGCGTTGTAGGATTCAAGCTCGCCCGTTTCGGCGCTGAAAGCGAAAAGCACGCCCGTCGTCGAACCGACGAAAGCCGTCGCGCCGTCTGCGGTAAATGCTACGTTGTTGGCGCGCGAAAACTCAATCCCTTCAGGCGGCGTGAATTCGCTCTGCGGTTTGAATCGGCCATTCTGATTTTTGATAATCGAAACTCCGCCGGGCTTGCCGTTCGCGGGCCGTCGAATGCGCGATGCGGCGACTATTTCCATTCCATCCGCACCGCGCGCGACGCTCACTCGCTGCGGAGCCGCGACGCTTGCCATGTCAATCTGGATGCCGCTTTCGGCGTCAATCATAAAAAGCTGATCGCCAGTTGAAGCCGCGATGTAAACCATGCGCCCGTCTGCGCTGAACGCGGGATTGTTCGCGATGTCGAAGCGCGCACCCGCCGGAGTGAAGCCGGACAACGCGCTGAGTTGTCCGCGCTCGTCAATCTTGATTATCGAGAGAGTGTTCGCGGCGCTGCTTGCGACGGCTATCATTCGCCGCTCGCCTTCATCAAAGAAGGCCATCTCAGAAGGTCTTCCCGCCAGCGGAAGCTGCGAAACGATTTGCCCCGTCTCGATGTCGAATGAATAAAGCGCAGGCTCGTTGAAGCTCGAAGCCACAAGGCAGAACTTTCCATCGCGCGTGAGCACGGCGCGAGTCGCGGGCGTAATCATTGCGTTTGCGGGGAGCACAAGCAGCGATTTCAAATCCGGGTGCTTCGTGCGAGTCGCGTCAATGATGCTCACCGTCGCGGGGTTGCCGTTTGCGGGATCGTTCGCCGCTGGAATTGCAATCAGCCTGACGCTGTCGGTTTCAATCATCGAAATTGGCCCGGCGGTTTCGCCGACGACCATTGATGAAAGAATCTTGCCCGACGAGGTATTGAATGCGATGAGCGCGCCTGCGGTGACCGATGATACGAAACCGACTTTGCCGTTTGCGGCTATCAGCGGCTCAGCGCGCTCGTCGAGGACGGCGAAAGCGGGAAGCGAGACGCTGCGCGTCTGGCCGAGCTTCGCGCGGTTATCGCTGCCCTGCACGACGATTAAGCTTGCAAGCAACAAGCAAGAGAGAGTGATTGCGACTTTTCGATTTGGCTTCACCAGCTTCAACTCCTGATTATAAATGATGCCACGCGCTGTGGAGGGCATGCGCGCCTTGTCGCTCATCTTAATGCTTTTCGCGGCTGCAATTCAAGCAAAACAGTAGTCAGTGATCAGTGGTCGGTGGTCGGTGTTTATTCTCTGATCAGGCTGCCTGTTTCATCTCAATCACTGACCACTGACTACTGTCCACTGGCTTTCATCTCAACGCGCATGGCAAAATGATTGTTCCAGAATCAAGTTCGTGAGGAGGTCATATCAATGATATTCAAAAAGGGATTGGCGCTGTTGGCTGCGCTGATGGTCTGCGCCAGCTTTGCTTTGGCAGAGCAAAAATCTAAATCGAAGAAATCTACCGGGTCGAAGGCTGCGGCGAAGACTCAGCAGAAGGCCCATCCGCAAGAGTCAACGGCAACGCCCGCCAGTCCATCAACCACACAAGCTGCGCCCGCAACCGATGCGGAAGTCGAGCGCATCACGGTTGACGAGTTGAAGGCGAAGATTACAAACAAGGAGCCTGTTGTAATCATAGACTCGCGCAGTCAAGGCTCTTATGATTCGAGCGACATAAAGATCAAAGGCGCGATACGAATTCCGATGGATGAAGTGCAGGCGCGGATGAAAGAGCTTCCGCGCGACAAAGAGATAGTCGTTTACTGCACCTGACCGAGCGAGCACACAAGCGCCCGTGTGGCGCAGATACTGCTTGAGAACGGATTCAAAAAGGCGCGCGCGTTGAAAGGCGGCTGGGACGCTTGGGTTCAGGGCGGCGGTCAGGTCGAGCCTAAAGATAAACCGATGCAGTAATCGTCATAATACTAAATTACTGAAAAGTGACAGGTAACAGAGCTACGAACTGCGAAAAAGCCTGTCACTGGCTGTCAGATGCAGTTTTCAACTCAAGAACCAACTATGTTTGTGAAGATGATAAAACGGCTTCCTCTCGCTATCATCAGATGGTC
>DATLXU010000052.1:0-24570 GCA_035575515.1 Blastocatellia bacterium
ATGCATTGGACAAGAGCAGGAGCAGCGCCAGTGATCAAACATCGAACGAGATTCATCAATCGAGGAGCAAAGACCAGGACGGGGCCTTACGACTTGGCGTTTTGTCGGCAAGCTGTCCAGTAATCCTTACGTGCTTCGCGCCCGCTGACGAACGTTGTGCGAAGGCCCGTGGCCCGAAGCGGGCGAGGGTTTTCCTTCATCGGCCATCACGAAATTATGATTCCGCTTCTGGCCGCCGCAATCCTCGCGGAGTAAGCCCGTTCTTAACATATCCGCGCGATGGTGGAACACTTTCATCAATTCCGCAAAATCGTATGATTTACAGCCCCGCCGACGCGTGCTATTTTTCAATTGAGCAGGGGGGCTATTTATCCTCAATGGCTTTCTAAATGCCTTCCTTCAGGCATAATAACCAGCCGCTCGGAGCAAGCGGCTCTCTGGTTCTAAGGATGCCACAGGATTCTTAAACGGCTTTCAATAAAGCCTCAACTGATCTCTTGACCTTCCGTGCCCGAGGTCGAAAAACCGAAAGCTACGGATGCGAATTTTTCGCCAACCAACTTCAAGCCTCATTCCTACAATGGCGAGAAGAAATCATCCTTTCGATGACACCTATCGGCCCGAGCCTCAATGGCTTTCTGAATCATTCCATTCGCTGGAAAGGAGACATACCATGAACAAGAGGACACGAAGATACTTCATCGCAATTTCGATGTTGATCCTTTTATGTGCCTCTAGCTTGAGCGCATTAGCGCAATCAACCGCAACCATTCAAGGCACGGTAACGGACGAATCGGGCGGCGTGCTTGCCAACGCAAAAATTACGGCCCGCAATCAGGCGACTGGCCTCGAGCGAACAACTGAAACGGATTCTTCAGGCAACTATCAGATCGCCGCTCTCCCCGTCGGAGTCTATCGCATTGAAGTGCAGGCTCAAGGGTTCCAAACGGCAGTGCTCAACGACCTGACGCTCGAAGTGAGCCAGACCGTCGTCCGAAATTTTCAACTTAAAGTCGGCGGCGCTACCGAGACCGTCACCATCAGCGGGGCCGACGCTCCTGTAATCGAACAGGCGACCGTAACGGTCGGTCAGGTCATTAATCAAAAAGCCGTGCAGGAGATTCCGCTCAACGGTCGCCACTTTGTTGACCTTGGGCTTTTGATACCCGGCTCGGTCACACCGCCGCAGAACGGATTTTTGACTGCGCCGCTTCGCGGGCAAGGCTCGTTCGCTTTCAACACCGCAGGCCAGCGTGAAGACACTGTGAACTTTATGATCAACGGCATCAACCTCAACGACATGGTTCAAAACCAGATAACGTTTCAACCTTCGATCAACACCGTTCAGGAATTCAAAGTCGACAACTCGACCTTCAGCGCCGAATTCGGGCGCAACTCGGGCGCAATAGTCAACATCGCCACGCGCTCAGGCTCGAATCAGTTTCACGGCGAGTTGTTCGAGTTCCTGCGCAACGACGCGCTCGACGCGCGCAACTTCTTCGATGGTTTAGAGCCGCCGCCGTTCAAGCGCAATCAGTTCGGCGGCGCAATCGGCGGTCCCATCCGCAAAGACAAAACCTTCTTCTTCTTCAGCTACGAAGGACTGCGCCAGCGGCAGGGGCTTACGCTCAACAGCGGGGTGCTGAGCGACCAGCAGCGGGCGCAGGCGACTGACCCGGTCATAAGAAAGCTGATTGATATGATCCCGCACGCGAACTCAGCCGCGCTCGTGGGCGGCGTCTTGCAGCCGCGATTCGTAGGTTCGGGAACAGCGCCTGTTAATCTCGATCAATGGACTGGCGACGTGAATCACATACTCGGCAAGGCAGACCGGCTGCACGCTTACTATGCGATTCAGCGAGACCTGCGCGGCGAGCCTACCCTGCAAGGCAACACCATTCCCGGTTTCGGCGACACGCGCAAGTCGCGCCGCCAGATATTCACGCTGAACGAGACTCACATCTTCGGCCCGAATACCGTAAACGAAGCGCGTTTCGGGTTCAACCGCATTCACATCACCTTTACGCCGAACGTGCTGCTCAATCCGGCTGATCTGGGAATAAACAACGGCATCAACGAGCCGATTGGGATTCCGCAGATTTCAGTCGGCGGCATAGGGTTGAATTTCGGCGGCCCGGCGGGATTCCCGCAGGGGCGCGGCGACATCACTGCTGTTGTTTCCGACACGCTAAGCTACCTGCGCGGGCGGCATTCGTTCAAGTTCGGCGGCGAGTTCCGCAAGTTCTTCAACAACAATTTCAATCGCAACATCGGCTCGTTCGGATTCGCCAGCGTCGCCGATTTTCTGGTCGGGCGCGGCAACTCGTTCAACGTCACGCTCGGCGACGTTTCGAGCAGCATCGCGACCGCGGCGGTCGGTTTCTTCGTTCAGGATAATTTGAAATGGAAGCCGAACTTCACGCTTGAGCTTGGCCTGCGCGTCGACTCGTTCATCTCGCCGACCGAAAGATTTGACCGCTTCGTGAACTTCAACGCGGCAACCGGCGCGCTTGAGCGAGTGAGCGACGACCAGAAGCTTTATCACAACACGAACACGCTCCAGCCTCGGCTTGGATTTGCGTGGGACCCGTTCGGCGACGGAAAGACGAGCGTGCGCGGAGCCTACGCAATACTTGCAGATCAACCCGTGACGAACCTCGTAACCGGCACGGCATCGAATCCGCCGCTTGCAACGCCGCTGACCTTCAATGGCGCTATCCGGCTCGATAATGCAATTACAGTCGCGCGCGCTGCGGGGCTTGCGCCTTCGGCAGTTGATCCTGAATTCGACAACGCTTACGTTCAGTCCTACAACCTGAACATTCAGCGTCAGATCACGCCGAGTCTGGCAGTGATGATCGGCTACTTCGGTTCGAAGGGCACGCACCTGAGAATCTCGCGCAACCTGAATCAACTGCGCAACGGCGTGCGTCCGTTCCCGACCATCTCCGCAAGCAGCGCGATACTGCCGGGCGCGGCGGTCGGCAACATCGCGCAGGTAATCAGCGGAGCGAACTCCAACTACAATGCGCTGTGGATAACCGCCAACAAGCGATTCTCGCGCGGGCTTCAGTTCAACGCCTCCTACACGTGGTCGAAGTCGCTCGATTACAACTCGCTGAACTCGCAGGGCGTGGTTGTGCAGGACAGCAACAACATTCGTGGCGATCGCGGATTGTCGGATTTCGACGCGCGCCATCGCTTCGTCGCAAACGCTATCTACGAGCTTCCATTCAAAGGCAATCGCCTTGTGGAAGGCTGGCAGATTTCTACAATCACGCAACTGCAAAGCGGGAACCCTGTTAACATTCTGGCGGGCAACCCGCTTGCAATCCCGGGGACCAGCATCGGCGCGCTGAACATCGCGTCGTTCACGGGCGTTGCGACCATCAGGCCGGATTTGATCGGGCCTGTGCGAACAGTCGGCAAGCCGACCCAGTGGTTCACAAACATTGTGTGCGATCCGCGCGACCCGCGAGGCTGCCCGGCGGGCGCGGTCTTTGCACTGCCGGTCGGGCCGGGAAATCTCTTTCACTTCGGCAACCTTGGCCGCAACGTGATTATCGGGCCTGATTTCAAGAACGTTGATTTCTCGGTACTCAAGAACACACGCATAACCGAAGACGTTCGCGTGCAGTTCCGAGCGGAGATTTTCGACATCTTCAATCACGCGAACTTCGGACAGCCGGGTCGCGTGGCGCAGGTCGGCAGCACGACCTTCGGCGTCATCACGAACACAAGATTTCCGACCGGCGACAGCGGATCGTCGCGCCAGGTGCAGATTGCTTTGAAGCTGATCTTTTAACTGCCGAGCATAAGTCCCTCTAAGCGCACAGGCTCGCCTGAGCCTGTGCGCTTTTATTTTTAGCGTCCGTTTCTATTCCATTGTCACTGTCGCGATTGTGTACTTGCAACGAACGCGCTCGCCTTATCGCGCGCGGCTGCCCGTCCAACTTATCGCAACCGCTCTCGAAACCTGACCACAATAGCAATCGCGCTGCGGCACAGAGGTTGCAGCTTTATCAGTTATGAATTTTAACGAGCAACAGGGAGGGCACGGGATATGAAGAGACTGGCATCAGCATTATTCTTATCAGCGATTCTCGCCGCTGGAACGACCGTCTGGGCAATCGCTCAGGAGTCGCATCAGGACACCAGCGATAAAGTTGTAAATACCACAAAGAAAGCGGGCAAGGCCGTGAAGAAGGGAGCCGAGAAGTCCGTTGACACGGCCAGGACCGCTGGCGAAGAAGTTGGCGACAAAGCTGAAGATGTGAAAGATAAAGCCGTCAGCACCAGCAAAAAGGTCGGTAAAAAGACTGTAAACACAACCAAGAAAGTTGCCAACGAAGTTGGCGATAAGGCCGAAGACGTAAAAGACGAAACCGTCAGCGCGGGCAAAGAAGCTGGCGACAAAGCTAAAGACGTTAAGGTGAAGGGCGAGCGCGTCACCAAAGAAATCGGCGACAAGGCTGAAGATGTAAAAGATGAAACGGCTAGCGCGGCCAAGAAAGTCGGCAGCGAGACGAGCGAAAAGGCGCGCGAGACCGGCAACTGGTTTTCGCGCAGCTTCAAAAAAATAGGGAACTGGTTCAAGAGCGTTTTCTAATTTTGTTGGACGCAACTTTTCGTATTTGGCGTGAACGCCAATTATGCTTTACGGCGCGCTCTCCAATGAGAGCGCGTTTTTATTTTTCCCTGGAGTGAATAGCGCATGGGTTTACCGGATTTGGAGTGTGCCGACTTGTCGGCGCTTTTATATCGAACTACAAAGCAAGTCACCGCATTCCAAAAATTCGCTTCGCTTAACGCAATCGAAATGCGCTGTACGGTGACTCAACTATTTCTGTTGACATTATCTTTTTAGAACGTTATTAATTAATCAAACGTTTGATTAATTAGAGGCGCGCATGGCCAGACCGAAGACTGACGATCCGGAGGCGAGGGCGAAGATAATATCTGCGGCACAGGAACTTTTCGCCGTGCGCGGCTACGACGGCGCGGCCATACGTGACATTGCCCGCGCGGCGGGCGTTAACGCTGCGATGATCCATTATTACTTCGGCAACAAGGAAGGGCTTTATCATACGATCCTCAACAGTGCCGCCGCCGAAGTCCGCGCGCGGATGATCGAAGAAACGGGAGGCAGCCATACGGCTGAGCAGCGGCTGAAGTCGTTCGTTCGCGCTTATGCAACTTACATTTTCGGCCACCCGAATCTCGCGCGCATCCTTCATCGCGAATTCTTATCCGGCGGAAAACACATAAAGGAAATCGCTCAACAGCAATATCTGACCAATTACATGCTGATGCGTGAAGGGCTGCGCGCAGGCGTTCGCGCAAAAGAACTGAGGCCGATTGACCTTGACCTTGCGCCTATAAGCCTCATCGGGATGGTTTTGATATTTCAAATCGCGCAGCCGCTCATATCGCTGGCAATCGGAAAAGAAAAATACGATGAGCAGTTCATCAACCGGCTCACCGATCACACGGTTGACCTCTTTCTAAACGGCGCGAAAGTGTCTGCTCGTTCAAAGAAAGCGACTCGCAATTCATCGAAGAAGCGAAGGGGCGCAGGCAATCGCGCTAAGGTGCGGTTATGAAAGTAGGGAGCTTCCGCAAAACTTTACTCATCGGCGCGATCATTCTGGCCATAGCAGGTGCAGCCGCAGCGTGGAAGTATTTCAGCGGGCGCGCATCGTCTGACCGAATCGTGCTGTCGGGCACTATCGAAGCAGACGAGATTCACGTCGGCTCGAAAGTGAGCGGGCGCATCGCTGAAGTGCTTGTCAAAGAAGGCCAGGAAGTGAGACAAGGCCAGCCCATCATCCGATTTGAAAGCTACGACCTTGACGCAAAGCGCGCTGACGCCGTTGCGGCAGTCGCCGAGGCCGAAGCGAATCTCGAAAAGATGGAGCACTGGTCGCGCCCTGAAGAACTGGCCGAAGCCCGTGCTCAGGCCGAAGCGGCGTGGATGAACCTTGAGCTTGCGCGCAACGGGCCGCGCCCTCAGGAGATTGAAGCGGCTCGCGCCGACGTTCAGGCCGCAAACGCCGATTATGAAGTCGCAAAGGCGACGCTCGCGCGAGTCCAAGAGTTGACTCGAAGCGGCGTGCAATCGCGGCAGGATTACGACAACGCGAAAGCCGCGTTTGATCGCGCTGTAGCTCGTCGGAAATCCGCGCAGGAAAAACTCGACCTGTTGCTCGCGGGCACGCGCAAAGAAGAGATTGCCCGCGCCGAGCGCCAATACCGTCAGGCTGCAGCTAATCTCGAATTGGTCCAGCGCGGCGCTCGGCGCGAAGACATTGAAGCGGCTCGCGCTCAGCTTGATCGCGCCCGCGCTGCGCTCCAGCAGATTGAAACTCAGATGGGCGAGCTTGAAGTCAAAGCGCCCGCCGACGCTTACGTTGAGGTGTTGCAGGTGCGTCCCGGCGATTTGATAAATCCGAATTCGCCGGTCGCCACGCTCGTCGAGGTTGACCGCCTCTGGGTGCGCGTTTATGTCCCTGAGCCTGAGCTTGGCCACGTTCAGCTCGGCAAGGAAGTTTCTGTCACCGTTGATACGTTCGGCAAAGAGAGCTTCAAAGGGACAATCGAGCAGATAGCGAGCAAAGGCGAATTCACCCCGCGCAACGTGCAGACGCGCGACGAGCGCACACATCAGGTATTTGCCGTGCGCGTGAGATTGGACAACACCTCGCGAAGGTTGCGCGCAGGAATGGCTGCTGACGTGGCTATTGTGAAATAGTGGCCGGTGGTCAGTGATCGGTTGAGAGATTAACGGTAGCCTTGAAACAGGCTCCCAGAGCCATTTCCAAGCCGTCAAGTTTTCAACTGGCCACTGAAGACTGAATTGTTATGAATCATGCGATAGAGATAAACGGGCTGACCAAAAAGTTCGGCGACCTCACCGCCGTCTGTCAAGTGAGCTTTGCCGTAGAGAGCGGCGAGATTTTTGGATTTCTAGGGCCGAACGGGTCAGGCAAGTCAACACTCATCAGGATGCTTTGCGGGCTGATTGCTCCGACTGCAGGCACGGCTTCTGTCGCAGGCTTCGATATTCTCAAGCAGCCTGAAGAGATTCGCCAGAGCATCGGCTATATGTCGCAGCAGTTTAGCCTATATCAGGACCTGACCGTGTGGGAGAACATAAACTTTTACGCGCACGTTTACGGATTAAAAGGCGAGCGGCTGCGTCGTCGCCGCGACGAAGTTATTGATCTGACGCACATCGCGCCGTTCAAAGACCGTCGCGCGGGAGCATTGTCAGGCGGATGGAAGCAGAGGCTTGCGCTTGCGTGCGCGCTCGTGCATGAGCCGAAGATTATTTTCTTAGATGAGCCGACCGCAGGGATTGACCCCGTGGCACGGCGCGAGCTTTGGGATTTGTTCTTTCAACTTTCGAGTCAGGGGATAACACTGTTTGTGACGACGCACTACATGGATGAGGCCGAGCGGTGCGCGCGCGTGGGCTACATCTACAACTCGCGGCTGATTACTTACGGCGCGCCAGACGAGTTGAAGCGGTTGCCCGACGTCACGCCCGCTGGCGCCAAGTGGATTGAAGTCACCTGCCCGAACACTACGGTCGCGCTTGCTGAACTCAAGCGCGCTGACTTCGTGCGCGATGCGACAATCTTTGGTCAGTCAATCCACTTACTGATGAATGAGGGTGAATCGCTTGACCGAATAAAGTCTACGCTTGAGCGAATCGGAATAGCTGATGTTGACGTGATGCTGGCGCGGCCTTCGCTCGAAGACGTTTTCGTCACGCTGACGAAGCGGCAGGCCGGGTATTGAAAAAACATAGATGTCAGAGGTCAGGTATTAGATGTTAGTAGTGCCATCACTAACATCTGGCATCTGCTGAAAGCCATGTTCAAAGGGTTCGGATCAATTTTTTATAAAGAGATCATTCAGATCAGCCGCGATCCGCTCACGTTGCTGTTGATGCTGCTCGTGCCGATGCTCCAGCTAATTATGTTCGGCTATGCAATCAATACGGACGTGCGCAACATCAGGACTGCTGTTTATAACCTCGACGTGGGCCGCGATTCGCGCGAGCTTCTCGCGGCGTTCGAGAACACAGATTATTTTCACATCATCGAATATGCGAACTCGGATGAGCAGTTGAACAACGCCATCGTTTCAGGGCGCGTGAAAGTTGGCATAAAAATCCCGCCCGATTATTCGGGGCAGCTCGCCGCCGGTCGACAGGCGACGGTGCTCGTTTTGATTGATGGTTCGGATTCGAGCATCGCCACTCAGAGTCTTCAGGTGTCGAGTCAGGTCGGGCTTACCGAATCAATGGAGCGGCTGACGCGGGAGCTTCAAATGCGCGAGCCGCGACTTCCAATCGAGGTGCGCCCGAAGATGCTTTTCAACCCTGATTTGCGCTCGGCAAACTTCATGGTGCCGGGCCTTGTGGCTGTCATCCTGCAAATGATCACAACGATACTCACGGCCTTTTCAATCGTGCGCGAGCGCGAGCGCGGCACACTCGAACAATTGCTTGTCACGCCCGTGCGGCCATTGGGGCTTATGCTCGGAAAGCTAGTGCCTTATGGACTCATCGGCATTTTTGAAACCTGCACCGTGCTTGCGGTGATGCGGCTGGTCTTTGACGTGCCGATAAACGGCTCGGTGCTGTTGTTGCTTGTGTTGTCGGTTCTGTTTTTGTTCACGGCACTCGGCATCGGCTTGCTGGTTTCGACGCGCGCGCAGAATCAGATGCAGGCGCTGCAACTTGCGTGGCTGTTCATACTGCCGTCGGTGCTGCTGTCGGGCTTCATGTTCCCGCGCGATTCCATGCCACCGGTCATGCAATGGATCGGCACACTCGTTCCTGTGACTCACTTCATAGAGATCATTCGCGGCATAGTGCTGCGCGGCGCGACCTTCAGCGACCTTGTGTCCGAAGTCGCAACGCTCGCGGTGATGGGGCTTGCGCTGATAACTTTGAGCGCGCTTCGCTTCCGAAAGAAACTGGTGTGAGGCAGTGAATCTTAAATCGTGGATGGCGCTAATTCCCGGTTTCATTATTCATTTTACTGAAAAAAGGACGGGCGCTGCGGTCATCCATTTCAACCGCAGCGCCCGGTGAGTAATGGAGGAGGATTCACCCCAAGCGACAACGCTTAGAATAGCAAGCAGGGCCACGACTATCAGGCGCATTAAAGTTCATCGCGGTCCGCTGCCATTGCTCACTCACACCACTTATAACGCGATACGTGATCTTTGGTTTCAAAAAATATTTTTAATGAGTTAGCTTTAAGGTTTCAGCGGTCAACCATGAGCTTTCCTGCGTTGTGCGTTTTCAATTCATGAGCGATTGCTCTGCGGATGAACGGAGCATTCCTGTTCCGGCTGAACGCTCAAAAATAATATGGGGCGCTGTGGCAAGCGCCCCATCCCAAGGAGAAGGATTTTTTTCTGTTCTGAACTCAGGTCCTAATCTCTACGGAAGAAACGGGTTGCGCGCCCGCTCATCCTCCTTCAGGAACTTTCGCTCATGCACTTTAACGCCCACGCGCGGGATTTGTTCCCGACTCGCTCAGGAACGCCTGCGCGAGCGTTTTGCGCGGCGCGCGGGCCGGGCTATGCGCTCAAGCCATCCAAGCGCCTCTTCGAACCGTTCAAATCGCCGCTCGTCCTCGCGGAACCGGCGCGAATGAAAAATCGTGCGGCCAGACTCGACCCGCTGTGGATGCTTTACGTGCAGCATCTCGTGATAAAGCACGTACTCGACGACGAATCGCGGAATGTTTGTGTCATCGAGCGTGCGGCTTATGATTATTGCGCCGTGAACGTGGTCGTGATGGCCGAGCACGCGGCCCGTTCGCCGCAGGCTCCACGAAAGCACAGGCCGCTCTAGCTCATTCGCGAAATACCGCGCGTTCAAATCCGCAAACATCTCGTTGAGGTCATACACTTTGCCGACGGGCGACGTTGTGATTTTATAGCCGCGCGTTCGGCGCGTCGCTTCTGACGCTTCAAGGACAGATGCGCGCGATGTGTATTCGCGATAGGTGCGCTCGTGCTCGCTTGCGACCCTCTGCCGATAGAGCTTTGCTACGAGAATGCAGGCGAGCGCGTAAAGGACTTCGCGCGGCGAGTGACGAAGTATATCCGACACGCGAGCATAGACGCGGCCTCGACGCAAACGGATCGTAGATGAAAGACCTGCGTAAGGGTAAAAGCGAGCCTCGACTGGCGGGAGCGGCTGCCGCTTCACGATTGCGCGAAGCGCCTCATCGAATATGACATTCAGGCTTTCATCCACCGCAGCGGGCGAATCGAAATCGAATTGAAGCTGTTCGCTCATCGGTGGTCAGTGGTCGGTGGTCAGTGGTCGGTGATAGTCGCTTTGAATTCCGCAACCGACCACCGACCACTGACAACTTACTATTTCTTTTTAGGGTTGTCGTTCGGCTCGACGTAGCGAGTGCGATAGCGAAGGTCGAGCTGCTTGGTATCGGGCTGGCCGTCGCCGTCAAGGTCAACTTCAAGCTTGATCTTGCGCTCCTTGCCTTCGCGCCGTGTGTTCGACGGGTCGTAGCCGAGGCTGTACTGGCTGCGGAGCATGAACTGAATGCTGCGCATTATCTGCGGTATCTCGCTCTCGAATGTCATCGGGAAATACGAGCCGCCTGTTCGCTCCGAAAAAGTCTTGAGCGCATTTTCGGCTTGCAAATAGGTCAGTCGCGCTTCGGGCGATAGCAGATGCTCGTACTTCTTGAAAAAGAGATGGCCGACGTGAACCGTGTAGATTGGCACGCCCGCACTTGCTGCTATCTTCAACGCTTTGTCGTAAGTAATGCGGCTGAACGTGTCTACTCCGAGCGTCAGAAGGATGACCGCCGTGTGGCCTTCGACTTCCTGCAAGCCGCCGTATTCTTCTTCGCCAACCTCTTCGTTGTAAAGCTGAATCGCTTTGCCGCCGAGCAGAACGAACGAAAGCGCGTCGTAGATATTCGCTTCGCTGAAATTGAGCGTGTCGCGGTACGCGGCAAGCACCGCCTGATATAGCTTATTGGCGTCGCTCGTGAAATCAACTATGACTTTTGGTTTCAGGCTATAAGTGACAATCGCGATGTGATCGTCCGGTTTGACGAAGCCCTGCACGAACGTCGCGGCGGATTGAAATATCTCCTGCGTGAAGGTCGGGTTGAAATAGCCTTGCCAGTAGCGGTTTGCGTAATTGTTTTCGATCAGCAGCACGGCAGTCATCGGCCCTTCGCCTGATGCGAAGTTCGTTATCTCCTGCTTCACGCCATCTTCGTAGATAGTGAAATTATTCTTGTTGAGATTCGTAATCAGCCGCCCGGTCTTTTTATCAATGACGGTCGCGTCGACGTTGACCACCTGAGTTGCGATTCTGATTGGCGGCTCGTCTTTGATTGATTTGGGAACAGGCGGGACAGGCTCTTGCGGCTCCTGTTGAGCGGGAACCTGATCGCGCTTCTTCTGCGGCTCGGTCTTCTTGTCGCCTTCTTTCTTCGACGGGTTGCGTCCGCTCTGAGCCGCAACTATCGAATCAGGGATTACGGACGCGACAAGGAATGCGGCTATCAGGGCAATCATAGCCGCTGCACGCACGAGCGTTAATGACTTCATAAAACCTCCGACTTTAACTGAATGGCACGCCCCAAGGACATGGCCGGGCTGGAGCTATCATAAGCGCATGCCTGATTAAAGTTTAGCAGAGCGGGCAGTGAAGGCAAAAGGAAAGAATGACGCGTCGCCGCGTCGCGAAAGGCTCTTGCCTTTTGGCTTTATCGAAACGTATAGTTACCTTCAAAACACGGGAGGCGCCGAGGGGTTTTAGCTGCTACTTTGATTTTTCAGAATCGCTCAAGCTATCGGGTGCCGATTGCCGAGAGCAGTCGGGCTGTGGATTGCTTGCGCCATTTTGATGAGGCTGCCGAAACTTTTAGCCGAACGTGCGAAGAAATAGCAGAAGGAGAGAAGAATAAACAGAAATGGCAGATTTCAGCCCTGAACTAAGAAAAGACCCAATCAGCGGCAGGTGGGTAATTATTTCGTCGGCGCGCGCGCAGCGGCCCGAAGCTCCTGAGCCGCGCCGCGAGGAAGAGACGCCGGAAGCGCGGGCGCGATGCCCGTTCTGCTACGGCCACGAGGAGATGACTCCGCCTGAGATTTTCACAATTCGCAACAACGGCGAGCCGCCAAACAGTCCTGGCTGGCTAACTCGCGTCGTGCCGAACAAGTTTCCGGCTTTCGGCATCTATCCCGAAATCAACCTGCGCCGCGTAGGCATGTTCCAAATGGCGACCGGCTACGGCGCGCACGAAGTTGTTATCGAATCGCCCGACCACGATGTTTATCTTGAGCAACAGCCGCTCGCGCAGGTCGCTCGCATAGTTGATAGCTGGTGGGAGCGCCACGTTGACCTTGAGCGCGACCTTAAATTGAAATACGTCCTCATATTCAAGAATCACGGCAAGGCAGCTGGCGCATCGCTCGCGCATCCGCATGCGCAAATCATAGCAACGACCGTTGTGCCCGACGCGCTCAAGGTGAAACTCCAAAACGCGAAAGAGCATTACCAGAACGGCGAAGGCTGCATCTGGTGCCGCCAGATAGAGCAGATCTTCTACTACGAGAATAAAATCTATAACAAAGACGGCTCGGTGTTGGTTGCTGTGAATCAGCGCGACCGCGTTGTTGCAGAAAACTCGAAGTTCGTTGCTTATATCCCATTTGCTGCGCGGATGCCTTACGAGATTCACATTCTGCCGAAGAAGCATCAGTACTCGTTCATTCAGACGACGCCAGAAGAACGAGTCGAGCTGGCGAAGATGTTGAAGACCGTGCTGATGAAGGTCTATAAGCTGTTGGGCAACCCGCCTTACAACTTCTACATTCATTCAGCCCCTAACCTCAATGTCTCGCCGCGAACAGGTGATTACGGCACGATCCGCGATGACTTTCACTGGCACATCGAGATACTTGTTCGGACGACGATATGGGCTGGCTTCGAGCAGGGAAGCGGGATGTACATAAACCCGCTCAACCCGACCGACGCCGCGCGCTATCTGGCCGAGACCGAGATTGATTTCGAAGGCTGATTAGCAGTGCGCCCTCGTAAGGCCGCGCTTGATCGGCATCTCTTCACGTGAAGAGATGCCGATCAAGCGCGGCTTTTGCTTTCGCGCCGCTTCGGCCCTTGAGTTTGAGCGCCGAAGCGGCGAAATAGAACCGGGTGCCTCGCAGCAGACTGATTGGTCACTGTTGCGCATTCTACGGCTTGAGGCGGCTGTCCGAGTTTCGTTTCTCACGCCGCGACGATTTATGATATATAGTCCTGCGCGAAAGAAGGTCCCGCGCAATGGCTACGACAGAAAAAACATTTAAGGCCCAATCACAAAAACATCGCGCGCTCTTTATTCCGAAGCGCGTTATCAAGATTAGTTCGATAGTTGCGCTCGTCGCCATCGCCGTCGTCGCCTTCTTATGGTTTACTCGAAAGACGCCGCTTGAGCGCGGGATGATCGCGCTCGTCAATGCGTTCAGCCAGCGCAGGCTTATCGAGCCGCGCTTATCAGGCGGATTCAAGGCCGGTCAGTTCAATCCTGCAAACAGCGACGCGACGGGCATAGATCAAGAAGAACTCGCGCGAGCGCGCAAGCTTATCGAAGACGCTGTCGTAACTGGCGACGCTCACGCAAGCCTCGCTTACGGGCGATTGCTGCTATGCCAGAACGACAAGGGCAAGATGCTTGAGGCGCTCAAGTATCTGCGCCTTGCGGCGGCAAGCCTGCCCGAAAGTCCTGAGGCGCATAACGACCTGGGCGTGTACTTCTTCCAGCGCGGCAAGATTGAGGATGCGTTCGATGAATTCAATCTCGCGCTCAGGTACAATCCGCGAATGCCCGAAGCGCAGTTCAACCGCGCGCTCAGCCTCCAGCGATTGGCGTTAAGAGAGGCGGCGCGCGCTTCCTTCACCGCTATCGCGCAAACAGAACGCGATGAAGGCTGGCTCAAGGAGGCGAGACAGCGGCTCGATGAAGTCTCAACTCCCGTGCAGCCCGGACGCAACGAGGCCGAAGTTACTGCCAATCTCACAAAGGCGCTCGAAGGCGGAGACGTTGACGCGGTTCGCAACTCTGTTTTGCAAAACTATGTTGCTGCATGGAAGCTCGCGCTCAATCTCGTGGGCGAGCAGCTTGAAGCCGCTTTGGCGGGCGATGCGGAAAAGGCCGAGCGCGCCCTGTCGCACATCGAGACAATCGGCAACGTTGCATCTGAACTCAACAAAGACTCGTCACTGGCTTATCTCGCCAAGTATTTGCGCGCGCTGCCAGATCGGGAGAAGCAGACGGAGTTGCAGCTCTTCAAAGCGCACAAAGAAGCCGTAGCTAAATTGGATGCAGCGAGGCATGTTGAAGCACAACCATTGCTGGAGCGATTGCGCCAGCTTTACAAAGAGCGAGGCAACGAGTTGTTCCAGATCAGGTGCGCCCATGAAATTGCTCAGTGCCAGCACCTCTCAAATAACTTTACAGCCTGTATAGAAACGTTAAAGGAAGCTCTACCTTTAATCGAGCAGAGAGGATTCATATTTAATCACTCGCGCGCGTTCGGTCTGCTCGGCCAGTCTTACTCGCGGTTGGGTCAGGATTCGACCGCAATCAAGTATTACCGCCAAAGCATCGAGCTTTTCCGGAAGACGCACGAATCCGTAGCGAAGCTCCTGCAATTAATGGGCATGGCCTATTGGCATCTCGGCAACCTCGATACGGCGCTGGACAACCTCCGCCAATCCACAAACCTTTATTTGACTGGAGACGCCAGCCTGCCCGACCTCGCTTACAATTACATAAACATCGCTGACATCCACAGGCTGGGCGATAGACGTCATCTGGCGCTGCTCTATGCCGAGCAGACTCTACTCATTGCCGATCAGTCGCAAGATAATAATCGGGCGGCTCAGGCTTCATCGCTTTCTGCCGTAGAACACGCGCAGGCGGGACATCTCGATGAGGCAGAGGAAGATTTGAGACGCGCGTTCGAGTATCTCAATAAAGCGAATGCCGATCAGCGCGCGTACACTGAGCCGCTCGTGCTCACGCGGGCCGGAAAAGTCGCCTCGCTGCACGACGACACAGCTAGAGCGATTGAGTATTATTCAAAGGCCGTGTCGCTGGCTGGCAGCGGCGAAGGCAAGACCATTTTGCAGATGAATGCCCTGCGCGAGCGCGCTGAGGCTCGCCTCAAGGCTGGCCAAAATCAGGAAGCGCAAACGGACCTGCAACAGGCAATTAGTCTGATAGAAAGCTACCGCGAGAATCTCACGGATCGCTCTCACCGCGTGGAGTTTCTGGCCGCGAGCCAAAGCGCCTTCGATCAGATGATTATCCTCAGCGCGGCTGATCCCGGCGGGGCTGTCTCAGCATTCAATCTATCTGAACGCTCGCGCGCCCGCTCGCTGCTTGATGAGATAACGATGCGGAGCGACTCCGCCGAAAGTAGAATTAAAACAACCGCAGGCAAGTCGGCCAGCCCGCGCGATACGGCATCTACGCTTGACCTGGCGAAGGTGCAGGCTGAGCTGCCCGCCGACGTCACGTTGCTTGACTACTGCGTGACGAACCAGCAAACGTATATTTTTATCGTGACACGGAATGCGTTCGAGATGGTGCCGTCGTCTATCAACTCGGCACAGGTCGCACGATTAGTTGGCGATTACGTCTCTGACATAACAAACAAGATTTCGCTCAGCGAAGTGTCAGACGAAGCCCGCGAGCTTTACCACCTGCTGATCGAGCCAATTGAGGGGCGGATCGCGCGTAACACAAAGTTATGCATAGTGCCAGACAAGGCGCTGCACTTTTTGCCCTTCGCTGCGCTCAAAGACGCGTCGGACCATTACCTCATCGAGTCTTTCCGCCTGACCTACGCGCCTTCGGCTTCAGTCTTCATTCGCTGTCTCAACGAAGACAGGGCGAAGGCCATCGTTGGCCCTGAGCGATTGCTGGCCGTTGGCAATCCTGAATTCGATAAGGAGGAATTCCCGGAACTGCACAACCTCACAGACGCGCAACGCGAGGCGGAAGAATCGTCTCGTAGTTATGTGAATCCGACCGTGCTTGTCGGACCTGAAGCAACAGAGCCTGCCGTGCGCGAGGCGATGAGGCAGTGCAACGTTGCGCACCTGGCGCTGCACTGTCTGGTCGAAGAGCAATCGCCATGGATGGCCGCGCTCGTGCTCGCATCGCCCGCCGCGAGCCAGAAACCTCACAGGCCAATCAGCGATGACGAGCGACTCGAGTCCGGCGACTCGACCAGAGGCACTGGTGCGGCCATTGAGATGGGAAATGTGCAGGTAGTTCCGGATGATCCTAATGACGGCTTGCTTTACCTGAGCGAAGTTTACAACCTGAACCTGCCGCACACGCGGCTCGTCATACTTTCGGCCTGCAATAGCGCGCTCGGCCATTACTACGGCGGCGAAGGAATGGTGAGTCTGATTCACCCGCTGATAGCTGCGCGCGTCTCAACCGTAGTAGCAAGCCTGTGGTTTGTCGAATCGCAGGCCACGAGCGATCTGATGATTGAATTCCACAAGCGTCGCAAGGCAGGAAGCGAGCGAGCGGCAGACGCATTGCGCGCCGCACAGTTGTGGATGCTTGAAAATGGTCGCGCGCATCCGTACTATTGGGCTTCGTTCATTGTTGTTGGCGGCGACTACTGAGCGTTGCTGGCAGCAAATTACTTGAAGATTACGTATCGCAATCGACACGAGTATCATTTGACGTTGGCTCTCTCATTTTATCGTGGCTTGTTGCAGCGTTTAATGTCCGTTTTTCGTCATTCATGTTTGAAGCTGAATAAGGGAATCTAACTACAGGCTCCGAACCATACCGGTGTATACGCTGAAGCAGGTATGGATGGCAAGGCAGCCGCGAGGCTGCTGGTACCCTTACAGGAGAAACTCCACAACATCATTTCAATCTGGCGTAATGAGTCTGAAGACTGCCATTACGACACAAAGGAGGGCTTATGCCAATACTAGCAACGATTGTTCTTGACAGCGGGGCTTTTCTACAAGACATTGACAGCAACCCTGCTGCACTCGACATAGGGTACTTCCAATGCGCCAAGGATCACAGCGGCAATGTTGTGCCCGACATACACGTCTATGTAGATGGCAACGAAGCGACCATTCCGCATAGCAAGCTGGGAAAGGGAACGATAAACGTTCTTCACACAAAAGGGAGCACAACTTTGACGAACTTAAAATTCGCCAGCTCTTTGACGAAGCATCTCTTGCGCAAGAAAGACCTGTATAACAGTCCTGTGCCGAACTTCGATGACGCGAAGCTCGAATGCAAGCTGCATTTCAACTCAGGCGCATTCCGCTGTTCGATGGTGAAGGATCGCAGGTTCAAAGAGGTTCCGTTGATGGGAGGCTCGCCTGGTGAAAAGCACACGAAGCAGATCGCGCACAACACTGTGGTTGAGTATGAGGTAGCCGATGACGGAGATTTGAGGCTCGAAGCAAATGGGAAGACGCTCTTCTCGACGGCCAGAGATGTTACGAAATCAGCAAAGCGGGTCGACATTGAAATAGTGTCGAATAACCTGACTGCGGAGAAGTTCTTCCGCGAGGCGCTCGACCTTACGGGCCAGTCCAGTTATTGGCTGCCGAATCAGGGCGATCCGCCGCCGATGGGTGCGCCCTAACGTTTATAGAATAGATGGCTCCTGGAGAAAAGGTGAAACCATCTGCCGTTCTCTTCCGCCTTTTCTCATTCGGTCAACGCCTGTTGATGCTGATCTCAACTATTGCGGGTGTAATGTCAGTAAGCGCGCGCACGCGCGAAGCAACAAACGCGCGCGCAACTCCGAAGGCAAGCGTCGCCACAGGGTTCATCGTGTGACTGCGAGTCGTTATGTCCTCGATGTTGCCGTGATCGCTCGTGATGACGATTGTCTGGCGATTGAGGTCGGCTGATTCAATTGCCGCGCGAACGAATCGCGTGAGCCTGAGCAAGTGCTCGCGCGCAAGCTCGCGGTTGCGGTCGTGGCCAATACGATCGGTTATGAAATGCTCGTAAAGCGTGAAATCGTGAGAGGCTGCGATGCGCGCAAGCCGCGCGCCCGCTTCTTCAGGCTCGCAGCGATCAACTTTTAATCCTCGATCAATCAGAAGACCGTTTGTGAAATCGTGGCTTACGGCATTGCCTTCGATCAAATCTTCAAGCATACGAAACTGCAAGCCCGCTGCCATCGCCGCTACGGTCGTGGCCGACAAAAAGCGCGGCTTTGAATCGAAATAAGCCCGCGTGTAGGCATTCGCAAAGGTGACCGAGCGGCCAAGCTCAATCAGCCTTTTATAAATCGAATGCTCTCGAAGCGCCTCTTTCAAGCGGGGCGAAGGATAGCCATTCAAGTGGCGGCCAATCAACTGCGCCGCATTCACACCCGTCAGTATCGCCGTCTGACCGGTCGCGCTCTGCGGCAGCCCTTCAACACCAAGCCGCGCGTCAGTGACGGCAAGCCTCCCATCAAAAGGCAACGCTGCGTCTTCCCCTTGAAACAGAGAGAAGAACTCCGAATCCAATCCATCAAGGGGATTATGCGCGCCGCGCGTCCCTATTCCAATTCCATCTATAAAAATCAGGAGAACCGACATGAAAACCGTAGAGGCCGCAGGCATGTCTGCGGCGCGCGGCGGCGCGAGGCGCACCACGCGCCAATCGCCCCTAAAAAATCATCACAGCTATTCCTCTTCAGCCACGCGGATGCGACCTTCCTCTTGCGCCTTCTGAATTATCTTCTGCGCAATCTGCGCGGGCACTTCGTCGTAATGGTCAAGTTCCATAGTGTAGGAGCCGCGCGCCTGCGTGATTGAATTGAGCGTGGATTGATACGAAAGCATTTCGGAAAGCGGAACCTGAGCTTTCACGACAGACTGGTTGCCTTTCGTGTCCATGCCCTGAACTCTTCCGCGACGCGAGTTGATGTCGCCAAGTATATCGCCCGACACCTCCTGCGGCGCGGTTATTTCGACGTTCATTATCGGCTCAAGCAATACGGGCTTGACCTTCTCAATCGCCGCGCGAAACGCCTTGCGGCCCGCGAGCTGGAATGAAAGGTCGTCCGAGTCTACGGGGTGGTACTTGCCGTCAATCAACTCAACTTTGAAATCAACCATCGGGTAGCCCGCGATTGCGCCGCGCGCCGCAGCGTCTTTGATCCCCTTTTCCACTGCTGGCCGCCACTGTTGTGGGATAGCGCCGCCGAAAATCTTGTCAACGAACTCGAATCCGCCGCCGCGCGGGAGAGCTTCAAACACGCAGGTAGCCTCGCCGAACTGGCCTCGCCCGCCCGTCTGCTTTTTGTGGCGACCCACGACTTCGGCGCGACCTTTGAAGGTTTCAAGGTAGGCGACCTTTGGCGGGTGAAGCTCAACTTCTACGCCGTAGCGCTTCTTCAACTTGTTCACTGCAACTTCGATGTGTGTCTGACCTGAGCCTGCAAGCAAAAATTCTTTCGTCTGCGGGTCGCGGTCGAAGTGCAGCGCCGGGTCTTCTTCCAGCATCTTGTGAATCGCCTGCGAGAGCTTGTCTTCGTCGTTGCGCGACTTCGGCTCGATTGCAAATGAGATGGCAGGCGTCGGGAACTTCACAGGCTCGTAAACAATCTGATTCGCCTTGTCTGCGAGCGTATCGCCCGTAGTTGTCTCCTTGAGCTTTGTCACGGCGATGATGTCGCCCGCGTGAGCATCGGAGATTTTTTCAAGCGCCTTGCCCTGAACCACGTGCAGTGGGCCGAGCCGTTCCTGAGTGTTCTTTGTGACGTTGTAGACGGTCGCGTCGGATTTCACCGCGCCAGAATAGACTTTGAAAACCGTGATGCGGCCCGCGAACGGATCGGCGATGGTCTTGAAGACGAAAGCCGAAAACGGCTCGGAATCAGAAACTTCGCGCTCGATGACATCGTCGCTTTCCGCGCTCGGATGGCCTTTGACTTTGCCTAAATCGTCCGGCGCGGGCACAAGCTCGACTATTTCGTTGAGCAGCGGTTGAATGCCGATGTTTTGAACGCCGTTGGCGACAAGTATTGGGAACAGCCTGCGCTCGCACACTGCCTGCTTGAGTCCGGGTATCAGGTCTTCGTCGGCCAGCGTGCCGTCGGCGAAATATTTTTCCATCAGTTCTTCGGAGCTTTCGGCGACAATATCAATGAGCTTTTCGCGCGCCGATTGCGCGGCATCCTTAAAGTCAGCAGGTATATCGCCGACTGCGGGCTTGCCGCTTCCGTCAGCCTCGTATGTATAAGCGCGCATGTGAATAAGGTCTATGACGCCCTGAAAGCTGCGCTCGCTGCCGATTGGGATTTGCAGCGGGACAACTGCGCGGCCAAACTCTTCACTGATATTGGCGACGGCCTGATCAAAATCGGCGCGCTCGCGGTCCATCTTTGTTACGACAATCAATCGCGGCAGGTCGAATTCATCGGCGTAGCTCCAGACCTTTTCGGTCTGCACTTCGACGCCATTGACGGCATCAACTACGACTACCGCTGCATCGCAAGCGCGCAGCGCAGCCTTCGCATCGAGTATGAATGCGGCGTAGCCGGGCGTATCGAGTATATTAATCTTCGTCCCGTTCCACTCGCAGTAAGCGAGCGAGCTTTGAATAGTAATCTTTCGAGCGATCTCGTCTTCGTCGTAATCGGTAGTAGTTGTGCCTTCGTCCACGCGACCCAATCTGTTCGTGGCCCCCGCGTCAAACAGCATCGCCGCAACGAGCGACGTTTTGCCCGCGTGGCCGTGACCTACAATGCCAATGTTTCTGATCTCCTTAGTGCCATAGACCTTCATACAATCGGTCTCCTTTCGATTGTGTTAGTAGAGATTCGAGTGTGGTTAAGGGCTGCAGGTGCGATGACATCTCTCCCTTAGCCGAAAAGACTTTATATCTGAGAAAGGCGATGGCGCAAGCCAGCGGCAGTTGTCAGTGGTCAGTTGCCAGTAGAGATACTTGCCAGTCGTGGGTACAAGCATCGGCGCAAGAGAAGGGTTATGATTCTTTCTGACCACTAACCACTGGCAACTGCTACATCGGTCGGAAGCTGCGGGCGATTTGATCGGTGACGTTGCGTATCGTATCGAGCGTGCCGCGCTTGCCGGTGAAGCGCAAGACCCAGACCGAATCTCCATCTTGGAGGTAGTAATAAGTGTTTGCGCGCTGGCGGCCTCCGTCCGTGCTGTAGAACGAAAGGCGCATGCCTGTGAGAGAGCCGCCGCCGAAATTCTCGCTCGCCGCGCGCTCAAACCCTGAGCGATAGATTTTCAGGTTCTCTTCTTCTTGCCGAACCATGTCGGCAAGCGAGCCGCTCAGTTTCTCCTGCATCACCTTGAGCAGACCTTCGCTGCGGTCGCGGTAAACGAATTCTGTCTTCTGGCGGCCCACCGCGTCATTGTAAGAAATAGCACGCCAGTCGCCCAATAGCATGAGCTTGAATTTACCGGCTTGATCTACATACTCCTGACCGTTCTGCGCCCCTAGCGCGAGCGGGCAGACCATCAGAAGCGCGGTCAAAAACAACAGACCTTTGAGCTTCATACTTCCCCCATCTGCTTCATTCTGTGAAAGGCAATCCTCGAAAATCTTAGCGAAGGCAAGAGTCAAAAGGCAATCGCCTTCAGCGAAGCGGACCTAGCACGGCGCGCTGTTGCTCAATCAGTTGCTCGATGCCGCGACTCGCAAGCGCGATCATCTTTACCATGTGCTCTTCGGTGAACGGCTTCGATTCGGCTGTGCCCTGAATTTCGATATACTGGCCCGCGCCCGTTCGCACTATGTTCATGTCGACTTCTGCGCGCGAGTCTTCACGATAATCCAGATCAAGCAGTGCCTGCCCTTCGATCATGCCGACCGAAACGGCGGCCACATAATCTTTCACCGGGAGCGGCCCGGCTATCTTTCCATTTTCATAAAGCTTGCGCAGCGCGAGCACCAGCGCGACGAACGCTCCCGTTATCGAAGCCGTGCGCGTGCCGCCATCGGCCTGAATCACATCGCAATCGAGATAAATCGTTCGCTCGCCCAGACGATTGTGCTGCACGACTCCGCGCAGCGAGCGACCTATCAGTCGCTGTATCTCCTGTGTGCGGCCCGACAGCGCGTTGCGCCCCGTCTCGCGCTGAGTGCGGGTTTCGGTCGCGCGCGGCAGCATCGAATATTCGGCTGTCACCCATCCTTCGCCCGTGTTGCGTTTGAACAAAGGCACGCGCTCGTCAACCGACGCGGTGCAGACGACGCGCGTCTCGCCCATCTCAATCAGCACAGACCCTTCGGCGTACTTCGTGTAGCCCGGCGTTATGCGAACCTGTCTCAGCTCGTCGTGAGCGCGGCCACCGGCCCTTTTGTAACTCATCAAATAGCCCCCAGTTCGATTGTCTGGACCGACTCAAGCGGTCGTCCTAAGAATAACTCCGCGACGCGGCGAAAGCGAGCCGCTGAATCTGTAACATAAAACTCCTCCGTGCGCGGCTCGGCGCTTTGCCTTAACAAGCTCTGCTCTTCAAGCAATCGCGCGACTTCATCGGCCACGGCTTCGCCCGAATCGATATAGCTTATGTGATCGCCCATCACCTCCTCAATCACGGGCCGCAGTATCGGGTAATGTGTGCAGCCTAAGACGAGCGCGTCAACGCGGCTCACACGCAGGTCGGCCAGGTACTCTTCGGCGACCTGCCGTGTGACTGGATGATTAATCCAGCCTTCTTCCGCTAGCGGAACGAACAGCGGACACGCGCGAGAGATAATCTCAAGCCCGCTTTTCATCGCAAGCATCGCGCGCTCGTAAGCTCCGCTTGCGACCGTCGCTTCGGTTGCGATGACCCCGATGTAGCCCGTTCGGGTTTGTTCAATTGCGCGGCGCGCGCCCGGACGAATCACGCCGAGGATGGGAATGTCGAATCGCTCTCTGAGATGACTGGCCGCGAGCGCCGACGCGGTGTTGCACGCGATGACGATTGCCTTGACGTTCTTCGAGAGTATGAAATTCGCGTCTTCGACAGCGTACCGCTGCACGGTTTCAACTGAGCGAGTGCCGTAAGGGATGCGCGCCGTGTCGCCGAGATAAATCAGGCTCTCGCGCGGCAGCCGCCGCTCGATTGCGCGAAAGACCGTCAGTCCTCCGACTCCCGAATCGAATATGCCGATTGGCGCTTCTGAGTTTTGGGTTTTGGATTCTGGATTCTGGATTTTTGATGCATCCGGCATATCTATACTTTGAACTCTCCTTCAATACTAAAATCCAAAATCCAAAATCGGCTCAATGTCCGCGAGGATGGCGGGCTTTGCCCTGAAGGATTGCCGACAGCCGTTCAAGCTCATCTTCGGCCTCTTCGAGCATCTCCTGAAGGCTGTCGGCTTCAAAGGAAAGAAGCGACGATTCGCGGCCCGATTGTGCTATCTCGCGCCCTATGTCCTGCATCTCCTGTTCGAGCGCGTGAAGCTCTGTCATTGTTGTCATCAGATTCGTGAAGTGCTCGCACAGCAGATCAACCGAAGCGCGCATAGCGGTCGTGCGATTGCCAGAGGCAATGAGCGCGGCGCGCAGCTTATCAAGCCGCGCGAGCATGGCTGCGCGACTGTCTTCGAGTTCCTCTATTTCATGTGAAAGTTCGGCGAGCCGCATCGCGGCTGCCTCAGTATTGCGTGGGTCGTTTATTGATTTCACTCTCTGGTCCTAACGCGATGGGCGGACGCTCTGCCATCAAAACTTCGGCAACCCGCCCGCCCATATTCGTTTATAAGATTCGAGTCACAATAATCAGTGGAGGTGGAGAGAATCGAACTCTCGTCCGAAGGTCTTCAGCGATGAACTCTACATACGTAGTTGCTTCCCAGTTGATTCGCCCGCCGCGACCGTTGGAAGCAACTAAGCATCGCGCCGGACTAGCCCAGATTGATCTTACCCGCCGGACTACTGAGCCGAAGTCCATTGGGGCAGCCTGCTGAAGTTGCGCCCCGCCTGAACCGCAGGCGATTTCAGGAGAGACGTGGCCGACTATTAAGCGGCCAAAGCAAGTTCGCTATTCGCGATTATGTTTTCCACGCTTTTAACGCGGTGCATGGGCCGCGGTATGCATTCACCGCCTCGGAGTCCCCCGTCGAAACCTGGCACCCCCAAGCAAGTATTAGTTTATCAAAGGCAAACTGCGAGGGTCAAGAAATGCGCCATTCTGCGGAAAGATGCACCTTTGTGTGAATTCTCAAGCAGACACGAAACACGGAGAGGCGGATTTGATTGATGACTGTTTGCGCTTCAACAGGGCGATTGATAGACTGAATCAGGGAAGAGTTGATGACCAGAGCGCGCGCGGGACAGCAAAAGGCAAACGATAACCTGCACGACGGCGTTGTGCGGCGAGGATTCGGACTTAAAGGCGAGATTCGACCGTCACTCATCGCTGATTATCACAGCAATCTCGTTGACAGGATCAAGAGCGAAGGCAACCGGCTCACGGTCGGGCGGCTTACTTTTCGACTCGCAGAAGAATTCGGCTTTTGTTACGGCGTT
>DATLXU010000053.1:0-60049 GCA_035575515.1 Blastocatellia bacterium
CGATGTCCGGCTATGAGATTATTAATGAGGTAGGCGTTGAAAAGATTCGCGAGAAGTCAATCCGTCAGACTACGCGGTTGATTGAGATTGCCGAAGAGGCCGGATTCAAAGTGAACTGCCCGAAGAACGCGAATGAGCGCGGCGGAACCGTTGTGATTGACGTGCCGCACGGGCAGCAGGTGACGAAAGAACTTTTGCGCCGCGACTTCCTTGTTGATTACCGTCCGGGCGCGGGCATAAGAGTTGCGCCGCACTTTTATTCTAAGGATGAAGAGCTGGAATTGACCGTCGCAGAAATTAAAAAGATTCTTGAAACGCGCAGCTACGAGCAACACACGGCAGCGCTCGCGCACTGAAACTGACAATGCGCCGAAAGGTGATACGTTTGCGGTTTGCGCTGTTATGGTTGATGGAATTGGCGCGCTTGAACGGGCAATCCCGATAGCGCGCAGGCCCGATACGCTTGAGCGAGCGAGGTTGCGCAAGCGCTTGACCAGATAGTTCTGAAATAGCTTTCAAGCGCGGCTTGTTAAAAAAATGCCCGATTATCAAAATATGCCCTAGGCCCTCAATCGGTAATCCGGGCACGTCGTTCTCCTGTCCCGAATGTCTCTGTCTTCGAATGAAGTGAACTGATACGCCCGCTTGTAACGGCTTGCGACGGCGCGCTGCGAGCAATCGCTCGTGCGCGGCTCGTCGCAGGCCGAAAGCCCCGCGCTCATCTGGCATTGTCATTGCAGTCAATCTTGTCAGGTCGGCGGGCGCGGGCATTGGCTTGATCCGTCTGCGCCTGTCGAATATTCATCCACGCGCGAGGAGATTGAAAATGTCAAAGCATAAACACCAGATCGAAGATATGGACAAACACCCACAACAATATCAGCGCGATCTCAGCCCCAATGCAATGGCAGGACAGAACATCGCCTCTGCGGGCGCGCACCCTGAAAAGAGCGCGCGCACGGCTTACGACATCAAGCCTGTGCACGCGAAGCTCAGACATCTTTTAGACGATGACTTGAAACAGATTCCTGTAATGCCGACGGGAGCGCGGCTCGAACAGGGCGCGACCTATTTTGATTTAAATCACCCGGAGCGCGGCGAGATAACGGCGACGGGTGAGATGGTCGCGGAAGAAGACAACTGGTACGTGCCCAAATCCGAAGTGCATTATAACCTGTGGAATCTCTTGATAGGCGTTGACAACCCTGAGCGGTTAGGAACGACGAGAGTGCGTTGAGCAAGTTGTCCTGTCTGGTTTTGGATTGCGGTAACTGACGGGCTTGATCCGCTCGAATTGCTACGGGAGCCGAAATACTCTTCAGCGGAAATTTTCCACCAGCATTAGGGTCTGACTCTCAACATCGCGTTGCGTATAAAGCAGCCACCGCTCGTCGGGCGAGACGGTAAGTCCCAGCGCGGGTGGTCTCTCCATCACTGTGACCCGCGTCACCCGCTGCGTCGCAAAGCTGAAGAACTTGACGATTCCGCCCTCTCCCTCTGCTTCCATGAAATAGATCCCCTTATCCGTCAGTGCCCAAGGGAATGATATTCCGGGCAGCACCAACTCCTCATCGCCGCCCCCGACTGGCATGCGCCACGCACCGCCGGGACTCTTCCAGTAGTAGATGTACCTGCCGTTAGAGGATTCGAAGGCGATACCCCGCCCGGCTTCTTCGTTACCCTGCACAGCCTCGCCCCCCTTCAGCGGGCAGAAGCTTCAAGGCGACTTTGCGACCAAGCTTAGCGTCCTGAGCCAGATAGACTTCGCCCATTCCTCCTGATCCAATCAACGAAATTATCCTGTAATGACCCGTGATTGTTCCCGCTGTTAAATCGGTCTGGTCTTGCGCAATCAATTCGGCAGCAGGCCGAAGGGCCGGTGAATCAATGAAGCTGCCTGATTGCTCATGGGACGAAATGAGCGATTCGAACTCTTTTCGTAGCGCCGGATCATCAGCGCAAGCCATGTCGAGAAAGGCGGCGCGCTCGGCAGGCTCGCGCTCTAGCGTGCAGTGAAACACGTCATTAACCTGTCGCCAGCGTTCAGGCGTCATAACTATAAAGTCTGGTGACAAACGATCATTGTTAGCTAAGAGCAGGATTTCAGCTCATCACTCGTCACTGTCTTTGAATCTCGCGTCTCAGCCATGCTCTAGCCACAGCCCATTCTCGTTCTACTGTCGCGTGCGACATCTCCAGCACTTCCGCAGTCTCTTCTATCGTTAATCCTCCAAAGAATCTCAACTCCACTATACGGCTTTGCTGCTCATTCATTGCCGCCAGTGCTTTCATCGCATCGTCTAAGGCCACTAAGTCTACGTCCGGCTGGTTTGCGAAGCGGTCTGCCTTGCTGAGCGATAGCCTCTGTTGCAACCCTCCTCGCTTGGCATAGTTGCGACTGCGGGCGTGATCTACCAGTATTCTGCGTATCAAGGTTGCGGCCACTGCGAAGAAGTGCGCGCGGTTCTGCCACTTCATGTTCCTGTAATCAACCAGCCGCATATATGCCTCGTTGACCAGAGCGGTAGCTTGGAGCGAATAGCCAATGCGCTCTCCTCGCAAGTAATGTCTTGCCAAAGGCGCAGCTCCTCATACACCAGTGGCATTAATCTATCAAGAGCCGCTTTATCGCCGCTGCTCCACTCCTCCAGCAGTTGACTCACTTGCTTTCGCGAGGATATAGACATCTCAACTGATCCGGACCATTTAAGCGATCAATGGCTTGGCCGATTATATCACCTTTATCGTTCGCCGATTAAAATTCTGAAAAAAACTTGCCCTGCGTGAGGGAAGCTCGACACAGTTCCCGCCTAATGCGGTGAGGGCGGTAAGACGCTCTCTTCAGTTTGCAGAAAAGTAAACCTGAGTGCGCTTCCAGTGCGATTCGGTAATGGGTTGGCGTATTAATCACAAACGCCTGCCATGTAATTTGAATCTGCCGGTTGATGGAGGGGTTATGCAAAGCTTCTCGTTGTTGGCAATTAGCCTTCTCTTATTCATCGTTTTGAGATGGTTTCTAAAAGCTGCGACCGTGAAGCAGCGATCCAAAAACGCCTCGATCTTTCCTGAACAAGATTAAAACTCAATCTCATCTCATTTGCTCACAATGCCTTTGCCTTCGACGATGGTTATCACACGGTCGCAGCCGCTGGCGTTGATTGTATCGGTCGAGCCATCGGGCCATTTGACTTCGAGCTTGTCAATCTTCGTCGCCTGTCCCAATCCGAAATGCAATCGCTCATCGTTTTGCGAGCCGAAGCCTGCGCCGCTCACAACATCAGCGCGCTGGCGCAACTTGCCCGTCGTAACGTAAGCAATCGCGCCCGTCGCATCCTTCGGGCTTTTCTTCGCCGGGTCGCCGATTAATTTCAACTCAAGCCAGTGGCCCGCGTCTTTAGTTACATTCCTGAGCAGCGTCGGAGCTGAATCAACATTATTAATCACTGCGTCCAACCGCCCATCGCCGTCGAGGTCGCCGACGGCAAGCCCGCGAGCAGGAATCGCTATCGCAAGCCCGCTTCCCGGCGCTGCGCCGACGCGCTCGAAGCGGCCGGTCGTGAGGTTGCGAAATAATAAAGGTTGCTGCGCATAGCTCGTGCCCCACTGATATTTATCAACGACAGGATAAACATGGCCGTTCGCCGCGAGGATGTCTTTCCACCCGTCGTTATCGAAATCAATGAAGCTCGTGCCCCAGCCCAAAAACGGTAGCGTTGTCTCGCCGTGACCTGCGGGAAACGTGACGTCCGTGAAGTTGCCTTCGCCGTCGTTGTGATAGAGCGTGTTCGAGTCATCAGAAAAATTCGTGACGTAAAAATCAACGCGGCCATCATTGTCATAATCGCCGACCGCCAGTCCCATTCCCGCCTGCTCGCGCCCGTTCTCGTTCAGCGCCACGCCCGACGGATAGCCCATCTCTTCAAACGTGCCGTCCCCTTTGTTTATGTAAAGCTGATTCGGAGTTGAATCGTTGATGACGATTAAATCAAGAAGATCGTCTTCGTTCGCGTGAACGAAGGCCGACGAGAAGCCATAATAAAGCTGCGGGTCGTTGACGCCTGCCTTTACGCTCACGTCTTCAAACGTGCCGTCGGCTTTTTGATGATAGAGCGTATCGCCTTCGCCCTTGAGTCCGCGTGGGCCGCACATAACGGGCACGCCTCGAAACTGGCAGAAGTTGTGCCCGACGCCTGTCGCCTTGTCAGGCTCGGATGGATTCGGCGGCAGGTTGTTCAAATCGAAATTCAGGTAGCCGGGCACGAAAAGATCAAGCCGCCCGTCGCCGTCATAATCTCCGAAGCTCGCGCCCGTGCTCCAGCCTTTGCGGGCTACGCCAAGTTTTTCGGCAACGTCGGTGAACGTGCCGTTGCCGTTGTTGTGATAGAGCCGCGACACGCCATAGTTGCCGACATATATGTCGGCGTATCCATCGTTGTCGTAATCGCCGATGGCCACGCCCATTCCCCATCGCTCGTTTGCCACGCCCGCGCGATCCGTCACGTCTTCAAATTTCCAGTTGCCGAGATTGTGAAAGAGCGCGGCGCGCGGCGGTTTCTCTTTTCCGCGCATCGCGGCGAACGTCGAGCCGTTGAGCAGGTAAACGTCGGGCCGCCCGTCGTTGTCGTAATCAAATATCGCCACGCCGCCCGATGGGACTTCGACTATAAAATCTTTCGCCGCGCCGCCCGCGCGATGCTTGAAGCTGGCGAGCGCGGTCTGCGCGGTTATGTCTTCAAAGACAACGGGAGCCTTCGGGTCGGTGATGCCGACGGTGCGCCGCGATGTGTAGTTGATAGCGGCTCCCGTAGAGACTCCGCCCATGCCCTGCTGCGGCTGTTGCTTTTGCTGCGCGGTGAAGCGAGCAGGCAGCAAGAATAGAATTGAAAGCGTGACAATCAATCGAGCGCGCGAAGAGTTTATTAAGAACATAATTTCAAATCTCGAATTTCAAATTTCAAGTCTCAAATCTCAAAATGTATTGGCCGCGCAACTCCCAACCTCATCGCTCGGTTATCGTGTGATAGCGATCAACCTGAAGGTTTTCGATTAACTGCGTTCGCGTGCTCGGCCAGCGAACCTCTACCGAGCGCACAGCAGTCGCCGCGCCTAATCCAACAAGGATGCGCGGGTCGCTCGATGAAATATAACTGCCCGCGCTTGTCGCATCAAAGATTTGCTTGCGACCCGTTGCATCCGTCACCACGACGCGAGCGCCCAATCCATTGCGATTCGATTTCGTGCCGACAAGCTGCAAACCAAGCCAGTGATTCTTCGTTCCGTTATTGCGCAAAACTACGGGCGAGCCGTCCATCACTCCAATCACAATGTCAACATCGCCGTCGTTGTCTATGTCGCCGACGGCGCAACCTCGCGCGGCAATCGGCGCATTGAAGGCAGGCCCGGCTGTGGCCGACGCGTTCACGAATCCTTTGCCAGTGTTGAGCATCACGAGCGGCGGCTCTTTGTATCTCAGGTAGCTCGAAATCTTTTCAATCGTGTCGAGCACGTGTCCCTGCGCCACGAAAATATCGCGCAACCCGTCATTATCTATATCAACGAATCGCGTTCCCCAGCCGGAATACTGCAAGGTTATCTGAGCCACGCCCGACGTATCCGTCACATAAGTGAAAGCGCCATCGCCGTTGTTGTGAAACAGCGGATAAGTCTCGTTCGACAATGCGGTGATGAAAATATCGGCGTGGCCGTCGCCGTCATAGTCCGCTGCGTCAACGCCCATGCCTGCGAATGTCTTGGCGTTTTCGTCGTAGGCCACGCCCGCAGACAGCGCAACGTCTTCAAATGTGCCGTCGCCGCGATTGCGATAAAGCGATTGCGGCACGCTGTCGTTCGCAACGATTATGTCAGTCCAGCCGTCGCCGTCGAAATCAGCGAATGCGACTCCGAGACCTTTGCCCGAAGGGTCTGCAATCTTCGCCGCCGCGCTCACGTCTTCAAATGTGCCGTCGACTTTTTGACGGTAAAGCAAATTCGTCGCGCCTTTGAAATTATCAGGGTGACAGTAAGCGCGCATGCCGGGCCGCGTGTCGCCACAGTAAATCGCGCCGCGCTCAAAGTCCCAATCCATGTAGCGCGCAACAAACAGATCGAGCCGCCCGTCTCGGTTGTAATCAATCCATCCTGCGCTCGTGCTCCATCCGCCGCCCGCGACTCCTGCTTGCTTGGTCACATCCTTGAAAGTGCCGTCGCCGTTGTTGCGATACAAAATGTTCGCGCCGTAGCCTGTGACGTAGATGTCCGTCCATCCGTCGTTGTCGTAATCGGCGCAGGCCGCGCCGAAGCTGTAGCCTTCGCCTCTGACGCCTGCGCGCTCGGTCACGTCTTCAAACGCGCCGTCGGCTTTTTGATGGTAGAGCCGGTTCCAGTATTTCGGGTCGCGCTTGTCGGGCATCATTCCTTTAGTCATCGGGTCTGAAAGCCGCGCGCCATTTGTGAAGAACAGATCCATGCGGCCATCGTTGTCATAATCAAATATCGCAACGCCTGCGCCCATCGTTTCGAGCAGGTACTTTTGCGAAGTGGGCGAAGCCGCGTGCTTAAACGTGACGCCGCATTGAGCCGTGATGTCTGTGAAGGTTACGGGCGACGGCGCTTGCGGGCCTGCCGTCGTGGGACGCTTTGCAGGCTCGCCGCTCGTGTAAGACCTTCCGGGATGCTGTTGAGTTTCAGCGGGCTTTTGTGCTTGCGCGAAAGCGGCAGGCCAATTAGCTGGCAATAGCGATGTGATGGCGATGATGAAAATGATGGCGGAGCGAACAACTATCATAAAGCGATTATTAATCTTTCATTCGCCCGACGGAAATATCGAGCGGCGAAAGGGGCGGCATTATAAGACATGATGCGTGACGTAAGAGATTTGAACAGGAACGCCTCCGTTGACTTTAACCTTGATTAGTATCTGGTAATAAGACGGCAAAGCTATCGGCTCGCCTTCTGCCGATTGGTTTAAATGAGCGATAAGGTCTTTGATGTGCTCAAACTGCGTCACGTATTCTGCGGCGGCCTGCGTGCCGAAGGTTGTAATACCGGCAAGCATCAACAAGCGGCGTTTTTCATTCAATCCTCTCAGCAGGCTCACGAGCGCGTAGTCTTCCGATATCTGGCTGCGCGACGGTCCCTCCTGTTTGGCGAAATAAACCTCGCGCTCTGCGTCGCGCGGCTTCGTGTTGACTATGGCGAATGTCGGATTTCGATTTTCATCTTCGACTACTCGAAAAACAAGCTCCTGCTCCTGCGGAAGGTCGCGCAGCAAAAAATTCTCAGCCGGTGAGCCTAGTATGACTATGTTGCTCGCCTTCAGATCATCCCACGTCAGGAGCAAGCTGCGTTTGACTCGAATTAAATGGCCTGCTCTATAAAACAGGTCGCCCAGATAATAAACGCCCATCACTTCGCCTATCCCCGTGTAATGCTCAGTGATTATAGGGGACGCTTCGCGCGCGCGTTGAGCTGCAACGGGCGATTCCACGCTCACCCCATGCGAGTCGAGCGGCTTGAGCAATCTCATGCCGGTTTCGGCTGTGCCTTCAAAGAGCGTATTGCTGAAGGCTACGATGATTCGTTCGGGCGAGTTGAGAAAGCTCTCCCATATGACACTCACTGCTTCAGCGTATTGCTTTGCCGATATTGCATCGGCCACCGAGCCTCCGTTGCCGCCTTGTTGATATGAAAAAGTCGGAGCGTACTTGCCCTTCGGCAAGTCAATCAGCACCTTATCGTCTTTGCCTTCTGTCGCGTAGTACTCTTGCAGCTTGACGCGCAGACGGCCTGCCTGCACGCGAACTACGGAATCGCTGCGCGGATCGTAATGGCTGCTGCTGCGCCCGAAGACTTCCGTCGCGATTGTGTACTCTTTGAGCTGGCTCTCTTGATTGTCCAAAGCTTTGAGGACAACGTATTTGAGGAATGCCTTGAGGCTTTCTGATCCCTGGAGCGCGCGGCTGCCTAAGAGCTTTTCGAGTTGCTCCAGTTTTTCTTCTCTTTCGGGACCCATATCAATAACTCATCAACTAATCGAAGACCTTTCGCGGCGAATGGCCTTACCGCCTGAGAAGTAACGGTATTATACACTCATTAACTTATCGGGCAAGCTGCCCGCAGATATACTGTCAACGGCAACATGCGACTATAAGCTCGACCTGTTGCTCTGACTGTCAATCGGCTTTCAAGAATTGCATCACTCGTTCCGGCGATGATTGACACCAGGTTCAAAGAGTATTATCTTCGGGACGGTTATAAAGAGAGTGGGTAACCGTTAAATAATTTCCGAGCACAAATTAACTTAGTCTTAAACCTGATTCATCCGACACTGTGGGTTATTGTTCGCTGGAAGACAACTGCCCGCGAGTGCGAAAGATGGATCCAAGTTTCACCATCCCCGCTTCCTGATTGACGAGGTACATTTATGACAAAGCACAAGCTTTATAGATGGATCAGCGAGATTCTTCTGTTGCTTGTCGTCTTTGCGATGCCTGCCGTTGCCCAGACCAACAAGGGCGCTATTACGGGAACAGTGACGGATGTTAAAGGCGGCGTGATTGCAAACGCCACCGTCACCGTGACCAACGTGCAGACGGGCGCATCGCGCGAAGTAAAGACGAACAGCGACGGGAACTATGAAGTGCCGTTGCTCGACATCGGCCTTTATAAAGTGGTGGTCAACGCGACGGGCTTTCAGTCAGCCACTGTGGACAACATCGAGTTGCACGTCGGTGACAAGCTGCCTATTGACGTGCAACTCTCGCCTGCGGGCGCTACAGCGGAAGTGACCGTGACGGCGGGCGCGCCGCTCATACAGACTGAATCGAGCGACCGCGGCAACGTCATCACGGGGCGCGAAGTGACTGAGCTTCCGCTGTCGGGCCGCAACTTCACGCTGCTCGCCACGCAGGTTCCGGGCGTGGCTCGCGGCTCGAACGTAGGCTTCGGCGGCGCGGGTCCCGACTCGCGGCAATTCAATAACGGCGACCCGCGCGCCGGAAGCGGCGGTCCCAACAGCACCAACGCGCAAGGCGATACGCCGACCGCGCGATTCGCTCGTTCGGGCGCAGGCGCGCTTGTGGTCAACGGCCAGCGACCGACTAATAATAACTTCTCGCTCGACGGCGTCGACAACAACGAGCCGCAGTTCGGAACCATAGGCGTATTCCCGAACCCGGACGCCATCGCCGAGTTCCGAGTCTCGACGAGCATACCGCCCGCCGAAGTGGGGCGCGCGGCGGGCGCGGTCATCAACACGACGACCAAATCGGGCACAAACGATTTTCACGGCTCGCTCTACTACTACGGCCAGAACTCCGCGCTCAACGCTTTTCACCCGATACTAAAGCGTGATCGCGCTCTGGCCATCGCTCGCGGCGACATCTTCATTCCAGATAAAGCCGTGCAGCAGATTCACGAGTTCGGCGCGACCGTAGGCGGCCCGATAATCAAGAACCGCACGTTCTTCTTCTACGATTATCTCGGCCAGCGCAACAACATTCCTTTCCCGTTCACTTCGACGGTGCCAACGGCGGGAGCGCGCAATGGCGATTTTACCGGCTTTCCGGCAATAATTGACCCGAACACAGGGCAGCCATTTCCCAACAACAGAATCCCCGCAAACAGGCTCGACCCGATTGCGCAGAAGGTATTGAACCTCTACCCGCTGCCGACCGCCGATGTCTTCAATCCCGGACAGAACACGCCGAATTATTTTTCGCTGCGCCAGAACCGAGAGATCATCAACAATCACGGCATAAGAATTGACCACAAGCTCACGGAGCACAATTCGCTTACGGGGCGCTACAACGATCAGCGATTGAGAAACGTGCGCGAGAACTTCTTCCCCATCAGCGTTACAGGACCTCCGGGCTTGCCGACAGCAGGATTCGGCGCGGGCGAAGAAGTAGGCAACACGCGCCAGGTTGTCGTCACTGACACGCACTCGTTCAGCCCGACTCTGCTTAATGAGTTCCGATTCGGCGTCACCAAGCTCAACATCGGAATCAACAACTGCGGCGTGCTCGGCGCGTGCGGCGTAAGCCCGACGTGGGCGCAGGACGTCGGCATACCGAACGTGAACCTCGGCGGCGACGAAACGACGGGCGGACCGGGACTCGGATTCACAGGCACGGGCTTCGTCGAGTTCTTAGGCGACGGCGGTTTGTTCCGCGCAAAGAGCACGAACCCTTACTTCGCCGATTCGCTCACGATCATCAAAGGCAATCACGTCCTGAAGACCGGCGGCGAGGCTCGCCTGCGTTACCTCAACACTATCTGCGGCGGCTGTGCCGGGTTTGAGAAAGGCGCCATCGGATTCGGCGACTTCAACGGCACGGGCAACGCAATGGCGAACGCGCTTTTGGGCATAACGGGATTCGCGCAGCGCAGCCGCACGTTCGGCGGCCCGTTCGATCTCAGAATGCAGGAGTACGGATTCTTCGTTCAGGATGACTGGAAGGTTAACGACCGTCTCACATTGAACCTCGGCCTGCGCTACGACCTGCTGCCCGGCCCGACCGCTCCGAAGGAGAAGGACGGGCGGATCAGCTATTACTTCCCTGAAGAAAGGCGAGTAGTTGTAGCTGATGGCAGCGGCGACCGAATAGTCGAGCTTGACAAGAACAACTTCGGCCCGCGCATCGGATTCGCTTACGCGCTGAATGCTGCAAAGACGATGGTGCTGCGCGGCGGCTATGGGCTGGTCTATACGCTCGACGGCGTGGACTACCCGCCGGGAGTCCGCAACCCTCCGTTCACAAACATAGTCTTCGATAACTGGACGCTGCGCACAGGGCCGCCTATTCCTCCAATGCTCGACCCGAACAACGTCCCGTCAGGCACGAATCTCTTTACAGTTGATCGTGAACAGAAGAACGGGTTCGCGCACCAGTTCCAGATAAGCTTCCAGTACGAGTTCACCAGAGACCTGTCGCTCGATGTGGGCTACGTCGGCAACCGTTCGAGAAATCTGCTCGCGACGTTCCAGGAAGGATCGGGCGGGCAGGGCATTGCGCGCAATGCCCGAAACGAGTTGATAGGCAGCGTGCTGCTTTACTCGAACGCAGCCGAATCGTCTTACGATGGGCTGCAGGTGCAATTGCAGAAGCGGCTGTCGCATAACGTCACGGGCCAGGTCTCTTACACCTGGAGCCACACGATTGACAATGCAACGGGCGTGTTCAATGGCATTGGCGACAGCAAGAATCAAGGCCGACAGGGACCCGTGCATCCGTTCGACCTCGACTTTGATCGCGGCAACTCCGTTCTAGACATTCGTCACCTGCTTTCGGCGAACGCGATCATTGACCTGCCGTTCGGCAAAGGGCAGCCATACCTGAACGAAAGAGGCATCGTTAATGGTCTGGTTGGCGGGTGGCAGATGAACGTCGTTGTGAGCGGACGAACAGGATTCCCGTTCAGCGTCGTCTGCCAGTGCGATCTGATTCGCCCGTCGCTCATCAGCGATCCGTTTTCGAATGTTCCTGCTGGCCGATTCATGAACCCTGCTGCTTTCTCGACCACAGTCGGGGTAACTACGGTTACGAACGCGGCGGGACAGACCGTGCGCTTCGGCAATCTCGGACGCAACACCTTCAGAGGTCCCGCAATCTGGAACACTGATTTTTCAGTCTTCAAGAACACGGGCCTTCCGTTCAGAGAAAACACGAAGCTGCAATTCGGCATGGAGTTCTTCAACGTGTTCAACTCGGCGAACTACACCGTGCCGAATAATAATTCGAACGACCCGGGCAGCTTCGGGCGCTTCGACGCGGCATTCCCGGGCCGCGTGATTCAGTACCGCTTGAAGGTTATCTTCTAAGCGGTGTGTTGAATAAATTGCATGAGCAACTCGCTTCGGGTTGCTCATGCTTTTGAATGCCGCACAACAAGGACGACCAGTGCTCGCGCGCTTGGTCGTCTTTTGTTAGAATCATCCGTGCTTACTTCGAGTGTCCGTTCTGCTTAGGTCATGATCCGCCATCTTCATGTTGTTGCTTTGCTCGCCTGCGCGGGGTCGGCGTTTGCTCAATCAGCGCCTCAAGCGCGCTCGCACGTCGAGCGATTCAGCACGCCCGAAATGCGCGCCGAACGCGTTGAGACCGAAAGCTCAGCAAAGCTCGCAGCAAACCCAAACGACGCGGAAGCCCTGAACCTTCGCGCGCTCGCGCGAATGCGCTTTGGCCGCCATCAGGAAGCATTCGAAGACCTGCGGCGCGCCGTCTCAATCAAACCGAACAATGCAGTCTATCAAGCCAACCTCGGAACTGTTTTGTGGAAGCTTGGCCGCGTCGAGGAAGCCATCGCAGCCGAGCGCGCCGCAATCAAGCTCGATGAAAACAACTTCGCCGCGCACTATCAACTTGGAAGATTTTTAATGCGCATCGGGGGCAACGACCGCATCGCGGAAGCTGTCACTCACCTGAAGCGAGCGCTTGAGATTGACCCGCAGCAGTACGACGTGCGCTTTGAGTTGATAGCTGCATACCGCGCGCTCGGAGACCGCGCGCAGGCTTCGACTCAACTCGATTTCCTTTGGGACGCGCGTCCTTCCGACCCGCGAGTCTTTTACATGAGCGCGCTGCTCGCTACGGACCGCGACGATTGGCAAGCGGCGATAAAAGATTTCAAAGAGGCGCTGCGCCGCGACCCATCACTGTTTGGCGCGTGGCAGGACATGGGCCTGGCATTCGTGAAGCTCAAACGCTGGCCGGAAGCGGTCGAATCATTCGCTGAATTCGCCGAGCGTCAACCGAATTCAGTTGACGCGGCATACCTGCACGCACTCGCGCTGTTCAACGCAGGTCGCGCGACGGAAGCCGAAAGCGAAGCGCGCCGCGCGCTCCGATTGAACGGCGGCGCGGCGGAGGCGCACACGCTGCTCGGAGTGATACTGGCCTCGCGCGGCAACGCCAGCGCCGAAGCAATCGAAGCGCTACAGCAAGCCATCGCGCTTAACGCAAACAGCTTCGACGCGCACTTTTATCTTGGCCGCGTGCTTTATGCCGTAAAAGACTTCGCGGGCGCAGCGAAAGAATTGCGCGCGGCTGTCGCCTTGAATCCGCGCCACGCCGAAGCGAGATTCTTTTTAGGCACTGCGCTCGAATCAGCGGGCGACGGTCAAGCGGCGATGAATGAATATCAGGAGCTGATAAAAATTGATTCGGAATCATCAATCGGCCAGTTGGGACTCGGTGCGCTTTTAGTCAAACAGGGCAAGACCGATGAAGCAATCAATGTATTGAAGCGCGCGATCTCTCTGGACTCGAACAGCTTCGAGGCGCACTGGGCGCTTGGTCGCGCATTCGCTTTGGCGGAACGATTCAACGAAGCCGTTGAAGTATTAAAGACAGCCGTTGCGCTCGCGCCATATCGCGCCGACGCGCATTATCAATTGGGACTTGCCTTGCGGAGGCTTGGTCGCAACGACGAAGCCGCGCGCGAGTTTGCAATAGTAGAAAAGCTCAACACGGAATTTCGCACGAACACCAGGCAACAGTGACGCGGGGACACAGTGGCGCGGCGATGGGATTATTTATCTCAAAACTATCTTCGATGTTTAACGAGCTGATTTTCGCCCTGTCACAGCGTCTGCGCGTCTGCGCGTCGCTGTTTCTTTTGCTGTTCGCCTTTTCAATTCAAGCTGATGCACAACAACCAGCGCGCGGCGCAGGTCAAACGGAGTTGAGCGCGGCGGCTCGCGCTTCGCTCGACAAGGCGATGGATGCTTTGCAGCGAGGCGCATTCAATGAGGCCGAGCGCGCTGCCCGCGCTGCTGTTCAATCGTCGCCGCGCTCGCCCGTTGCTCATAATGTTTTGGGTGTAATTCTCGACCGTCAGGGCCGCAGCGACGGCGCGCTTGCTGAGTTCAATGAAGCGATAAAACTCGACCCGAAATTCGTCAGCGCGCGCAACAACCTTGGCCGATTGCTTGCCGAGCGAGGCCGTGTCCAAGAGGCGATTGCAGAGTTCGAGCGCGTTTTGAAGCTCGATCCGTCGCACGTTCAGGCTCATTACAATCTTGGCGCGCTCTACGCTGATGCGGGCGACTTCGCAAAATCAGCCGATCACTTCGCCGCAGCGCGCAAGGCCGCGCCCGACGACCCGCGACTCGCGCTCGCTTTTCTCGGCGCGGCTTATCGGGCAAATCGAACGGCTGAAGCCGAGGCGGCTGCCGATTCAATAGAGCGCGCATTCGCTTCGGACGCGCGCGCGCTGTTTACGCTCGCGACCGTTCTCGCTCAAAGCAAACAGTATGACCGCGCGGCGCGCGTGTTCGGGCGAGTCAACGAGTTGATGCCGCGTACTTACGAGGTGCTTTATAACCTCGGCGTCGCGCTCTTCAATCTCGACCGCAACGACGATGCCGCGCGATACCTTGCGGAAGCTGCGGACCTGAACCCCGCGCCCGCTGAGACACATTTTCGATTAGGGCTGATTGCAAGCGCGCGAGGCGATCACGCAAATGCCGTCGAAGAGTTCAAGCATGCAATCGAGCGCGAGCCAAAAAACTCAAGCTATCATCAGTTGCTTGGCCGCGAGTATTTTCGCGTGGGCTTTTACGAGGGCGCGATAACTGAGTTCACCAAGGCGATTGAGATTGAGCCGAACAACGTCGCTTATCTGCTTGCGCGGGCCGACGCAAATTATCGCAAGGGCGAATGGACTTCGGCGGCGAACGATTTCGATAAAGCCGCCTCGATTGATCCCAACATTGAAAGCATTGATTACTGGCAAGGCGTGGCGCATCGCGCTGCTGGCAATTTCGACATTGCGCGCCAGCACCTTGAAAAGTTTCTCGCGGCTCATCCGGATCACGTCGAGGCGCTTGCGAGCCTCGGTTATGTCGCAATCGAGCAGGGCCGTTTTGATGATGCGGAGAAGCCGCTGAAGCGCGCGCTTGAACTTGATCCGAACAACGTGCCTGTGCTTTTCGATTATGCGCGGCTGGCCGTGAAGCGGCGCGATTACGCTGAGGCCGTCGCGCGCCTCAATCGAGTGATTGAAAAACACCCGGCGCACACGCAGGCTTTCTATCAACTATTTCTCGCCTACACGCGATTGAAGCAGGCAGATAAAGCTCAAAGCGCGCTCGCCCAGTTCAAGCGGCTCGAAGCGTTGGATAAACAATCGGAGCAGGAGCGCATAATGGACGACAAGCTCCGCACTCAGCAGATGCTCGGCCAGCCTCCGCAGTAAAGGTTACGTGATTATTAAAACGGTTTTTATGAGATGCAAGTCAGTTCACCGCAGAGACGCAGAGAACACAGAGTGGGCGCAGAGGCTCTCAGGCTTCTCTGCGAAAACTCTGCGTCTCTGCGGTGAATAGCGTTTGTGACCATACGTCATTCACGGAGGAGAGAGTGGAATATCCGAGAGCGAGCGGCATATTGCTTCATCCGACGTCGTTGCCCGGACGCTTTGGCATCGGCGATCTTGGCGACGAGGCTTACCGCTTCGTTGATTTTCTCGCGGCGAGCGATCAAAAGCTCTGGCAGGTTCTGCCGCTCGGCCCGACGGGCTATGGCGATTCGCCTTATCAGGGGCTTTCGGCATTCGCGGGAAACACGCTTCTCATAAGCCCTGAGCGGCTGGTCACTGACGGGCTTTTATCACCTGAAGACATCGAACGCGCGCCTCGCTCTCGCGCAGATCAAATAAATTTTGGCCGCGTCATCGAATACAAAAAGCGGCTGCTCGAAAAAGCCTTCAACAACTTCAAGCGCACAACTGACACTGCGCTGCGCGCAGACATCCTCGCCTTCGTGCAGGAGAATATCGAATGGCTCGAAGACTACGCGCTGTTTCGCGCATTGAAGGATGCGCACAACGGCGCGATGTGGAGCCAATGGGAACCGCCGCTTGCGAAGCGCGACGCGAATGCATTGACCACAGCGCGCGAGTTGTTGCGCGAACGGATCGAAGCTGAAAAGTTCGCTCAGTATCTGTTCTTCAAGCAATGGTCGGCGTTGAAGTCTTACGCGAACAGCCGCCGCATCCGCATCATCGGCGATATGCCAATTTTCGTGGCGTATGATTCGACTGATGTGTGGGTGCATCCTGAATTGTTCAAGCTCGACGCCGAAGAACGTCCCGTTGTTGTCGCGGGCGTTCCGCCCGATTACTTCAGCGCGACGGGACAACTGTGGGGCAATCCCATCTACGATTGGGACCGCATGCGCGAAGAAAATTTCAAGTGGTGGATTGATCGGATGCGCGCGGCGTTTAAGACCCTAGACAGTTTGCGCGTGGATCACTTTCGCGGGTTCGCTGCGTGCTGGGAAGTTCCATTCGGAGACCAGACGGCTGAACGCGGGCGGTGGGTAGAGGTTCCAGGCCGCGACTTTTTTATCGCGCTTGAACAATCTTTGGGCAAGCTGCCCATCATCGCGGAAGATTTGGGAGTCATCACGCCCGATGTTGAAGCGTTGCGCGATGAGTTCGGCTTTCCCGGAATGCGCATACTTCAATTCGCGTTCAGGACCGACAGCACGAACATTGACCTGCCGCACAACTACGTGCCGAACTGCGTCGTCTATACCGGCACGCACGACAACGACACGACCATCGGCTGGTTTAACAGCCGCGCCGGAAGCGGCTCGACGCGCGACGCCGCGCAGATAGAGCACGAGCGAGCGTTTTGCATGAGGTATCTGAAGACGAACGGGAGAGAGATCAACTGGGACTTCATTCAGGCCGCGCTCGCATCGGTTGCCGATACGGCGATCATTCCGATGCAGGATGTGTTGGGACTAGATTCGCGCGCGAGGATGAACCTGCCCGCAAGCCAGGAAGGCAACTGGGCATGGCGATACCGAGCCGACGCAATTAATGAAAAGATCATCGGAAGATTGAAAGACCTGACGAATTTTTACAATCGCGGCCTGCATGCAGGGTTGACCAGAAGCTAGAGCAATTCGCTTGCGGCAGTTCGCAGATGAGATTGACAACGATAATTCGCTCGATTAAAAGAGACTCACGCAATCTCTCTGGAAAGGAGTAACCAACATGAGTCGCCTTAGAGTTTTGTCTTTGATCTTTATGGCACTGGCAGTTTCCCTGCCGACATTCGCCGCTCAGCGCCCGGCGCAGCCAGCCCCGCCAGCGAACGGGCCTACGCGCAATACTTACGGCGAATCCGCCCCCGGCACGCCCGGCACGGATTATTACGAGATGACTCGTTCGTTTTCAGGCAAGATCACAGAGATTCGCGCTGATGAACAATGGCTTTCGGTCAAAGACGACAAAGGCCGCGTTCTGCAATTCTTTCTCGATAAGAAAACGAGGCTGAAGGCCGATAAGAAGACTGAGCTTGCGGAAAAGAAAGAGATCACGCTTGATGATTTTCACACGGGACAAAACGTGAAGGTCACTTTCTGGCCTTCAAATCTTAAAGCGACAGAAGTTCGATTGCGCGCGAGAGAAAAGGACTAGCGAGCTTCGTTGCTCAGTCGAAAGCGGCGACTGTTATTTCGGATTAAGCTGGCGCGAGAATCCTGTTAATTGTAATCACTCGGTTCTTGAAATCCTTTAGGCCGGTTCTGATGCTGGCTTGGCCGGAAGTTTTTTGACTTTGCATGCAAATGAGAACCTACCTGACGAAACCTGCCGCACGCGGCGCGCTTGCGATCTTTTTTCTCCTCTGTGTCACTGCTACCGGCGCAGCGCAAGCGCCCGAAGTCACGAAGGTCGAGCCGCCAAACTGGTGGGCAGGCCATTCAATCAATCCCGTCCGCGTGCTCGTCACGGGACGCAACCTCGCGGGCGCGCGCGTTGAACCGTCGGGCGAGGGGATAACCACAGGGCTTGTGCGCGTGAACGGGCGCGGCACCTATCTTTTTGTTGACGTCATGATTGACTCGAAGGCTGCGCCGGGCCGTCGCGCGCTTCGCATCACGACATCATCAGGCGCGACTGAAGCGCCGTTTGAAATCCTGGAGCCGCTCGAACGCGCGGGCCGCTTTCAAGGATTCACGACCGATGACGTGATCTATTTGATAATGACGGATCGCTTCAGCGATGGCGACCCGGCAAATAACGACCCGCCCGCGTCGCGCGGGATGTATGACCGGGCAAAGAAGCGTTTTTATCACGGTGGAGATTTTCAAGGGATAATTAATCACCTGCCTTATCTGAAAGAGCTTGGCGTGACGGCTATATGGCTCACGCCGTGGTACGACAACGTCAATCACCTGAACGAGCGCGAGACGTACCCCGACCAGCCGGGCGGGCCGCGCCAGCCGATCACGGATTATCACGGCTACGGCTCTGTTGATTTCTACGGAGTCGAAGAACACTTCGGCACGCTCGCAAAGCTACGCGAGCTTGTGGATAAAGCTCACGCTGCCGGCATCAAAGTGATTCAAGATCAGGTGGCCAATCACACGGGACCTTATCACCCGTGGGCAGAGGACTCGCCAACGCCGACGTGGTACAACGGCACGACTGAAAATCACCTTGCCAACAAATTTGAGACGTGGGTGCTGCACGACCCGCACCCGGTGGAGCAGATGAAGCGCGAGACGCTCGAAGGTTGGTTCGTCAATATCCTGCCCGATTTGAATCAAAACGATGAAGAGGTTGCGCGATACATTATTCAAAACACGCTGTGGTGGATCGGCGTGACGGGCATTGACGCGATTCGTCAGGACACGTGGCAATATGTGCCCAACAGCTTCTGGCAAAAGTGGATGGCGGCCATCAAGCGCGAGTACCCGCGCGTGAACGTCGTCGGCGAAGTGCTGGACGGCGACCCCGCGCACGTTTCGTTCTTTCAAGGTGGGCGCGTGAGATTTGATGGTGTTGATACGCGGCTCGATACGCTTTTTGATTTTCCACTGTTGTTTTCTGCGCGCCGCGCGTTCGCAGAAGGCAAGCCCGTCCGCGAAGTCGCGCAGATACTCGCGCAGGATCAGCTTTATGTGAACCCGAATGTGCTTGTGCCGCTCATAGGAAATCACGACATACCGCGATTCATGAACGAGCCGGGCGCAACAGTTGCGGGATTGAACCTTGCGCATACTCTGATAATGACGACTCGAGGCACACCGCAGCTTTATTACGGCGACGAGATAGCTCTGCCGGGCGCGGGCGATCCTGACAATCGCAGAGATTTTCCGGGCGGCTTCCCAAATGATGTGCGCAACGCTTTTACTCGCGAGGCGCGCGCGGCGGGCGAGCAATCGGCCTTCGAGCATTTGAAAAAGCTTGCGCGGCTTCGCGCCGAACTTGAGCCATTGCGTCGCGGCGCGCTTGTGAACCTGTTTGTCTCAGAGCAGCAGTACGCTTACGCTCGCGTGACTGATCGTGATTCGGTTGTTGTTGTGATTAACAATGACAACGAACCGGCGATGATTGAATTCAATGTGAAGAATGCAAATCTGGCAAGCGGCGCACGGCTTGCGGATCGTCTCAGTTCTATTGGCGATGTGACAATCAGCGGAGATGTGATGCGCGTCAGTATGCCCGCGCGCTCGGCTGCGATTTTTGCGAAGCGATGACGACACGCGACGAGCGGCGAAAGGAGCGACCCGTATGGAGAAACCTCGCCTGAGCTTCTGGCAAATCTGGAACATGAGCTTCGGGTTCTTCGGCATTCAGTTCGGCTGGGGCTTGCAGCTCGGCAACATGAGCGCGATTTACGAAAAGCTCGGCGCAAAGCCCGAACAGATTCCGATTCTTTGGCTCGCCGCGCCGCTCACCGGATTAATCGTGCAGCCGATCATCGGCTCGATGAGCGACCGCACGTGGAACCGGCTTGGTCGTCGCCGCCCTTACTTTTTAGTCGGGGCGATTCTTGCCAGCCTCGCGCTATTCATCATGCCCACCTCTTCGACTTTATGGATGGCTGCGGGACTGCTATGGATTCTGGATGCGAGCATCAACATCAGCATGGAACCGTTCCGGGCATTCGTCGCAGACAAGCTAAACTTTGAGCAACGCAACGTCGGATTCGTGATGCAGAGTTTCTTCATTGGGCTGGGCGCGACGATGGCGGGATGGCTCCCGCTTATCTTCAGCAAGCTCGGAGTGGAAGGCAAAACTACAAGCGGGATTCCGCTGACAGTTAAATACGCGTTCCAGTTGGGCGCGGTCGCTTTCCTTTTAGCTGTCGTGTACACGATTATCACCTCGAAAGAGTATCCGCCTGAAGACATGCAAGAGTTTGAGCGCCGCCGCAAACAGAAGCGAGGGATAACTGCGGGAGCAATTGAGATAATTTCCGCCATCCGCGAGATGCCAGCCACAATGAAACAGCTTGCCGTCGTGCAGCTATTCACATGGCTTGGCCTATTTTGCATGTGGCTCTTTTATGTGCCAGCGGTCGCGCGCCACGTGTTCGGCGCGACTGACCCGAAATCTGATGCTTATACGCAAGGTGTTGAGTGGGGCAACTTCGCGATGTCGTTCTACTCAATCACCTGCTTTGTCGTCGCCTTTGCTTTGCCGTTGCTTGCCGCTAAGACGAGCCGCAAGACCGTTCACGCGCTCGCGCTCATCTGCGGCAGCATAGGGTTGCTGTCGGTTTACGTAATCGCCAACAAGTACCTGCTTATCGCTTCAATGGTCGGCGTAGGCATCGCGTGGGCTTCGATACTCTCAATGCCTTACGCAATACTTTCGGGCGCGCTGCCACCCGCGCGCATGGGCGTTTACATGGGAGTGTTCAACTTCTTCATCGTGATTCCAGAAATCATTCAGGCGCTCACGTTCGGCTGGATCATTCGAAACGTTTTCGGCGAAGGCAATCCTCGCAGCCCGCTCTATATGGTTGTTGTCGGCGGTGTGAGTCTATTGATTGCCGCCGCGCTTGTGACGCGCGTGCGCGACGTGGCTGAACGGACTCTACCGGGTGAAGTGATTCGCGCAGACGAGCGCGAGCCACTGACAGTTCAGGAATCGGCGCAGCCCGTTCCGAGCAGCGGCCTCGTTGATGAATGATAAGCCCGATATGTATTGAGAGCGTCTGTTGCCGCGAAGCGGCATCGAGAAGGTAGCCAGACGTGAAACATCTGGAATGCGACGGTAAAACATCCGCGCTCTGAAGGAGCGCCAGAAATCATTGTCTGGGCCTGCGCGCATCTTCAATGCTCGAATCCTCATTCGACATGTCCCAGACGTGAAACGTCTGGCTACCTTCTTCGTGCCCCTTCGGCGCAGAGTATTAATTCAAATACTGCTTGAAGAGACAAACCGCCATGTCAAATTCATCTCGTTTGAAATCATTCTTAACCGCGCTCTTAGTCCTTGCCTCACTGAGCAACGCAGCGGCGCAGCAAGCGCGCGATGTATCCAGAGAGTCAGCGCGGCAATCGCCCGCGTGGGTGCGCGATGGCATCGTTTACGAAATCTACCCGCGCGCTTTTTCTCAGGAAGGCAACTTCAAGGCAATCACGGCGCGGGTAGATGATTTGAAATCGCTTGGCGTGACGATACTGTGGCTGATGCCGATTCATCCAATCGGGCAGGAGAAAAAGAAAGGCTCCATCGGCAGCCCTTACGCCGTGCGCGATTACTATGCGATCAATGATGATTACGGCTCGAAAGATGACCTGCGCCGACTCATCACCGAAGCGCACCGTCGCGGAATGCGTGTGATTCTGGACATGGTTGCGAATCACACTTCGTGGGACAGCGTTTTGATGAAGCACCCGGATTATTACGTTCGCGACGCAAGCGGCAGGATCAACTATCCGCACGATTGGAGCGACGTGGCCGAGCTTAATTACGACAACCCGAAGCTGCGCGATTACATGATCGAGATGCTGAAATACTGGGTGCGCGAGTTTGACATTGACGGCTATCGCTGCGACGTCGCAGGCGAAGTGCCTACGGATTTCTGGGAGCGCGCTCGCGCAGAGCTTGAAAAGATAAAGCCCGACATCGGGATGCTGGCCGAATCGGAGAAGCCTGAGCTTTTAGTCAAGGCGTTCGATTTCGATTACGCGTGGAATTTTCACAACACGCTCAACGAAGTGATGACGGGCCGCGCGCCCGCTTCAAAGTTTCGTCAGACGTGGACAGAAGACAGAGCGAAGTACCCGCGCGGCGCTCTACGGATGCGGTTTTCGGATAATCACGACGAGCGGCGGGCCATCGCACGTTTCGGCGAGCGCGGCGCACTGGCCGCGTCAGTTTTGATGTTCACGCTCGACGGCGTGCCTATGCTTTATAACGGAATGGAGGTTGGCGACACGACTGAATCTGGCGCGCCCGCGTTGTTCGAGCGGTTGCCCGTTTTCTGGCCGATAGCCGAGCGCCGCCCTGAGTTTCCGCGCTTTTATCGCGAGATCATCGCGCTTCACAAAGAGCACGCGGCGCTGAGCAATGGCAATCTTGTGTGGCTTGCCAACTCAGACCCTGCGCGCGTGGTGACGTTCTCGCGCCGCAACGACGATGAAGAGATTGTTGTGGCGATCAACTTTTCAAATCGTCCGTTCAAAGGAACAGTCCAAACGACAAACGCCGCAGCATTCACCGAAATCACGCCGAGCCTGAAGGATTCGACTGATCGCGGCAGCAGAATCGCGCCGCTTTCGCTAGACGCCTGGGGCTGGCGCATATTTCGCCGCCCGCTGCGCAGGTGAGCAGATAAAACGACGCGGCGACACGGCAATTGTTTCATTCTTACCGCCGCGTCACCGCGTCTGCTTTTACCCGTGCGTACGCTCGAACTCTTTCATGAACGAAACGAGCGCCTCGACGCCCTCTTTCGGAAATGCATTGTAGATCGAAGCGCGGCAGCCACCGACCGAGCGATGGCCTTTCAATCCGTCAAGCCCCGCTTTCGTCGCCTCTCCGATGAACTGTTTTTCAAGCTCCTCGCTCGGAAGTCTGAAAGTCACGTTCATAAGCGAGCGATTGTCCTTGTGAGCGTGGCCGCGATAGAAGTCTGACGAGTCAATTACGTCGTACAGCAGCTTCGCTTTTTCTTCGTTGCGGCGATGCATTGCCTCAAGCCCACCCTGCTCGATAAGCCAACCGAGCACGAGCCGCATGATGTAAATCGAAAAGACCGGCGGTGTGTTGTAGAGCGATTTGTTCTTCGCGTGCGTGTTATAGTCGAGCATCGTGTGCATGTTGGCAGGGCTTCGAGCAAGCATGTCATCACGAATTATTACGAGCGTTGCGCCCGCAGGCGCGAGGTTCTTCTGCGCGCCTGCATAAATCAGCGCGAACTTCGCCACGTCAATCGGCCCGCTGAAAATGTCCGACGAAGCATCGGCCACGAGCGGCACGTCGCCAACATCAGGAATTGATTTCCATTCGACCCCGTGAATAGTCTCGTTCGTCGTCATATGAACGTAAGCGGCTTCCCTGTCGAGCTTCAATTCATCCTGTCGCGGAACGCGCGTGAAGTTCTCCGATTCGGTCGAAGCGGCGATGTTGACAACGCCGACCTTCTGCGCCTCTTTGATGGCCTTCTTCGACCACGAGCCTGTGACGATGTAATCGGCCTTGCCGCCTGCGGGCATCAGGTTCATCGGTACCATCGAGAACTGCAACGATGCGCCGCCTTGCAGAAACAGCACGTGGTAGTCGTCAGGTATGTTTGCCAGCCGGCGCATGTCTGCTTCCGCGCCTTGAATGATTTCATCGAACGCTTTCGAGCGGTGGCTGATTTCAAGCACAGACATTCCAACGCCGGGCAGCGCGACTAAATCGCGCTGCGCTTCTTCCAACACCGCGAGCGGCAGCACCGCCGGTCCCGCTGAGAAGTTAAAAATTCTTTCCGTCATGGTTTCTCCTGGTGTCGGGGGTCGGGGGTCGGGTGACGGTATCAGCAGAATGACGATCAAGTCTTTCCACTGACACCCGGCGCCTGACACCCGATACCCGAATCAAAGTTTCAACAGGCTCAACTCGATTATATCCTGCGAGTTCGTCTTGATCGCTTCGAGCACCTCGTTCGACGGCGGCGAATCGAGGTGAATGCGAGCGACTGCGGCGGTCGCGCCTTCAAAGACGATGTTCTCTGTCTCTTCGACATTGATGCCTGCTTCCTTCAGTTGATCAAAGATGGCGGCCAGCACGCCCACACGATCAAAGTGGCGCACAACGAGCAAGTGAGTCGCAGCCGTTTTCTTCGCGAGGTTCACGACGTTTGGCGCGCGGCCCTTCTCTTTGTACTCGCGGATGATTCGCACGGTCTCGTCTGCGATTGCCTGCTGCGCCTGATCGGTTGACGCGCCGATGTGATGAGTCCCGATCACGCCGTTGAGGTTGAATATCGCGTTGTCTTCGACGGTGCCCGTGCCGCTCGTAGGCTCGCCCGCGAAAACGTCGAGTCCCGCGCGTATGCCTTTCTCTTTCACAGCCCTTTCGAGCGCTGCCTGATCAACGACTTCGGCGCGCGACGTGTTAATGAAGAACGAGCCGGGCCGCATTGCCTCGAAGAATTTTTCGTCAATCAGATTTCGCGTTTCGTCCTTGAGCGCGACGTGAACGCTCACGATGTCGGACAAAGCGGCGATTTCGAGCGGCGAGCTTTTCATCTCGATGCCAAGCTCTGCGGCGCGCTCAGGCGTGAGGCTGCGGCTCCAAGCGACGACGGGCATTCCGAAAGCGCGCGCGCGCGGAATCATCTCCTGCCCGATGCGCCCCGCCCCGATCAACCCTAGCGTGCGACCAAACAGCCCGCGCGCCTTGCTGTACTCTTTCTTGTTCCAGCGCCCTTCTTTCAGGTCATGGGCGGCCTCTGGGATGCGACGATCTAAGGCTAGGATCAACCCGAAAGCAAGCTCAGCCACAGCGATTGAGTTTTTGCCCGGACAGTTGGAAACGTAGATGCCTCGCTCGGATGCAGTCTTAACATCAATCGTGTTGTAGCCAGCGCCCGCGCGCACGACCAGGCTCAAGCGGCCAGCTTCGAGCATCTCTTTGGTGACCTTTGTGCCGCGCACGACCAGCACATCCGCGCCCGTCGAGCTTATGGCCTGCGCGAGCGATTCGTCTTTGAGGTCCGCGTCGTAGACGACCTCAAGACCCGCGTCTTTGAGTTCCTTCTGCCCGCTTTCGGGAAACTTGTCTGCTATGAGTATCTTCATAGTTGCTCCTTGAGAAGCTGTCAGCGGTCAGCTTTCAGCCCGGTGTTAATGAAGCCGATCGAAACCTAAGCGTGATAATAACTCTAAACCGGCGTTATCGCCAAAAGGCTGAACGCTGATAGCTAATTTCAGTATCGCTGCGGCGCGCCGCTAACGGCTCTGACGGTGTCGCGCGCTATCAGCAATTCTTCGTCGGTCGGAATCACGTAGGCCGCGAGCCGCGAGTCGTCCGTGCTGATTATGCTCTCGCAGCCTTCGGTGCACCGGGCGTTGCGCTCCTCATCAAGTTGAAGCCCGCACCACTCAAGTCCGCTTGCGATCATCTGCCGCACTTCGGGTGCGTTTTCGCCTATGCCGCCAGTAAATACTATCGCGTCCGCGCCGTTCATCGCCGCAAGGTACGCGCCAATGTATTTGCGCGCGCGGTAGCAAAATATCTCAATCGCAAGCCGCGCGCGTCGGTCATTGTTCTCGCGGGCTTCTTCCATAAGCTCGCGCATGTCGTTTGTCAACCCCGATATTCCAATCAAGCCTGATTGCTTGTTGAGCATCGTTTCAATCTGATGAATCGTTAATCCTTCTTTGACCGAAAGGAAATCAATGATGGCCGGGTCAATGTCGCCCGCGCGCGTGCCCATCACAAGCCCTTCAAGCGGGGTCATACCCATTGAAGTATCAATCGAATCGCCCTTGCGAATTGCCGCTGCCGAACATCCGTTGCCGAGATGCAGCGTGATGATGTTCGTTTCTTCGCGCGTGATGCCTCGAATCTGGCGATAACGATAAGCGACGTAGCGGTGCGACGTGCCGTGAAACCCGTAGCGGCGAATTTTATAGCGGCGATAAAACTGGTATGGCAGCGCGTAGAGGTAAGCGACTTCGGGCAGCGTTTGATGAAACGCCGTGTCGAAGACGGCGACCTGCGCGAGTCCCGGACCGAGCAATTCGCGCGTGGCTTGAATGCCGCGAATGTTTGCAGGGTTGTGCAGCGGCGCAAGCTCGATCATGTCTTCGATGCCGCGCAATACTTCATCTGTGATTAGAACCGAGTGGGTGAACCGCTCGCCTCCGTGAACGACGCGGTGGCCGACAGCATGAATGTCTGCGACGCTGTGGATGTCTTCAATGCCCGCCGCATCAGACGAAGCCCACCTGATGATGTAATCAACCGCAGCGCGAATGTCGCGCAAGTAAGCGGTTGCGCGTTGCTGCTCGCGCGCGTCGACCTGCACTGTGATGATAGCTTCGCCGCCGACGCGCTCGATTATGCCGCGAGCCAATCGCCGGTCTGCGTTCTGGCTGATGAGGTCGAGGTCTGTGGCGATAAGCTGAAACTTGACCGTAGAGCTTCCGCAATTGAGGACGAGGACATTCATAAACCGACGCGCCTTTGCTCAACCGCGACTATAGACGTGTTTACTTCAATCGGCTATGACAGGTGTCACCTGCCTGCGTGATAGCTATCACAGCCTTGATTGCGAGAGTGATGACTCACCACAGAGGCGCGGAGGATTCATGAAGGCACAGAGAATTCTCACAATTAAGTCTCGGTGTCTCTGTCCTGTTCTCCGCGCCTGCGTGGTGAAACTCCGGTGCGTTATATCAAATGGCTCAACAGTCCGTCGCGCAGCTTCGGCTCGAACCACGTTGATTTGGGCGGCATGATTTCGTTCGCATCGGAAATTGCAATCAACTCGTCAATCGAAACAGGGTAGAGCGAAAAAGCCACCGCCGCGCGATTGCTGTTGACCATCTCTTCAAGCGCCCGTGTCCCGCGAGCGCCGCCCACGAAATCAATTCGCTTGTCTGTTCGCACATCTTTGATGCCGAGAATGGGGTCGAGCACGCGCTCTTGCAGGATGCTCACGTCGAGCGAGCCTATCGGATCAATGGGCTGCGTCGTGCCATGCGGCAATTTGAGCTTGTGCCAGCGATGATCCAAGTACATGCAGATTTCGCCTTTTTGCGCGGGCGATGGATTGTCTGTTTCGCTGATATCAAACTGCTTCGCAAGCGCGGCCAGGAATTCATCCGACCATAAGCCGTTGAGGTCTTTCACGATTCTATTGTACGGAAGTATCTGAAGCTGATCGGCGGGGAACAGCACCGTCAGGAAGAAATTATATTCTTCCTCGCCCGTGTGATTCGGATTCTGGTCGCGGAGCGCGGCCCGCGCTCGGCTCGCGCTCGCTGCGCGGTGATGGCCGTCGGCTATGTAGAGCAGCGGCACTCGGCTGAACTCTTCGACGAGCGTCTGCGTGTCAGTGTCGCCCACTCGCCAGATTGTATGGCTCACGCCGTCCGTTGCGGTGAAATCATACAGCGGCTCGGTTGATTGAATGCGGCTCACGAGACTGTTTACGCGGTCGCGACCGCGATATGTGAGAAAGACCGGGCCGGTCTGCGCGCCGATGGTTATCATGTGGCGCGTGCGGTCATCTTCTTTGTCCTTGCGCGTGCGCTCGTGCTTGCGGATTATGTCCGCGTCGTATTCATCAATGGAGCAGCAGGCCGCGATGCCCGTTTGAGTGTGCGCGCCCATCTTGAGTTGATAGACATAAAGGCTCGGCGCCTCTTCCTGAAATAGCGGCGCTTCGCGGCGCAAGCGTTCGTAATTCTCTTTCGCTTTTTCGTAAACGGCGTCGGAGTAAATATCGGTGCCGTCGGGCAGGTCAATCTCTGGCCGCGAAACATGCAGGAAGCTCAAGGGATTTCCGGCGGCAAGCTCGCGCGCTTCCTGAGTGCTTACAACGTCGTAAGGCACGGCTGCGACCTGTGCGACTGTTTCTTTTGCGGGGCGCTCTGCTCTAAAAGGGCGGATGGTTGCCATTAGTCTGTCTCCGTTGGTTGATGTCGAATACAGAATGCTAGGATGCGAGCGCGGGAGGTGTCAATGTCAACCGCTTGCTACTTTTCAACATGCGAGTAGGATATAGATGCTCGATTTCGATAACAAGGAGGCCCCACCAGATGTCCAACATCAATCATGAACAAATGGTCACGACGCACCGCGAAGGCGCGATACTCACGCTCACATTGAATCGTCCTGACAAAAGCAACTCGCTTCATCCTGAGCTTGTTCATCAGCTATCAACCGAGTTGAAAGAGGCGGAAGCGGATTCGACCATCAACGTCATCATCATAACGGGCGCGGGCCGCAGCTTTTGCGCCGGACTCGATTTGTCGCTGCTGATAAGCTGGACGATGGATGAAAAGCTCGCTTATCTCGGAGCAGTGACGACGATGTTTCGACAGGTGTGGACGCAGTCGCAGCCCGTGATTGCTGCCGTTAACGGCGCGGCCATCGCTGGCGGGTTTGACCTCGCGGCATTTTGCGATATCAGACTTGCGGCGACGGAAGCTATATTCGGGCAGGCGGAGATTAACCTTGGGCTGACGCAGATAATTCACCCGCTATATAAATCAATCGGGCTTGCGCGCGCCAAAGAGCTTGCGATGACGGGCCAGAACATCTCAGTTGATGAAGCTTTTCGCATAGGGCTTGTGAATCACGTCTATCCGGGCGAAGAGTTGATGGCGAAAGCTTTGGAGCTTGCGCGAGTGCTTGCGGCAAAGCCTCGCAACGCGCTGCTTGAGACGAAACGGTTGACGCGCGAGTTGATTGATCTGGACACAAACAGCGCGCTTAAAGAGATAGGCGAGACTTTCCGCCGTTGCCTCGAATCCGACGAGCACCAGAAGCGCGTCACTGAGGTTTATGCGAGCTTGAAGAAGCGCCGGTGAATTTTTTCTTAATCCGCCACGCGGCCATCAACGATGTGAATTATTCGATGCGCGAGAGCGGCGTTCTCAGGATTATGAGTCACCATAAAGACGGTCTGCCCCTGAGCGTTCAGTTTCAAAAACACTTCCATGACTTCGCGGCCCGTCTTTGTATCGAGCGCGCCCGTAGGCTCGTCTGCCAAGATCAACGGCGGCTCGTTGACGAGCGCGCGGGCAATGGCCAATCGCCCCTGCTCGCCGCCTGAAAGCTGATTGGGCAGCCGCAATGCTTTATCCGCAAGGCTGACTTTATCTAACACGCTCATCGCGCGCTCACGCTTTTCACGCGCGCTCAAATCAGTTGTTGCAAGCGGCAGCATCGCGTTTTCAATCACGTTCAGGTAAGGCATCAAGTGATGCTGCTGAAAAACGAATCCGAGATACTCGCGGCGAAAGTCTGCGCGCCGCTCGTCTTCAAGCCCGTACACGTCAATGCCGTCGACGACAACGCGACCTTTTGTCGGGTGATTCATCGCGCCGACGACTGTGAGCAGCGTGCTTTTGCCCGAACCCGATGGGCCTGTGAGCGCGACGAACTCGCCTTCTTTAATCTCAATGCTTATGTCCGCGAGCACTCGCACTGCCGACGCCGCGCCGTTTGATTGATAAACCTTGCTGACCTTTTCTACGACTACAAAAGACACTTCGTTAATTCCTTCTAAACGTATCGCACAGCTTCCGACGGGTCGAGACGCGATGCCCGAACAATCGGATAGAAGCTGCTCGCGATTCCAATAATCAATCCTGCGGCGATTGCTGCGACGGCAATCGCTGGTTGGATTGCAAACGCGATGTTTGTTTCGGCGAAATATGGCAGCGCAAGCCGAGTTGCAAGCATCCCCGCGCCCCATCCCAGCAGTCCGCCCGCGACGCTTATCACCGCGACTTCGATCATAAGGCTTTTGACGATGTGCGAACGGCGAAATCCAATAGCGCGCAGCACGCCAATCTCTTTCGTGCGCTCGATGACCGATCCCATCATTGTTGTAAATATCATCAACGCGCCGATGGCAAGCACTATGGCCGAAACGATTGCAAAAAATCTCGTCAGCCGGTCAACCGTCTCGGCGCGCGCGCGAACAGATTGCTGCAAGGCTGAAACTTTTGCGTGCGGGAGCCGCTGGCTTATCTGCGCGACGATGTCGTCAACGGGACAGTCTTTGCACAGCGCGCTCACTTCGATGTAGGTCAACTGGTCGGGCTTGTTCAAAAGCGATTGAACGTGCGCAAGCCCTGCGAACACCATGCGGTCTTCGGCAGCGCCCGTTTCAGCAAGCACGCCCGCTACGGTGTGCTCGCGGCCCGCGACGAAGATTTTATCGCGGACGATTTTGAACGGAGGCGGCTGCTCTGCGTTGTGCTGCTCGTGTGAAACGGGCTGCAACTGTTCGGGGTGGGTTGGCTCTATCAATGAAAGCGCGCGCGCGACTTCGTAGCCGACAATCATATCTTCGTCGCTTTCAGGCTTGCGGCCAATCAGATGCCACCAGCGTTTCAGAATCAACTCGTTTTTGAAATCAACGCCTGCGAGTCCGATCTGTTGAGCGCGCTTATCCGGTCCCGCGACTTCGACAGCGCCGATGAGCTTCGGCGCGACAATGCTTATGCGGTTGCGATAAGGAATATCATAGACAGCCTGCGCGTCTTCGTTTTTGAGTTGCTGCACGTCGAACGAGACGCCGGGCACCGAGATGCCGCCGTAATCGAGCACGAGGCTGTTCGACTGCGGCACGACCATGATGTTTGCGCCAAAGCGGTCGAGCTGCGTCCCTATCTCTTCTTTGATTGAGCTGCTCAAGGATAAGAGGGCAACGGCCGTGCCTATGCCGATGCTGATGCCGACGATTAAGAAGAGAGCTTTGCCTTTGCGCCGCTTCAAATTTGCAAATGCTATTGTGCTGATTCGCATGGTTACCGCTCAATCTGACCTTAGAAATACGAAGCGCGATTTGCCACTTCGCTCGCTTTGATTACGAGTTGATTACCCTCGACCGCGCTCGGCAGCCCTATCGGGTGGCAGCCGCCTTGCGCTTCGCCTATGTTTGCGATGGCAAAAGGCAGTTTGCATTTCTGGCATATCATCTGATCGCCCTGCTGTATATAACCCTTCTTCGCGGCAAAGCATGTTTCGCAGGCATCGAGCGCCGCGCGGTATTTGCCGTCATTGCTTTGCACGACGAAAAAGCGAACGGTCTTGCCGCCACCCGAGTAATTAAAGAACTTCGCCTGCGCGCTCAAATCGGCAAGCGGAATCTGTATGACTTCGCCCTGCGAATTAATCGCCTGTGGATTATTGCTCGTGGTCGCAAGCGATGCGTTGGGATTGGCTTTCGGCGCGCTGCTCGTCACTGTGATCGCTTCGGGCTTATCAGAAGAACTGATGACGACATAGGCGGCGACGGCAATGCCTACAATCAGAACGGCTATCAGTATTGGCGTGGCCTTGCTTTTTGCTTTCGCGTCTGTGACGAACTGCTCGCGCTTTTTTTCGCGGCTCTGCGATTGATTCTGCATCTTTGGTCTTTCCTCCAGCGGTTGTAAATCCGAAAAGGGCCAGGTTCTTTCCCTGAACCTCAATTATAGCAACCCGGTTGAATGCCGGACTAGCCGCAAGCTACGACCCGCGCGTTTCATCCGCACATTGCCTTGAAATCATCGGCAGACGCAGTTAGCTTACTCGCTTCTGCTTTCGCAGCCATCCGGTGCTGTTGCGATGGGCGAACACTTTCGCCGATGCGAAAGCTGACACAAGGAGGACAAGCATGCAGAGAGTAATTGATTCGTGGCACAGCCCGAGCCTCGGCAGAAATATGGAGGTCGTCAGCTACGGTCATTACGGCTTCCCGCTCTTGCTGTTTCCAACGGCGGCGGCTGATTTTCTCGAATACGAGCGCTTCTACCTGATTGACGCGATGAGCGAAGCTATCGAGCAAGGCAAGGTCAAAGTTTTCTCAATCAACAGCATCAACCGCATGAGCTGGCTCAACCCGCGGGTGCATCCGCGCGACAAGGCCATCCGACAGGCACAATACAACAGCTACATCACAAACGAAGTCGTGCCATACATCTACAATAGCTGTCGCGGGCGAATGGGGATAATAACTGCCGGAGCGAGCCTCGGCGCGTTTCACTGCGCGAATCAGCTATTTCGCCGCCCAGACCTGTTCGACGGCATGATTGCGATGAGCGGCTCGTATGACATTCGCGGCTACTACGAGAGCGATTACTACGATGACAACATCTATTTCAACAACCCTGTTGATTATATTCCGGGTCTTGACGGCGATAACCTCGCGATGTTGCGCGCAAAGCGGCACATTCACATAGTCACGGGGCAGGGCAGTTACGAAAACCCTGATGCGTCGCGCAGGCTCTCGGCTATTCTTTCTGAAAAGGGCATCCCGCACGAGCTCGATCTGTGGGGATACGATATGCCGCACGACTGGCCGACGTGGCGCGCGATGATGAAGTACTACCTGGCCAACAGGTTTTAGTCTGGCTTGAAATTAAATCCGCGTGCCGTTAGCTTACACGCTATGCCAATTGAAAATCATGTGAAGTGGTACAGCCCGCGAATGGGCCGCGAGATGAATCTGCTCGTGCATGGACACGCGGGCGCGCCCGTAATCATTCTGCCAAGCTCGTGGGGCCGCTTCTACGAGTGGAAAGACTTTTTGATGATTGACGCGCTCGCCGACAAGATTGACGCGGGCTACATTCAGATGTATGGCATTGACAGCTTCTGCTCGGAGTCGTGGTACAACGAGCGTATTCACCCGCGCGAGCGCGTGCGACGCCACAACGTGTGGGAATCCTACGTGCGCGAAGAGGTCATCCCGTTCATCCGCTCGCGCAATCCGAATCCGTTTCTCATCACGTCGGGCGTGAGCTTCGGCGCGTACCTTGCGGTCAACTTCGCCTTCAAGAACCCGCAGCTTGTGCGCAAGACCGTAGGCATCAGCGGCTCATACCGCGTTGACCGTTTGCTCGATGGTTACTACGACGAAGATGTTTATTTCAACTGCCCTACGGCTTATATGTCGAACCTCAACGATGCGCGGTTACTCGATGCGATTCGCAGCATGGATATTTCGCTGGTCACGAGCGACTGGGACATTGGAATATGCCGCGAGCGGACTTATGAATTATCGCGCGTGCTCAACGAGCGCGGCATTCCGCACAGGCTCGATGATTGGGGCGGGCAGGTGAATCACGACTGGCCTTCGTGGCGGATGATGATACGCGAATACCTGTGAGGAGAGATGATGGCGAAACTCGACGGGCAAATCGTGATAGTGACCGGAGCTTCGGCTGGCATAGGCGAAGCGACGGCGCGCTGGCTTGCGCGCGAAGGCGCAACGGTTATCTTGACTGCGCGGCGCGCCGACCGCCTCGAAGCTATCAGGCGAGAGATTGAATCAGCGGGCGGGCGCGCTCTGGCCATCGCCGCAGATGTGACTGTAGCCGATGATCGCGAGCGAATAGTTTCAGAGACCATGCGCGAGTTCGGGCGCATTGACGCGCTCGTCAACAACGCGGGCTATGGCCAGCGCGGCCCGATTGAGATTGTTCCCGTCGAAGCCATACGCGAAAACTTTGAGACAAATCTCTTTTCACTCATCGCGCTCACGCAACTCGTCATCCCCATAATGCGCAAACAGCAGCGCGGGCGCATCATTAACATTAGCTCGGTCGCAGGCCGCATCGCCCGCCCGCTTTCGTCAATCTACGACGCCACGAAACACGCTCTGGAAGCCATTTCCGACGGATTGCGCGGCGAGCTTGCCGGGTTCGGAATCAAAGTCGTCGTTATCGAGCCGGGCTTCATCATCACGGAGTTTCTCGAAGTTGCTAACAAGAAAGCGAAGCCGATTGTTGAAGCCGACAGCCCGTATGCTCCGTTCTTCGCGGGACTCGGCGAAGGCTACAAGCGACTGCGGCGGATAGCGGGACGCCCCGACGACATAGCCGCGCTCGTCGTGAAAGCGTTGACCGCTCGAAATCCGAGAGCGCGTTACGCCGCGCCTCGTCACGCCCGGCTCGCGCTTGCGCTAAAGCGATGGCTTCCCGCGCGATTGTTCGATTACCTGCTCAATCGTCAATCAGGTATGTCACCTGACAAGATGAAATCAAACGCGAAAGCGGCAGGGCAATAAATGACCGATCACCACATAAACACCCCAGCAGAGATGCGCGACGCTGAACGCGAGGTCGAGCGGCACAGCGCCGTCTTCAAAAAAGAGCTTGGCCTGACGGACCTCGCGCTCACACAGATTCTTTTCATCGTCGGATTGCCGTGGATTGGCACTGCCGGAAAGCTCGGCCCTTCGCACGTCGTCGCGTGGCTGCTTGCGGTTCTGCTTTTTTATCTGCCGTCAGCCGCAGTTGTGACTCACCTCAATCGCCTGATGCCGCTCGAAGGCGGACTGTATCAATGGGCCAAGCTCGGCTTCAATGAGTTCATGGGATTCATCGTCGCGTGGAACCTGTGGCTGTTCGTCATCCTCAACACTTCAGAGATAGGGCTTCAGGCGACGACGAGCCTTTCTTATGCATTAGGGCCGAGCGCTGCGTGGATGGCTTCTACAAAATGGTTCATCTCGCTCGTGACCGCTTTAATCATCGCGGGGCTTGTCACGGTTTCAATGCTTGGGCTTGGCGTCGGCAAATGGATTCACAAAGCGGGCGCGGTGATGATGCTGCTGATGTTCGCTGCGATTGTTCTGCTGCCGATAATCAATCTTGCAAACGGCCATATCACCGAGTATCACCCGTTCAACACGGCAATGCCCGTTATCACGCTTTTCAATCTGAACATCATCGGCAAGCTAGGATTCGGCGCGCTCGGCGGGTTCGAATACGTAGCGATTCACGCGGGCGAATCGCGCGATCCGGCGCGAACGATTGGCCGCTCGGTCGCGCTCGCTGCCCCTATCATCGCCATTATGTTCATACTTGGAACAAGCTCTGTGCTCGCGCTGATTCATCCCGACGACATTGATTTGATCGCGCCGATTCCGCAGGTGCTCAGGGTCGGGTTCGGCGCGGCTTCAAAGATTGTGCCCGCGCTCATCCTGATGTTCCTGTGGGTTCGCATAGCGCAGTCGAGCGTGATGTTTACCGGAAACACTCGCCTGCCTATGGTCGCCGGGTGGGATCATCTGATGCCTCAGTGGTTCACGCGCCTGCACCCGAAATACAAAACGCCGATTAATTCAATCCTATTCATTGGCGCGATGACGCTTGGGTTTGCTTTAGTCGGATTAATCGGCGTAGGCGAGCAGGAAGCGTTTCAACTTCTGTGGAACGCGAGCGGGATTTTTTACGCGCTGACTTATCTGGTGATGTTCGCGATACCGATACTAGGATTGAGAGGCGCGGTCAAACGCGCGCCCGCGTGGTTGATGATAGCGTCGGCCTCCGGTTTTCTGATGACGTTACTTTATGTGGGGCTTTCAATCTTTCCAATAATCAAAGTTGAAAACCCCGCAATCTTCGCCGTCAAGATTTCGTCGGTCATAGTCGCAGCAAACCTGATCGGAGTTGCGATATTTTTGCTGGCGGAGCGCAAACGAAAAAGGTCAAACGTGGAACTGGCAGTCGCTGATTGAACTCGCCGCTTCTTGAAATATCGGCCTGCGGCCCGTAGTATTCTTGAAGCTCAATTGCAGCACAGAGGAAGTGAAACCATAATCATGCGAACTCGCAGTATCAAATTGTCCGCGCGGCTGATGACGCTTGCGCTCGCCGCCCTTTCAATAACCTGGCTCACCGCGCAATCAAACGCCGGTCAATCGAAAAACAAAACCCAAGCTAAATCACAAGCCAAAACTCTGCCTGCGCCGCAACCGGCAAAGCCGACGGCGGAAGCCATAATTGACAGCACGAAGCACGACTTCGGCGAGGTCTTCGCCGGAGAAGAGCTTGAGCACACATTCACCATTCGCAACGTCGGACTCGGGGCGCTTGAGCTTTCGCAAACTCCTCTCACCGCGCAGGCCGCAGATCCTTATAACAGCTTCATTCGGCCAGTCTCGTTTGATCGCTTCAGCGCGTCACTCAGCAACAACTTTACGTTTGCCGCTATGCGCGCGGCTCCAAGCTGATGCGCTCCTTCTGACTTTTTCTTCGATAAAGTCATCCAGCCTGGTGAGGCTGGCATCGTCAGAATAAAGATTCACACGACCGATTTGAAAGAGCCGATTGAGAACCATTACGAGCTTTACACTAACGACCCGCGACATAAGACGATAATGTTCACTCTCGTTGCCGACGTGAAGCCGCTTCCCGAATACGCGCGGCTGATGGGCAACGCCGACATCGGGTATGGCGAAAAAGTCGGCTCGTTCAACGTGTGGCCTACGGCGCGCCCGGCCCTTTCGCTTGAGCGCGGAAAGCCCGCGTCAATCTCGCTCAGAATCAAGCCCGATGATAAAAACGCCGCTTTGAAGCTCGCCGCCGACGCGCCCGCTTCTTACAGGCTCAGTCGCAATGCAAGCGGCGTCTACTGGCTCGACATCTCAATCGAGCCGATCAACGAGCCGGGCGCGCGCGCGATTCCTGTCCTTCTCGACGCGGGCGACGGCCATACGCTGGCTGTGAAGTTGACCGTCACGGTTGCGGCTGAGAATTTAATCGTCACGCCGCGCGAGCTTGACCTCGGCCAAGTCGCGCTATCGAGCTTGATCGCCGCGCCGCTCAGAAACGGGCGTCTCGGAGTGCGAAAGCTCGTAGGCTCATTTCATATCAAATCGGTCTCCTCAACGCTCGAATTCCTGAAGCTCGATCAGCAGACGATTGTTGACGGAAGCAATTACCTGATTCGCGTAGGCGTCAAGCCTGAGCTTGCGAAGGCGGGAGCGCACACCGGCGTTATACGAATCGAAACCGATGAAGGACAGGTGATTGAAGCGCCGGTGAAGTTGGTTATCAGCGGGCAGTAGGCACTTACGGATTAAATAAGGCGAGTGGCTTGAAACTGGCTTCAGGAGCCGATTTCAAGCCACTCGTTGTTTTAACTCGCTACTGATTCGATTCTTCCGTGCGCTCTACTTTCTTGCGAAGCGCCTCAACCTTTGCCCGCAGCCGCGTTGCCTGCGCTTGAAGATCGGCTATGCGCTGCTGGTACTGATTCTGCTGATTGTGTACGTCGTCCAGTGCGCGTTGCAGGTCTGCGCGAACCGCTGCTTCAACCTCATCGCGACGAAGCCCGCCGCGCAGAATGACTTCCTGTTGAATGTTGCGCGAACGTCGCTGAAGGTCAGCCTCGCGCGCGTCTAGCTGTAGTTTATAATCGAGCGCGTTTTGAGTCTGCTCTTCAACCTTCGCCAATCGCTCTTCGTAAAGCAATAGTTGCATCGCGTCTGAATTGCGTTCGTTGTCGTGACGCAGCCGCTTCACTTCCGTCGTTAGCTGGTTGATTTGCGTTGAAAGATCGTCGAGCGATTTTCGCATCAACTCTTCATTCGTTGGGGGCGCAGGCTCAGCTTCGATTTTTTCATCAGGCTCAGCCGCAGACTTTTCGGTTGCGGATTTCTCGGCTGTGGCTTTCTGCGCAGAGCGAGTCGCGCTCGGTTTTGATTGTGACGGCTGCTTCGGTCGCTCCTGCGCTGCGCTCGCCGATAAGAGCGCGGCTGATGAGATTATCGCTAATAGGATTGCGGCAAGTTTTGATTTTGGTTTCATCGTCTGCTCCCTCCATTGATTCAAAGCCCTCGATTTCAGGTTAGTTCCAAAATTCTTTAGTATCAAGCCGCGTGCCAGTGGTGGACTCGCCCCTGAGCGCGGCTTAGAATCTGTTTGAGACGCCAATTTCAAATCCCGTGAGGCCAGCGCATGAAAGTTGGAGCGATACCAGACGGTCTGTTTGAAAAGATGCTGGTCAAGGCCAACCAGATACCTGTCCCGCTGATTGATTCCTTCAGCGCGATGATGAACGCTAAGGCGATTCTTGCCGCAAACGAAATAGGATTATTCAACGCGCTCGACGAGCGGCCCAGCACGCCGCACGTCCTTTCTAAACATCTCGGCGTGTCGCTTCGCGGAGTGACTGACCTCATTGATGCGCTGTGCGCGAACGGTTACCTGAGGCGCGACGGCGAGCGCGTCACCCTGACCGACATCTCGCGCAAGTGGCTCGCGCGCTCGTCGCCAAATTACGTCGGCCACATGCTTGAGCACGTAAACGACCTGTGGGCCGTGTGGCTCAACCTCGAAGAAGCCATCCGCATCGGCACAACTCCCGCCTTGAATTATCAGGACGTGTTGAAGGATGAAAAGCATCGCGAGATGCTGCGCCGCCACATTCTTGGCTTGCGCGACACGGCGCGTCTGAGCGCGCCTGAGATGCTTCGCATGATTCGGCTGCCTGACGCGAAATCGGCTTCCAGAGCTAGTTCCACGTCTCGGCGGTTGCTCGACGTAGGCGGCGGGCATGGTGGATATTCGATTGCCTTTTGCGAAAAATACCCCGACCTGACGGCTACAGTTTTCGAGCTTGAGGCGACGGCTGAGATTGGCCGCGAGATAGTCGAGCGCGAAGGGATGAGCAATCGAGTCGAGTTTCAAACGGGCGATTTTCTCAAAGACGATTTCGATTCAGGCTACGCGGCGGCGCTCTACTTCAACATTCTTCATAACTACTCGGAAGAAGATAATCGCCGCGTGCTCAAGAAAGTTTATGACGCGCTCGCGCCGGGCGGAGTATTAGCCGTGTGGGACATGTTCAAAGAGAAGCGCGGCTCGCGCGACGTGCTGCCCGCGCTGATGGCGCTTCACATGCTTGTGGCATCGGGCGGAACTTCTTTCCTGATTGACGATGTTTATTGTTGGCTGCGCGAGACAGGATTCAAGCGATTGGCTCGACGGCAGACGCGAACGCTGCCGGGCCTTACGCTCATCACTGCTTACAAGCCGTGAGCCAGTGATTGTTGACGCTTTCGGTTGCCGATGGTAGATTTCGAGCCGTGAAAGAGATTAAAGAAACTGACGAGCTTGAAGATTATCGCAAGCGACGGTTCGAAGGACCGGGAGGCACGCCGGGCGGAACAGGGATGTTTCTGTTCGGGTTGGGAATGTCAATCGCGGGCGGCTACCTGATTTTCAATCACGTGCAGGTTGGCACAGGCTACTGGATGTGGTGGGGCGAAAAAACTTTCGGTCTGACGCTCATCCCGCTCATCATCGGCATAGGGCTGCTGTTTTTCAATGGGAAATCAATCGCAGGCTGGCTACTTGCGGGCGGCGGCACGTTGATTATTCTCGTCGGCATAATCGCTAACCTGCAACTCTATATTCCGCAGACGAGCCTGTTCAATATTATCCTGATGCTCGCGCTGTTTGCCGGAGGGCTTGGCCTGATGGCCCGCTCGCTCAAAAGTTTTTGACCAATGAAGAACTTTCAATTCCTCACTCGCTCATCATGTTTAATCAAAACCTGTGCTTGCGTTGCGGTTATCGCAATGATCTTGTTGAGCCTGCTCAGCGTTCCTGCCGAGTCGCGCGCATCTGCGAAAACGCGGGCCGCGCGCATTGACGCAAGCAAAATTAATCAGTTGATTGCAGCGAGCGGCGCTGAAACCGTCGGCATCGCGTTTTATGATCTGGCTACGGGCGAACAGTTTTTCATCGAGCCTGACGCGAGCTTTCACGCCGCAAGCACAATGAAAGTGCCCGTGATGATGGAAGTCTTCCGCCAGATGAATGCAGGCAAGCTCTCGCTCAATGAAAAGCTCCCAATTAAGAATGATTTCCTCAGCATCGTTGACGGCAGCCACTACCAGCTCACGCCCGGCGACGATTCGGACCAATCGCTTTACAACCGCGTCGGACAGACCGCGACCATACGCGAGCTTATTCACTTGATGATTACCGTGAGCAGCAACCTTGCAACGAACATCCTGATTGAGCGCGTAACGCCAAAGCGAGTGATGAGCCTGATGCGACAGGTGGGCGCGAAAAACATTCGAGTGCTGCGCGGAGTCGAAGACGGCAAAGCTTATGAGCGCGGCCTGAACAACACGACTACGGCGCGCGACCTGATGATTATCCTTCGCCGTATAGCCGAGCGCCGAGCCGTCTCGCCGAAGGCTTCCGACGAGATGGTCAAAATAATGCTCGACCAGAAATTCAACGAAGGCATCCCGGCGGGCCTTCCGTCTGACGTAAAAGTCGCGCACAAGACAGGCTCAATCACAAAGATCAATCACGACGCGGCGATAGTTTATCCACCAAATCGCAAGCCTTACGTGCTGGTTGTGCTGACGCGCGGCATTGCCGACGAAGCCCGCGCGCACAAACTCATCGCAGACATCTCGCGCGCAATTTATGAATTCATTGTTCCTCGTCCTTAGTCCTTTGTTATTTGCCCTTCGCTCGTCATTGCAAAGGACAAACGCTGTCAGGCAATTCGCCGCGCAGCCGTCTAGCCTGTGGAGCTTTCGAGCGGGTCGGACTGAATGGTAGAATGCGCTCGCCGGACGAGTTGGACAATTTACCAAAGAGTGAGCGCATGCCGAACGGACGAGCAGCCGGGACAGAGCTTGATCGCCAATCGCTCGATGGCCTGAGCGACGAGGAGCTTGTCGACCTGTTCCTCGCGCGCGCCAAAAGCGACCGCAGCGGCGCGCACCTGTGCTTTGAAATAATCATAGCTCGCTACTACTGGCTGATTAACACGGTCGTGCGCGGCTCGCGCTTTCGATTTCCGGCGTGGGATTCGGCTGATGACTGTGTAGCGCGCGTCGTCTTCAAAGTCTATCGCGGGCTTTCGCAGTGGCGCAGGCAGGGGAAACTGTCGAGCTTCATCGCGCGAATCGCATCAAGCGAGATGATTGATTCGATAAGGCGTGTCGGGCGCGACAAGTCATGGAATCCGCAGCCGCTTGCTGACCCGGACGCGGACGAGCCTACGGCGATTGAAAAGGCCCCGTCGCGCGAGCCTTCGCCGGAAGCGTTGGCTTTAAGCCGCGAGCAGCGTGAGATTGTTGATCGCCTGCTTGCCGATGTATGCAAAGACTGGAAAGACAGCGTGATCGTCAACGAGTACATCATCGGCAATCAGAATGCGAAAGAGATCGCTGAGCGGTATCAAATGACTGAGGATCTCGTTTACCAGCGCGCTCGCCGCCTGCGCGTGCGATTGATGAAGTGGCTCAAGGAGCGCGGCATTACTTCCGCCGACGCATTGTTCGGCGGAGGAGGGAGGTGACAAAAGGGGTCGGGAGTCAGGCGTCGGGGATTAGAGAAGGAAAGATGACCTGAAAATGGCTCTGGGAGCCTGTTTCAAGGCATCTGCCATTTCCTTCAACCGCCCATAGCCCCGACTCCTAATTCACGGCCAGTGGATTATGGCAAAGAAGTCGGCACATCCTGATAAAGAGTTGTTCGATTACCTGAGCGGCGCGCTAGATGAGCAGGCCGGCTCGATGGTCGAGCAGCATTTGTCTGCCTGTGCCGACTGCGCTTCGGTCATTGACGTCATTCGCGCGCTCAAACAGAGAGCAGGCACGTTGTTGAAAGACAGAGCGAGCTGTTCGGATGAATCGGAGGTCGAAAGATCTCAAGTCTCAAATTTGAGCTTTGAAATCTTCGAGTCTCACCCGGATGTGAGCGAGCTTGCTGCGCTCTTCTACGCCGGATCGTCGCGAGCGATGAACCCGACTGTGGCCGCGCACGTCGCGATGTGCAGAAGCTGCGCCGCGGAGATCGCCGAGTACGCGCGGGCCGAACGATTAGCTTCTCTGGGCAAACCGGCAGAGGCAGTTGCGGGCGAAGTTCCGCGCGCGGCGTGGGAGATGATTCACGAGTGGGAAGACAGCAGCTTTGCGCGGCCAAAACCCGCAGCCGAAATGTTCGGCCCGGAGTTGCTCGAAAAATTATCAAGGCTTTTCGGCGAGCATGACCGGCTGCAGCGCGCGACCCGCAGCGCCTCTGGCCGTTTGTATGAAGGCGAGATCGTGCCGGTTATCATCGTTGATCGAAAGGGCGAGCTTCGTGGCGTTGAGATGTTCGAGAAGCTGAACGCGCCGCGCGGTGTGAGCCTGCTGAGGCACGCCCAAAAATCCGAGCAGTTCCACAACAGACCTGTTCACGCCCTGCTCGATTTCGGCGAACAGGAGCGCATCATCGTGTCGGACTTCATTCGCAAGGACACTGTTCGATTTGAGCAGCCTGCGCAAACCAAATCAAAGCTCCTCCGCGCAGATTACTTCATTATTGAAGAATGAAGAACTGCCGGGGATCGTCTTTCAATCGGAAGTTGATAGGGCTTGATGAAGTAAAAGATTTAGGCTGACCGCTGATGACTCATCACTGACAGCTTTATTTTCACTTTTCACTTTTCACTATTGTGTTTCTGCTCGTCGTTACCTTTTCAATCGAATAGATCGGCTTGCCCTGCGATTCAAAATAAGTCCGGCTCAACATCTCTCCAATCAGCCCCGACGAGATTAACTGCACGCCCGCCAGCACAAGCACCGCAGCCAGAATCATCAGCGGCCCGTGCTGATCGAAGAGGTCTGTGCCGTAGAGCGCTTTCTTGACCAGCAGCACGAAGCTGATTATTAATCCAGCCGACATCGAGAGCAGCCCCAGCGGGCCGAAGAAATGCAACGGGCGAGTTACGTAGCGAAGCAGGAATCTGATCGTCAGCAGGTCGAATAAAACTCTGATGGTTCGAGACAGCCCGTAATGCGAGCGGCCACCGGGACGCACGATGTTTTTGATCGGCACTTCAGTTACGGTCGCGCCGTTCCACGATGCGAGCGCGGGAATGAATCGGTGCATCTCGCCGTAGAGCTTTATCTGCTTGATAGTGTCTTTGCGATAAACTTTGAATGTCGTGCCGAAGTCGTGAATCGCAACGCCCGAAAGTTTCGACATCAGCCAGTTGGCTATGCGCGAAGGCGCGCGGCGCAGAAAAAAATTATCAACGCGCTTCTTGCGCCAGCCGCTCACGATGTCGCAGCCCGTCTCTTCAAACTTCGAGACGAGCGCGGGAATGTCCGCCGGGTCGTGTTGCAGGTCGCCGTCCATCGAGATAATCACATCACCTTCGGCGTAATCGAACCCGGCGGCGAGCGCGACCGTCTGCCCATAGTTTCGCTTCAATCGAATCGCCGCGACGCGTGAATCTTTTGCGATGATCTCGGCGAGCAACTGCGCCGTTCGGTCCGTGCTGTGGTCGTCAATGAAGATGAATTCGACAGGCTCGTAGCGTCCCGTCATCACCGTCGACAGCCGCTCGTACAATTCGCGCACGTTCTCCTGCTCGTTGTGGAGCGGAACGACGACGGAGTACTTCGGATTCTCAATCTCGTTTTCAAACATGATTTTTTGCCATTTCACGATAATTAATCAGCTTTATCCGCCATTCGTCAATCGCGCGGCGCACTGCCGGGTCAATCAACGCTTCAAGCTCGCGCTCTCGCTCTTGCTTGAGCCGTGTGCGCTCACGCTCAAGCGCGTCATCGTAAACGCCCGGATGGCACATCAACTCCGTCACGCCTTCGGAAAGCGAGCGGATGATATTGCAGACCGCTTCGCTGTCGAGCAGACCCGTGAGACGCACGCCGCGAAAATGATCGGGCGCGATAAGGCCATGCTCGCGCGCCATTCGTTTGAACCGCGCGGCGCGCGGCGCGATTGCGGCGGACATCGCGCACTGCTTCAGATAAACTTTCCGCCGCGCGCGAGCTGCAGGACCGACCGCAGCCGCAGCAAAGACAGACTCGAACGGGTTGCGCACGCACTTGATATTGAACTCGCGGGCGACTTTGGCAACAGCCTTCATGACACGAGGGTGTGTGTGTGTGTGCTTGTGCGTGTCCAGGTGCGTGGGCGTTATGCCTGCTCGGATGGCGCGCTCGACCTGAGAAGCGAACTCGCGCTCGATGTCTTTGATTTGAACCTTGCCGCGCGCAATCTTAATCATCAACTCTGAAAGCGTGGCGGGCAAACGGCCATCGTCGCTGACGAGTGAATTAATCTCGTTTGCCGCCGAGACGGGCCGCCCGCCGACTGCCGCAAGGTGACAGCCTACGCCAAGCTCAGGGTTGGCGCGCGCCAGTTCAACCGCATCGTCAAATGCGTCGCCGTTTGCCATTAATGTCGCGCTCGTGAGTATTCCATCTTTGAACGCGCGAATTATTCCGGCGTTGACTCCATGCGTCAGCCCAAAGTCATCAGCGTTGACGATCAATCTTTTCATAAAGGCAGTGGTCAGTGATCGGCGGTCGGTGGTCAGTTTATTGCTAAGACATTAACAGTTGCCTTGAAAGTAGCTCCCAGAGCCATTTTCAAGCCGTCAACATTTCAACCGCCCCCCGACTACCGGCCACTGACCGCCGATTACTGGCTGCCGATTCTATAGACTTCGGTCGCGGCTGCGCCATTGAACGTGCTTGCCTGCTCAAGCGGGAAATTCTTTTCGATGAAATCCAGATTCTGCTGATTCTCGAAGTAGACTCGCCCGCGCTGCAACAGCACGTAATCGGGCGCGCTCTCGTTCAGGCTGAAATCCGGCTTCGACATGATCTCAGATTTGATGTCGCGGCGGTTGTATCGCTCTAGGTAATACTCGACCACGCCGGGAATCTCGCTGGCGAGCCGCGCCCCGCGGGGAGCGTTTTCGGCAATGTAGCGTATGCTTTCGCGCGCGCCCAGATCATAAAATTCGTCGTGCGGGAAAAAGTACCCCGTGCGCCGGCCTCCCAGTGCATTCACGTACAGGTTCGGATAGGGCAGATTGGCGAAAGCCGTTCTTGCGGGCAGGATGATAAAGACAATCGCAACGGCTACAGCCGCAGCGATACGCGCAGTTTGCAGGTCGAGCGAGGCTCGTCGAATCAATGACACGAGCGCGCGCCACGCGACTACAATCCCAACCGCAGCCGCCATGTAAAGAAACGGCATGAGCGAGAGCGTATAGCGGAGGAACTTTCCGCCGACGAGCGCCATCGGGAAAAGCCAGAAGACGAGCATTATTCTCAAAAATAGATAGCCGCGCGATTTAGGATAGCGTCCGCGATGGCGGAATATCTCAATCAGCCCGATTAGAAATGCCGCAATCACAGGCGGCGGGATTTTCACCCAGATGAATACGAAGTAGTAATACCAGGGCGCGCCTCCCGGCGTGCGGGAAATATCGTTTATGAACAGCTCGTCCATAAACAGGTAGCCGTGATGCGTCATTAGATTTTCGGTAACGTATTTCCACAGGTAGCGCCAGGTTTGCGGCACGAACATCGCCGGATTGAACGCGACGAAAGCCAGCAACATCGCAGCGAAGAATTTCATCTCTATGACTCCGGATTTAGCGCGGTTGTTCCGGCTGTCGTATCCGACCACATGATAAAACAGCACATAGAGGCCGAAGAGATGTGGAAAGAATTTCGACGCTATCATCAATCCGAAGGCAGCCCCTGCAAGAATATAAAGTCTATGCTGGCGGGTCGCGTCTGAATCCGGCGCCTGTTTCGCGCGATTATAAACGTAGAAAGCCGTCAGCATGAAAAAGACAAGCAACGTATCCTCTTTGCCGACGCGATTGAACCAGATGGCGTCAAGCCCAGTCGCCCACAGCATTGATGTGATGAGCGCGACCCTGAATCCAAGCAGAACTTTTGTGAAGAGAAAGAGCGGTATGACCGTCAGCGCGCCAAACAGCGCGTTGGGAAATCTTATGGCGGCTTCGCTCGTAATTGAAAGGCCCGCGCCGTCGCCTACAGCGTTGTTCCATGCCGCCGCTGTATGAAGCGAAGCGTAACAGAGCATCTTCATCACCATCGGATGCTCTGCGTTGACGGTGAAATCGCCCTGCTCGTAGGCGCGAATGGCGAATAATTTGTTGGCTTCATCTTCAGCAAGGCTCGCTGCGTCGAGGCGATAGACGCGCGCGGCAAATGCGATGGCAAGCGTTATCAGGACGATCAGCAGCTTGTGCTGTTCGAGCTTGTGAAATATTCCGCGTTCTGTTTCTAACTGAGGGTATTCTAACTGTGCATAGCTTACTTCTAGATCGTCTACTGTTCGCATCCTGTGACTCCGCTTAAGCTCGACCCTTTTTGTCCACTACGAATGAGACTAAAAATCCAGTTGCAAGATAAAACAGGAAATCTTTGCCGATGAGCGAGCGCCTTTCCCCTGCCCGGCGCTCGCGGTGATGGGACTGTCAAAACAGCATAAGCATCCTCCAGTAAAGCTCTGGCGAGCCAAAACATTGTATGTGGCGGAAAGTGAAAACTCAAACGAAAACCTCTGATGACAATAACGCGCCAGTAATAGGTGGCGAACCATAGCCTCCGCGCTTACAGTCGTGGCGCCGGAAACATTGTTTGCCATTGGGCTTGAAGCCATTACGCACCGAGTTTTCATTTCCGCAGAGGGAACAGTTGAGGGTGATAGTAACCATAAGCTTTAGATTATCTACTATCTTATTCCAGTTCTCCACTGCTCGTGCGTGGCGCGCCGCTCTGAATTGTGGTGTATGCTATGGGCTATGAAACGAATCGAAACCGCGCTTACGGGCATTTGCCTGATCGAGCCTGAAGTCTTCAGCGACGAGCGAGGCTTCTTTTTTGAAAGCTATAGCGAGAAGAAGTTTGCCGCGATAGGAATATCGGACCACTTCGTGCAGGACAACCATGCGCGTTCGGTTAAGGGGACGCTGCGCGGATTGCACTATCAAATCAATCGCCCGCAGGCGAAGCTCTGCCGCGTCATTCAGGGCGAAGTTCTCGACGTTGCGGTTGATATACGACGCGGCTCCCCGCAGTTCGGGCAATACGTAGCAGTAAAGCTCTCCGCCGAAGACAAGCTGCAGATTTACATTCCCGCAGGATTTGCGCACGGCTACCTTGTGCTGTCGGAGAGGGCTGAGTTCGTTTATAAGTGCAGCGATTTTTATTACCCCGAATTTGATCGTGGGATAATCTGGAACGATGCCGATATTGCCATCCCGTGGGGCATTGATGAGCCGCTATTGTCGGCAAAGGATCGAAGCCTTCCGCGCCTCGCAAGCGTGCCGACGCGTGATCTGCCCGAATTTCACCCGTGAATGGTATGCCCCGTTTAGGTGTTGATTCGCTCGCCCTAGTTTTGTAACAATAACTGAACGCGCGGCAAGGAATTCTGTGTCGTGCGACGGGCACCCTTAAGGAGGCGAGCTTGAAGGCTATAGCGTCAACTGCAATCTCGGTGGCGTTGCTGATTGCAACCTCAGCAATGGCGCGCGCGCAATCGCCAATTGCCTCTATGACGCTCGGTCCCGATCAAATCGGCGTCGTCAAAACAGCCGTAGGCATAACGACCAGAATCAGCTTTCCTGAGCCTGTGCAGGAAGCCATCTGTGGCGACCTCTACGACCCGGCCACTGGCAAAGGCTCTTTCGTCATTCAGTTGAGCGGGTCGCCTGAGCGACGCGGCAACGACGTTTTCCTCAAGCCCGTCACCACCAAAGGCATGAGCAATATGTTCGTCAAAACCGGCGACGGCAAGCGAACATATAATTTCGATCTGAAGATAGTTGATGCGGCTCAGGCGCACCGCGTCGTCAACGTGCTTGATGCGCCTGACGCGAACCCGCATGGCGCGGCTGATTCTTCGAGTGGCAGTCCTCACGCTGACGGCAAGGCTGCCGGTTCGGTTGATGTTGAGCGAATCAAAGCCGACGCCGAGCAGCAGGCGCGCGTGCGGGCCGATGAAATTATTCGCAACGCCCGCCAGCAGGCAGACCGCATAATCGGAGAAGCAGAATCGAAAGCGCAGGAGACGGAGCGGCAACTTGCGCAGCGCGCCGATCAGGAAGCCGACCATCGCTTCATGCAATCGCTGATGCTCGGCATTCGCGAGAGCAGAATAAACAACCCTCGCGCGACGGCAAAAGGCGTCACCATAATGGTCGACCCGCCGCGCGTGCTCAGCTTCAACGACAAAGCTTTCATCCGCTACGTAATTCAAAACTCAGGCGAGCTCGATTTTTCGTTTGAAGCAGTAACACTCGAAACAGGCGCGGGCCAGAATCTCCGGCCAATTACTGTTGAAATAACCCAGAGCAAAGCGGAGAATAAACTGGCTACGGGCGAATCGCTGACTGGGATACTAGCCTTCGACCCCAAGCAGTTGGCCGCGAAAGATAAACTCGTCTTGTACGTGCGAGGCGAAGGCGGGGCAGAAATCGTTCGCGTAACAATTCAGTGATTATGAAAAAGACGGCGGTATTATTCATTTTACTAATCGCGCCTTCGTGGGCGGCGGCTCAGGACCGCCCGCTATCGCCGCCCGCGCGCCCGCCCGTCCCGCTGACGAATTCAGATCAAGAGCGCGCCGATGAGATGGCCAGAAAGAAGGCCGAAGCAGCGAAAGCGCCTGTCGCTCAATCGCCGCGCGTCAGCGTGCCCGCCGCGCTCGCGGGCGCTCACATCTCGTCGGGCAACGCAGTGCTTGATGCGCTCGTCGCCGAAGCCGCGCGACAGAACGGGCTTGACCCCTGCTTGATTCTTTCGCTGATGCGCCAAGAATCAGGGTTCAACCAGCGAGCAGTGTCGCGCAAAGGCGCATCGGGCCTTATGCAGTTGATGCCAGAAACGGCATCGCGCTTCGGCGTGAAAGATATTTTCGACCCGCGCGAAAACGTGCTGGCGGGATCGAAATACCTGCGCTGGCTTTTAGATCGGTTCAACGGCGACGTGAGGCTTGCGCTAGCGGGCTACAACGCGGGCGAGGGCGCTGTCGAGTTTTACGGCAATCGCATCCCGCCATTTTTGGAGACGCAGAATTATGTCCGGCTGATCTATGCGCGTTACGTGCGCATCCACTCCGCTCCGACGACTGAGACCACTGTCGCCGAAACGCCTAAACCGGTTGAACAACTTGGTGGAAAGATTCCCACCTACAATCAAATCATTCGACTCACCGCTACAAACGGCGACACGGCCAGAGCGCCGCAGTAACGCCGCTCGTCTCCGCTTTTCAAATCGCCTCTCGAACTGAATAAATCCGCGCCCGAATCATTCCCGCAGCGCGGCGTCATTTCACCGGGCTGATCCCCTCATCGCGCCCGCGAAATATTCGCCCGGCTTTTTCGCCCTACCCGTTTGTGAAAGGAAGCCGGGGCGCTTCCCAACGATTCGACAAAGCGATTTGAAAGGAGATTGCAAAATGTTAAAAGGAATGGAAAGGATTAAGAGATTTTTGGTTCTGGCTATTGCGATTCTGCCGATTATTTCGACGACGAGCTTGCAGGCTGCAACTTTCGGCGGCAAAGCGTCGCTCATGCCGTTCATCTCTCGCACGGGAGCGTTCTCAATCAAGATGCCGGGCCAGCCAGTTTATAAGAGCCGGGTGCTCAGGACGGAAACCGGCTCCGTCACCGCTCACAGCTATGTAACAGAAACCGATGGCGGAAGGTACGCCTACATGGTTATGTACGGCGATTTGAACTTCGATCCGGCTCGCGTTGGCGAATCCGTCATCATAGACAGAGTGCGCGACGGATGCGCGAAGGGCGTCAATGGCCGAGTCGTTGCAGAGAAAAACATAAGCGTAAACGGCTATCCTGGCAAAATCATCCGTGTCGAAGCGGCGAATTATGTCGGCATCAACAAGATAGTATTAGTCGGGCGGCGCGTCTATCAGATAGGCTTTGGCATGGCAAAAGGCATCGCTTTCCCCTCTGATGTAGTAGCGTTCCTCGATTCATTCAACACGACTACGGTCAGAAACACCGCGCGCTACTGATTCCTTCCAAGCAAACGCGGGCTGTGGTGATTGCTTCCGCAGCCCGCGCCTCAAATAATAAACTTTCCTTTGATGAATCTTCCCTCAAATTATCATTCATCTGCTTCGCTCAATCTTGTTGCTGACTTAACAGGCTGACGAAATCAACGATTTTCGCTTCGGCCCAGAAGCGGTTTTCTCCCTCTGCGTTCCCCGAAATAAAACCGACGTGACCACCGTGATCTGTCGCTATGACCGTGACGTTCGGGTTTGTCGTAATCTCTTCGCGCTCAAGTTGAGCAAACGGAATGAATGGGTCGTCTTTGGCATGAATGATGAGCGTCGGAATCGTTATGCGCTTGATGTAGGGAAGCGCGCTCGCACGCTCGTAATAATCTGCGACATCGCGAAAGCCCGCGTGGCGCGATGTAATCGCGTCATCGAACTTGCGAATAGTCCACACGCCGCGCAGCCGTTTACGGTCATAGTGATTGGGAAACAATCTCGCTTTGCGCATGAGCCTGCGCCTGAGGCTCAGCGTGAAATGCATGTGATAAAGAATATTTGACCGAAGCTCAATCGCGTCGGCGCACAGCGCCAGATCAATCGAAGGCGAAACGGCAACAACCCCGCGTAGTGCTTCAGGGATGGCCTCACCGTATTCGCCCGCGAGCTTCAGCACGACGTTGCCGCCGAGCGAAAAGCCAGCCAGATAAATCTCTTGCAGGTGATCGCGTTCAACTAACTCAGAGATTATGTATCGCAGGTCGTCCGTGAGTCCCGCGTGATAGAGCGTCGGCGTGAGATGCTCTGTCCCGCCGCAGTTGCGAAAGTTTACTCTCAAGACGTTGAAACCGGCTCCCAGAGCCTTTTCTGCGGTTCCGAGCATGTAGCGCGACTGGGTTGATCCTTCCATCCCGTGCGCAATTACGAGCGTAGGTTTCTGCTCGCGGTTCTGCTGCCACGAGCAATGTGCGAGCACTTTCACTCCGGGAGCCGTGTCGAACAGGCGAGGCTCGCTATGCTCATTGACTCTCTTGAACCGTCGCGGAATCAGCAATGCCATAATCGTTTGCGCGTGAGGGTTGCGCATCGCCGGATGTGGGATGAACGGAGTGCGGGAAAGCTGCTCGATTAACTTCTCTTTTGTCATCTGTTGTAATGCTGATAGACTCAGCCCGTCGCCGTTGATTGCACAAGCGCGACTATTTGAATTCTAAGTTGGCGCGCTTGCCGCTATCAAGCGTAATGAGTAGGATAGTTGATTTTGAGCTTTGACGTTCGCTTTTGAATATTGGATTTCAAATCCCAATTTTTGAAGTTCAAATTTAAGATTTAGGGTTTGAACCGGGGATTTGAAATCTAGCATTCTTCTTTCAGGCATGGCGAAAATTAAAGACGAGCGACACCGTTACGGTCAGCACTACACTCCGCGCGAGGTCGCGCTGTTGCTCGCAGCATTCGGCGTGCGCTCGCCGCGCGATTTAGTTTTTGATCCGAGTTGCGGCGACGGGCGACTGCTCGAAGCCGCGCTCCACCTCAAAGCACATCTCGCTTCGCAGCGCAGTCATAAGAAACTCGAGGCGGAACTCTTCGGCATTGATCGCTCAGCGGCGGCTGCGAGGCCGGCCGCGCGAACTGGCGCGCGAGTGGCTGTTGCCGATTTTTTTGAGATCGAGCCGGGCGCGCGACTTGATGGTTCGACCAAGTTGCCCGCGCAACTCGACTGCATAATCGGCAACCCGCCATACATCCGGCAGGAAGTCTTAGGCGAGCGCGACAAGCAGAGAATCGAGCGACGGCTCGAAAGTGATCGCGCGCAGTCGCCTGAAAACTTCTGGCCGAGATGGTCTGGTCGCTCCGACATCTATGTCTATTTCTTCGCTCGTTCAATCAGGTTCCTGAGAGATGGGGGACGACTGGTCTTTCTTACAGCGAGCAGTTGGCTCGATGTCGGATATGGCGCTGCGCTCCGCGGATTTTTGCTGAAGAACTTTCGCATCATTGCCATCATAGAATCCGCCGCCGAAAGTTTTTTTCGCGATGCATCAATCAACACCTGCATAAGCGTGCTTGAGCGCGAAACGAACAGAGAAGCGCGCGAAACGAATGCGGTTCGTTTCGTTCAATTGACCGAGCCGCTTTGCGGCATTCTCAAATTCAATCAAGGCGACGAATCTTATGGGTTCAAACATTCTGTTTCACCCATCGAAAGGGCCATTGAGTTCGCGCGCTTGATCGAGAAAGCCGATTGCGCTACGTCAACAAACGCGCATCGCTTGAGAGTCATAAATCAATCGTCGCTGCTTGAGGAACACGAAGCACAACAGCGCATCAATCAATCATCTTGGGGGAAATACCTGCGCGCCGGAGATGTGCTGTTTCGGATAATTGAACGAGGAAGCTACCGACTGCGACGGCTATCGGACGTGGCTCGCGTGCGGTTCGGCATGAAGACCGGCGCGAATGATTTCTTTTATCTTGCAGGGATCAGGGGTCAGGAGTCAGGTAACAGGGAAGAGAAGGCGAAAGGAAGAAAGCGGAAAGCAAGCGTTGAGCTTTTGAGCCTGAACGATGTCGCGCGGGTTCGTCGCGGGCTTACAACGGGCGCGAACGAGTTCTTTTATTTGAAGGCGATTGAAGAATCCCCTGCTGCTCGACGCAAGAAAGAGCCTCGACGTCAGAGCAAGCGAAACGGTCAACAGAGCCGCTTCCTGATCCCCGACCCCCGACCCCTGATCCCTGTCGAAGACCGCGCGGGCGCGCATCACCTGGTTGAAGCTGAGTACCTGTCGCCAATTATCTTTTCGCTGAAAGATATCTCATCAGTTATCGTCGAGCGGCGCCACGCGCGCAAATTATTGTTCAACTGCGCGGCTGCGCCTGATGAACTCGCAGGCACGCGGGCACGGGATTATATCAAGCGAGGCGAGCGCGCAGGTTTTCACCGCAGGCCGACGTGCGCCGCGCGTGAGCGATGGTACTCGGTCACTAGTGGCATGAAACCTGCGCCGCTCATCTTTCCATCGAAAGTCGGGGAGCGCTGGCTTATTGCAATAAATCGCGATGGTGTGTTTGAAGACAAGAAGCTCTACGGCATTTTTCCGCAACGGGGGATTTCAAAATTATTGCTTGCTGCATTGTTAAATTCTACGTGGGCCAGATATTGCGCTGAAGTTTTATGTCGTCAGATGACCGGCGCGCAGGCGATTGCCGATATTGATGTGGCCGTAGCCGAGCGAATACTGCTGCCCGACCCGCGCACACTCGCGCCGTCACTAACGAAGAAACTTGAAGCAGCGTTGATGGCGATTGCGCGCAGGCCCGTGCTTTCAATCTTTGAAGAGGTCAATCGCGCGGATCGTCGAAAGTTGGATGAGCTTGTCTTAATGGCCATAGGCTTCAACAAAAGCCGCGAGCGCAAGGCAACGCTCGATGAGTTGTATAAGGCTGCCATTTCGCTTGTGCGTGCGAGGATCGGGAAGTAGCGTGGATAATAGTGAGAGATTTTTGAGAAGCTGATTGAATTAAAGAAGCCGCGCAAAGGGTCATCCCTCAGGCGCGGCTGCCGTGTGCGTGGTCTGCCGATGTTTCAGCTAACTGGCAACTGTTATGCTAGAATCGCTGCTGGGGAGAATCATTGATGAGCAGACAGAGTCGTCCATTCAATCGGGTAGTGCTTGTTGTGCTCGATAGCTGCGGCATAGGCGAGATGCCAGACTCGGCTGAGTATGGCGACGCGGGCGCGGACACCTTAGGCCACACACTCGCCTCGCGCGAGGTGAAGATTCCGAATATGCGCGCGATGGGGCTTGCAAACATCCGAAGGCTTGCAGTCGAACCCGTTGATAATCCAACCGGCATCTTCGGGCGCGCTGCAACACGCTCGCGCGGCAAAGACACTACTACAGGCCATTGGGAGATGAGCGGCATCATTACGGCTCGCCCTTTCCCGACTTATCCAAATGGATTTCCGTCGCGCGTGATTGATCCGTTCGAGCGCGCAATCGGGCGCGAAGTCTTAGGCAACAAGCCCGCTTCCGGCACAGAGATAATCAAAGAGCTTGGCGAGGAGCATATCAAGACGGGTCGCCCGATTGTTTACACGTCCGCCGACTCGGTTTTTCAAATCGCCGCGCACGAGCACGTAGTCCCACTCGATCAGCTTTATCACTGGTGCGAGATTGCTCGCGGGCTGCTCACTGGCGAAGACGAAGTGGGCCGCGTTATCGCTCGACCATTCGTCGGCGAGCCGGGAAATTTTCGCCGAACGGAAGCGCGAAAAGATTACGCCATTGATCCGCCCGCGCGAACCTTGCTCGATGTGATGAAGGACGCAGGTCTCGAAGTCGCAGCGGTAGGAAAGATCGGCTCGATATTTTGCCATCGCGGCACGACCGAAGAATTGAAAGCCGGAAACAACAACGCAAGCGTAGATCAAACGCTTCGCGCGCTCGAAAGCGCGGGACGTGGATTGATATTCACGAACCTCGTTGATTTCGATATGCTCTACGGCCACCGCAATGACGTTGAAGGCTATGCCCGCGCGCTCGAAGAGTTCGACGCTCGATTGCCCGAAATCCAGAATGCTATGCGCGATGACGACATGCTGATAATCACGGCGGATCACGGCTGCGACCCTGCGGACGTTTCTACGGATCACACGCGCGAGTACGCGCCCGTTCTGGCTTGGGGCCGTCGCGCTCGCGCTGGCGTCAATCTCGGCACGCGCCAGTCGCTCGCAGACATCGGGCAGACGATAGCCGAAAACTTCGGGCTTGAGATACAATCGGGCAGCAGCTTTCTCAGAGAGATTGTTTGACTCATGATAGTGTTTAATTCACAACAGGAGAAATAGGATGAAAGAGCAACTCGTCGCCTTATTAATTTCAAGAGTAGGATTGGATCAGCAGAAAGCGGAGCAAGCAGTTGATACAGTTTTAGAGTACATACAGAACAACCCGCAGCAAATCAGCCAGCTACTGGGTCACCTGCCCGGCGGACTTGGCGACAAACTCGGCGGATTGTTCGGCTGATTGTCGCTACCGCATACAGCCTGCTCGCCATGAGCCAACGGCCTATTGTCAGTTTGTCAGTTGACGACTCACCGAGCTTGTTGCTAAATAAGTGACCGCTGACCGACGACAACGAACGCTCGTTATGAATCTGGCGATGCATCTCATCTTTTTCGCGCTCGCCTCTGGCTTGTTTGCGCAGCCTTGCCTTGCCGATTTGAAAACCTCGCTCATTCAAATCGAATCGCAAGCCGATCAGAAATCTCAATCAAAGCAGAAGGATGAGTTCGCGCAGTTGCTCGAACAACTCAAAAGCGCGTCGGCCAGCGCACGGCGCGATGCGATAGACAGACTCGCGGAACTGGAAGACCGCCGCGCGGTCGAGCCATTGATTGCCGCGCTCAAAGATTCTGACCCGGAAGTTCGCTCTGCTGCCGCCAACGCGCTTGGCGTGTTTGGCGACAAGCGCGCAGTCGAGCCGTTGATTGCTATTCTAAAAGACGAGACGGCTTTTGTGCGCGGCGCGGCGGCGAGAGTGCTTGGCCAGCTTGGTGATGCAAAGGCCGAGGACCAGCTCATCCTTTCGCTCAAAGACTCAAATTCGAGCGTGCGGTCTGCGGCTGCAACCGCCCTCGGCCAGATCAAAAGCCAGCGCGCTCTGCCGGAACTTCTTTCAATTGTGAGAGACGAAGGTCCTGATGTGCGCGCTGCAGTCATTGTTGCGCTAGGCGCGTTGCGGGACCGCCGCGCGGTCGAGCCGCTCATTCAATCGCTCAAGGACGATACAGCGATGGTGAGGCTGGCGGCCGCATTCGCGCTCGCCGACATTGGAGACCGTCGAGCGATTGCGGCTCTCAACGACGCTGTGATGAACGAAAAAGACGAGGAATCGAGAAACCAGATGAAAGAGGCGCTGCAACGACTGAGGGCAGCCCCAGAATAGGGGTCAGAGGTCGGGGATCAGTATTGGCCCGATACTTTTAAAGTGGCTCTGGGAGCCTGTTTCAAGGCGAACGCTGCTCTTTCAACCGACCATTGACCACATTACTCTTCAGTATATCTCTTGCGCATGCTCTTGCGCGCGCGGCGACGAGCTACCTGAGATTTTAGGCGACGACGCTCGCCCGGCTTCAGATAAAAGGCGTGCTTTTTCGTGTCTGTGATTATGCCCTCGCGGGCGACCGCTCGCTTGAAACGACGAATCGCGCTTTCAATGCTTTCGTTATCGTGAACCTGTATTCTTGCCACTCATTACCTCCGATTGCTTTACAACTAATCTAATCAAGGATAGCGATACGATAAAAAAATCGCACCAACTCCAAGCTGATTAGCTTACACAAGCAACGCGCAGGCTGTCAACGAAGAGTCCGAAGTCAGATTTCGATTCTCGGAGGTTCTCGTTTTAAGCTGTACCCAATCCTTGACCTCGGACTCCCGACTTCAGACTACCACCGCACTCGCACTCGATATGATAGCGTAGCCGAGCCGTCCGCTTCGACTGGCACAGTAAAGCGCGCGGCAAAGGCTGCGGTCTTGTCCCACTTGTGGCTCGAAGAGATCATCTCCCAGTCGCCGCCGATGGGTTCGTTCACGACAATTGTCGCAGCCTCCTTCTTGTGATTGCGAATCACGATTTGATAAGCGTACTCGTAAACGCGCGAGCTGATAACGCGATAATCCATCATCTTGCGCTCGGCGACTATGTCGAACGCATCGCCCACCTTTACTTTTACCTTTTCATCTTTCGGCGTGTGGGCGATACGGTCTTCGCCGATGAACTGCTGTCCGCCTGCGGAATCTGCTTTGTAGAGCCGCACGATGCCAGCCGGGAGCGGAAGGCCAAGTCCGTTCTTTTGCGAGTTGTCGAACTCGATATAGACGCCGATCTTCTCTTTTATCGGCTCGCCGGGATTGTTGTAGCCGTGATAGTAATACGGCTGGCCGTAGATGATGAATTGCTTGTTGGCGCCAACGCCTTTCGCGTCGAGCAGGCTGATCTGCTTCGTCTGCGCGTTCTTGATCGTCGTGCGCCGCTGCAAAGTGTAAAGATGATATTCAAAGAATGATTCCTCTTTGAAGTTCTCATCTTTGGCTGCGGCCCGTGCGACCATATCGCGCATCTTTGATTCGTAAGCCTCGCGATCCTGGGCGCGATGAACATCGCCCGCGACCAGTTTCAATTCGGCGTTCTTGTAATCGGCTCCGCTGTTGTTGTCAATCGTTACCCACCCTTGAACATCCGCGCGAGTCTCATCTGAATTTACCAGCACAACGTAATCCGAACGCCAGTTGATTCCGCCCGTCAGGTACGATGCCTCAACCGACTGCATCGCAGCGCGATCGTTTGCCAATCGCCATACGAGCGTCGGCTTTGCGATCAGGTTTTCAGGAAGTTGCGGAAACCGAATCTCCGCGATGTTCGACGGGTTGATTACGATCTGGTCGCCTATCTGCCACACCGCGCCGTTGTTGTTAGCAAGCAGAGCGGCTTCCGTTGGCGTGAGCTTCTCGGTTTGATTCTCGAAGCTGCGCAGCACAAGCGTTACTTTCTTGCCGACATATTTGTCGAGTAATTTTTGCGGCGAGAGCAGATCGTATTCGTAGTTCTGCTCGATGATTGATAAATCGGCAGGAGAGGTGATTGATTTTATGTGAACCGTTGCCGGGTTGATTTGCGCCGACACGCCCGCGAACTTCAAAGAGGATTCGCCTCGCGGAAGCTGAATGTCGCGCAGGTCGCGCACAAGACCGAGATTCACATTGTATATAGTTATGCTCACGGCCTTCTGCTCTTCGGGCGTGCTTGTTAGATCGTCTCCGCCTGAGCTTGCAAACGAAGGCGCGACGGGCAACATCGCAAGTGATGTGAGTAGCACTCCGATCATTCTGAACATTGAAAAGACTTTCTTCCTCGTATCTCTCATATTCTGTTCTCCATAAAGAAGCGCGCCGCAGAGCGAGGGATGAAGGATGAAGGATGAAGGATGAAAAAGAGTTGTTGAATGCTGCCTTTCAAATTTGAGATTTCAGATTTGAAATCGTAGATTCAATATTTTCTATTCATCCCTCATCCTTCGTCCCTCATCCTTCCGCGAACGGCGCGCCTGAATTCTTCTTTCGATTAGTTGAACGATGCGCGGCATGAGTTCTTGCAATGAAGTTATGCGAATCGCTCCTTTCGCTCTTGAATTCTCATTGGCAATTGTGAGCAGCGTATTTTTCAGGTGGTCGAATTACCTGTGCGGGGAAGATTGATTGAATGGTCCATTGCAGAAGCTGACGATTCAAGCGCAGAGCGAGATCGTAAACGGAATTTTCGGGCTACTGTGTTTGGGACTTGAGGGAATTTGGAAGATAGACTTTTGCCGGGCCGATTTGCTAATCAGCGCATCTATTCATCGCGGATGGCCGCGAGCACTTTCGCGCCTAGTTCTTCGGGAATCTCTGACATGCCGTGATCTGTCTGGGCGTGCGCGGCGCACTGCTGCATCACTTCTTCTACCGTTTCACCACGAGCCTCAAAATCGCAGTCCACGCCTACTTCTCTACAACGGACTACCTTTGCCATTTTGCACCTCCACAGTCGACTTGGTTCAGCAGCGTCAGCTTTGGCTTGCGCTCCTAAAACGATGCCGATGATTCTATCACAGAATTCTATTTCTTCACGGTCGGATACTCGATGCCGAGTTGTTCGAGATACGTCTTGTACTTTGTCGGGTCGTAGTAATACTTCTTCAATTCCGGGCGGAACTTTTCCATCTTCTCTTGATTCAAATCAATCGCCGGTTTGTCGTTAGGCCCAATCAAAGGCGTGTACTTCGCCTCTTTTGTTTGAACATTGTTGAAATAATCCCATGCTTGCTTAACGAGTTCTGGCGAGAGCATAAAATCGAGCGCCGTCATCGCCTGAACCTTCGCGCCAGCGGTTGAGCCTTTGTGCGCGATGGGAGTCGCCATCGCCACCGCATTCGGCCACGAATGGCCGGGCAGGTTCGGGATGTTTGCGGGAAATCGCAGGTAAACGGTCGGCACGTTCCATGAAATATCGCCGATGTCGTCCGATCCGCCGCGCGCGTCTTCTTTTGGAGGCTCAAGCGGTTTGACCTTTATCTTCAATCCTTCGACCTTCGCGCCTATCTCTTTCTGCAAAGCCTTCGCCAATGTTTGATCGGCCTCGCTCCACTGAGGCATTCCGACCGCCTCAATATTTTTCTGCTGAACTTCTGCGATAACTTTGCTGAAATGATTCGGCCACGCAGAACCTACTGTGCGCTGAGTCACGGTAGTATCTGTCATCATCGTTGCCGCCTGCGCCATTCGGTTCCCAAGCTCGTAGAGTTCTTTGATGTGCGGGTAGTCCAGCTCGCGGAAGTAATACCACACGCCGGCTTCCGAAGGCACGACGTTAGGCTGATCGCCGCCGTCGAAAATCACGTAATGTGAACGTTGCTGCAACCTGAGATGCTCACGGCGAAAGTTCCATGCCGTGTCCATCAACTCAACTGCATCAAGCGCGCTGCGGCCCGACCACGGTGCGCCCGCCGCGTGCGCCGCTTTGCCGTGAAAGAAATACTGCACCGACACAAGCCCTGTACTGCTCTGTCCGTAAGACGTGGCGAAATCGCTGTCGACGTGGCAGCCGAGCACAATGTCGACATCTTTGAACAATCCTTCGCGCACAAAGAATGCTTTTGCGCCGAGAAGCTCTTCGGCCACGCCGGGAAATAGTTTGATCGTGCCAGGTAGCTTGTATTTATCCATCATCTTCTTTAGCGCGAGCGCAGCCGTTACGTTGACGGCCTGGCCGGAGTTGTGGCCCTCGCCGTGACCGGGCGCGCCTTCGATTACAGGCGAATGATAAGCGACGCCGGGCTTCTGCGACGCTTTCGGGATGCAGTCAATGTCTGTGATGAAAGCGATGACAGGTTTGCCTGAGCCGTAGCTTGCGACCCACGCCGTAGGCATCCCGGCGACGCCGCGCTCGACGCGGAAGCCGTTCTTTTCCAAAATGCCGGTGATGTAGCGCGAGGTTTCGTACTCCTGAAAGCCAAGCTCGCTGAAGCTGAATATCTGATCAACCATCCGTTGAGTGAACGTCTGCATCGCGTCAATTTCGCTGATGGCCTCGCGCTTCAAATCTTCGAGCTTCGTCGCGGTTTGAGCGCGCGCGGGCAGGCTCGCCGTTAAGACGAGCAGCGCGGCAAGTGAGAGCACCTTGAGTTTCATCGCCATTCCTCTCTTTCTTATGAACTTACGACGGGCGAGATTACGACCTTTGGCGGAGTAAGTCAACCGAACGGCAGGCGAGTTTTCATTAAAGGAGATCGCAAGCAACCGGGCTGCAATAGTAATTACTGAAAAGTGACAGGTAACAGAGCTACGAACTGCGAAAAAGCCTGTCACTGGCTGTCAGATGCAGTTTTCAACTCAAGAACCAACTATGTTTGTGAAGATGATAAAACGGCTTCCTCTCGCTATCATCAGATGGTC
>DATLXU010000054.1:0-18588 GCA_035575515.1 Blastocatellia bacterium
AAAGCTCAAGGGTTGATTGATCGCCTGCTGGCGAAACCACTCGCCGCGCCGCCACCACCTGGCCGCGCCCGTTAGTGATTTGGCTATTGTCGCGAACCCGGATGCGAAAAGCGATCTGATTGGCCTTCAGCCACTGGAACCGGGTCTGCCGATAAACTCACGATCTGCACACAAGTGAATACTCCACCGCCTAAAGGCGGAGGCATCCGCGTAACGGACTGAAAGTCCTGTTCGTTGAAAGCCTAGCGACTCGTCTGGTACGCTGCGAAGTAGATATAGACAAAAAGGAGATTCGCTTCTACGGATTGAGAATAAGCGATTGGGGCAATCAGCCACTGCTTGGGCGGTCTCATTATGAGTTGCCGCGAAGCCACGTGGAATGATGTCTCGAAGGCGCTGGCGCTTGTCATCGTTTTACATTTTCGATGTCTTCCAGGTGCTGGCACCTGTCCAATGAATCATAACTGCTCAATTGCTTGTGAATGCGCCTGCGTGTTTCGTTAAAGAGTTTTCATCATCAACCTCGACTATCTTGCCGTCCCCGACTATCTCATACGTTCGTCCGCGCCATTCGACGCGCTTGCCTACCCAGCTCAAGCACCAGATGACGAAGCTCAAAACGTCACGCGCGGGCAGCAACAGGAAATTCTTCTTCAAAATCTTATCGCCGAGCCAGTGAACGCCAATCATCCAGCCCATCATCATTCGAATGATAAGCGTCGCTCCAAGCAGAATCAGGCTGAACATAGAAGCCGCGCTGATGCCAGCATTCAGGAGAGCAAGCGCCGTCCCGTAGGTCAGAATCAATCCGAAATATCCAGCGGGGCGCGAGCGGCGCGTTGAGCGCGACCAGCGCATCTGATGGCGCATCATGCTCCAGAACGAAGTCGGCGCGAACCTCAATTCAACGACGTAATCCGAAATCTGAACTGCGTAGCCGCGAGCGGCAATCAGATTGCCAAGCATGAAATCATCGGCCAGGTAATCCTTCAGTGCGTGAAAGCCTCCAATCTCATCGAGCCGCTCGCGCGTAGTCGCCATCGTTGAGCCGAGCGCGAACTTAACGCCTTCAAGCATCCGCGCGACCAAAACGCCCGGATGGAACTCAGCCGTGATGCCTATGGCTTCTATCTTCGCTGCGAACCCCGGCGCTTCTGCGGCTCGATAAAGACAGGTCACTAGCCCGACTCGTCTGTCATTCAATATCGGAACAATTCGGCGCAGCCAGTCGCGTCCGACCCTTATATCGCTGTCAACGATAACTATCCGGTCATGCTTTACGCGCGAGAGCATGTTTTGCAGGTTGCTGACTTTCAGGTTTTGGCCAATCGCATCGGGGCAAATGACAAGCTCGATGTCTGAATCGGGAAAATCCGTGATGAGCTTTTCGACAACAGGAACCGCCGTGTCGCTCGCGTCGCGCACGCCGAAGACTATCTGGTAGCGCGGATAATCCTGCTGGCAGAACTCGGCGTAGTTTTGATACGCGCCAAAGTCCGCGCCGTTGAGCGGAATCATTATAGTCGCGGGCGGAAGCTCTTCGCTCAATAACTCTTTTCGCTTTGAAAAGAAGCGATGGGCCGCGATGATGCAGAGCAGGTAGAAAGCGTTTGCAGCAGCCACGCAGGCGGTGAGCAGTATTTTCATAGCAGTGATAATCATTCAGGAAGAGAAAGCAAAGCGACTCCGATGCACACCAGCAAAATCCCGGCCCACCGGATTATATTTATCTTTTCTTTCAGGTAGAGTTTTGCGCCGATGGTGCTTGCGACGAAGCTGAGCGACGTTGCAGGAATTACGAGGCTCATATCGGCCCACGAAACCACCGCCAGCAGCGCAAAGAAACCGACGGCCATCATCAATAATCCTGCGAGAAAATATCTGTTCGCAAAGACTCGCTTCGCAATTGAGCCGAGCAGGCCGAGCCTGAGCGTTGAAATCTCGCCGACTTGCTTCATGCCCTTAGTGATGAAGACGTCGCCAGCCGAACTCGCAAGCACGATTATGGCAATCATCAAAGCCGTCTTCATTCGCCGCCTCCCGCCGCGCTTATCTCATCTGCTATAGATGCTGTTCGCTCGCCCGAACGCGAAACGAAGATGACTCCGAGCGTTATGATTATCGCTCCGACCCAGCGCGCGCTTGTGACTCGCTCGCCAAGAAAGTAATATCCGCACGCAACGTTCACGACATAACCGAATGCGGTCGCGGGCAGAACAAAGCTCAAATCGGCCCACGAAAGCGCGGCTGAATAAAGGATGAAAAAGGCTATAAGAAAAACGGTGCCGACCCACAGCGTCGGGCTTTGAAGCCCGCTTGCGATTATCTGCAAAAGCGTCGCCCCGTCTGATGTGATCGTTTTCATGCCTTTGGTCAAACAGACGTTTCCTATGGCCTGAGCGATGATTGCAAGAATTAAGACTGCTGCGGTCTTCATCGGTTAGTTTCCAGTTCGAAATAATTCACAAGCCTGATGCCGAGTTTGTTCATCAACTCTTTCACCTTCGCGCTCGTCAACGCTTCAAACTCGATGAGCGATTGCTGCTCGTTTGCGTCCAGAATCTTATCGGCGGGATAAACAGCCGGATGAAAATATATCTCGTTAGTCGCGGCCCTTAGATTTTCGAGCGCGTAAAGAAAATATTGCTCATTCATGCGCCCGCTCTGAAGATTGCCATAGACCCGCTCCGCATAAACGAAGCCGCGGCGGTCGAGCTTCTTTTTCATGTGGCGGCCAAGCGCGGCAAACAGGCGCGAATAGACTCTTTTCTGAAGCGCGCAGCTTCGATCATAGGCAAGCGCGAGTTGCGGTTCTTCTACGGGGACGCGCATTCGCCGCGCGCCGTATTGCGCGCCAAGCTCAAGCGCCGCGTTGAAAATCACAGGATGTACATGCAGGTGAAGATGGCCGTCAATGTGCGAAAGCGGCAGACCGGTCGACTGAAACTTCGCAAACTGCGCGGCGAGTTCTTTCCTCAATTCTTGTCGCGCCCGTTTTGAAAAATAGTACTTCAGGCCCGCTGCCGTCGGATTATTCGAGAAGTTGCCAAGCTCATCAACAAGCGATGGAATCTCTGAATGCGGCAGCGCGGCGCGGCCCATAACAGTCACAAGATGAATCCCGACGGCAAGCCCGGGATTTTCTTTCGCCAGAATGACAGCATCGTCAAAAGCCGCGCCCGTGACCATAAGGCTCGCGCTCGTCAGCACGCCTTCCCTGAAAGCGCGGATGACCGCTTCGTTGACTTCCTTAGAGATTCCAAAATCATCAGCGTTGACGATCAGGCGCACTGCGGCGCGAGCGCGCGCGTCCGTCTCTCGCACATGCGAGAAGGCGCTCGCCTTCTCGTCGGCGCGGCGTTCGCCAGAGGTTTTAATCGAAGGCTTTGCTGCGGGCTTCATTTTCCGGCCTGTGACGCGACGAACTGCTTTCGCCTGGCGCGAAGCTGCAGGTATTCCCTTGCTTCTTTGTAGAGCCGCTTGCGTTCCTGCGAGTTGAAGACCGCGCGTCGAACTATGCGGAAGACTATTCGGGGGCGGAAATAATAGCGGTCATAGAAATGCTCGACGGCCTGAACTATCTCTTCGCGCGACAGGCCCGGATATTGAATGACTGGAAGCTGGTGGCCCATCTCATCAGTCATATCGTGGTTGGTGATGAAGTTGTTCTGTTTCACATAGTCATCGAACTCGGTTCCGGGATACGAATGCGCGATTGAAACCTGAATCGTTTCGCAGTCGAGCTTTTCGGCGAACTTGACTGTTCGCTCGATTGACTCGTGAGTCTCGCCCGGCAGCCCTATTATGAAATCGCCGTGCACGTGAATGCCGAGCTTTTTGCAATTGCGCATGAACTCGTAAGCCTGCTCGACTGTCGCGCCCTTCTTGATGTTCTTGAGTATCTGCGGATCGCCCGACTCGAACCCGACGATGAGCAAGCGGCACCCGGCATCGCGCATCGCCTTGAGCGTTTCATAATCAGCGTGAACGCGCGAAGTGCATGACCACGTTTTCTTGATCGGCTTCAGATGCTCGCACAACTCAATCGTGCGGCGCTTGCCCCAAGAGAACGTGTCATCGTCAAAGAAGATTTCTTTCAGGTTCGGGAACAACTCCCACGCGAGCGCGAATTCGCGGGCTACGTTTTCGGAACTGCGCGTGCGCCACGCGTGGCCACTGATAGTTTGAGGCCACAAACAAAACGTGCAGAGCGCAGGACAACCGCGCGACGTGTAAAATGCCAGATAAGGATGAAGCAGAAACGGCACGTTGTATTTTGTGATGTCGAGGTCGCGCTTGTAGATTTCAACGGCAAACGGCAATGAATCGAGGTCGTGAAGCGGCGCGCGCTCCGGGTTATGAACGATGCGCCCGTCTTTTCTGTAGCTGACATTTTGAATCTCTTCGAGCGGGCGACCATCGGCAAATTCCGCGAGCGGGTAATCAATCTCTTTGCGCACAATGAAATCAATCGCAGGTGAGGCTTTCAACGCCTGCTCCGGCTGCGCGGTGACGGGCGGGCCGACGAAAGCGACCTTCAAATCGGGCTTCGCCTCTTTCATCGTCTCGGCCAGCCGCACGTCATTGCGCCATCCCGGCGTGCTCGTGTAGAGCGCGACGAAATCATATTGCTTTGCGATTTCGATAGTCTCTTCGGGCGTTACGTTGTGAGGCGGCGCGTCAAGCAACCGGCTCTCTTTAATCAGCCCGGCGGGATACGCGAGCCAGACCGGATACCAGAACGAAGCTATCTCGCGTGAGGCGGGCCAGCGTGAGCTTGCTCCGCCGTCGAAGTTTGGAAATGAGGGCGGATTGAGCAGAAGCGTCTTCATGCAGTTTCCTTTCTTCGGTAAGGCCACAAAGGTTATAGCTTGCGTTTGAGTGCCCAGTCAAGTTTACAGTCATTGTGAAAAAGTTTCATTTCATACTATCGAGCAAGCGGCGGACTTTCGTTCTGAGTTCTTCTTGCTCAAGGCGCGAGCGCGCCGTGTCATTGGATTCGAGAACGCTCTTGAGCAATTTTTTTGCTTCCTCGCGCTTATCCTTTTTGCTGTAAACCTGCGCTATCGCGATTTTCAACTCTGCATTGTTAGGCGCAATTTTTAATCCAGCTTCCAGTCGCTCCAGCCCTCGTTTGTCGTTTCCTCCGAACAGTCCCGGCAGGTTCAAATCTATCTCGCCGAGCGCAAGATAGATCGCGCCGTTTTCATACGAAGGATCAACGGCAAGCGCCGCCTCGAACTCTTTGCGAATCGTCTTCACATAACCGAGCGCGCTGATGCCGCCTTGAAGGTCTGTGTACTCGCCCGCGTTCGCCGCGAACCAGAAATGGCCTTCCGCGCGCTTCGGATTGAGCGCGATTGCTCGCTTTGCGGCTTCGATTCCTGCTTCAAGCAGCTTACTCTTTTTCCTCTTATCGCTCTCGCGGTCGGCCAGATAATACCTGAATTTCGCAAGCCGCCATTGCGCCTCAAAGTTTGACTGCTCGCGCGCGGCAACCTGCTCGGTGATTTGCGCGGCATGCTTGAGGCTGTCGAGATTATCTCGGTCGGCAAATAGCTGATCGGCCTTCGCCAGGCTCGCGTCCTGCTGCGGAGTTGCAAACACAGGCGCGAAGATTATTGCGACGATGAAAAACAAGTTGCTCATACTCAATCCGATTCTCTGTTTGACAGAATGACCTTTCCGCCGCTTTCAGCAATTTTGCTGACAGGCGCTGCGAGACTAGCCGTAACTTTATCCGCTGCGAGCGAATCAGTGAAGAGGTAAATGCGCGTCGGCCCGCTCCACATTCTCGCAATGTCGCCATCGCTTAGAAAAATCTTCGGCGCATCTTTGAAGTATGAACCGTACTCAAGGTTCGCCGAGCGGCCATTCAGTATATAAACCATCTTTCGCGTGTAGAAGCCGATTGAGGAGCCGCCTTCGTACTCGCCGTTAATTACAATAACCTCGCCGTCTTTGTACTCGCGATTAATCGCTTCGGCCAACGCGCGCGATGAAAGGTAGGGATCGAACGCGGCCAAGCTCATCCGCGCGAAGAAGAAGAAAGCAATCATCATCAACGCAAGCGAAGCGTTAGCCGCAAGATGCTTGCTGCGGCGGCGAAATATCAAAGCCGCGCCCGTCCCTACGAGAAACGCAAGCGCGGTCCCGACTACGGGCACTGTTAGTGCGGCGAGCGTCTGCGGCGTGAGGTCGAGGACATGACCGAGCGAGAGCGCATAGGCTTCAGGGTTGCGCGTTAGCGTTGCCGATATATCGCCTTCAACGCTTTGGCCCCGCGTCATCACAAACGCAATTGCGCCAGCAGCAAACACTATGATTCCTAAAACAGCCAGAGCAATTTGCGATGCGCTCAATAGTTTCTTATCTTTCGACTCGCGCCAGTTAGTCTCTGTTTTTGCGATAGCAAATCCAATGAGCAGCGCGAATGCCGCATAAGAAGGCATCGTGTAATACTCCTGCGTCGTCGAGAAGCAGAAGAAAAGAATTATCAACACGGCCCAGACCGTAAGAAACAAAACGACGCTCTCTTCTCGACTGAGATTCTTCAAGCGGCGCGGGATGTTTCTAATCGCAAGCGGTAGAAAGATACTCCATGGAAAAAGCCAAACAACGTGCAGCACAAGAAAGAGCCACAGCGGGACCGTGTCGTAATCAACCGGGTATCGCTTGCCGATGTAGCGTAGGAAGTGCTCGTTCATGAAATAAAACCAGAAGAAGCCTCGCCCTTGCGAATGATGCGGCGTGCCTTCCATCAAAGAGCCGGGATTAGCAAGCCCTGCTGCGATGTGCCATGGCGCGGCGACTATCAAAAACAAAAGCGCACCGGTGAATAGCCTGTATTTGAAAAGCGTGCGAATCTCTCCCGCAATGAGCAGGAACGCGACGATGATAATTGCAGGAAAGGCCGCGCCAATCAATCCCTTCGTCAGCACGCCGAGCGCGCCAAAGAAATAAATGGCGTAAGTCCACCGCGTACCCTTGCTCAGATATTCTCTCGCTCGAAGAAAACAATAGAAGGCCATCGTGATAAAAAGCGTCAGCATCACGTCGGGCCAGAGGACTCGCGTGAAGAGATAGATGCCGATGCTCGTCGCGACTATCACGCCAGAGTAGAATCCGGCTCGCTCGCTGAAGAAATCTTTTCCGAACGAGAAGACCGCGAGCATCAATCCAAGTACGGCCAGCGCAATTGGCAGCCTCGACGCGAACTCCGACACGCCGAAGATTTTGTACGAAAGAGCAATCGTCCAGTACATCAACGGGGCTTTTTCGAGGTAGCGGATGCGATTCGCGTGAAGCGTCACGAAATTGTTTGTTTCGGCCATCTCTCTTGCCGCTTCCGCGTGAACGGTGTCCGCGTCGTCAAGCAAAGCGGGCGGGTAGAAAGAGCTTATGAAGTAAATCGCAGCCCACACAATCGCGAGCGCGAGGAGATGTCGTCGTTTGCGCATCGTGCAAGGTTATACCAGATTGATTTCAGGTCGTTCCAATCGTTTTTGTTTTGAGGAGCGCGAATCCATCAGCAAAATATGTCGCGTAATAGAAATGCGCTTCACATTCTCGATTGCTCTTCGCGGCGTAAGATTTCTGTTGGAGGAAAATCGCTGCCGATTTTTTTGATTGCCAAAATATAGCGATAACCTTGCGAATCGGTTATCATTGGATAGGCTCAAAACAGGCAAGCGTTAGAAGGAAGTGGGCATTATCATGCAGTTTTTGAAGACCAAAAAAATGAGCAGGCTTTTTGCCGCTCTCGCTCTTTTTTCGCTGGCGCTGATTCTTTCGATGGCCGCATTCGGCGGGCAGTTGCGGGCCGCAACTCTTCGCGTCACAGTTTATGACGAATCAGAAAAGCCCGTAGCGGGAGTTGTCGCGCATCTTAAACTGAAAGGCGCGGTGGTCGCCATGCAAACTACGAATGAACAGGGCAAGGCTGAGTTCACAAACCTTGAGCCGGGAACTTACGATATCAGCGTTGAAAAAGAGTCGTTCGAGACTTTGACTCAAAGCGACGTTCGCATAACGGCAGGCTCGCCTGTAGAAGTCGAATTCGCGCTCGTTCCCAAAATAGAAATCAAAAGCACGGTCAACATTCAAGCATCGAGCGAGCAGCCTTCAATCGAAAAAGGCGCGTCGCCAGCGGCAGAGCTACAGCGCACGCAGGTCAAAGAAGTTCCTAACAAGCCAGCGACCGTCGCAGACACGCTGCCGCTTCTTCCCGGTGTCGTGCGGTCGGCGGAAGGCGAGATAAAAATATCAGGTAGCAGCGAGCACCGCAGCGCGCTTGTGGTCAACTCAGCCGATGTGACCGACCCCGCCACCGGGCAGTTCGGCGTGACCGTGCCGGTTGACAGCGTCGAAACGATCAGCGTCTTCAAGACTCCTTACCTTGCGCAATACGGGCGCTTCACTGCGGGCGTTGTCTCTGTTGAAACGCGACGCGGCGGCGACAAGTGGGATTTCGAGATTAACGATCCGCTGCCTGAGTTCCGCATTCGCAGCGGCCACCTGCGCGGACTCAAAGAAGCAAGCCCGCGCATCAACTTCGGCGGCCCGCTCATCCCGAACAAGTTCTATATTTCGGAAGGCGTCGAGTACGAACTCGTCAAGCGGCCAGTTCGCACGCTTCCCTTCCCGTTCAACGAAACAAAAAACGAGTCGGTCAATTCATTCACGCAGTTTGATTACATCATCTCGCCGCTGCACACGCTTACGGGAACTTTCCATCTCGCGCCGCGCCACATGAACTTCGTCGGCCTTGAGTTCTTCAACCCGCAAGAGGTCACGCCGACTTTCGGCGCGCGCGATTATACGGGCACGCTGATTGACCGTTTGACGATTGGCGCGAGCCTGCTCGAAGGCACGCTTGCGATTAAGCGCTACACGGGCAACGTCTGGGGGCAGGGCCAGGACGAGATGACGCTCACGCCGACGGGCAATCGTGGGAACTATTTCAGCCAGCAGGACCGACGGGCCTCTCGAATCGAATGGCTTGAGATGCTGTCGCTTGCGCCGATTGATCTTCACGGCGCGCACAATTTGAAATTCGGGACGACCATCGCCCGCACGACCAATCGAGGCGAGTTCATCGCGCGTCCGGTCAATATCGAAGACATCAACGGGAGATTAATCAAGCGAATCGAATTCGTCGGCGGCCAGCCCTTTGATCGAATGGACGTTGAGACGGGCTTCTTCGCGCAGGATCACTGGGGCGTCAATCAACGATTCGCGGTGGACGCGGGCACGAGGGTTGAGCGGCAGGGCATAACGGAAACATTTCGCGTCGCCCCTCGCGTAGGATTTGCCTGGACGCCGCTCGGCGGACAGCAGACCGTCGTTCGCGGCGGCTTCGGATTCTTTTATGACCGGGTGCCGTTGAATATCTATTCGTTCGACCGTTACCCCGAAGCTGTGATTACGACTTACGGGGCGAACGGCGAGGTCATTGACGGCCCGCGACGATTCGCAAACATCACGGACCGCGCCGAGCGCAGCAAATTCCCATTCATTTTCGGAAGGGACACGGTCGGAAACTTCGCGCCCTATAGCGAGACGTGGAATATCGAAGTCGAGCATCCTGTAACTAAAATGTTGCGCGTTCGCGCCAATTATCTTCAGAGCAATTCAAACGGCATCGTCATCCTCACGCCGAAAGTTGTTCAGGGGCGCGATGCTTACGTGCTGGGCGGCAACGGGAAAGCGCGTTATCGCCAACTGGAATTGACAGGACGGCTTTCGTGGAGAGACGGCCAGCAGATGTTTTTCTCCTACGTTCACAGCCGAACGCGCGGCGACCTCAACGAATTCAATAACTATCTCGGCAACTTCCCATTTCCGGTCGTGAGAACGAATCAATTTACGAACCTGTCGGGCGATTTGCCGAACCGTTTCCTTGCGTGGGGACTCATACGCTTGCCGTCGAAGGTGCGCGTCTCGCCGATGATTGAATATCGCAACGGCTTCCCTTTCGCGACCATTGATGCGGCGCAAGAGTTTGTCGGGCTGCCAAACACCGAGCGGTTCCCAAACTTCTTTTCATTTGACTCGCGCGTGTCGAAAGATTTTCGAGTGAACGACAAATACTCGCTGAGGTTTTCCATAAGCGGATTCAACCTGACGAATCACTTCAACCCATACAGCGTCCACGCGAACATTGATGATCCTCAGCACGGCGTCTTCTTCGGAACCTACCGGCGGCGATTCCGATTGGATTTCGACGTGCTGTTTTAGACACCATCACCGCAAATACACAAACGAGACAGAAGAAGCACAGAGAAATAATGAAAGCCCTGCGCTTCTTCTGTATTCTCCGGGGCTTCGGCGGTGAATGGCTGTTTGCAATTCGGGTTGCTCCGTCAAGCCAAACCGATTATGCTCTCCCCTCGCGCAACTGGTAGCAACTTCAAAGTCGAGAACATTCTGATCTTCGGAAAGGCATTTCATTCGGAGCCTTTGTAGAATTCCTCTATTTGGCTGAGCGATGCGTGGTAAAATAGCCGCGCAGGATTCAGATTAGCTAAAGGCGTTCGCCCGGTCAGTGGCTTTGCGGTGAACGAGCGAGAAGAGGAAGCAACCCGGAAATGGCAACACAGATTGAATTCACTCTGAATGGTGCGAAGCGCGTTCTTGAAATAGACGACGGCATTTCGCTTCTAGAAGTGCTGCGCGACCACTGCGGGATTATCTCGCCCAAAGACGGATGCAGTCCGACAGGTCAATGCGGCTGCTGCACTGTGATTGTTGACGACCGCGCTGTTGTGTCCTGCGCGGTGCCGGCTCGAAGCGTCGCGGGCAAAAGCGTCTTAACCGTTGAAGGATTCTCGGAGCGCGAGCGACAGATATTTTCCGACAGCTTCATCGCGTGTGGCGGATTGCAGTGCGGATTCTGCACCCCGGGCATCATAGCGCGAGCCAAGAACCTCATTGATAAGAATCCTGAGCCGACCGACGATCAGATTAATCGCGTGTTGAGCATGCATCATTGCCGATGCACGGGCTATGTGAAGATTGTTGATTCGATCAAGCTCGCGGCGCAGATACTCGCAGGCAAAGCTGAGCCTGAGTTTGACGACAGCGGGCGAGTCGGCACGAACCTGCCGCGTTACCAAGCTCGCGAGCTTGCGCTCGGCGACCGTCCGTTCATTGATGACATGACTTTTCCCGATATGCTTCACGGCGCGGTGTTGCTTCCAGAGCATCCTCGCGCGCTCGTTAAGCGAATTGATGTGAGCGAAGCCAGAAATATTCCCGGCGTGGCAGCGATAGTCACCGCCTCAGACACGCCGGGCCAGCGATATCAGGGACTCATCTACAACGACTGGCCGATATTTGTTGCCGAAGGCGAAGAGACTCGTTATGTCGGGGACGTAATTGCAGCGGTGGCCGCCGTTGATCGCCGCACGGCGCGGCTTGCGGCACAAGCAATCAAAGTCGAATACGAAGTGCGCGAGCCTGTCACAAATCCCGAAGATGCGCTGAAGCCCGACGCGCCGCGCGTTCACGAGAAAGGAAACCTCTTAAGCAAATCTGAAATCAATCGCGGCGATGTTGAAGAAGCGTTGAAGCGTTCGGCGCACGTTGCGACGCACACATTCCAGACTCAATTCATCGAGCATATGTTCCTTGAGCCTGAATCATGCATTGCAATGCCCGAAGGCGACGGGCTGCGAGTCTATACGCAAGGTCAAGGTGTGTTCGATGATCGAAGACAAATCGCTTCGTTTCTTGCGATGGCGGAAGAGAAAGTCTTCGTCACGCTCGTTTCAAATGGCGGCGCGTTCGGCGGCAAAGAAGACATGAGCATTCAAGCTCAAACCGCCCTGCTCGCTCTCGTTACGGGCAAGCCTGTTAAGCTGACTCTGAGCCGCGAAGAGAGCCTGAGACTTCATCCCAAGCGACACCCGATCAAGATGACTTACACCGTTGGCTGCGACAGTGAAGGTAGACTCACTGCTGTGAAGGCTTCAATGATCGGCGACAAAGGCGCTTATGCTTCGGTCGGCACGAAAGTCCTTGAGCGCGCGGCGGGCCATTGCACGGGTCCGTACAAGGTCGAAAACGTCCACGTCACGTCGCTCGCGGTCTATACGAACAACCCGCCGTGCGGGGCGATGCGGGGGTTCGGCGCAAATCAAGCGGCGTTCGCAATGGAATCAATGCTGGACATTCTGGCTGAAAAAGTCGGCATTGACGGTTGGGAGATTCGTTACCGAAATGTGCTCGATGTGGGCGACCGCTTCTGCACGGGTCAGGCGCTTGAAGCGAGCGTCGGAATAAAGAAGACGCTCGAAGCGGTGAAGGATATTTATCGCGGCGCGAAGTATGCTGGCATCGCGTGCGGCATCAAGAACGTCGGCATAGGCAACGGGCTTCCCGAATACGGCAAAGCGATGCTTGAAGTGCGCGACGATGGAACGGTCGGCATTTATACAGGCTACACGGAGATGGGACAGGGGCTTTTCACTATCTTGCAGCAGACCGCTTGCGAAGAGACGGGACTCGCACCGAGCGTCTTCAATTTCGTTTCGACTGACACAAAGTACGATTTGAACTGCGGGCAGACGACCGCATCGCGCGCAACTTTTCTAGGATGCCGCGCTGTGCAGGAAGCCGCGCGCAAGCTCAAAGCCGATCTCGATGAGAAGAAAACCTTGCGAGACCTCGCGGGCAAAACTTATTACGGCGAGGTGCTCATTGATGACACCGATTCGCTCGAAGCGAAAGCCGAAAGGCCGAAGACTCATTTCGCGTATGGGTTCGCAACTCAGGTAGTGATACTTGATGACGAAGGGCGAATCAAAAAAGTCGTAGCGGCTCATGATGTTGGAAAAGTCATGAACCCCATCCTGCTCGAAGGACAGCTTGAAGGCTCGATTCACATGGGGCTAGGTTACGCGCTCACGGAAGAATTCAGAGTTGAAAGCGCCGTGCCGCAGACGATGACTGTGAACTCACAAGGACTGCTCAGAGCGAGGCATATGCCCGAAGTCGAATTAATAATGATCGAAGACAAGCATCCCGATGGTCCTTACGGCGCAAAAGGCGTAGGCGAAATTGGCCTTGTTCCGACTGCGCCAGCCGTCGCAAACGCTCTCTATAAATTCGACGGCATACGACGGTTCACATTGCCTATGAAGGAATCGCCAGCGGCGCGCGCGATTCGCGGCGGCGCAAGCGTAGGTAAATAATCCTGATTTGCTATCGAGCAATAGCATTAATTTATTTTGTTCTCAATTCCTTATTACACCTTCTGCGCATCAACGTACCCTGCGCGGGTGAGCCGCATTTTTGTCCGCCAAACATCACCGTTGACAAATCCATGAAGTGATTCATAATGAACTCACCTTTCTATTGAGATGGCTCGTCCCCCCGAAGTATGAATCGTTATCAACCGAACCTCAGGAGCGCGTTTATGAGGGACGAAAGTGAACTGCTACATACCGGCGACCTGGTGAATTCAGGCGCGCTCGCTCGCACGAGCGGGCTGCTCGACAAGAAAAGCAAATCGAAGAGGCGCGCAAGCACAGCAAAGCTAATCAACGCGCACTACATCGAAATCGAATATTTGCTCAACCGTATAGAAAGTTCAACCACTCACTATCAAACGCTCGGAGTTGACCGCACGGCAACAAGCGAAGAGATTATCCTCGCCTACCATGATGCAGTGTCAATCCTTCATCATCCGTACTACAAAGTTCGCGCCGCAGTACCCGACGAAATGCTCGCAAGAATAGATCGGGCCTTCGGGAAAGTGTCCGTAGCTTTCTCTGTGCTAACCAATAACGGACAGAGAGTTGATTACGACCGCTCGCTTCATCGCAACATCTGCGCGCCGCCCGTTGTTGCGCCGAAGCCAGCAGAAATCAATGCAACAAGTCCTTTCAATGCAGCGGACGTAGAGAAAAAGTCTGCAAATGCAAAGATGGCTGCGCAGGAGATCGCAATGGCCGAGCAGCCTGTATTCTGGAAAGCCGCGCCTGATTCGCCCGGTGCCAATCGCCGACGCTGCGAGCGGTTCAAGCTCGTCGTTCCGGCGCTCGTCGCAGGCTACGAACGCAACGGCGGCAAATGGCAGGAGGTAGCAAAGACAATTGACGTGAGCCGCATGGGAGTCGCTGTGCGAATGAAACGCCGGTTGCGAGTCGGGCTGGTTCTTCATGTGACTTTGCCGCTGCCGACGAAGCTGCGCAGCCACGGCTTTTCAGACGTCGGATACAATATGTACGCGATTGTGCGACGGGTCGAGCCCATCAAAGATGGCCTGAGAGTGGTCGGGCTTGAGTTCATTGGCAAGAACCCGCCCAACGGATTTCTTCATAATCCCAGCGCGGTATTCAGGACTGAGGAGTGGAACGGGCCTGACAGGCGCCGCGAGCCGCGATTCGATTTTTCAGAGCAGGTTGTTATTGAATATCTGGATGAATCGGAACAGATGATAAGGCGAGAGGTCACAGCGACGGAAAACGTCAGTCGAAGCGGCGCGCGGGTAATAGTCCAGGCGGCTCCGGTTGATTTCGAGATGGTGCGCCTAATTAGCCATCGTCATAATTTCAAAAGTCTCGCCGCAGTGCGCAATCAATACGTGGGTAAGGACAACGTCGAGCGGCTATGTTTGCAATTCCTCGAAAGCAAGTGGCCCGTTTGAGATTGAGAAACTGAAGAGTCAGCCGTAGAATTGCGGAGGTTTGGATACTCCCCCACAATCCCGTTTATTCAATTCAATTCGAGGAGGGGACATGCTCCGCACACGATTCTGCGATCTCTTTGGCATTGAGCTTCCAATCATCTGCGCTCCGATGGGGCCAGACATCACAAGCCCTGAGCTTGCGGCGGCGGTCAGCAATGCGGGCGGGCTTGGTTTAATTTCATTCGGCGCGTACCCGCCGCCTGCGCTGCGCGCTCTCATCAATCGAATGCGCGAGCTGACGGATAAGCCCTTCGGCATAAACTTCATTCTTCATTTCCCCGTCGAAGAGGCATTCACGGTTTGCATCGAAGAGCGCGTGCCTGTGCTTTCTTTCTTCTGGGGCGACCCGTCGCCTTACGTCGAGCGAGCGCACGATGCGGGCTTGAAGGTGATTGAACAGGTCGGCTCAGTCACCGCAGCCGTGCGCTCAGCGCGCGCGGGCGTTGACGCAATCATCGCGCAAGGAAACGAAGCGGGTGGCCACATAGCTGGGACAGTTTCGACAATGGCGCTCGTGCCGCGCGTCGTTGACGCGGTAGCTCCAACGCCGGTTGCTGCAGCGGGCGGTATTGCAGACGCTCGCGGGCTTGTCGCAGGATTGGCTCTGGGAGCCGATGCTGTCGTTATGGGAACTCGGCTGCTCGCATCAATCGAAGCTGCTGCTCATCCTATTTACAAGCAGAAGGTCTTGGAAGCGACCGAAGAAGACACAGTGCGCACGACGCTGTTTGGAGGCGGATGGCCGAATGCGCATCACCGCGCGCTGCGCACGAAGTTTGTCGAAGAATGGTTGAACGACGAATCTCGCGGCTCAGAGCAGCGGCCCGATGAACCTGTGATTGGAGAGTCAAACCTGGGCGGGCACCGGATTCCTGTGACGCGATTCATGAGCCTGCCGCCTTCTTCAAGCGCAAGCGGCGATATCGAATCAATGGCTATGCTCGCGGGTCAGGGCGTCGGGCTTGTCCACGAAATCAAGCCTGCTGCCGAAATCATTCGCGAGATCGCCGAAGGCGCGCGACAGATAATTGAGAGTCGGCTCGATGTTGCATTGAAGGATTAATCAGCCAGCTCAACATTGACATGCAGTCTGGTTTGGCTTAGAAGCATTCTGGTTTGACGTTTCGAGCGTCAGCGAAAGGAGTAAACGCTATGACAGCCCCTAACAGTCAGATTGAGCGCGACCTGAAGCAAATGAGCAGCGACTGGGTAGAAGCTCTCGCGCGTCGCGACACAGTGGCGCTCGACCGCATCATGGCCGATGACTGCACGTTCATCTATCCGCTAGAAGGCGATTCCAAGCAACAGTTCATCGCCGATGTAGCATCGGGCGATCTAACGATTGACAAAATGACTCGCGAGAATGTTGAGGTTCGCGTCTATGGGCAGACGGGCGTGCTCACGGGTCTCGACACTGCGTCGTGGAATTATAAAGGGCGACATATAAGCGGGTATTACAGAACTATTCATGTCTATGCCGAACGCGAAGGGCGTTGGCAACTGGTCGCCATTCAAGCCTGCCCCATTCAACAATGACGAGCGCACAATAACAATTACAATACTCACTCTATGAGCGAATCTATCCTCATCAAGGGAGCGACTATAGTCACGCTCGATGGCGGCAACCGCATCCTCAACGGCGATGCGCTGGTCGAGCGTGGGCGCATAGCATCGCTCGATCCGTTGTCTTCATCGCGCGCCGACCAATCTGTTGATGAAGTGATTGATGCGCGGGGGCGCGTGCTGCTTCCGGGTTTCGTTCAGACTCACGTTCATCTCTGTCAGACGTTATTTCGCGGCGCGGCTGACGACCTCGCATTGATTGACTGGCTCAGGAAGCGCGTCTGGCCTATGGAAGCCGCGCACACAAAGGAATCTCTTTACGCATCGGCGCGACTGGGCATCGCCGAGTTGATTCGCGGCGGCACGACCTGCGCGCTGACGATGGAGACGGTCAATCACACGGAAGCAGTCTTCAAAGCTGTCGAAGAGTCTGGCTTTCGCGCGACTGTAGGCAAGTGCATGATGGACAAAGGCGAAGAAGTGCCCGAAGCCTTGCGCGAGCAGACAGAAGAATCCATTGCCGAATCGCTCGCTCTGCTTGAGCAATGGCACGGTCGCGCGGGCGGGCGAATACGTTATTGTTTTGCGCCGCGCTTTGCCGTCAGTTGCACAAGAGAGCTGCTTGAACGTGTTGCGAGGCTTTCGCGCGAGCGCGAAGTTTTGGTTCACACCCACGCATCCGAGAACCGCGATGAAGTTGAAATCGTCGAGCGCGAAACTGGCCAACGCAATATCGAATTTTTGAACGACGTCGGATTGGCGGCGTCGCACGTGGTGCTTGCTCACTGCATTCACCTTAGCGACGGCGAGCTTGAAATTCTTAGAGCGACAGGCGCGCACGTTGCTCATTGCCCGTCGTCGAATTTGAAGCTCGGCTCAGGCATCGCGCGCGTGCCTGAGATGCTTGAGCGCGGCATCTCGGTTTCGCTCGGAGCCGACGGCGCGCCGTGCAATAACCGGCTCGATATCTTCACTGAGATGCGCACGGCTGCGCTTATTCAAAAAGCCATTCACGGCCCGCAAGTCATGCCGGCGATGACCGCGCTCAGAATGGCGACAATGAATGGCGCGCGGGCGCTTGGGCTTGAGCGCGAGATCGGGAGCATCGAGGTCGGCAAGCGCGCCGATTTAATCCTTCTGAATCTCAATCGCCTTCATACAACGCCGCAGCCAAATATTGCTTCAACGATTGTCTATGCTGCTAGCGCAAGCGATGTTGAGACCGTGATCATTGATGGGCGCGTTGTTATGCGTGACGGACAACTAACGGCGATGAACGAGCAAGAGGTTATCAACGAGGCACGCGCCGAAGCTGAGCGCATCAATCAGACGATCTCTCATTAATACTCAAGCGCGCCGGTGTGCATGATCAATCTCCATTCGCTTCCGATTTTCGTATAGACCTTGCAGACGCGCCCCTTCCAATGGTTGTCGTTGCCGTCGCCGTCGCGCCAGAGCGTGTCAATATCAACGACGGCGAACGCGCCATCACCTTCGTTTGAGACGACGATCTTTCTAATCTCTCTTCGATTATGGATGAGCGTGTGCGTGTCGAATAACTGTTGCCAGCCGCTTCGCCAGCGGTCGTAATCGAAGCGACCCCAGACTAAAACCCAATCCATCGGGTCATGCGATTGAGGCGTGCGCGGCCAGGGCCAGACCATGTCGGGGTGCCAGATCGTCATCAGCATATCTATGTCTTGAGTATCCCACGCCCGCGTCTCGCGGTTCACAATCTCTTCTATCTCTGCTATCACGTCTTTCATGTGGTTCCTTGGCTATGCGCGTCTCAGCGAGATGCTTATTCTACTGTAGAAACAAACAGAAATATTATCGTATGAGCATTCTGCACGCGGATTGCTCAAGCTCGATTCCAAAATGCTTGCGCAGCGCAGCGTCGTACTCGGCTTCGTCTGCAAGCAATCTTTCATGCCGTTCGCCCTTTGCCGTTGTAATCAAGCGCATTCCTGTCAAAGTAATTCGCCCGGTTTCAGTTGCGCGCGAACAGGTGCGCTTCTGAGTGAATGACGACTGCGGCGAAGTCTGATGATAACGGCACATCTCAACGTAATCGCCAAGCTCATAAGGTCGAAGCGTGAAGCGATACTGTGGCCGCCACGAGCTTTCAGCACGCTCCTGCATTATCAGCCAATCTTCCGAATCATTAACAATCCTATACGCGCCGCTCACTTGCTGCTGCTCTCCCCGCTCATCGAGCAACAGCGGCTCAACGAACGAATCGCCGAATCCGACATCGGCAAGCCATCGCTCAAGGAGGCGCACAAGTAAAGCCATGTGATCGAACGGCGGTCCGAAGCTTCCATCGGCTC
>DATLXU010000055.1:0-76029 GCA_035575515.1 Blastocatellia bacterium
TATCGCTATGGTGATGACCGAACTTATGGGCGAGGAGCAGTTCAAGGAACGAGTCAAAATTTACGCCACAGACGTTGATGAAGAGGCGCTCGCCACAGCCCGCGCAGCTACCTACGCGCCCAAGCAGGTCGAGACTATACCACCAGAGTTGCTCAACAAGTATTTTGACAGGACAGACTCGCGCTACGTCTTCCGCAAAGAACTGCGGCGCGCCATCATCTATGGCCGCCACGACCTGATTCAGGACGCGCCAATATCGCGCGTGGACCTTCTGGTCTGCCGAAACACGCTGATGTATTTCAACGCTGAAGCGCAGACGAAGATACTTGTCCGCTTTCACTTTGCGCTGAGCGAAACGGGCTACCTGTTTTTGGGCAAGTCCGAAATGCTTTTGACGCACACGAACCTATTCACGCCAATTGACCTCAAGCGGCGCGTATTTCAGAAAGTGGCTAAGGTCAACCTCCGCGACAGGCTGATAATACTTGCGCACACGGGTCAGGACGATGCCGCCAATCAACTGGCCAATTACATGCGGCTGCGCGAAACGAGCTTCGACACTGGGCCGCTTGCGCAGATCGTAGTTGACGCGAATGGCTTTCTGGTGCTGGCCAATCAGCAGGCGCGGGTGTTGTTTGGAATCACGCAGCGCGACATCGGGCGATTGCTGCAAGACCTCGAGATATCCTATCGCCCGGTCGAGTTGCGCTCGATGATTGAGCAGGCTTATGTCGAGCGCCGACTTGTAAGCCAAAAGGAAGTGATGTGGAAGCTCAGTTCCAGGGATGGCCGCTACCTCGATGTTGATGTGACGCCGCTAGTGTCAAATCAGGGGATTCTGATGGGCGTGAGTATCACCTTCACCGATGTGACGCGCTATAAGAAGCTCGAAGAAGAACTCCAGCGCTCGAAGCACGAGCTTGAGACCGCTTACGAAGAATTGCAATCAACCGTCGAGGAGCTTGAGACGACGAATGAAGAGCTGCAATCCACGAACGAAGAGCTTGAGACGTTGAATGAGGAGCTTCAGTCAACGAACGAAGAACTCGAAACGATGAATGAGGAGCAGCAGTCAACCACCGAGGAGGTCGAGGCGATGAACGAAGAGTTGCGCCAGCGCACAAACGAGCTTGATCAGGTGAACAACTTCCTTGCGTCAATCCTGAGCAGTGTGCGCATGGGCATCATCGTCATAAACCCTGAGATGCACGTCGAGATATGGAACCGCCAGTCGGAAAACTTCTGGGGACTCCGCCAGGAAGAGGTAATCGGAAAGCACCTGCTCAATCTTGAGTTTGGTCTTGATCTCAATCAATTGAAGCCTTCGCTCAAAGCGATTCTTTCGGGCAAAAGTGATTACGACGAAAGGATTCTTCAGACTATAAATCGCCGCGGCAAACAATTCGATTGTCGTGTGACTTTGATGCGCCACGACAGCAAAGGCAAAGACGTTCGCGGCGTGATAATTATGATGGAAGACATGAGCGGACAGCGCAATAATAATGATCTGCGCGATAACGGCTGAGACTTGGGCGGCTGCCGAGCACAAACGTAACGACTCATGGGCGGCGATGTAGCACACGCTTTAGCCTGTGGCAAGCCTTATCAATACAAAGACTGAAGTCTGTGCTACTTACTCCGCCCATAACTGAGGGGCGTTGCGCACAAACTGTTTGACTGATTGGATCGAAAGTGGTAAAAAATGTGCCGCTGGAAGAAATCATCTGAAAAGAAATCATCTGACCTGAGCGCCAGATTTTCCTGACCAATACCAGATGGTGAACGCTCATCTAGAGCGGATAAATAATGGGCGCTTGCGAGATTATGAAAATCGAACAAACTAGAATGCTGAATCGGTTAAAGACGTTTTAATTTCTTCGCGACAAACAGTGCCTCTACACCGAACGTTTTTGATTCTATCGCATTCCAAGCCTTTACGCGCGATGGATAGAGGGAAAAAGAAACTTACACAGGAGATACAGGACGCCAAAGAGCGACTGGCGCTGCTCAACAGGCACGCGCAACACCTGTCTCCCGAAGAGAGTCTATGGATGCAAGAGGCGCTTGAAGATCTTCGGACGGCTGATGAAGTGCTTCGGACGGCTGATGAAGAATTGCGCCAGCAGAACGAGGAACTCGTGAGGGTGCAGCGCGAAATCGAGGCCGAGCGGCTCCGCTACCTTGACCTGTTCGAGTTCGCCCCCGACGGCTATCTGGTCACGACGGTAGACGGGACTATTCTTGAGGCGAACCGCGCGGCAGCCAACATGATTGGCATCTCGAAAGAATACTTGATAGGCAAGCCGCTGCCCATCTACATTGACGAAGAACACCGGCATGAATTTCGGGAAATGCTTAATTGGCTGACTCGCAAAATCTCGCCCATCGGGAACGAGATGGAAACGCGATTGCACCCGCGTGAGGGTAAACCACTTGATATAGGGATGATGGTCGCGCCGATCAGAAATGCTGAAGGCAAGCCGGTAATGCTGCGCTGGCTGCTGCGCAACATCACGGAACGCAAGCGCGCTGAAGAAGAGGTTCGCAAGCTCAATGCCGAGCTTGAACAGCGCGTCAAAGAGCGCACAGTCGAGCTTGAACAGGCTAATATGCTCAAGAGCGAGATGCTTCGCCGCGAGCAGCAGGCCCGCGCTGAAGCCGAAGCGGCAAACCGCAGCAAAGACGAATTACTCGCCACAGTATCGCACGAGCTTCGCACGCCGCTCAACGCCGTGCTCGGCTGGATTCATATTCTAAAAAGCCAGCGCGGCAATCAAGAGATATTCGCCCATGCGCTGGAAGTCATCGAGCGCAACGCAACGCTTCAAGCGCAGCTCATAAACGACCTACTCGAAATTTCGCGCATAGTCACAGGTAGTTTCAGGCTCGAAAAGCAGCTCACTGCGATAGCTCACGTAATCGAAGCGGAGCTCGACTCCATTCGCCCGATGACTCAGACCAAAGGTGTTAATCTCACAGTGTCGCTGGACCCTACGGCTGAATTCGTGCTTGGCGACCAAGCGCGCTTGCAACAGGTGATTGGAAATCTTCTATCGAACGCGCTGAAGTTTACACCCGAAGGCGGCAGGATTGACATAAAACTGAAGCGCGAGGGCGGCGAGGCGGTAATTACGGTGAGCGATACGGGCGAGGGCATTTCGCCTGAGTTTCTGCCTTACGTCTTCGACCGCTTCCGGCAAGAAAAAACAGGTTCAACGCGCAGCGCCGGAGGGCTTGGTCTTGGGCTTGCGATAGCGCGCCATATAGTCGAGCTTCACGGCGGAAAAGTCGAAGCCCGTAGCGATGGCGAAGGCAAAGGCTCTAAGTTCATAGTGAGGCTGCCGTTGCTGAATGCAAACCACACGGCTGAGATAAAGCAGGCGAGCGCGCCGGAGCCGCCCCTCCAGCAAGACAAAGCGCCGCGACTCGACCGAATAACAGTGCTTGTCATTGATGACGAGAAAGACGCGCGCGAGTTGCTGAGCGTAGCGCTTGAGCAGTGGGGCGCAAAAGTTTTGACCGCCGCCACCTGCGCCGAAGCCCTTGCGCGGCTGAGCGACGCGAGCGAGCGGCCCGATGTTTTAATCGCTGATATTGCTATGCCGGGAGAAGACGGCTTCGATTTGATTCATCAGGTTAGAGAGCTTGAGCCTGAAAAAGGCGGCAACATTCCTGCCATCGCGCTTACGGCCTATGCTGGCGTCGAAGACCGCATACGCGTTTTGAATGAAGGCTATCAAGCGCACCTCTCCAAACCCGTGAGCCTTGCAGAGCTGGCAAGAACTGTTGCAACTCTGGCCGCAGGCGAGAAAGACGAAGCCTGAAGGCTTCGTCTTTCTCGCCTGCGGCCAGAGCGGTGTTACTTGTCCTGTGAGCCGTAATAGATTCGTTTGTAAGACAACACGACGGGTACGTTCGTTTGCGCCTTAACAACAGGCGTGCCGGTCGGACCGCCTGTGTCAACAACATAACCGGGATAAAACGGCGGCGACTGTCCCTGATCGTATCGAGGGTCCCAAATCCCTTTGTAGCGGTAGCCATGAAATTTTCCATCGTAAACGCCAAGGTTGTCATAATTGCTCGACTGCACCCCGCCGACTACGGTGAAGTTTCCGCGATCTGGCCTGCCAGCAAAGTTCAAAACATCTGAGCGTATGCGCCCGCCAAAAGGTCTGCCGTTCGTTCCAAGAATCGGATTGCCGTCTGAGTCCTTCAACTCGAACGCGGCGATTGATGCGTGAACCGTTAAATTATCCGGCGCTGAGCCGTCGCCCGGTATGAAGATGTTCCCGCCTGACGCGAATATGCCGAGCACATTTGCGGCATCTGGATTGATGGGATTGCCCGCCGCGTCCGTCACAGGCGTTTCGTAAGTCAAATCGCCAAGCAGCGTTATATTGCCGCCGACAACGGGACGGCGGCGATTGCCGCTCGCATATCCGCCCGCCGTGACCGTGATTGAAAAGTTTGAATCAATCGCAGGAATAGGCTGACCGTCGCCGCTTCGGCCCGGCCCTCTCAGCGAATTAATGTCTCCGCGAATGTAAAGCGATGCGGCAGAGCGATTGCCCTTTTGAACAATCGAGCGGTCTTTCGGAACCCCGCGCAGTGTGCGCGTGCCATTGCCCGCATCAATCGTCGTCGTGTCGGCGTCAATGTCAATGACGATGGTCGTCGTCTTCCCGCCCTGCGTTATCTTTATGACCTGCCGGTTGGCAACAGGATCCGCGCTCAACTGAATGTCGTCGACGCTGCCCATGACATAAAAGCCGCTGCCGCTAAAGGTCTCGCCGTCGGTTGGAACATATATTCCATTCGCGAGGCTCGGCGTCGTGGAGTCGGGATCGTCAGGCTCATCAAGCGACTTGTTCAGATTATCAACCGAGCGCAGCGCAAGGTGAAGCTCGCCGTCAGTAGGCGGGCCGCCCGACAGCGTGTATCCGCCATCGAGCACTGCGCGCGCCTGATCGAACGCATTGCCCGCAGCCGGTATGGGTTCGACTCCGCGGTCAAACCCTGCGAGGAATTTCGGCGCGACCAGCACGCCGTCAACGACATCTGAGTTGGCGTCAACAGGGGGCGGCGGAGCGCCCGCCCCGTAGCGGTAATAACTCGCCGTCCTGTACGACTGCGTGACGTAACCGTGAAAGACCGGCGCGTCAGAGCCATCGGCTGGCGTCCAGAAGCCGAACCGCTCGTTCGTGTGAACCCGCCCTGAAAAGCGGTCGCCCGGCCCAAGCCCCTGATAGATGAAAGGCCCTTCGGGATTGTACGGGTCGAATTTATCAAGATAGAGAGCGAACTCGGCGAAGCTGCCTACGCGAAGGCCGCCGCCATCAGCTCTCACGAGCAGGCGGAAATTGATAACGCCTTCTTCGACGAGCGTGACCGAGCCGTTCAGCCCTTCGATGCCTTCGCCGACAGACTCAAGCCGATAAGAGACCGAGTAAGGCTCGACCTGTCCAAGTCGCGGATAGAGCGGGTTGACATAGCGCACGCGATTGCCCGTATGTCTCGGGTTCGTGTCGCCCGCAGGATATGGCATCTGAAAATCTTTGATCTTTACTTTCGTCGTGTAGGCCGAAAGATTCGGGAAACGTTCTTTCTTGTTGAGAGCTTCTTCGGCTGCTGCGATGAAGCTGCCGGGCGTGAGCGTCGGCTCGCCCACCCTCACTACGGGCGGGTCGGGTAACGACATCAGCACAAAGCTATCAGAGCGAATCAAACGGCGAAGATTATTTATTCCCGCTTCTGCCGCATAGAAGCCGCTCGTCAGATTCTTGAAGTTAGACGTAATGGCTTTATCAGAAATTGAGGTGAATGTTACGGCCAATCCGAGCATGACCATCAGCGACATTATGAGCAGCACAGCGACCAGCGCCATGCCTTGCTCGCTTTTGGCAGAGTAGGCAGTAGGCAGTGGGCAGTAGGCAGTCGTCTTTTGTTCGGTGCTCGAATCGCCGTCAGTTCTCATGATTAAATGCTCCCTCTCTACGTCGCTTCCGTTTCCCATCACACTTATCTACCTAAGAGGGGATCAGAGATAGTGAATCAATTGACCCTGCCCCCTTAACACTCGACCCCTACCCCCCTGCTTTACGGTTTCGGGTTCAGTCGCTCGCCGAGTCGCGGCTGCTTTCCGATCTGCCTGCTGCGATGGTTATAGCCTGCGTTGCCGAATCCGCCTTGGCCGTCGCCGTAGCCCGCGCCTGCGCTGTCACCCCAGCCAGGCCCGCCAGGCCCGCCATATCCGGGACCTCCATCGCCTGGGAATCCTCCGCGAGGCCCGCCACCGGAACCGCCGGGGAAGCCGCCGCCCGGCACACCGTCATCTCCGGGGAAGCCCGGCGAGCTGCCGCCTCCTCCGCCATTCGATGTGCCGTAGTCGCCGCCGGGAACTGGTCGCGGACGAACGACGCTGGCAAGCGTCACCACTCGCTCGGCCTGATTGTCGCCCTTGATCTCTGTGCGCGCCGTCAGCGAGACTTCAATCGCAAGGGTCTTGTACTCGCGCGAGATGTTCTGTGATTTAACCCACTGCCCTTCCATTTCGCCGTCGCGCACTTCGAGGTAGCGCAGTTGGAACGCCATGACGTTGCGGGCAATAGCAATAGGCGGGCTGTCGTTGACCGAAAGCGCAAAGGTCGGATGCTCTTGATCAGTGCGGTCAACAAAGTATCGCTTTATGGTAACGGGTCGCATTGTGAACGCGCCCTTCTCGTAAGGGTCACCAAAGGCAAATTCAGGCTCGACGCCGCGATGCTGAACTGAATCGAAGCTCACGCCGATTGTGCCGTCGCGCGTCAGCTTCACATCTTTCACCTTTATGAAATCGAACTGGACAGAGCCGCCTTCGTGAATGCTGCTGATGATAAACTCTTCGTTCGGCGTGATTGTGTTTATAACAGATTCAGGATTAGCGCGGGCCGCGCCGTTCGGCATCACTTCAACGTAGCCGTCTCTTACAGAGAAGGGGCGAGCCGAGGCGGCAAATAGCGGCAGTGACGAGTGCGGGATTTTTGATTCAGTGTCGGATGAAACAATCGTGACTTCATCTGTCGCGCCGTCAACGCCGTTAGTTGAATAGATTGAGCGGAATTTTTCGCCGAGTCCGAGTCCGTTCTCTTTCGATTGCTGAATGTCGCGCGTGAGAAAATCCATCATCAGTCGCGCGTTCTGGTCCATTTCGGAAACGCCCTGTTCAGTGCGAAAGATGTTCTGGCTCTTGCCTAAAAGAAGGACCACTGCGCCCGCAATGACCGTGAAGACCATCATCGCAATTATCAATTCCGTCAGCGTGAACCCGCGCTCACCTGCGCCGCATCGCCACGTCACTGCATTGTCATTATTGCCTTTTGCCTTCATCGCTGGCCTCCTTTATTGCCGAACGCGACCACTGTTTTACTGATTCGTCATCACCGTGTAGAGATCAACCTGCTCAGGAGTCTTGCCCGTCGGCGCGTTTTCGCTCTTGACGCGCACGGCGATTGTCAACCTGCGGTTGGCCGGGTCTTCTTCGCTGCTGGAAATAATCGCCCAGCGGCGCGAGTAGCTTATGCGGTCCGGACCGAACGGATTTCCGGGAACGACCGTGCCGTCGGGCCTTCTGGTTTCAGCAGTGCCGTCTGGAGCGACAATCGTCACTGTCCCTTCAGGCTCAACGTCATTTCGGCCCGCGATGATTATCTTGTCGAAATAGTACGCGCCTTCGGGTCCCCACACGTCCTGATCGAGGCTGCCCGCCGCGTACATATCATCTGGCCCGTGAGCGTTCGGGTTCGTTCGCATCTTCGCGGGGTCAACGAGCCGCTGAAACGAAATCGCGCCGAGCTGTTCGAGCTTGTCCTGAGCGAAGGTCGTCGCCGTCGTGAAGTTGCGCGAGCTTGCATTGGTCTTCATGGCGAGACTGAACATTCCGGCGATGCTCACAAGCCCGATGACCGTTACGAGCATGGCTATGACGGCTTCTATCAGCGTGAAGCCGCTCTCATCTGAGTGACCCGATGATTGAGAGATGCGGTCTGCATGGCGTGATGCAAAAATCGGTAGAATCATTTTCGTTGCCAATCTTCAGGTTCGGCGCTGCGGCTGCGTGTCGCTTGCGCTACCGGACAACGTTAGAAGCTGTCGTCGCGCGTGGCGTCGGAGAGCATGACCTGCCCTGTAGGCGAGACGGTCACGATCATGTAGTAGCCGTTTGCTCCGTTGACGCGAAAGGTCTGGCTTTGTGTCGGCAGGGGGGTGACAAGGCCGCGACCATCGAATGATACTTCTCTAGGGGCATCTTCGGAGATCGTTATGCCTTCGGGCATCTGAATGGTTCCCATTGTTTTAGGCTCGGCGTTGCCTGTGGGATCGAACTGCTTGATTTCGACTTTCTGCGTCTCTGACACAAGGACACCTGCGCGCGTGTTGTTTGAAGTCGCAAGGTAGCGCGCGCGTTGGAGCGCGGTCGCAACGTTGCGAGCGCCCACGCCGAGGCGATAGTCGCGCATGTAAGCGACGACCTTTGGTACGACAAAAGCCGCCACAATAGCGATGATTAAGAGGACAACTGACATCTCAATGACTGAGAATCCGCGCTCGCCGCGCCTGCTTTTTTGAGTTGTAATCATCATCTGGCGAAACATATGGTTACAAAATATGGCAGTTAATTACTTACACTTCTCGGTACTTTCGGGCAAAACACGAGCATCCTTTAGCGCCGGAGGCAGCTATCTGATGCAAAAGGTGTAAATTCGCGGGGGGCTATCAAGCAAACAGACTCGAACCACCAGTTGAACAGGCAAGCATCATTCCTTGATTAGTTGTCGGTTGTCAGTGATCGGTGGTCAGTTGTACAACGCATTATTTAGCAAAGCCGGATATAAGCACAGTGTGCAAACAATCAATAACTGACCACCGACCACTGACAACCGCCGTTTGTTCGTAGTAAACTCATCACAGTGACGCTCGTTGAAAGATTGTTCTTTCGGACTTCGCAAAAGGAGCGGCAATGGTCACGACCATAAACGAAGGCGAGTATGTGTCTACAGACAATCTCGATTTACTGATGATCGTATTGCCGCCGCACATACGCGAATCGCTCTCGCGCGCGGGCAACATCGAATCGCTCATTGAGGTCGTGCTCGATCTTGGCCGACAGCCCGAAGCGCGCTATCCCGGAAGCGCGCTCTATCTGACCGACGCGCTCGTCACGCGCGAAGACATTCAATACGTAGCAAGTCGCGTGGGCCACTTCACTCGCGACAACCGCGCAGGCATCGAACGCACCTTGCATCGAATCTCTGCGATGCGCAATCGGCTCGGAGAAATCGTAGGGCTTACGTGCCGCGTTGGCCGAGCGATCTATGGCACTGTCGACATAATCCGCGACATAGTGGAATCGGGCAAAAGCATCCTGCTGATGGGAAAGCCCGGCGTCGGCAAGACTACGCTCCTGCGCGAAGCCGCGCGCGTGCTCGCCGATGATCTCGAAAAGCGAGTCATAGTCGTTGACACATCAAACGAGATAGCAGGCGATGGTGACGTTCCGCATCCCGGAATCGGGCGAGCGCGGCGAATGCAGGTTCCCGACCCCGAGCACCAGCACGCCGTGATGATTGAAGCCGTCGAAAACCACATGCCTGAAGTGATAGTGATTGATGAGATTGGCACGGCGCAGGAAGCATTGGCCGCGCGCACTATCGCGGAGCGTGGCGTTCAGTTGATAGCGACGGTTCACGGCAACACGCTTGAGAATTTGATGATCAATCCTACGCTTTCGGATTTGGTTGGCGGCATTCAGCCCGTGACGCTTTCGGATGAAGAAGCCCGGCGGCGCGGCACTCAAAAGACAGTGCTTGAGCGCAAAGCGCCGCCGACTTTCGACGTGCTCATCGAGATTCAGCACAAAGACCGGCTCGCGATTCACAAAGATGTGGCCGAAGCCGTTGACGCGATGCTGAGGGGATACCTGCCCGGCACTGAAATCCGCGAGCGGGGCGAGCGCGGGCAGGTGTCAATCACCGAGCCTGAGCCTGCGCAGGCAGAGACAGAGTATGCGGGTTATCGCGCGGAACGAGGCGAGCCGTCGCGCCGCCGTCGCGAAGAGAGGTCGCGCGAGAAACGCGGCAAGCGATTGAAGATTTATCCTTATGCAATAAGCCGCGAGCGACTGGAGCGAGCCATTCACGAGCTTAACGTGCCCGCTGTGATAACGACTGACATAGGCGAAGCGGACGTGCTGTTGACATTGAAGTCGCACGCCAAGCGACAGTCGCAAAAGCTCAGAGAGGCGCGCGGGCGCAACATCGAGGTCCACGTCATCCGAAGCAATACGCTCACGCAGATGGAAAATTTCTTGAGCGAGGTATTTGGCGGCGGCGCGGCGCGACCGAGCGAGCACGCGAGCGAAGAAGAAGCGATGCAGGAAGTTGAAGAAGCGGTGCTCGAAGCGGTCGAGCACCGCCGGCCTGTTGAGTTATCGCCGCAGCCGAAGCACATTCGCCGGATGCAGCACCTTTACATCGAGCGCAGCGGCCTGCAATCCGAAAGCAAAGGGCAGGAGCCTATGCGCCGCATCGTAATTTTCCCTCGATAATCAAACACGGGTGATTATCGCTTCAAAGAAATCAATCATCACTCTTCTTTTCAGCGTCCGATGGAGCGGGAGGCGTTGACACGGGTTGCGTCTGTCCTTTGTGACAGGTGTAGCAGCCGATGCCGCCTTTGCCATTAAAGACTTCTTTAGTAATCGCGCCGCTCATCGCCAGCATCTTGCGAGCCATAAGCTTCGCGGGCTTGTCGTCTTTATCAAATGCGCCCGCGACGTGGCAGTAATTGCAATCAACTCCGAGCGCCTTTGTGAATGAAGACATCGCAAGCAACAACTGGCCAGCGGTCCGCCCTTTGAACGATTGAATGTTTTTGAAGGCTTCTTCTGCTGGCCGCGTGTCCTGAGCCGCTTTCTGCCGCTGCTCTTCTGTCGGGCGCAACGCTTCAGGCATGCGCTCAGGCTCCTCGTGCCCGCGATGGCACGTGTAGCAGGATACCTTGTCCGCTCCAAGCTCGCGGTTTGCAACGTGAACTATCTGGATCATCTTGCGAGCCGTCTGCTTTTGCGGTTTTTCGTCGCTGTCAAACGCGCCCTGAACGTGACAGAAAGAACACTCAACGCCGAGCGAGCGCGCGAATGTTCGCATCATTCCTATAAAACGGCGCGCGGGCACGCCTTTTAGAACCTGAACATTCTTGTAAACTTCTTCGGCGTTCTTCTCGCCTTGCGCGGCTGGTCTGTCCTGCGCCGCTTTCTCCTGACTGGCGATTGCGCTCGTTGCGAAATAGAGAGCCATTAACGCAATCGCTCCAATAATCACACACTGCTTTATCTGCTTAATCTTCATCCAACTTGCCTCCTGTAGAGTGAGCAAAAGGTATTCGGGACTTTAGTAGCTCCACTGGACTCTTGCGAGACGACTACTGTCACTCGATGATTGAGAGCTTCACTTAACGGGTGTGAATGCATCCCAATCGTAAATTATTCCAACCGAGAAGCCAGTCTTTGGCGCTCGCTTCGACAGGCCGAACACGCCCGCGCCGTACCACTTCACGCCGAGCGCGCGAAGCTGCGCGCCCAATCGCGCGGTGGAAAAATCTTCCGTGCCCAAAGGCGCGCGCTTTCGCGTCGAATGAAATCCGTTTACTTCTCCGACGAGGTTGAGCCTGTCCGAAAGAGTATAGATTCCCGCAAGCCCATACATCAACACGTCGTTTTGTGAAAAGTTTGCAAGCGGCGCCTGGAGTATTCCGAGTCCGAGATTGCCAAACAGGTTCAGCTTATCATCAGCGAATCGCTTGCCTGCATTCACAGTCGCGTAAAAGTTCAGCGTGTTCGTGCCGATGCCCAAAGTCTCGTTCGTATTCGGCAACTGAACGCCGAAGCGAAAGCCGAGCGCGGGCGCGCGCCGAGATTCGTTGCGCAGTTTTATCTTCATCCACAGTGTCGCATCGCCAACATCATTCGTGTCTGCTTCGTTCGCGCCGAGCTTGAGCGGCACAGCCGACGGGCCTCGTCTGTTTATAGAGAGGAAATTCTGCAACGTCCATTCGATTTGAAACTCGACGTTAGGGGCAAGCCCGACGCTCAATCGCGTATCGGCCAGCTTCACCAGGTCGCCGCGCAGACCCGAAACAGGAAAGGTCTGGTTTTGAAGAAACTCGAATCCTGATTCAATGCGAACGACTCCCGGCTTTATGATGTCAACGTCTTCGGTGACAAGTGGTCGCTGCTGTGCTGAGGCGCTGAGCATTGAAGTGCAGATGAAAAACAAAGCGAGCGAGATTTTAGCGAGCCGACGAGCCATTAATTTTTACCTCGCACAATTTCAAATCAAGCATTCAAACTGTGCGGCGATTCTATGGCCGCATAGATGCGTTTGTCAAATAGACCTAGTGCAGTTTCAAGAAACATTTTGTTTGAGGTGCTCATAATGCTCGCACCTGAAATAGTCACAGACTCGTTTTATCAATTCTTCAGCCGTCAGCTTTCGCTCTGGCTCGACAACCGCTCGCTTGCCGTGTACCCAATGCGGCTCGATTGGATTCAGCCACGGGCTTTTGATTGGCAGTCTCAAAGCAAGTATCCGCACCCCGCCTTCTCGCTTCACTCTCTTATTGTGCTGCTTGATCCAACTCCTCACTTTTTGGCTCTTGTGCCAACTGGCATTGTCCCAGATCAGAACCAACACCCGTTTGCCTTCTTCAGCCAACTTCCCAACTACCCATTCAAGGAAGTCGGTCGTCACCTGGCTCACGGGGCGACCTTCTACAAATCGCAACAGCAGTTTATCTGTGTCGCGCCTCCGCCAGCCCGTAGCAGCACAAGGCCAGCGGGTCAGGGTCTGCTTTGTTCTTTTCAAGCTGAAAGAGCCTCAACGGTTCCGAATCAGTCCAGGCGTGAAGTTGAGGCTGATGAAGCCTGCTCCACCACGTTTCATCTTCATAGCCCAACACCCAATCGCTCTCGGGCCGAGGCGAGCTTTTTCAGCCTTTCAAGCTGCTTTTTTTCAATGCGTACTGCGGATCAGGACTCGTGATCCAGTTCTTTGCCCGCTTCCACTTTACTCCCAGTCTGGAGATGGCTTTGCGAATCACTTCTCGGCTGACGAGCTTTTCGACAAGTCCCTGCTCAAATGCGACTTCAGCAGCCAACTCCAAAGTCCAAAGACTCGTAGGCTTGCCGAATTGGCGAGGGGAAGAGTGCAGCAATGACTGCAACTTCTCGCATTTAGTCGAATCAAGCCGCAGGCCGCACAGTCTTTGGGCGCCTTGAAGCTTCTTCAAGACAATCCAGGCCACGACTCTCAAAATCGCGAATCACATTGCGGCAGGTCTGTGTAGCACAGCCGAGAGAGCGAGCGCGTGACTTAGACTCGCTCGCCACGGGAACTGGCCAGCAGAATCTGGCAGCGGCGCAGAGTAAACAACGAGCGAGAGCGCAGCCCCAATTCAAGTTGCTTTCGCTCATCAGTAGTCAAAGATCGAACAAACATTGGTGGCTTCATGCCACCTATGATTTCACAAAATTGCTCTTACACAAAATCTTTAGTGCATTTGCACTAAGAAGGCGGATCAAAGCGGGTGTAAACGGTTGAGAGAAAAAGAACGGGCAAGAAAGATTTGATTTGCTAAACCGCTATAGGGGCGTAAACCCCTATCGAGGGTTCGAATCCCTCCTTCTCCGCTTCAACTCTATTACTTCAATCACAGGGGCGGTCTTCTCGCGAGGGCCGCCTTTTGTTATTCTGTCTTGACAATGAAGAGATGGCGGGAAGCACTCAGGTGGAGCGGTCAATGTTCATCACGAGAAGAAGCATAATCAAGATGCTGGCGGGAATAGTGCCCGGCGTTGGGATGACACGAGCCTTCGCAAGCGAAGAAACAATTCCGCAGATTCAATCGGGACCATTCGAAGCTACTCGCGAATCGCTTAAAACATATCGGGTCCCCGACTGGTTCCGCGATGCAAAGTTCGGCATCTGGGCGCACTGGGGACCGCAGTCCGCGCCGGAGCAGGGCGACTGGTATGCGCGAAGGATGTATATCGAAGGCGAAGAGCAGTACAAGTATCACATCCAGCATTACGGCCACCCTTCAAAGTTCGGCTTCAAGGACGTGATTCAAACATGGAAGGGCGAGCGGTTCGACCCCGACTACCTCGTTGGCCTATACAAAAAAGCGGGGGCGAAATACTTCGTCAGCATGGGCGTGCATCACGACAACTTCGACCTGTGGAACTCGAAACATACACGCTGGAACTCTGTTAGGATGGGGCCGAAGAAAGACATCGTCGGGTTGTTTCGCAAAGCCGCATTAAAGCATGGCCTGCGATTCGGGGTGAGCGATCATCTGTGGATTACCTACAAATGGTTTTCGGTCGCTCGCGGGAGCGACAAGACAGGGCCTTATGCTGGTGTGCCTTATGACGGAGCCGACCCGCGATACGCTGATCTTTATCTCGACTCGAAGACTATTTATAAAGACCTGCCCTGGAACGAAGACGGTATACCTGAGTCGTGGAAGCGCCACTGGTTCCTGCGCATCAGAGACCTTGTTGACCAGTACCGGCCCGATTTTCTCTACTCGGATGGCGCGATGCCGTTCGAGCAGTGGGGGCTGAGTCTTTTGGCTCACTTTTATAATCAGAATGCGCAGCGTCACGGTGGAAAGGTAGAAGCCGTTTACACGAGCAAGCGGCGAGAAGATTGTGAAGCGGGAACATGCGTGCTCGATTTCGAGCGTGGGATTCCCGAAAGCATCTGGCCGAACCCCTGGCAGACCGACACCTGCATCGGCGATTGGCACTACAAGAGAGATATTAAGTACAAAACGCCCAAGAGAATAATTGATATGCTCGTGGATATAGTCAGCCGCAACGGCACGCTGCTTTTGAATTTTCCGCTGCCGAGCAGCGGGATGCTGGACTCTGAAGAGATGAAGGTTCTCGATGAGATCACAAAGTGGATAGCCGTCAATGGCGAGGCCATCTACGCCACCCGACCCTGGAAGATTTTTGGCGAAGGACCGGGCACTCCATCGGCGGCGGGAGCATTCAGCGAAGGCAAGCGCAAAGACCTCACCAGCGATGACGTTCGCTTCATGACTAAGGGACAGACTCTTTATGCCTTTATGATGGGCTGGCCTGACAATCAGGCGGTGATTGCGCCGCTTGCGACAAACAGCAGGTATAAGGTCGGTAAGATTCAAAATGTCGAATTGCTCGGCTTCAGCGGAAAGCTGCAATGGAAGCAAAACGAAACCGGCCTGGTTGTTCAACTGCCTGCTGAAAAGCCGAGCGATCACGCAGTTGCGTTTAAGATCACAGGCGCTTGAGCGCAGGTGAATCGCGGCTCATCGAGTCTCAACTTTATTAATCTGCCATCTGATTTTTCCTCGTAGAGGGTCGTCCTTCACCACGAAGCCATTCTGCTCAGCTTCAAGTCTGAGCGTTTGAAGATTCCCCTGCGGCAGCGCGAAAAGTCCTGTGGCAGATGAATGATCGGCGCTGAAGACTCGCAACTCGATCTCGTTCCAATTAATCTGCGACGTGCTCTGCGCCACAGCCGCATGTGGAATGACGGCGTGATCTTTCACGAGCAGCACGACGGGAATCTGGCCAGCCGCTACCACGTGCCACGCTGCCCCGCGATAGACTTTGCCCGTTTGATAATCAATCCACGCGCCCGGCGGCAGATAAACCCTGCGGCTGTCGCCTTCTTCAATCAGCGGGGCGACGAGCAGGTCAGAGCCGAACAGGTATTCGTCTTCTATGAGCCACGATGTCGGGTCGTCAGGGTACTCGAAGAACAACGCCCGCATCATCGGATACCCATGCGCTGACGAGTCTTTGGCCTGCGCGATGATGTAAGGCATCAGCGAATATTTCAATTCAACCGCGCGACGATAATCTTCGACGAATGCTTCATCATACTCCCACGGCTCGCGCGGCGGAGCGCCGTGCGCGCGCGTGTGCGAAGTTAGCACGCCCCATCCTAACCACCTGCGATAAAGGTCCCGCGGCGCGCGGTTGACGAAGCCGCCCACGTCGTGGCTCCAATAGGTAAAGCCCGAAAGGCCGAACGACAATCCCCCGCGCAGCTCGGCGGCCATAGCGGAGTTCGTGTTTTCAGCGTCGCCTCCCCAATGCACAGGGTAACGCTGGCTCCCGGCCCACGCGCTTCTCGCCCAGATTATCGAATCGCCCGTGACCTCTTTAGTGATGTCCGCAACCGCTTTGTTATAACGCAACGGATACAGGTTGTGCTCGTAAAACCCCGTGCGGCCCGACGCGTACAATCCGTTGGCAGGAGCGCCTTCGCCAAAATCAACTTTGATCGCCCCGACTCCGAGCTTCAAGAGAGTAGCGATTTGCCCTTGATACCACTTCACGGTCGCGGGGTTGCTGAAATCCAGAGTCGCGTCTTCGTTAGGCCGCCCGTCGCCGGTCTCGCGCACGGCATAGCCTGAGTTGACTATCTCATCATAGAGCCGGTTCCTGCGCGTGAAGTATGGCAACTGCCAGAGGCTTATGTGAAACCCCTGTCGCTTCAAATCAGCAATCATCCGCGCCGGGTCGCGGAACCGCGAAGTTGAGAACTTATAATCAGAGCGCCAATCGGTCTCAAACCATCCGGTGTCGAGATGAATAACGTCACTGGGGATTCGATACCGCCTGAGCTTCGCCGCAACGTCGCGCACTTCATCTTCGGACTTGTAAGTGATGCGGCTCATCCAGAAGCCGAACGACCATAGGGGCGGAACCGGGCTGCGCCCTGTGAGCGCCGTGTATTCAGAGAGAACCTCTTTCGGGCTGCCGAGAAAGACGAACAGGTCGAGCGCGTCGTCCCCGACGTAAATCGCGTTGCTTTGATCGAACGTATGCCCTGCGTCGAGCGTCACAGGCGTTGAGGTGTGAATGAACATGCCGTAGCCGTTGCTGCTCATAAAGAATGGAATAGGCTTATACATCCACGAATTCTGAACGCCCATCGCATCGCGCGTGTAAAGCACGAGCTTCTGCCCGCGCTTGTTGAGTCGCGTGAATGACTCGCCGCAGCCAAAGATTTTTTCATCGGGCGAGAGGCTGAAAACGGCGGCGACGCTTCGCCCGAAATCGGTTGCGCGCCGGACGAACGAAAATGGCAGCGGAGAGAAGAAGCTGCTCAGGTCGTTCCTGTTTTGCGTGCTCGTGAGCAGACGGCCCGCGTTGTCACGAATCTCAATCCGCCACGGGTCTTTGATTATACTCACCGAGCCGTATGCGTTTCGGTAAGTTATGGCTTTGTCGTTCTGCTCAACTTTCCACGATGTATCCTTTGCGGGCGCGCCGACAAGCATCAGCGATGGCTCATTGCGCAAAGCTCCTTCGCTTGTGTTCATGCGGAGGCGAATGGTCTTCGGTGAAACGAACTCGATTGCAAACGTCAGCACAGGAGCGGCGTCGTATTCGGATGGAAATTCATTCGGCGCGTCGGGCGAAAGCCCCTTATCAATCTTATTGAAGCTGTACGCGGGCCGACGCGCATACCGCTTCCATTCAAGAGCGCCGATGCCGGTCGCAGCATCGAATGACACAACGCGGTTGCCGACATAATAGGTATTCTCAAGCTTTGCAAACTCTTGGCTTATGTCTTGGGGGTCGCCCATCACCTGCTGAGCCATCGCGGAGCCGTTGATTTCGAAAAGGCCCAACAAGATGAAAGCGAATAACAAGCCTTTGCTCGATAGCCAATATACAATCGTGTTCCGCAAATTCATTCCTCCGCTTCCGGTCTGCATAGTCATATTGACCATAGCTGCTATCCGCTTTTGCGTCGCCAGAGCATATCCAATCCGACGGCGGCGACAAGAATCGCGCCTTTGACGATGTCTTGCGTGAAATCGGGAATGTTCTTGAGCGACATTCCATTATCGAGGCTCGCCATAAAGAGCGCGCCCAGGCACGCGCCGAAGATAGTGCCGCGCCCGCCCATCAGACTCGCGCCTCCGATGACGCAGGCCGCGATTGCGTCAAGCTCAAGAAGAACGCCCGCATCGGGCGCGCCGCTGCCTACGCGCGCCGTGTAGACGATGCCCGCTATCGCCGCGAGCGTTCCCATCAGACAGAACGTGGCCAGAATGTGCCGTCGCACGCTTATCCCGGAAAGCCGCGCCGCATCGACGTTCCCGCCAATCGCATAAAGGTAGCGGCCAAAGATCGTGTTCCTTGTAAGAAATGCCCCCAACAGCCCAACCGCGAGCAGGATGATCACAGGAATCGGAACGCCCGCATAAGAGTTCAAAGCTAGGATGAAACCTATGATGACTACTGAAGGAGCAAGGATTCGCAGAACGGTTTCAGTCTTCCTCGTCGCGGCCAATCCATAACGCGACCGCGCTCGGACTCGACGGACGTTGAGCCACACGATGATTGCTACGGCCAGTGCAGCAATCGCCATGCTCACGACCGCAGAAATATAACCTTGCCCTATGTCTTTAAACGCGCGAGGCTGTATGGGAATGGTGTTGCCTTTGCTGATACCTTTAATGAGACCGCGCCAGATGAGCAGCCCTCCGAGAGTGACTATGAAGGCAGGTACGTTCGCATACGCCACGAGCGCGCCTTGCATCACGCCGATAATTAATCCGACCGCGAGGGCCACAGCGATTGATGGGATCAGGCCCCAGCCGAGCCAGGTCAGAGCAATGGCTGCGATGCCGCCAGTGAGTCCGACAACCGAGCCGACCGAAAGATCAATCTGCCCGGTCACGATGACCATAAGCATGCCTACAGCAAGCACACCCGTAACAGCCGTTGACCGCATCAGATTCGAGAAGTTGCGCGCTGAGAGGAAGACCCCGTCCGTCGCCCAGGTGAAGAGCAGCCAGACGACCACGAGCGCGATGACCATCGTGTAAGCGCGCAGAGCTGTGGTGGAAATCTTGATCCCGCCACGATTCTTTTGAACAACCGTGTCAGCGGTGACGGGAGGGCGACTTATGACAGGTTCGTTGGCTCCATCGGCCATAACAATACCCCAGTAGTTGCCAGTTGCTGGTTGTAAGTCTGCTTATCGTTATTTCGGTAACCTGCAACCAACCAGCAACTGACAACTGGCAACTGATTATGAGTTGTGGACGTGGCCCGTCGCGCAGGCCATGACTTTTTCGGGCGTCGCTTCCGCGCGGCTGAACTCTCCCGTCACGCGCCCTTCGTGCAGAACTATCACGCGGTCTGACAGGCCAAGCACTTCGGGCAATTCAGACGAAACGAGCACGATGGCCAGCCCCTCGCGCGCGAGGCGATTGATCTGCGCGTAAATCTCCTGCTTCGCGCCTACGTCAATGCCGCGCGTCGGCTCGTCCAAGAATAATACTTTCGGTTTCGTCAGCAGCCACTTCGCCAGCACAACCTTCTGCTGGTTGCCCCCGGAAAGCGTCCCGACTTCAGTGAACACTGAATTGGCTTTGACTCTCAAATCCTTCATTGCGCGCTCGCCTTCCACAACCTCTGCGTGCTCGTCCGTGATGAAACGGCGCGCGAGACTTTTCAAACACGCCAGCGTCATGTTTTTCAGTATGGTCTGGTTGAGGATGAGACCGAACCGTTTCCTGTCTTCAGTGACAAATCCCACTCCATGCCTGATTGCGTCCGAAGGCCGAGCAATTGTCACTCGTTTTCCTTCAATCAGAACTTCGCCGCCCCTGCGCCCCTCGTGCGCGCCGAAGATTGCCATTAGAAGCTCTGTGCGGCCCGCGCCCATAAGACCTGCGATGCCTAGGACCTCGCCTTTCCGCACCGAAAAGCTCACGTCGCGCACCAACATTTTGCCGGGCATGTTCGGGTCTTCTACCGTGATGTTGCGCGCTTCAAAGATAGCCTCGCCGCGCTCGTGGCCCGCTTCAGGGAAAATGTCGCCGACCTCGCGCCCGACCATGAGCGCGATGACGCGAGGCTCGTCCAACTCCTTCGTCGCGTCGGTCGCAACCGTTCGCCCGTCGCGCAAGACCGTGATGCGGTCCGACATGCGAAAGACCTCATCGAGCTTGTGCGATATGTAAATCATGCCGACGCCGCGCGAGCGGAGCTTGTCGAGGATATGAAAAAGCGTTTCCACTTCTGCATCGGTCAAAGCTGCTGTCGGTTCATCGAGCACAAGTATATGCGCCTGCTGCGACAGCGCCTTCGCGATCTCGACGAGTTGCTGCTGGCCTATACCTAGCTGGCCAGCGGGAGTGCGCGGGTCAACCGGAAGGTGAAGCTCGTCGAGGAGGTTCTGCGCGCGGCTGTAAAGCTCTTCCCAGCGAATGATGCCAAAGCTGCGCGGCTCACGCCCGAGAAAGATATTTTCGGCGATGCTGAGGTCTTTTACGAGCGACATCTCCTGAAAGATGATAGCGACGCCCGCCTCTTCCGACTCACGCACTCTGTGAAAGCGGCGCACCTCGCCGTCAATCAGAATCTCGCCGTCGTAACTACCATACGGATAGACGCCGCCGAGCACCTTCATCAGCGTTGACTTACCCGCGCCGTTTTCGCCCACGAGCGCGTGAATCTCTCCGGCGAATAGATCGAACGTCACGCCGTCGAGAGCGCGCACGCCCGGGAAGGTCTTCGTCATATCGCGCATCTCAAGTATCGGAGCGCGGGCATTACTCCCGGTCATCGCTTACTCCTACTAGGAGCCAAAACCAGAACAACTGCTGCCTTGAAAGCGGCTTCCAGAGCCTATTCCAGGACACCGCCATTCTGTCCCTACGCTCCACCCCTGACCCGCCACCTACTGCTTGGGTCGCTGCTCGGGTGGAACGTTCCTGTAGATCTCGTCCATCTTCTGGTATCCGTCTTTCACCACCGTATCAACTATGTTGCTCTTATCAACAACAATCGGCTCAAGCAGGATCGAAGGAACATTTACCTTACCATTGTTAATCGCGGCGTTGGTTTCGACTTTTTCTTTCTTAGCCAACGCGACTGCGGCTTCAGCTGCGCGGCGCGCGAGTTGCGCGACCGGCTTATAAACCGTCATCGTTTGAGTGCCCGCGACGATGCGCTGCAAGGCGGCGAGGTCAGCGTCCTGGCCGGAAACCAGCACCTTGCCTGCAAGCTTTTGCTCTTCGAGCGCCTGAATCGCGCCGCCCGCCGTTGCGTCATTTGAGGCCACGACGGCGACGACATTGTTGTTGGCCTGCGTGAGCGCGTTCTCCATGTGGCGAAGCGCTTCGCTCGCCAACCAATCCCTCGCCCATTGGTCTGTAACGACGCGTATGTCGCCGCGATCAATCGCGGGCTGCAAGACGTTCATCTGACCTTTGCGAAACAGCGTGGCGTTGTTATCGGTAGGCGCGCCGCCTATCAGCACGTAGTTGCCTTTGGGCGCGCGCTCCAGAAGATAGCGCGCCTGCAACTCGCCGACCTTTTCGTTGTCAAACGATATATAAAGGTCAGGCTCGCTGTTGCGCACAAGCCTGTCATAAGAGATGACCGGCACGTTCTCGCGTTTAGCGGAATCAACAATCGAAGCGGCGACCTCGCCATTGTGCGGTATGATGACGAGCACATCCACGCCTTGCGTCAACAGGTTTTCAGCCTGCTGCACCTGCACAGCGTCGTTGCCGTCTGCGGATTGGACAAGGACTTCTGCGCCCAGCTCCTCAGCCCGCTGCACGAAAAGATCGCGGTCGCGCTGCCATCGCTCTTCCTTCAGCGTATCCATCGAAAGCCCTATGCGCAGCTTGCCGGATTTGGTTTTACAAGCGCCGCCACTAGCGACAAACACTACAGCGAGGATGAGAATTGCAAAGCGCAAAAACTTTGTTGTATTTCCGGGCATAAGTTTTCAAACCCTTAATTGGTAAATTGCTCAGACAGTAAAAACTAACTTTCCGGGTTAATCAACGCCAAGGAGGATGTCTATGGTTAGCTGATCGAGCCGCTCGTACTCAAGCCCCTTTGAAGCGAGCGCCGCGCGATCAAAGTCTTGCGCCAGAAGCGAAGCCGATCTCTCTTTATCATACTTCCCCACCCCTGATCCCACTTCATTCTTTCCCGCGATTTCCGCAAGCAGCCTCTTGATCTCCGGATGCGCATTCCATCGCGCCGCCTTATCTTTCAATATCAGGTAAGTTCGCATGCACCCACGCGCAAACTCTTTCACCCCTTCGTAATCCTCTGTCCTGTATGCGTGCGCGTCGAAATGTCTCGGCCCGTCGTAGCCTACATCCTCCAGAAACTTCACCAGCCAGAATGCCGCCTTCGGATTCGCTGATCCAAATCGCAAATCCTGATCGTATCGGCCTGGTATCTGATCGTTCAGATCAATGTGAAACAGCTTCCCTGCTTCCCAAGCCTGCGCCACCGAGTGCGTCATATTCAATCCTGCCATGTGCTCGTGCGCCACTTCAGGGTTTACTCCTACCATATCAGAGTGATCTAGCGTCTCAATAAAAGCCAGATACGCTCCCGTCGTCGGCATATAGATGTCTGCGCGAGGCTCGTTAGGCTTGGCTTCCAGTGCGAACCTGTAGCCGTATCCTTGATCAAGGCTGTACTCGCACAGATAATTCACAGCTTCGCGCAGCCGCTTGATTGCTTCATCTGCTCGGCGACAGGCATCTGTCTCTGTTCCTTCTCTCCCTCCCCACAGCACGAATATCTTCGCTCCGAGTTCCGCTCCCAAATCCATGGCGCGCATAGTCTTCTGCACGGCATAGGCCCGCACTCGCGGATCGTTTGCCGTGAACGCGCCGTCGCGAAAGACCGGATCGTAGAAAAGATTCACGGTCGCCATTGGAACTACTATGCCGTTCTGTTCGCAGGCAGCGCGGAATTCGCGCACGATTCGGTCACGCTCTTGCGAAGTCGCGTCAATGGGCACGAGATCATTGTCGTGGAGGTTGACGCCCCAGGCGCCTACTTCAGCCAGAAGCCGCACAGCGTCGTTAGGCGCAAGCTGAGGGCGGACAGCTTCGCCAAAGGGGTCGCGCCCGCGATTGGCTACGGTCCAAAGGCCGAAGCTGAATTTGTGTTCGGGTCGCGGAGTGTATTTGTCATCAGGCATGATTCAACTCCTTTCGTAAAATGATTCCAGCTCTGGTTGCTGCAAAGATCCGGCTCCAATCAAAAGGCGCAAGCTTGCGTAGAAGATCAGCGCAAACTAATTGGTCCTTTTGTAACGCTTTGGTCATGTGCGCTTATGATTGATGACCTGCTCCGTGCTCTAACACTGCTGCCGCTTATTGTGGATGCCTCTCAACCGTCAAAGCAAGTTCCGCAGCCTTATTCAACGACGACTGTTCAATCCGCAGTAAGAAACCGAATCGAGCTTCTGAATTATGCAAATCCCCAGTTTGAAATTCAAATGATTTCGGGCAATACTAAGTGCCAATAAGGAGCCATCTATATGAAACCAGCCCATTCATATTCATCTCTTCCGATTCAAACACGCCGAAGCACGACAGCCAGACTCTCTGACCAAATCTATGGGCGCAACGGCGGTGTGACGTTCTTTACGCCTGGATCTCCTGTGGGCGGCGGGGCGTGGTCTTCTTTCGCAGGCGGGCCAAGCAATTCGGTGAATATAGGTTTCAGCGCGTCCGCCCACACCTGATACCCTTTTACGTCGAGGTGCAACCCATCGCGATTGGCCATCCCTTCAAACAGTCTGCCTTTTTTATCCGCAAGCTTGTCGTTGATGTTCAGGTACCTGATCTTTTTGCCATCGGCGAGTCTCGCTATCCGTTCGTTGACCTTGTTGATGAGGGGCATCACGGCGAGATTATCGTTGCGCGGAGTAATCCCCATCAGCACAATCGTTGCGCCGGGAGCCTTCTGCTCGCAGGTCTCTAAGATTGCCTTGATCCCATTCGTGATTTCAGCAACTCTTGGGTCCTTGTCCCCTTGAGAAGGCTGATTGCCAACATTGTTCGTGCCTGCGAGCAAGACGATGACTTTCGGATTGACATTATCTAGCTCGCCGTTTTTGATTCGCCAGAGAATGTTTTGAACCGTGTCGCCGCCCCAGCCGAAGTTGGCGGCATTCCAGCCGAAAAAGTTCTGACGCCAGTTTGCCAGAAACTCTTTATACTGAGCATCGCTCGTTCCCCATCTTCTTGTGATGGAATCGCCCAGGAAATAAATATCAATGGGGCCTTTCCTCGCTTTCTCCAACAACTGAGCATGTGCAACGAGAGAGTTCTCGTCGGTTCGAGCAATAGCGAGGTCGCTTTCTATCACAGCATCTGCGCGTTGCCGGTTGGGTTTGACTTCGCCGCCGCGAACGAGCGCGTTCAGCCATTCTGCCGAGCGCACGGTATATGGGCGCTGCTGTTCCGGCGTGGCCTGATGGTTGTGCGGCGAATCAATCATCGGGGCGGCTTCTTTAGGTCCTTTGATTTGATTGAAAGCTATCCAGATGCCAACAGGCGGAGTGACCGTATCAACAAAGCCAATTGCAACAAGGGAGGTTGCTTTGATGCGAGAAGCGAAATTGACCGGGTCGAAATAGAGCGCCGTCCGCATAATCTTCGGATTGTCAGAAGGCCAGTTCGGATAACCCGACGCGCGGCCATGAAGCGGCCCGTTCGTATCGCATCCGGCAGGCTCGTTGACGATGACGTGCGTGATTTTAGGATGCAGCCCCGCGACTGCGAGGCTCTGCTGGCCGCCCATGCTCGTTCCCGTCACGACGAGCGTTTTGCCATCCCAATCGGGGCGACTCGCAATGTAATCTACAGCGCGGTAATCGGCCAGATACATTTGCAGGAAATAATTCTTGTCACGGTCGTCACGCCCGATCATATGATAGTTCTTAAGCTCCTGCGGCAGCGCGTCGTAGTACGACTGCGTCTGGTCGGGCAGCACGTCGTGTGGCTCAATGTTCAGCGCGAGCCACCCTTCGCCGGCGCGGTCCGTGACCCACTGTTTTTGCAAAGGGTAAGGCGGGCTGGCCCATTGAAAGATGACGAGCGCAGGAAACTTGCCCGGCTTTTTAGGCCTGGCAATCTGGCCATAGATGTGCGCGCCATTGATGTTGTTCATTCTGATTATTGCGTACTCGATGTCCGGCTTGCCGCTCTCTTTTGGAGTGAGGACGGCGTCTTCAGGAATCGCCTTGAGCATTTTAATCTTCGATTCCCAGAACCGGTTGAAGTCTTTCGGACGGGGCACAGAAGGCTTCAGCTTTTCAGGCGCGACAGCCGCGCCGACTATTATCTCTTTGCCCGAACTGGGTGGAGGCGAGATTTGAACATAGACCATTGCTGGCTCATTGAGAGTCATTTCAATCGTAGCGCGGCCCGATGAAAAATCGAGCCTCCCGGTCTTGATCACATCCTGATTGTTTTTCTTGGCGGTGTAGGTGTAATCGCCTGTCGGAGAAGCCCCCTTTGGCAATGTGACCGTCCAGCCGACCTTTTCGCCGATGCTGTAAATGCCGCTCGCTTTATATGGCGTGAGTGTCGGCTGCTGCGCCGAACACAAGCTGGCGGTTGATAGTAAGATGAAAGCGGCGGCGACAGCAGCAACAAAATGTCTTCGAGAATTCATACGTTTCCCCTTCGGTTCTATCTATCGCTTGCAGAGCCTGAGCGATTGAAATGAAAACAGAATTGCAAGCATCGCTCCGTCTGGCGTTTTCTTTATTTCAACGCTGCCTCATTGGATTTCCAACACGACTACGGATTTTGACGGCAAGCTCAACGTAATCTGTTCGCCTTGAATCTGAATGCCGGTGAATTGCGCGGGCTTGACCGTGTCGGGATTATCGAAGGTGTTGATAGAGTTTATCGCAGGAGCAGTCAGCACGCGGCCCGTAATCTTTTTCGCGGGCGCGCCCGTGAGCTTCATTGATACTTGCGCCGAACGGTTCGGATCGAGGTTTGCTATCGAAAGATGAATCCTCCCGGACGTGTCGCGCGAAGCCGATGCATTCAGCGAAGGGATTGAAGATTGCCCGAATCTGTATTCCGGCGCGGTCAACTCGACCGGTATCAGCGTCGCCCCTTGATGAACCTTGTACATCTCGAAAACGTGATAGGTCGGCGTGAGAATCATCTTTTCTTTATCGGTTAAGATCATCGCCTGTAGCACGTTTATCATCTGCGCGATGTTGGCCATCCGCACGCGGTCGCTGTGCCGGTTGAATATGTTCAGGTTGATGGCGGCCACGATTGCGTCTCGCAGGCTGTTCTGCTGAAAGAGAATCCCTTTGCTTCCCGGCTCCGCGTCATACCACGCGCCCCACTCGTCAACCATCAGGCCGACACGTTTTTCGGGATCGTACCTGTCCATTACCGCGCTGTGCTTTTGAATCAGCTCATCCATGCGAAGCGTCCGTGCGAGCGTCGAGTGCCACTCCGCTTCGCCAAACTTTGTGGCCGAGCCTTTTCGCTCCCAGTTGCTGGTCGGCAGCGTGTAGAAGTGCAGCGACAACCCATCCATCTGCCGCGCGGCCTCGGACATCATCACCTCCGTCCAGTTGTAATCGCCTTCGTTGGCTCCGCTTGCGATCTTCTGAACGCGGTTTCCTGAAAAGTTCTTGATGAATGTGGAGTAGCGGCGAAATAGGTCCGCGTAATACTCTACTCGCATTTGGCCGCCGCAGCCCCAGTTCTCATTTCCAACGCCGAAGAAGGCGAGCTTCCATGGCTTTTCGCGCCCGTTCTGGCGGCGCAGATTTGCCAGCGCGGAATCCGAGTCAGAAGTTATATATTCGACCCATTCCATCATCTCCTGCGGCGAGCCGCTGCCGACGTTGCCGCCGATGTAAGCGTCGGCCCCGATCATCTCGCACAAGTCCAGAAACTCGTGCGTGCCGAAGGCGTTCGTTTCGATGACGCCGCCCCAGATAGTGTTAATCCGTCGAGGGCGCTTGTCGCGCGGGCCAATTCCGTCGCGCCAGTGATACTCGTCAGCAAAGCAGCCGCCGGGCCAGCGCAACACGGGGATGTTTAATTTCTTCAGCGCTGCCACGACATCATTTCGGATGCCGCGCGTGTTTGGGATAGATGAGTTTTCGCCGACCCATAAGCCGTCGTAGATTCCCCGCCCAAGGTGTTCGGCGAAGTGGCCATAGATGTTTCGATTGATAGTGCCTTTAGGCTGATCGGCGCGAATCACAAGCTCCGCTTTGAAAGGCTCGGCATTCTGTGCCGATGCGCGGGGCGCTGGCGTTCCAATGAGCACAGCCATCAACAAAGCCATCCACGCGAATACAATGCGAGCAGTTTTCATAGTCTGATCTCTGAAAGACGGATTCTGAGCAGCGACATATCATAACAGATTCGGAATGGCCCTGTGAGCTTCCCTCGCGATTAATCACCGACTCAAAGCGTTGCGAAACCAAAACCGTTTGGCTAAGCTCCGCCAGACTGATATTCTTTCAAACCAATAAAAATCAAAATCGGAGCCAAAGTATTGCAACTGACCGCTATTGATTGGACCATTATGGTCATATACTTCGTGTTCGTCCTGGGGATAGGCTTTGCGTTGCGGCGATACATGAAGACGAGCACCGACTTCTTTTTATCGGGCCGCTCGATACCGGCGTGGATAACGGGACTGGCTTTCATTTCGGCCAACCTCGGCGCGCAGGAAGTCATCGGCATGGGCGCTTCGGGCGCGAAGTACGGCATCGCCACCAGCCACTTCTACTGGATAGGCGCGATTCCGGCGATGGTCTTCGTCGGAATATTTATGATGCCTTTTTACTATGGCTCGCGCGCCCGGTCAGTCCCCGAATACCTGAAGCTGCGCTTCGACGAAAAGACTCGCGGTCTCAACGCCATCTCATTTGCAACGATGACGGTCTTCTCATCAGGCATCTCGATGTACGCAATGGGATTGCTGCTTCAGACGCTGCTCGGCTGGGACTTCAACTTCAGCGTGCTGATGTCGGCCCTCATCGTGCTCGTCTATATCTTTCTGGGCGGGCTGACTTCGGCAATCTACAACGAGGTGCTTCAGTTCTTTCTGATAGTCTTCGGGTTCGCGCCGCTTGTCTTCATCGGATTGAAAGACGCGGGCGGATGGTCGGGCTTAGAATCGCGGCTGGCAACTGTTGCGACCGCGAACGGCTTTGCGCCCGGCGCGTGGAGCAATTCGTGGCAGCACATGGGCAACCCTGCGACAAACCCGATGGGCGTCGAGTGGTTCGGCCTGGCGATGGGCTTGGGGTTCGTGCTCTCGTTCGGATACTGGTGTACCGACTTCTTGGTCGTGCAAAGAGCGATGGCCGCCGACTCGATGAGCGCCGCGCGCCGCACGCCGCTAATCGCCGCTGTGCCGAAGATGTTTTTCCCCTTCCTCGTGATACTGCCCGGCATGATCGCAATCGCGCTGACGTATCAATCAGGCACGAGCGGATTCGCGCTGCCGACGAAACCAGACGGCACATTCAATTACGACATGGCCATACCGCAGATGCTAATTCATTACTTCCCTTCGGGGATACTTGGCGTCGGCATCACTGCGCTGATGGCATCCTTCATGTCGGGCATGGCCGGGAACGTCACCGCGTTCAACACGGTCTGGACTTACGACATCTATCAGTCGTACATACGGCGCGGCGCGAGCGACCAGCACTACCTGTGGATGGGTCGCATGGCGACCATCTTTGGCATCGCAATCTCTGTTGCGGCGGCTTACGTGGCGACGAAGTTCAACAACATAATGGATATGCTTCAACTGGTCTTCGCATTCGTCAACGCGCCGCTGTTTGCAACTTTCCTGCTAGGAATGTTCTGGAAGCGGGCCACAGGTCATGGCGCGTTCGCGGGATTGCTTTCAGGCACAATTGCGGCTGCGATTCATCACGGCCTGACGCTGCCAAAAGGAGCGATGGTCGGGGTGAAAGGCGGCTGGTTCGGCGCGATGCACATCTATCCGAGCGAGATGGCGCAGAACTTCTGGACGGCTATCTTTGCATGGACTACCTGTTTTGTCGTCACGATAGCGGTGAGCCTGATGACGAGACCACGCGAGGATAAAGAACTGATCGGGCTGGTCTACTCGCTGACCGAAAGGCCGAAGGAGCAGCACCTGCCGTGGTACGCGCGCCCGGCATGGCTCGGCGCGTTCGTCCTGTTGATGACACTGGCGCTGAACATAATCTTCTGGTGAGCGGAGCGGCGTTATGGGGTTAGACATAAGATTGCCAATCGGCTTGATGTTCTCGATATTCGGGCTGCTGCTTGTGATTTACGGCGCGGCGAGCGATACCAGCATATATAGACATTCACTTGGGATAAACGTCAACATATGGTGGGGAGCCGCGCTGCTCGTTTTCGGCGTCGTGATGCTGATACTGGGAAGGCGCGGCACGTCGGCAATGCGTTCGGCGACTGAAGGCAGCGAAGGCAAAATTATCGAAAGAATCGAACATCGCGAAGGACTGGAACAGGAGCGCCCCCGGCGCGGTCATTAATAAATGGGGCGAGCAGAAGAACTGAGGCGGAGATTTGACGAGCTATTTGGAGGCGAGGCACGCGTTTACCGCGCGCCCGGCAGAGTCAATCTGATTGGCGAGCACACGGACTACAACGACGGGTTCGTGATGCCATCAGCGATTGACCTCTATACGTGGGCGGCTATCGCGCCGCGCGATGACCGCAAGCTCAAGATTCATTCCGAGAATTTTAACGAATCAATCGAGTTCGACCTTGATGAAGCTGCCCCGCGCGCTCGCGCTCATTGGAGCGACTACCCGCGCGGCATCGCCGCCGTACTAGAACGAGCCGGGCATCGCTTGCGCGGAGCCAACATTCTCATTCGAGGCGATGTGCCAATAGGCTCAGGGCTAAGCTCGTCGGCGGCCATCGAGATCGCAACCGGCTATGCATTGATGGAGAATACCGACCTGCCGATAGATCGTCTTGAGCTGGCGCTGCTTTGCCAACGCGCCGAGAATCAGTTCGTCGGAATGCGCTGCGGAATCATGGATCAATTCATCTCGTGCAACGGGCGCGCGGGCGAGGCGTTGCTGCTCGACTGCCGCTCGCTCGACTACGAATTGTTGTCGCTCGCTGGTGACGTGCGGTTAGTCATCTGCAACACGATGGTCAAGCATGAGCTTGCCAGCGGCGAGTACAACGCGCGCCGCGCCGAGTGTGAAGCTGGCGTGCGTCACCTCGCAAAACACCTCCCGCACGCCCGCGCCTTGCGCGATGTGACATTGGCAGAGTTGGAGCAGCACGGGCGCGATTTGCCCGAAGTGATTTACAGGCGATGCCAGCACGTGATTAGCGAAAACGACCGCGTGATTGAAGCGGCGGCTGCGCTAAGGCGCGGCGACCTGATCGCATTCGGTCAGTTGATGCGCGAGTCGCACCGCAGCCTGCGCGATGATTATGAAGTCAGTTGCGCCGAGCTTGACCTGATGGTTGATCTGGCAAACAAGGTAGAAGGCGTTTATGGAGCGCGAATGACTGGCGGCGGGTTCGGCGGCTGCACGATTAATCTTGTAAAAGCCGAAAGCATCGAAGATTTCAAACGCGAAGTCGCGCACGGCTACGAGAAAGCGACTGGGCGCACGCCTGAGATTTACATCTGCGGCGCAGCCGAAGGCGCTGAGCAAGTAATGCATTAACAGAATCAGGCTTCAGCTTGCGGCGAGTGTCTTGTTTTTGGAGGAGGCCGAGATGAAAATGGCAAAGACTTTCTCCGTAGCGTTGATCGCTATCTTTTTTATCTTGTCTGCATGGTTGTCGGGCGGCAAGACACTTGCGCTCGACAATGGATTGGCCCGAACGCCGCCGATGGGTTGGAATAGCTGGAACAAGTTCGGCTGCGACGTGAGCGAGAAGCTTATTAAAGAGATGGCCGACGCGATGGTCGGTTCCGGCATGAAGGATGCCGGTTACGAATACATCGTCATTGACGATTGCTGGCAGATTGGCCGCGACGCCGAAGGGAACATCGTTCCCGACCCGAAGCGGTTCCCTTCCGGCATGAAGGCGCTGGCCGACTACGTGCACTCGAAGGGTCTAAAGTTCGGACTCTATTCGGACGCGGGCACGCTGACCTGCCAGAAGCGGCCCGGCAGTCGCGGCTACGAATTTCAGGACGCGCGACAATACGCCGCATGGGGCGTTGATTATTTGAAGTACGACTGGTGCTCGACTGGCACGCAAAACGCTCAGGCGTCTTATTCGATCATGCGCGACGCGCTAAAGCAATCGGGTCGGCCCATAGTCTTCAGCATCTGCGAATGGGGCACGGCGAAGCCGTGGCTGTGGGCGCGCGATGTCGGCAATCTCTGGCGCACGACGGGAGACATTCAGGATTGCTGGGATTGCAAAAGAGACTGGGGCGGTATGGGATTCATTCACATACTCGACCTTCAAGACGGCCTCGAATCTTACGCAGGGCCGGGCCACTGGAATGATCCCGATATGCTCGAAGTCGGCAATGGCGGGATGACGACGATGGAGTACCGCGCGCACTTCAGCCTGTGGTGCGTGCTGGCCGCGCCGCTTATGGCCGGAAACGACCTTCGCAATATGTCGCCTGAGATTGTTGAGATACTTACGAACAAAGAAGTGATCGCCGTAGATCAAGACCCGCTCGGCATGCAGGGGCGAAGGATCAAACGACAGGGAGACTTGGACGTATGGGCGAAGCAGCTTTCGGATGGGAGCCGGGCCGTCGCGCTCCTGAATCGCGGCAAGGCTGATGCTGAGATGTCCGTTTTGTGGACTGAGCTTGGCTATCCCGAATACCTTGCGGCATCGGTGCGCGACCTCTGGGCGAAGAAAGATATGGGCAAGCGAACGGGCAGCTTTTCGGCAAAGGTTCCGAGCCACGGCGTTGTGATGGTTAAGATCAAACCCTGATCAAGTCGCAGGCTTTGATTGATCGAAACCAACATTGATGGGAACTGCATTCAAGAAGTTAGATCAGCATCATAGTCATCGCGCAATAGCCGTCTTGCCTCTCACGGTCATCCTCATGCTTGTTCTAACCGCGACCGCGAAAGCAGAAGACGGTTACCGCCTGTGGCTGCGCTACGATGCGCTGCCGAAACAGATTGCAGAGGCTTATGCGTCTCGCGTCACTTCGATTGTCGTAATAGGCAAATCGGCAACGTTTGATGCTATTCGCGCGGAGATTGCTAACGGCTGCGCAGGGCTGCTCGGCAAAACCGTTCCGCTCGCAAACGATGTTGATCGTGATGGCGCTCTGGTTATTGGAACGCCTGCGAGTTCGCGGCTCATTGCCAACCTCAAGTGGGAGAGGCAACTGAGCGAGCTTGGCCCGGAAGGGTTCCGCATTCGCTCAGCTAAAGTCGGCAATTATTTTGCGACCGTCATCGCTTCAAGCGGCGAGGCGGGCGCGCTCTACGGCGCTTTTTACTTCTTGCGCTTGATGCAAACTATTCAACCGCTCGATAACTTGAACGTGAATCAAAAGCCAAGGTTGCTCCTGCGCGTACTCAATCACTGGGACAATCTCGATGGCACAATCGAGCGCGGTTATGCGGGCCGCTCGCTGTGGGATTGGAACGCCCTGCCGGAAAAGGTTGACCCGCGCCTGCGCGATTACGCTCGCGCCAATGCATCTGTCGGAATCAATGGCGCAGTGCTGAATAATGTCAACGCAAGCGCAGAGAGCTTGAGCGCAAAGTACCTGCGCAAAGCTGCGGCCATTGCCGACGTCTTCCGACCTTACGGCATACGCGTTTATCTTTCGGCGCGCTTCTCTGCGCCAATCGAGCTTGGCGGATTAAAGACTGCCGACCCTTTAGACCAACGAGTTAGAGATTGGTGGAAAAATAAGGCCGACGAGATTTACAGGCTCATTCCCGACTTCGGCGGTTTTTTAGTCAAAGCCAACAGCGAGGGCCAGCCCGGCCCGCGCACTTACAGCCGCAGCCACGCCGACGGCGCGAACATGCTCGCCGCAGCTCTCGCGCCTCACAACGGGGTAGTGATGTGGCGGGCCTTCGTCTATGATGCGAAGCCCGGCTATGACCGCGCCGCTGCGGCTTATGATAATCTTCAACCGTTCGACGGGCAGTTCGCGCCGAACGTTTTGCTGCAGGTCAAAAACGGCCCCGTTGATTTTCAACCGCGCGAGCCTTTTCATCCGCTGTTCGGCGCGATGCCGGAGACGCAGCTCATGCCAGAACTCCAAATCACCCAAGAGTATCTCGGCTTTTCAAACCATCTCGTATTCCTGGCGACGATGTGGCATGAATTTTTGGAATCGGACACATACGCCAAAGGCGCTGGCTCGACTGTCATCAGGGTTGTTGATGGCTCTCTTTACGGTCAACGATTGACAGGCATGGCGGGAGTTGCAAACACCGGCTCTGATAGAAACTGGACGGGCCATCATTTCGCGCAAGCCAACTGGTACGCGTTCGGTCGCCTGGCGTGGAATCCCGATCTTGATCCTGGCGCCATTGCCGAAGAGTGGATAAAGATGACCCTCACGCAGGACACGAAGGCCATAGATTCAATCGCGCGCATAATGCTTGAGTCGCACGAAGCGGCGGTTGATTATATGATGCCGCTTGGACTTCATCACATCATGGCGGCAGATCATCACTACGGTCCCGCGCCGTGGTGGGACAAGTTCGAGCGCGCCGATTGGAACCCTGTCTATTACCATCGCGCAGATGCGCGCGGACTTGGATTTGATCGCACCGCAACGGGCAGCAACGCAGTGAGCCAGTACCACAAGCCTGTTCGTGATAGCTTTGCTGATTTGAAAACTTGCCCGGAAAAGTTTCTGCTCTGGTTTCATCATGTCTCGTGGGATTACGCCATGCGCTCAGGCCGGACGCTCTGGGATGAGTTGGCGCTGCATTATCAACGCGGAGTAGATTGGGTTCGAGCCGCTCGCAAAGAATGGGATTCGCTTGCAGGCGCGATTGATTCGCAGCGTCACTCGGACGTAGCAAAGAAGCTGGCCGTACAGGAGCGTGATGCGGCGTGGTGGAGGGATGCTGTGCTGCTCTATTTTCAAACCTTCTCAAAGCGCTCGCTTCCGCCATCGGTTGAAGGGCCGCAGAGGTCGCTGGAAGAATACAAAACAACAAGTCTTCACTGGTGAGAGTATGAAATTGTTTCTAGGCATAGACGTTTCGACAACGGGGGCGAAGGCCCTGCTCATAAACAACCGAGGGGAGGTTGTTAGCAGCGCGACAACGCCGCTCACCTTATCCACGCCGCGACCTCTGTGGTCGGAGCAAGACCCGAAAGATTGGTGGGAGGGCATAACCAGAAGCATTCGCGCGGCGCTCGCTCAGGCAGATGCAACGGGCGCAGATGTTCGAGCCATCGGACTTACGGGGCAGATGCACGGGCTTGTGCTGCTCGACGAGCGAGGAGAAATCCTGCGGCCCGCTATTTTGTGGAACGATCAACGCTGCGGCGAAGAGTGCGATGAGATTCGCGCGCGACTCGGAAAACAGCGGCTCGTGCGCATCACAGGCAACGACGCGCTGACAGGATTCACCGCTCCGAAAATTTTGTGGGTGCAGAAGCGCGAGCCTGAGGTTTTCGCGCGCGCGCGTCACATCCTGCTGCCGAAGGATTTCATTCGCTACAAGCTGACCGGCCAGATGGCTATGGACAAAGCCGACGGGTCGGGCACGATGCTTTTCGATTTGAAATCGCGCGACTGGTCAACTGAAGTATTAGAAGTCCTCAACATTCCGCGCGGGTGGCTGCCACAAACGTTTGAAGGGCATGAAGTCACGGGCCGCATAAGCGCAGAAGCCGCATCAGCAACCGGACTCGTCGCAGGCACGCCTGTCGTGGCTGGCGGCGGCGATCAGGCGGCTGGCGCTGTCGGCGTGGGCGCGGTCGAGCCGGGAATAGTCTCGCTTGTGATGGGAACTTCGGGCGTAGTATTCGCCACAACCGACGCGCCACTCATCGAACCCGAAGGGAGATTGCACGCGTTCTGTCATGCCGCGCCCTCGCGCTGGCATCTGATGGGCGTGATGCTCAGCGCAGCAGGCAGCCTGCAATGGCATCGCGATGCTCTTGCTCCGCAGACGAGCTTTGATGAACTTGTAGAGGAAGCCTCTCAAGTCCCGGCTGGCAGTGAAGGATTAATCTTCCTGCCGTACCTCTCAGGCGAGCGAACGCCTTATCCCGATCCGCTTGCGCGCGGCGCGTGGGTAGGGCTTACGCTGCGACACAAACGAGGTCATCTGACGCGCGCTGTGCTCGAAGGCGTGGCGTTCGGATTAAAAGACAGCTTCGCTTTAATCAAGAACGCAGGGCTTACAAGCATTGAGCAAGTGCGCGTATCGGGCGGAGGCGCAAAGAGCCAACTGTGGAGACAGATACTCGCTGATGTTTTAGGCGTAGAACTGGTCACAGTCAACACAACAGAAGGCGCGGCATACGGTGCGGCGTTGCTCGCTGGCGTTGGTGAAGGAACATGGCCGGGCGTCGAGGCTGCGTGCGCCGCAAGCATCCGCGTCACAGGGCGCGTCGGTCCGAACGAAAAACAGAGCCGCATTTACGAAATGTTCTATGAGCGGTACCGCGCTCTTTATACTGCCCTGCGACCGACTTTCAACGCTTTGTCTGCGTTGGCCTGAGTCGAGCGCCTGACTGTTCGCTACTCAGTAGAGAATTTGTGAATCGTTGTCGTGTGATACCAATCCCCTCGCCTTAAAACTGTTGACGGGAAATTCGGCTTGTTCGGCGAATCGGGGAAGTGCTGCGTCTCGAGACAGAAGCCATAATAGCGATTGTAAATCTTGCCGCCTTTGCCTGTGATGCTGCCATCAAGGAGGTTCCCCGAATAAAACTGAATGCCGGGTTCAGTCGTTAAGACTTCCATCACGCGGCCCGTTGTCGGCTCGAATACTTTTGCAGCATGCCGCAGCGTTCCTTCTTCCCCGTTGAGCGCGAAGTTGTGATCGTAACCTCTGCCGAGTCTCAGTTGGTCATCGTTCTGGTTGATGCGCGCGCCGATTGCTGTCATCCGCGTAAAATCGAAAGGCGTGCCCGCGACATCGCGCAACTCTCCAGTTGGGATCATACAGGCGTCAACCGGAGTGAAGCGGTCTGCGTTTATCATCAATTCATGTTTCAGCACGTCTCCGTTGCCTTGACCTGCCAGGTTGAAATAGGAATGGTGCGAGAGATTGACTACAGTGTCTTTATCCGTCGTCGCGGAGTAATCAATCCTCAGTTCGTCGTCACCGGTGAGCGTGTAAACGACTTTGACCGACAGGTTGCCCGGATAGCCTTCTTCGCCATCCGGGCTGAGGTATGTTAGCTCAAGCGCTGGACCGTCTTTGGTTTCAAAAAGCTTCGCTTCCCACACGACTTTATCAAAGCCTCTGAATCCGCCGTGCAGATGAGTCCCGCCCTCGTTGGCGGTCAGATTGTACCGAACATTGTTCAGCATAAAACTCGCGTTGCTGATACGATTGCTGTAACGGCCTATGATCGCGCCGAAGTAAGCCTGCGACTTCAAGTAATCGCCGAGCGAATCGAACCCAAGCACAACGTCACCCAGTCGGCCCTCGCGGTCTGGCACTCTGAGCGAAACGACAATGCCGCCGTAGTTAGTGATCTTAGCTTCGAGTCCGTTCCGATTGGTCAGAGTGTAGAGGTCAACGCTCTGATCGTCTTCTGTCTTTGCGAAGTCTTCTTTTCTGAACGTAGGTTTCACTCGCCTATCAAACACGCGCAATGATGGGATGACTGCTCAGCAGCAGCCTTATGCTGGCGCTCGTTTTAATCAGCGGGAATGGCTGTGGAACAGGCGATCCTTGCAGATTAGCTTCCTCCGCCCTCGACCACTTTGATGTACTTATTGAGCGGCAGATTCGTGAGCCTGTCGACGCGCCCGCTCGGCCATTTGATCTCGACACTGTCAATCTTCGTGGCCTTGCCGACCCCCAAAATCTCGCGCGGATCGTGCGAGGCGAGATAGCTGCCGCCGCTCGTTTTGAGTCTGGTGCGTTTGACGCCTCCGGCCTGCCATGTAATGATCGCGCCGACCGCGCCCGGATTGCTCCGCGTAGCGACGAGTTGAAGACCGAGCCAGTTGTTGCGATTGCCGCCTTCGTTGCGAAGCAGTATGGGCGCTTCGCCGTTGTTGATGATTAGAACATCGAGGTCGCCATCGTTATCATAATCGCCCACCGAAAGGCCGCGCGCGGGAAAGTCTTTGGTGAAGACCGCGCCCGATTGCGCGCTCACGTTCTTGTACCTGCCGCCCGCGTTTTCAAACATCAGCAGAGGCTCTTTGTATTTCACCTTGAGCGATTGGACTTCAACCATGTCGTCCGGGTGTCCGTTGGCAAGAATAAGGTCCGGGTCGCCGTCGTTGTCGTAATCGAAGAATTTCAAGCCCCAGCCGCTCAGCAACCGTGTCGCCTGCCCAATCTCTCCCGGCTTATCAATGAAAGTCATGTCCTTTTGATTCTGATAGAGGCTGAACAGTTCCTGATCTATGTTCGCCACAAACAAATCTTGCCAGCCGTCGCCGTCATAGTCAGCCGCGTCCACGCCCATGCCGGAGCGCGGCGCGCCCGAATCGCTGTAGGCCACGCCCGCAAGCAGCCCCACCTCTTCAAATTTGCCCTTGCCTTTGTTCACGAAGAGAAAGTTGGCAACCGTATCATTTGCTACAAACAAGTCCATCAGCCCATCATTATTGATGTCGGTCGCGACAGCCCCGAACGATTTGCCGAGCGCGGCGGCGATGCCCGAATCTTTGCTGACATCCGTAAACGTCCCGTTGCCGTTATTGTGGAACAGGTAGCTTGGTCGAGGCTTGAAGACGCGCGGCACGCAGTAGTAGCGGCGGCCCAGCCGGTTGTCGCCGCAGAAGATCGTGCCCGTGCCGCTGTACTGCACGAAGCTCGACACGAATAGATCGAGTTTGCCGTCATTGTCATAATCGAACCACGTCGCGCACGTCGACCAGTTGGGCGCAGCGACTCCAGCCTTCTCTGTCACATCTGTAAATGTTCCGTTGCCGTTATTGTGAAACAGAACGTTGTGACCGTAATTGGTGACGTATAAATCCTGCCAGCCGTCGCCGTCGTAATCCGCCGCCGCCGCGCCCATTCCGAAGTGGCCCATCTGACCGCACGCGACTCCGGCTTTCTCCGTTACGTCTGTGAAGGTGCCATCGTGGTTGTTTCGATAAAGCGCGTTTCTTATGGGCGTTTTCGGCGAGTAGAAATCCGATGGGCCGCTATTGACCAGATAAATGTCCATCCACCCGTCGTTGTCGTAATCAAAGAAGAGTCCGCCGCCGCCGCAGGTTTCGGGCAGGTGACGAGCTTCGGAGCGCCCGTTGTCATGCACCCAGGTGATTTTGCTCTGAGCGGGCGGCACTTCTACGAATACTATCGGCGCATTTTCGGACGACGCTGGCGCATTCGCCTTCGTCGTTTCCTGCCCGCGCAACTGAACCGGACTTGTCGCCAAGACGACCGTTAAAAATATGATCAAACAAAGGTATCGCATGCTGTGTGGGTCTCCAATAGCAATACGGTTGAAGCGAAAAATTCAATTAGGATATGCCTCCCCGACTTTGACCACTCGAATGTAATGATCGGTGAATTTGAAGTGCGCCGCGGGAGGCCCTATTTTCGGCATGTGACATGAAACGCAGTCCTTCGTGCCTACGCGGCAGCCTGCCACCATAGTTTGACTTTCCTGCTTCGTCTCTGGCTCTGCCGCCTTTTCTTTCGACGTGTGACAGGCAAGACACTTCTTGTCGTAATAGTCAGCCGACTGCCTCAACGGCTCGTGAGCATCATGGCAGGCCGTGCAGCTTATCCTCCGATCATCGGAGTAACACTTGCTGTGAAAGATGCGGTAAGGCTGAAACCGGACGTTGTTAATCTCCATGCTTCTAAGCAGGCTGAATTCATCGTTGCCCCGATGGCACGAGGCGCAAAAATCTTGCGTCAACTCGTCGCCGCTCAGTCGTCCGGGATTGAAAATCAGTCCGGCGCTAGGCTCTCCCGCTTCGCTCGCAGCCACGTGCTTTGCGCCGGGACCGTGACAGGCTTCGCACCGTATGCCGAGCGTCACCTTTTGCAGATTGATCTTGCCGCCTTCGACGCCGCCAGTCGCATGGCAACTGAAGCAATTCAACACCTCATTATCCGAGAGCCGCCTGCCAATTGCCTGTTTCAGCGATGGCGGGACTGATCGCGGCGCGCCAATTGTGAAGTCCAGTCCTTGAACCTCTTTATAGAAGCTCACGAGACTTTCGTAAAAACTGCCCTCGTATTGGAGGACGTAGGTTTGCCCGGCCTTCCCTTGCCCGAAAGCGTAAAGTATCGGCAGCGATATTGTTTCCTTGCCGTCGCTGATCGTGTAAAAGCTCTGCCCGTCGCGGCGTTTGATCTCATAAGTATAAGGTCCGGTCCGAAAAGTCATCGTTGGATTTTGCGTCAGCACCTTCGAGTCAGCTACTGACTCCATCGCCATTGCCATGCCGGTTTGAGAATGAGAGGCAACCTTGTTCTTATGGCAGTTGGCGCAAACCTGATCTCCGACAAAGGTTGTGCCCGCCTGAACCCTTCGCGGATGCCATCGCGCGGCGCGATTCGCTTGAGGGAATATGGCTGATGTCGCCCATGTGCCGCCCGCCAGTATCAGCAGGTAGAGCATCGCCGCCGTGCAACTCAGAGCTTTTTTGACACCGCTATTCATTTCATTATCCAAGATGATGAGCCTTTCAGCAGGCTAATTTTCTATTCATTATCGAATGCGATTGCGCGCTCGACCGTCATGGCTTTGGCTTGTTCTGATTCTCTTCCCCGCCTCTGAGAGCTTCGCCGCGCTGCTTCTCATACTGCTCTTGCAGTTGCTTGAAGATTTCGCGCTCGCGCGCCGCGTCCTCTTTCCTTCCGGCGCGCGTGTATGCGCGCGCCAGCGCAAAGTGCATCTCAGGGCTTGTCGGCGCGAGCTTCACACCCTCTTCAAGCTCTTTAACTGCCCGCTCGACCTGTCCCAGTTCTAAAAGGACGCGGCCCAACACGTTGCGCGCAGCGAACATCTTCGGCGCAAGCTGCACGGCTTTTTCAGCCAGCGGCAGCGCGGCGTCGTATTCGTCGCGCTTGAGGTGCTCGAAAGCCATCTGCACCATTGCCGGATAATGCGAAGGCGAAATCTCAAGCTCGCGGCGAAACTCTTTCATTGCAGCATCGGCGTCCTGATTGAGCAGGTAAACGCCGAACGCGTAATGAACGTTCGGCTCATTCGAGTAGCGCGCCAGCAGCGTATCGAATGCTGCGCGCGCATCATCCATACGGCGCGCAGCCATGTTGAACCCGGCGCGGCCTGCTATGAGCACCTGTTCGCGTCTGTCGGACGGAATCTCTTTCGGCAAAAACGGCATCCGCAGCATTGTCAGCCCGAACGCTTCGATAATCTTCGGGCTTTCGTTGCCGACTCTCATGAACTCGCTCAGAATGTCGTATGCAACCTCAAACTGCCCGAAGCGGATGTAAAGCAGCGCCGTGTGATAACGGACTACGGACTCGATCTCTTTGTTGTCGCCCAGTCCGAGCGCGCGCCCGCGAACGAGCGAGACGACCGACCGCTCGTACTCGCCCGTTTGAAACTCACACAATCCGAGCATCCCCCACGCCTGCCCCCTGTTCGGTTCAAGCGCCACGAGGTTGCGAAAAGCATCGCGGGCCTGCGTGTACAGGTCCTTCTCGTAAAATATCGCCCCAACGTACCACCAGCCTTCCGGCCACTTCGGGCGAATTCGCAAAGCCTTTGCATAATGCTCAATCGCTTCGTCCAATCGCGATGCAAGCCGCGCTTCATCGCCGAGCTTTACCGCTTTGTCGAACTCGGCATTCGCTAGCGCCGACGTTTGCGCTTTCGAAGGCGATTGGGACTTTGCTCGCTTCGCTTTCTGGCTGTTCGGTGATTGGGCGCGAGCATCTGCTGCGGCAGCGAGCAAAACGGCTGCTATCGCGAGAGACAAAAACCGCGCTTTGATGCTTGAGGCAGCCACAGAAAACTATTGCCTCTCCTTCCGTTGGTTTTGATTCTCATCGAGATTCGCGGGCGGTTTAACAGGAACGCTTGACTTAGGCTCGTCCTGCGCGCCCGGCTGTTTGGCCTGCTGCTCGGCGTTCAGCTTTTGAATGATTGCTCGCTCGCGGTCGCCATCCTCCTTGCGGTTCAGCCGATAATAGACGGACGCCAGCAGCACGCGGGCTTCGACAAATTCGGGAAACTCTTTCACCACGCCTTCGAGCAAAGGCCGCGCTTCGTTCGTTTTTCCCAGCGCGACGTAAACCGCGCTGAGGTGATAGCGCGCGTACTGATCGCGCGGGCGAAGGCGAACCGCGTGAGATAAATAACCGAAAGCTTCCTCGAAGAGTTTGTCTTGTCGAAGCAGCACGCCCAGATAAAGGTTTGCGTCGAAGTCGTTCGGGTTATCGGTAAGCTCGCTTCTGAAAGCGGCTTTGGCCTTCTCCGAATCTCCCATGCGCATCAGCGCGCGCCCGTACCAGGCGCGAAGCGTGGGCAGCTTCGGGTTCAGCTCTATCGCGCGCTCAAGCTCTTTTATCGCGCCGTGCCCATCGTCGGCCACAAGCAGAATGGATCCGATCAGCAGCCGCGCTTCGGCAGAGTTCTCATCGCGAAAGACGCGATCAATCAAAACCTGTCCCCTGTCCAACTGCCCATCGCTGATGAGTGCGCTGCCGAGCAGGTAAGCCACCGTGCGGTCATCAGGGATGGCTTCGGCCAGCGGCGTGAGCAGCTCGATGACCTTCTTGTATTCGCCCAATCGCACCTGGCAGTCTGCAAGCACAAGCACGGCGCTGTGCCGTTGAGGAAGACCGCTGGCCGCCGCGAGGAATTGGTTCAATTCGGCTGCCGCTTCGGCAAACAATGCCGCTTTATAATAAGCCAGAGCGAGGTTGAAGCGAATCAACTGATTGCGAGCATCGAAGGCGAGCGCTTTTTTGTACTGCTCTATTGCGTCTTCGTAGCGACCGAGCCGCGAATAGGCTGCGCCCAGATTCGAGCGCACGTCGGCCCGATTCGGGTGCGCAGCGAGTATCTCCTGATAGCCGCGAATCGCTCCTTCTATATCTCCGGACTCATGCAATCGGGCCGCGCGGGCGAACGCCGCATCAACGTCGGTCGAATTTGTCTGAGCTGGCAGCACATGGGCTGGCGCGATGATCACACAAGCAAGCAGCGAGATTATCGCTTTTACCAGATGGCTTCGTCTGTTCCTGTTTTCCATTTATTACTTCCAGCCCGATCTGAAAATCTGCGCAAAAGTATATAGTAGCTTCACTACGTTTTCCAGACCGCCGCAATTGCTGGCGTTTGCCGATAAGCTAAACTATACTTGCTCCAGCAATTTTTCATCGAGGAGTCTGCGCAATGAAAGCCCATTCAAGTTTTCTTTCCGTAGTCGTGTTGAGCCTCTTTTGTTTTAATTCGATTAACGCTCAGACTCCATCGCAACAACAGCGTCAAGAAGAGACTCCGATCCGCCTTGCAGCAAATGAAGTGTCGCTCGACATCGTCGTGAAGGATAAGAAAGGCCGGTTTGTGAAAGACCTGACGGCCTCAGATTTCGAGGTCTATGAAGATGGCGTTCGCCAGAAGGTCGAGTCATTCCGCCTCGTCGTGCGCGAAGCGGCTGTGACAGGCAACAAGGCTGAACGAAAACCAGAGCCTGCGCCGCAAACCGTCTCGCCGCGAGACGATACATCGTTCGGCGTAGTCGCGCTCGTTTTCGACCGGCTCTCGCCCGAAGCCCGCGCGCTGGCGCGAAAGGCCGGATTGTCTTACGCCGAGCAAGGCACTACGACTGGCGATTACACGGGCGTGTTCGCGATAGACCAATCGCTGCGCACGATTCAACCATTCACCGATAATGCCGAGATGGTTAAACAAGCGGTGGAGCGGGCTACATCCACCGCTACTTCCGTTTATGCATCAAGCGGCGCAAAGATTCGCGATCTGTCCAGCAGAAGCACGGCGCTCGATCAGCAAATCTCTTCTCAGGAATCTGCGGCGGCTGAGGCGGGCGCGGACCGCAACAGCGCGGGAGCGGCGGCGGCAGGCGCGGCGATTGGACAAGCAGCAGCTCAGCAGGCGCTCATCGAAATGCAGGTGCGCATAGCAGAGAACTTCGAAGCTCTAGAGCGCGACCAGCAGGGATTTGCCACCATCAACAGTTTGCTTGCTGTTATAACCTCAATGCGAAACCTTCCCGGAAGGAAGACGATAATCTTCTTCTCCGAAGGTCTGGCGCTCCCGCCGTCTGTGCAGACGAAATTCCCCGCCGTCATCAATGCGGCGAACCGCGCCAGCGTCAGCATCTACGCGATTGACTCCGCCGGACTGCGCATCGAAAGCGGCACAGCCGAAGCCGCTCAGGAGATCAACTCGCTTGCTGCGCGACGCATGCAACAGGCCGCCAGAGGCAACGACCGTATAACGTCAGCGCCATACACGAAGGCACTTGAGCGCAACGAAGACTTGCTGCGGCTCGACCCCCGCAACGGTCTCGGCACGCTGGCCGATGAGACTGGCGGCTTTCTCATTCACGATACGAATGATCTGGTGGCCGGGCTTCGCCGCATTGACGACGACATGCACGGATACTATATGCTCACATACGTGCCGAAGAATGACGACTACGACGGCAAGTTCCGGCACATCACGGTGAAGCTGAGCCGCCCAAACCTCGAAGCACAGACGCGCAAGGGGTATTACGCAGTTGAATCAATCGGCTCGTGGCCTGTGCTAGATTACGAAGCGCCAGCCATTGCGGCGCTGCGCCGCGCGCGTTCGGATTTGAACGCTTCTTCGCTCAGAGCAGCGGCGATGAGTTTCCCCGCGACAAATAAGCCGGGGCTTACGGTGGTTCTTGCCGAAGCGCCGCTTTCGTCGTTCACGCTCGCGCCGGCCAACGATAAGAAAACTTACAATGCTGATTTTTCCATCGTAGCAATTGTCAGGGACGAATCCAGACAGGTTGTTCAAAAACTCAGCCAGCACTATCCGCTGAGCGGCCCTGCGGATAAGCTCGAAGCTGCAAAAAGAGGAGATGTTCTGTTCTACCGCGAGATGCGGCTCAAGCCGGGCCGTTACACAATCGAGTTTGTCGCGTACGACGCGCCGACGGGCAAGGCCAGCGTTCGGACGGCTGATCTCGAAGTCGCCCCCTTTGACGAAACCAAACCGCGTTTGAGCAGCGTCGTCGTGCTCAAGCGAGCCGAACGACTCACCCCGAATGAACAGAAGAAGGATCAGCCATTTCACTTCGGGGATACGGTCGTCTATCCGAATCTGGGCGAGCCTGTTTTGAAGTCGCAAGCTAAACAGCTTGCGTTCTTCTTCACGGCATGGCAGGCCAAAGGCTCTGCCGGACCGTTGAAGCTGACGTTAGAGATTTTTCAGAATGGTCGCCGCCTCGGTCAGACTTCGGGGCAACTTCCCTCGCCCGACGAGCAGGGTCGCATCAAGTATGCCAGCGCGCTGCCGCTCGACAGCTTCGAGCCTGCAGTTTATGAATTAAAGATAACCGTGAGCGACGCCGCGGCGAGCGTCAGCCGATCAACTCGCTTCACGGTGCAGCCTTAGAGGATAGATCAAAGCCATTTCTCATGCATAAGGCCCGAAGCGCCTGTTGTAATTCTTGCTTCTGTTAATTATCGCTTCGATCCGCGCTTAAGTTTGCTTTGTAGCTCTTCGATCAACTGCCTGGCTTCTTTTACGTATTCGCCTCGCGGAGACTCTTGAAGATAAGATTGAAGCGAACGTAAAGCTTCGGCAGCCTCTTCGCGCGCCAGGTGAACCCGCGCAAGATGATAATGCGCAGCCGCGCACTCAGCGCCACCCATTATCAACGCCTTCGCCAACTCGCGTTCAGCGCCCGTCACATCTCCCGTTTCCAGCAGCGCAAAACCCAGCCACAACCGCGCGGTCGGGCGCGAGCTATCAATGGCCATCGCTTCATTCAAACGCGAAATCGCGTCCGCATAATCCCGGCGCTCGATTCGCACAAGTCCAAGATTGAACTTCGCGTTGAAGTTTTTCGGGTCCTGCTCAAGCACGCTGCGAAAGCTCTCTTCCGCTTCGTCCAGTCGCTTGAGCTTGAGGTATTGCGCGCCAAGATCGTTGCGCGCAGCGATGTAGTGCGGAAAAATCGAAAGCGCCTGCTCGAAGTGTGCGGCGGCTCCGGCGAAGTCACCCTTGCCTACGAGCCTCACTCCCTGCTCGTATTCCCTTTTCGCCGCCGCGGGAACCTGCTGATGCAACTCGGCGGCAGAGATGACTCTCGCACCGGTGCGCGTCGCCATTAGAGATTTCTTTTCGCGCAACTGTAGCGTCAGCTCCCACACTATTCCGCGACCGAGCAGAACCTTTTCAACCGCCGGATCAAACTCCGTGCCGTCAACTTCGGCCTGCACGTAGTAGACGCCTTCGCTCAGGTTGTCGAATCGAAACTCGCCGTGCTTGTTGCTGTAGAGAGTAGAGAGGATGCTCTGCGAGTTCTTAAGGGTAATCTTAACATTGCGGTCAGCCGAAAGTCCTGAAGGGAGGGTCACGCGCCCCTCGATGACCGCGTTATTCGTGTCGGCTGAAACCGCACTTGGAGGTCCCTGTGACGAATGCTGCGCGCATACGGTTGCAGCGAGCGTAAAGCACAAAGCCATCTCAATGCAGGCGCAGGCAATTCTTCTCATAAAACAGTCCCCTCGAAAGTTCGCTCTTCACAAGACTACTACAAAGAGGAACGGCGCGAGAAGCGCATGGAAGCCTCTCGCGCCGAAGTTTGATTCAATCCTTTGGCCGTCCGATTAGTAGTAGAACTTGAACGCGAATTCCACTATGCGTCGGCCATGCTTGTTGACGATCTTACCGAAGTTCTGAAGAGTTTCATCTGTGAACCTGAAGCCCTTCGTCGGGTCGCACGGGTTGGAGGTTCCGCCTGCGCCGTTGGGAACCTGCACCCTCTCGTTGCAGACGGTGTTGAGCGTGAGGTAGATGTCGCTCGCGCCCAAGCCGCCCGTCACCCCTATCTGTGTCGGATAGGCCTGATTGAAGATATTGAAGAACCCTGCGCGGAACTGGAACTTCTTAGACTCGCTGATCTCGAAATTCTTGAAGAACGAGACGTCGAAGTTGCTCCGGCTTGGCGTCCTCAAATAAAACGGCGGTTGAGACGGTCCCGTGTTCGGGAACGAGGGAATCTGAATGGCGCTAAGATCGAACACCTTCTGCCCGATCCCGGAGCCGCCCTTCTGCGGATTCGCAAGGTAGACGGGCGTAACCGCGCCTATGCTTGCGCCCGCGCCAGAGCCATTGAATGCGTCGGAGCCATACCAAGCCAAGGCTTGGCCGGTTGACGCTATGTCGCCGCTGAACCTCAGGCGGATCGGTATGCCGCTCTGGAACGTCGTGATGCCGGACATCTGCCATCCGTCGAGGAACCCGCGCAAGACCGCGTGGTCGAGCATGCCGCGCGCAAGCTTCGGCAGGATGTAGTTGTACGACAGGTTGAAGATGTGTGTGCGGTCAAAGGGCAATATGCCCCAGCTCCTGTTTCGCGTATCAATGGGGTCGGCCCATGCGGCCCCATCGCTTTCATTGACGGCGACCGTCCCTAACGCTTTGCCGAAGGTGTATGTGGCAAAGTACTGAAGGTTCTTGCCCGACTGATGGCTCAAGGTCGCCTGCAACGAGTGATAGGTCGAGGTCCCCGTGAACTGGAAGACGCCCACTGTGCTGTAGGCCGAGAACGGCCTGAACTGCTTAAGCACGGAGCTGTCAAGCCCTGCGCGGTTGACCGGGCTGGACAGATTAATGCCGTTCACCGTACCGCTCAGCAGCCTGCCGAGAGGAATGATGTTTATGTTCCTCTGCTGGGGCAGATGTCTCCCTTGAGTGCCGACATAAGCGACCGTGAAGAGGTTGTTCATAGGCAGTCGCTTCTCTATGGTCAAGCTCATGTTGGCGACTCTTGGGATGTCGTTTGAGTTGATGTCGCGGGAGCTGACGTTGACGTTCGCGATTGAGGAGAATGGATCGACATTCTTCAGGTCGCTGAACTTCAACCCTCCAGGCGCCGCCCACGGAGTGTCAATGGTCGCGCTGTACATGTTGGGCATCTGTCCGCTGGAGTAATAATCGTAGTTGCCCTGCACGCGGTTGTAGAACAACCCTGCGCCAGCCCTCACCACAAGGTCGCCTTTGCCTCCAACATCCCACGCAAAATTCAGACGCGGCATCCAGGCCACTGGCGGGTTATCAAGGACGCCCTTGGGAATCTCGCCGCGGGCGGCCAGCTTGAAGCCGTTCGGCCTACTGCGGTCGCCGTTTATGAAGATGCCTTGGCTCGGATCGTAGGCCCTCGGGTCGAACAACACGCCGAGCCCTTTTCGCTCAAAGTTGTTCGGCAGGTAAGCGACGCGCAATCCGTACTCCAGCGTGAAGTTCGGTCTTACCTTCCAACTGTCTTGAGCGTAGAACTCGTAGTTGTAGTAACGGAAGTTATCAATCGGGCGGTCCGTAGCCTGAGTGAACTCAATTGGTCGCCCGACAAACAGGTCGCCGTAGTTGTTGCCGGTGAAATTCTGGCCCCACTGCGCGACTGTTATGAAAGTGTCGTGATTCGACTGCTGCCGCTTGTTCGCCTGCTCGATGAACGCGCCGAACTTCAGCGTGTGCGTGTTGTGAACTTTCGACAGGTTATCGGTAATGGCGAAGCTGTCGTTCCAGGCAAGTATCGGGTATCCGTAGGCGGTCAACAGATTGCCGCCGATTCCGCTGCCCCACGCGTCAATGACGCCGACGGGCACAAACGGGTTGCTGCCCGGAAAGAATCCGACCTTCTCCAACCCCAGCGCCGCGTATGACACTTTATCGGGATCGGCGTAGTTGTAATTGAGCTTCAGCTTGCTTGCGCTGAACAACACCTCATTGGTCATTGTCGGGTTGACGATGTTCGTCAGGTTGACGACGAAAGAACGACCGAGGTTATCGCTCTGAAGCTTGCCCGGAATTTCGTAGTTCGACGAATCCCACCAGAGTCCGCGCGGGAAACCCTGCTTCTCAAACTCGCGAGCAAGGCGCACGTAGAGCTTGGTCTTGTCGCTGACGTTGTAGTCAAAGCGCGAGGTGAACTGGTTGCGGTCGTTCGGCCTCAGCACGCTGTAGACATAATTGTAGCGGTTGTTGGGGTCATTGAAATTCGGCGCAGGGAACAAATTGAGCAGAGCTTTGCCGAACGGGTCCATGCACGGAGCAAGGTTGTTGTTCGGCGCAGGCTGTCCGGCCCCGACGCCGTTTATAGTGCAGCCCGGCGGGACGAGAACCGTTCTGCCCTGATTGAGGTTCGCCCCCGGCCCTGTGAGCAGCTCGCTGAAATCGCCTTGCCGTTGCTTCAGCGTGGGGACGACGCTCAAGCTCGAGCCTTCGTCAACTCGCTGGTAGTAATATTCATACCCGGCGAAGAAGAATAGTTTATCCCGGTTGCGGTTGAACTTTGTCCAAGGAAGCAGGACAGGCCCTCCGATGTTTCCACCCGGATAGTTGTACTTGCTCTTAGGGCGGTCAATGCCGTTGATGCTGTTGGAGCGATCATTGGCCTGAAAGTGATAGTCGCGTATGTAATCGTAGATCGAGCCGTGAAAGGCGCTGCTTCCGCCTTTCGTCGTGGCGCTTATCTGGACGGCGCTCGTGCCGTGCTCAGCAGCGTAATTGCTCGTCTGAACCTTCACCTCCTGCACCATGTCAGGATTGGCGGTTATGATGGTTCCGTTATTGGAGCCGATGTCCATCATTCGCGAGCCGTCAACCGTCACGGTGTTCTGCTCGCCTCGCAGACCGTTTACGTGGTACTGGCTGTTAGCGTTAGCGCCGCCGCCGAAGGAAATGCTTTCGAGCGCGGTGTTGTCGGGAGCAACAACGCCGGGCAGAATGCGCAGCAACTCCAGAGAGCTGCGGCTGATGATTGAGAGGTTGTCTATCTGCTTCGCCGTGATCGTATTCTCTTTGGCGCCCGTCTCGGTCTGGAGTTGCTCGGCCTGAGCTTGCACCGTGACGGTTTCGCTTGCTGCCCCAACCTCCAATGAAATGTCCAGCCCGCGCGTGTCGGCGGGGCTTAAGACAATGCCTTTCTGTTCGGAGACTTTGAACCCCGAAGCTTCTACCCTCACGGTGTAGGTGCCGGGATTCACGGAGCTGAATGTATAGAACCCCTCGTCGTTTGTTTTGGTTTTGCGTTCGTCCTTAGTAGCCTCGTTGATGAGAGTGACGCTGACGTCGGGGACGACAGCGCCCGATGGGTCCGTGACCCTTCCCCTCAATGTCGCGCTGCCTGTGGCCTGGCCAAGAGCCGTAACCGCCAGCGCAAACACTAACGAGACACTCAGGAGCGGACGCCGTAGCAGCAAAATTAACAAGCCTCTCGCCACTCGAAGACAAACTTCAAGCGCTCCAAGCGACGGTGCTCGTCCGAAATTTCTGATTGGTGTCCTCATAGTCTTCCTCCAAAGCTTTGAGCGGAAAAGTTGATAAACAAGAATCAAGACGCAGGGCTGCGAGCGCACAAACGGAAGGGACTGTCTTCGATTATATGTCACAAGCACCAGTTGCGGCCTCCGGAAACCGCTACACCGACATGTAACTCGACTTAATCAAAACGCGAATTGATTTCCAGTGAGGAAGCTAAAACCTAAGCAAGGAGCTTCTATCCCCCGCTAATGAGCCGAACGACCGATGACACTCACTACCTATTTAACAAACCTAAAAGTGCAGGTATCTTGAAAGACTGCTTTGTTGTAAGACCCGACAAAAGTATCATCATATCCGTGCGTTGTCAAGAAATTTCCTCCGCCTGATTCCTGTTGCCGATTCGGATGAGCAAGCTCTGAATTGTGCGTAAGGTCAAAATCTCAGGCGATGGACATAGAGGCGAACTTGCCCGCCAGCACGAGGCTGAGCGCGCCCATTACCCTAGGATTATCTCCAAGCGATGAAGGAATGATGCGCGCCGACGGCAAGCCGCGACAGATGCTATTTTCTTCGACTGCGTTCTTAAGCTCACCGGCAATCAAAGACCATACGCGCACGATTTGACCGCCGATGATGACGGCTTCGGGACTAAGCCCCTTAATCAAATTCGATATGCCTAGGCCTAAGTAATGCGCAGTCTCAACGAGCGCGGCTTCCGCCGCAGTTTCGCCTTTCAAAGCGAGACTCATAAGTTGCTCAAAGCTTATGCTGTCGCCAGCATGAGAATTGCCCGTAAGGTTGGCGTAGCGGGCCAGCGCCGCGCGTTCCGAAGCAAAGGCTTCCCAGCACTCGCGACTGCCGGAAGCACATACGGCGGGAGCCTGCGTGCCGACCACCATGTGCCCGAATTCGCCAGCCGCTCCGGCCACGCCATGATAGACCTGCCCATCGAAAACTATCCCCGTGCCGAGTCCTTCCTCGACAAGAACCAGGATGAAATCCCGCACCTCACGGATTTCAGGCCGTCCGAACCACAACTCCGCCAGCGCCAGCGCGTTTGCGTCGTTATCAACCGTCACAGGCAGGCCCGTGGCAGCCTCGACCTGTTCGGCGACAGCCCAGTTGCGCCATTTAAAGTGCGGGATGAAAAGGGCGTTGCCGGTTTCCGTATCAACCAATCCCGGCAGGCTGATGCCTATGCCTTCGATGGCTTTGTGCTTCCTGATGAAGGCGCGCGCGCACTGAATTATCTTCTCAACGGTCTTTTTCTCACTCGAATCGGTTACAAACATATCTTGTTCGAGAACGCGCCCCGCCAGATCGCTCGCCGCGACGATTGTAACGGAGATGCTTACGTCCACCCCGATGGCGACGGCGTCGGCAGCGCGCAATCGTAAAAGGATCGGCGGACGCCCGCCCGTTGACTCGCCTTCGATCTCCTCGATAAGCCCCTGCGCCTTCAACTCGTCAACGATCAGCGAAACGGTAGAGCGTTGCAGCGCGGTCTCCTGCGCTATCTCTGCGCGAGAGAGGGGCGCTCTCTCGCGAATATAGTTCAGCACTATCTGGCGATTGATATTACGAATAGTGTCGGAGCGGGCGACACTCGCTTTTTTCAGGTCTATGCGTCGCATGGCTTTGAATCGAACGCGAAGCTCGCTTTGCTTCCGGCAAACAATACTAGAGAAGCTTGAGGATGAAAAGCGAAAAGTAGACGAAAGCGCGTTTCGGCAAATAGCCGAGCCTTCAGGTCCGCCCAAATTCATAAGGCCGATTAGCCGTTTACGAATCCAAAATACTGCTTGAACAAAAAACGAGAATGGTAGAGAATTGCCGCAAATGACAAACGACTGTGCAGTTGATTCAACCTCGATTCTTCGATAAAGGACATAGCGAACGACTATGAAAAAAATATCTTTCGTGCTGGCAATGCTAATCTGCGCGCAGAGCTTTTGCCTGCGGCTGCAACAAAGCTTCGCCGCCACTCAGGGCGATAGAGGAGTTGTATCAACAGAGATCAACGACAGCGACGCTTTCTACAAGGCGGCCACGCGCGCGCTCAAACCTTCGCGCGACAATTCGCGAAGAATCGAATCGCTCATCGCGCGAATGACGCTTGAAGAAAAAGTCGGTCAGATGACTCAGCTCGAAATTGGCATGGTCACATCGGGCAAGGATCAGGATATTCAGATTGATCCTGCGAAGCTGGAAAAAGCCATAGTCAAGTACGGCGTCGGCTCGATTCTCAACGTAAAAGATCAGGCGCTTTCGGTTGACAAGTGGCACAAGATAATCGGCCAGATTCAAGAGGCGAGCAAGAGAACGCGGCTGAAGATTCCCGTCCTCTACGGCATTGACTCTATTCACGGCGCGAACTATGTGCGCGGCGCGACGCTCTATCCGCAAGAGATAGGCATGGCAGCAACGTGGAACCCCTCGCTTATGCAACGGCTCGCAGAGATCACAGCGATTGAGACACGCGTTGCGGCAATACCTTGGACTTTTTCGCCCGTGCTCGACATAGGGCGGCAGCCGCTGTGGCCTCGTTTCTACGAGACGTTCGGCGAAGACCCGTACCTCGCAATGGTAATGGGCGCGGCCTTTGTGCGGGGCATTGAAGGCGACGACATCTCAACACCCAACCACATCGCCACGAGCCTGAAGCATTACATGGGCTACAGCTTTCCGCTCAACGGCAGAGACCGCACGCCCGCCTGGATTCCCGAAAACTACCTGCGCGAGTACTTCTTGCCGACGTTTGCCGCCGCCGTCAAAGCGGGCGCGCGAACCGTTATGGTCAACTCAGCCGAAATCAACGGCACGCCCGGGCACATCAATCGTCACATCCTGACTGACATTCTTCGCGGCGAGCTTGGCTTTCAAGGCTTCGTCGTTTCGGACTGGGAAGATATTAAAAAGCTCGTGAGCCAGTGGAAAGTTGCTGCGGATGAAAAAGAGGCGACGCGCATGGCTGTGATGGCGGGCATTGACATGAGCATGGTGCCGAGCGATTACAGCTTCAGCGATCTTCTGATTCAGCTCGTGAAAGAAGGCCGCGTGCCCGTGTCGCGCATTGACGAAGCCGTGCGCCGCATTCTGCGCGTCAAGTTCGATCTCGGATTGTTCGAAAACCCGATGCTCGCTGCGTCCAAATCGAGTTTCGGCACGAATGAATCAAGACAAGTTGCTCTCGAAGCCGCGCGCGAGTCAATGACGCTTCTCAAGAACGAAAACAATCTTTTGCCCCTCACAAAGAATCGCAAGCTGTTAGTCACAGGCCCGACCGCCGATTCGCTTGTCTCGCTCAGCAATGGCTGGACATACGTCTGGCAGGGCACTAACGCCGACCTCTACCCGAAAGACCGCCCGACTATTCTTCAGGCGATTGAAGCGAAGGTTGGAAAGAATGTGAAGTATGTGCCCGGCGTCGCGCTCGACAAAGAGATTGACATTGAGGCCGCCGTGCGCGCGGCGCGCGATTCGGATGTCGCGATAGTCTGCGTAGGCGAAGGGGCTTATGCCGAAACGCCCGGCAACATAACGGACCTGACATTGAGCGAGCCGCAGTTGAAACTGGCTGAAGCCATCATAGCTACGGGCAAGCCTGTCGTGCTTGTGCTTGTCGAGGGCCGCCCGCGCATAATCAATCGTATAGCCGACGGCGCGCAGGCGATTCTCATGGCATACAATCCGAGCAACGAAGGCGGCACGGCAGTTGCGGATGTGTTGTTCGGCGATTACAACCCGAACGGCAAGTTGCCTTTTACCTATCCGCGCACGCCGAATGGTCTCGTCACATACGACCACAAACTTTTTGAGACGGAAGAGACGAGCTTCGGCAACACGGCCTTCAAGCCGCAATTCGAGTTCGGTCACGGGCTGAGCTACACGACGTTTGCGTACGGCAACTTGCAACTCTCAGGCAAGTCAATGCCGATGAATGGTGAGATGAACATCAGCGTGACGGTCACAAACAGCGGGCAGCGCGCGGGCAAAGAGACGGTCATACTCTACGTGCGCGACGCGGTCGCGTCGGTTGCGCCGCCGGGCAAACGAGTACGACGCTTTGCGAAGATTTATCTTGAGCCGGGCCAAAGTCGCACGCTCACGTTCACACTCCGCCGCGACGATTTATCTTTCATCGGAGCAGACAACAAGGCGACGGTCGAGCCGGGAGATTTTGAAGTGCTGGTCGGAAGTCTCTCGGGTAAATTCGCGCTCGAAGCCGGTGCGGGACAAGTCCAAAGGCGCAGTCAGGCCACCATCCGCAGATAAGCGCGAGAGCTTTGCCTATCAGGTAACAATCTATTTTATTTCAGAGGAAAGATCACGATGACACTTCCGAAACGCATAAGCGCCACGGCGGTCTTCATAATGACTTCGTTATCGCTTTGTTTCTCTGCCAGTGCGCAACGCGCTAACGATAACGAACAGCCCGCGTATCGAAACGCGAACCTGCCTGTTGATCAGAGGGTTGCAGACCTGCTCGCGCGCATGACGGTCGAAGAGAAGATAGCGCAGACCGAGTCAATGTGGGTCACGCAACAACTGAAATCATTCATTGATGAGAAGGGGAACTTCACGCCCGATGCGAAGCTACAAGAGATATTAAAGAACGGCATCGGTCACATCGGCGCGCCGAGTCAGGGTTCATCAGATGCGGAGAAAGCTGCCGCGCCTTACTTCGGCAAAGGGCCGCGCGCGATGGCCAATTTCACCAATACGATTCAGAAGTACGTGATCGAGCATAACCGTCTGGGGATACCGGCAATCTTTCACGAAGAGGCGCTGCACGGCCTTGTTGCGCCGGGCGCAACGAGTTTTCCGCAAGCCATCGCGCTCGCGAGCACGTGGGACGTTGATCTGGTGAAAGAAGTCTTCACCGCAGCCGCGCTCGAAGGACGCTCGCGCGGCGCGCATCAGGTGCTCGCGCCCGATCTCGATCTTGGACGCGAGCCGCGCTGGGGCCGCATCGAAGAGACCTACGGCGAGGACCCTTATCTCGTTTCGCGCATGGCCGTCGCCGCCATCAGAGGGTTTCAAGGCGATGGTCCCGCGATTGACAACAAACATGTCATCGCCACCGTCAAGCACTTCGCCGCGCACGGCCAGCCCGAAGGCGGGACCAACATCGCGCCCGCCAACTTCTCCGAAAGAATTCTGCGCGAGCAGTTCCTTTATCCGTTTCAAGTCGCAATCACAGAAGCTAAGGCGATGAGCGTGATGCCTTCCTACAACGAAATTGACGGGATGCCTTCGCACGCGAACCGCTGGCTGCTCGAAAAAGTCCTGCGTGAGGAGTGGGGCTTTAATGGACTCATAGTGTCAGATTATTTCGGGATCAACGAATTGATCACGCGCCACAAGGTCGCCGCCAGCGAAGCCGATGCTGCGAAACGCGCAATCGAAGCGGGCGTTGATCTTGAGCTGCCCTACATTCAATGCAACAACACGCTGCTCGAACAGATCAAAGATGGCCGCGTGGCGATGGCGACGCTCGACCGCGCGGTTACGAGAATCCTGCGCGCGAAGTTTCTGCTTGGACTCTTCGACCATCCTTATGTTGACACGGACGAGGCCGAGCGCGTGAATGAGAGCGCAGAGCATCGCGCCCTTGCATTAAAGGCTGCGCGCGAAGCGATCATTTTGCTCAAGAACGAAAACAACCTCCTGCCGCTCGATCGAACAAAGATTCGCTCCATCGCCGTAATCGGCCCTAACGCCGGACACGTCGAGCTTGGCGAATACAGCGGAATCCCCACTCGCAAGGTCAGCATAGTTGATGGCATCAAGAATAAAGTCGGCGATCAGATCAGAGTCAACTACGCCGAAGGCTGCAAGATCACGCTGGGCGACCCGAAGACTGGCGTGCCGACATGGACTAATGACGAGGTGAGGCTGAGCAACCCTGCAGACGATGCAAAGGGAATTGCAGAAGCCGTGAAGGTTGCTAAGGCATCGGACGTGGCTGTGGTCGTCGTAGGCGACAACGTCGAGACGACGAGAGAAGGTTGGGCCGAAAATCATCTGGGCGACCGCGATAGTTTAGATTTGCTCGGAGCGCAAAACGATCTCGTCAAAGCTATAGTCGAAACGGGAAAGCCGACCATTGTGGTTCTGATAGGCGGCAGACCGCTCTCGATCAATTACATCGCCGAAAAAGTTCCGGCAGTCTTTCAAGGATGGTATCTCGGTCAGGAAACAGGGACAGCCATTGCGGACGTTCTTTTCGGCGACGTGAATCCGAGCGGCAAGCTGCCGGTCACAATGGCTCGCAATGTCGGTCAACTGCCGGTTTATTATTATCAAAAACCGTCGGCCAGGCGCGGCTATCTTTTCTCCAACAAAGAGCCGCTCTACGTTTTCGGTCACGGGTTGAGCTACACGACATACACCTACAGCAACTTGCGCATCACGCCTGACAAGACAGGTCCGGCTGGACAGGCGACCGTCACAGTTAACGTAACGAACGCGGGCCGGAGGGCGGGGGATGAAATCGTTGAGTTGTACATCCGCGATGATGTAAGCTCGGTGACGCGGCCTGTGAAAGAGCTGAAAGACTTTCGGCGCATTCACCTTGAGCCGGGCGAGACCCGCGCGGTCGAATTCGTAATCACGCCCGACAAGCTCTCGTTTCTCAACGAAGAGATGCGCCGCGTGGTTGAGCCGGGAACGTTCACAATAATGGTTGGCCCAAGCTCAAGCGCGGACAAGCTGCTTACGGCGAAGCTGGAAATTCTTGGAAAATAATTAAGGAGATTGATTATTATGAATCGCAGGTCATTTGTAATTAACGCACTCGCAGGCGCGGCGGGCAGCCTGTGCCTTACAAAATCAACTCTGATGGCTTCAACTCTCAGAAGTCGAAAGCTGAAGAAGATTGGGCTGCAACTCTACACTGTCAGAAGAGAGTTGGAGAAAGATTTTGAAGGCACGATTGCGAAGGTTGCGGCTGCTGGTTACAGCGAAGTCGAGTTTGCGGGATACTTCAATCACACCCCGCAGCAGGTCAAATCTGTTCTGGCCCGCAACAATCTCACCGCGCCTTCGGCTCACATTCCGATTGTTGCGCTCCGAGGGGATTTGCAGCAAACGATTGACGCGGCGAAAACAATCGGCCACGAGTATCTCATCTGCGCTTACCTACTTCCTGAAGAGCGCAAGACGCTTGACGATTACAAGAGAGTGACTGAGCTGTTCAACAGCGCCGGAGAGCGGTTGAAGAAAGCGGGCCTGCAATTCGGCTATCACAATCACGATTTCGAGTTTGTGCCGATTGATGGCAAAGTTCCTTATGACCTTATACTCGCGGAAACAGACCCGAAGGCGGTCATAATGGAGATGGACCTCTACTGGATAACGAAAGCCGGGCAGAGTCCCTTCAAATACTTTTCAACCTATCCGGGGCGATTCCACCTCGTTCACGTCAAAGACATGGATGCGACGCCGAAGCGGTTCTTCACTGAAGTGGGTCGAGGCGTGATTGATTTCAAAAAGATATTCGCGCAATCGGACAAGGCTGGAATCAAGCACTACTTCGTTGAGCAGGACGAAACGCCCGGCTCGCCGTTTGATAGCATCAAGACGAGCGCGGAGTATCTGAAGCAGCTTGAGTTTTGATCCGTATGAAAACTTCAATCTCTCAGCGAATGAAAGCGGCGGCCATCATTATCCTTTGGATTGTCTTAACGGCAATCGCGTCTTCTCAAGAGAAAGCAGAGGTTATTGAATTTTTCTGCGCGACCTCTGCGTCTCTGCGGCGAATTGCTTTCGTGGCAAAGCTAACCGAAGATTGGCTTAGAGATTTATTTCAACAACCGTGTTCGCGTCCATGTTTTTTAAGACTTCCGCCGACACCGCGCGCGTTTTTCTGCCAGCCGCGACCTTGATTTTGTATGCTCCCAGAAAGACTCTCGTCTGATAGCCGCCGCTCGCGTCGGTAGCGCCCTCAGTTTTTGTCCACCACTTATCGTGAATCAGAGACATCAATCGGTCATAAGCTGGTTTTGGCGTCATGTCGCGGCGCAAGAGTCCAGCGGGCGCGCCAAGCCATGCGCGGTTGTCGCTCAAATCCCACCACGTAATTGCTCGCACCGCAGGATGGCTGAAAAGCACCGTGTAGAAGTTGGCGACGTAATCAGCTTGGCGGGCTTCGCCTTCGGGTGTAGTCAGCCAATCGGTCAAAGGCGGGCCGTGATAGTTGAATTGCCTGCGCGGGCCGCTGATGACGGTCGTTTCCGTAAAGTGAATCGGCCTGCCGAATCGCGCGAACGTTTCGCACACTTCCCACACACGCGCGAGCGACCAGACCTCCTGATGCATGTGCGATTGAATCCCTATGACATCAGGCAAGCTGTTACCGGAAGCCAGTTCGGTCAGCAGCGCAATGTTTTTTGGCCCCGTGTCATAGTCGTTGTAAATGAAACTTTCATCGCTTCCCTTCCCCGCCTCGCGCGCCCAGTCGAATGCGGCGCTGACGACTCTGGCCGGACCATCGCGCGCAACCCAGCGGCCCACGCCGTTGTTGAATTCGGCTGCGACTGTAGCTTCATTGATCACGTCCCAGATGTTAACGAGTCCCTTGTAATGCGTGACGATGTCGGCGACGCGCTCGTGTAAGAGCGGGGCAGTGGCATCGGGGTCTTGTGGCGCCCACTTTGGATAGACCTCGTGCCAGATTAGCGGGTGTCCCTTTGTGATGATGCTATGCGCCGCGCACCATCGCGCCATTCGCTCCAGCCTCGCGTAGTCAGGCTTTCCCTTCTCTTTTTCAAACGTGCTCCAGTAAAACGGCAACGTCGCGTAATTGAACAGCGCGGCGAATCGTTGCTGATAAGCCTTCTGCATCGGCGACGAATCATTCGGATCGAGCAAAAAGATGTTACAGCCGAACAGGAAAGCATGGCGCGTCTGCTCAACAGTGACGACCGCATTCTTGATCGGACGCCCGCGCCTGTCATGAACGCGAATGTTGAGATTTCCCATCCGATATCGCGAGATGCGCGCGCTTGCTTCGGCCAGCACTTGCTCGTCCATCGTCGCCGGAGATGTTTCCGGCTCCGATTCAAATGCAATCGCCTGAGTTGAAGACCGCCATGTCAGCGGCGCTGCAATAAAGACCGCCAAAATCATTCCCGCAATGGCTGCTGTTGTGCGAAGCTGCCGTTTCATCGTTGTTTCGAGGATGAGTTTCTCTCACGCCAATTAAGCAGGCCGTTTGCGCCGAATCTCTGGGTACTAAACTTCTTGAACTTCAGCCGCGAGGTTGTGCGCAAGCTGACCGCGCACAACCTCGCGCCGCATCGGTGAGAATTAAGGTCGCAGAGTTTACATAGCGAATTAATAATCTCTGCGCGTCCGAAGTTGAATTGAGGTCGGCGGCGAATCATCTTCAAGCGCCTGAGCTCATTTGAAATCCGATCCAATCAACGCCGAGCGGTCACGCCTGTCAATTTGAGGAAGCCAGCAGGCGATTAAGCTCGTTGAGGCTCGATGCTTGAATCCCGGCTTCTCGCGTTTGAAGCATTCGGCATATCGCTCGATTAATCTCTTCGCCGCGCTCGTTATCAAACGGCTTGAGGACGAAGCCCAGTTGAAGCGGCTCGGCAACTCGTTCCATCCTTGCTCTGAGCCGCTCAGGTAAAGTCAATCTCAAAAAGATCGCGCCGCATCCCGTGTTTGCTTCGGCCTGCGCGTAAAGCGATTGAGTCTGTTCGGTCTTTTCGCCGGGCGCGGGCGGTGTTTTGCGCGCGGTGTCCTGAGTGGATTGCGCCAATTGTCCGAGTTGGCCTGTCGCTTCAGGTTTTTTGGTCTCGCGTCCCTGCTGTTGTTCTGCGGCTCTTTTCTCTTCTTCCTTCGATTTTTTCGCCTCTCTGGCGCTCGGCCAAGGATTCGCGACGTTTGCCATAACGCCTGCAATTGTCCCCGTCACTTTCTCGCGCGCCTGCGAGCCGCCTAAACTGAAATCACCAGTGAGGTGCAAACGCCCGTTGACCAAATCGGCTTTCGTTATCGTAAAAGAAAAATCCATCGCGCGCGCGCCTTGCCTGAACTGCCCCGTCACCGTTCGCCCGCGCATCTCTCCGTTGATGACCCGCAACGGCTCAATCCCGACGGACGCATCGGCGGCTGTCTTTTTCTTTGCGCTCGTTTGAGCTAATGAAACCGCCGAAGAAATCAGAATCGGAAGCGCAATCAGCAAAACCATTTTTCGATTCCGCATACTCTCTTCTCCCGCGAAACTTTCAACGCCGACAGATCACAATCGGCCCGCGCGATACTCTTCGGCAATGTAATCGCAGGCCCGCGCGGTTATCGCCATCATCGTGAGCGTCGGGTTTTGATTACCGCTCGACACGTAGCACGCGCCATCGGTGACGAAGAGATTCTTCACGTCGTGAGATTGATTGAATCTGTTCAACACAGATTTCTTCGGGTCGTTGCCCATGCGCGCTGTGCCTACTTCGTGAATGAGAATGCCGGGCGTGGACGTAGGCCCATAACTCACCTGAATGTCTTTCGCGCCCGCTGCTTCAAGCATCTCTGCGGCTGTCTCTCCCATATCCCTGACCATTTCGCGTTCATTATCGCCGAAGGTCATCTCGATGTGAAGCACGGGTATCCCCCACGCATCCACCACATCTTTGTCGAGGCTGACGTGATTTTCAAATCGCGCGAGGCACTCGCCAAATCCGCCAAGCCCTATGCCCCACGGATGATACTCGCGCACAGCTTTTTTCAACGCAGAGCCGAATCCCGCAATCCCTTTCGCATGCTCCCAGAGCGGTTGGCCCGCTCCGCCCTGAAACCCGTAGCCGCGAATGAATCGCCCGTGCTTTGTCGTCAGGTTGCGGAAACGCGGGATGTAAATTCCATTTGCGCGCCCGTCCTGTTCCAGATGCTTCGCGTCAAGCATGGGCAAGCTGCCCGACGCTCCGCCTCCGCCGACGTGGTCCATCAGGTAATGACCCAGCACGCCTGAGCTATTGGCAATGCCATTGGGATAAAGTGTCGAGGTTGAATTGAGCATGATGCGCGTTGATTCGAGCGTGCCCGCGCACAGCACGACGACCTTGCCGAACACTTCGCGGTGATTGCGTGTGACGGCATCAACGTAATGCACGCCTTTGGCTTTGCCCGTCTGCTTATCAACGATGATATTGCTTACGACCGCGTGCGGGATAAGCGTCATTCTTCCCGTGCGCGCCGCTGCCGGAAGCGTTGATGCGGGGCTGCTGTAATAAGACCTGGTCGTGCAGCCGCGGTCGCAGTGGCCGCACCAGTGACAGGCCGCGCGAGCATCGGGCGTGCCCTGATGAATGGGCTTCGTGAGTATCGCGCAGCGGCCAATGATGACGCGGCGGTGCGGGTCTCCCATTTTATCAACCGCTTTCTTCAGCACGACCTCGCCGCAAGTGAAGCTCATCGGCGGCAGGAAACGGCTATCAGGAAGCTGCGGCAGATTTTCGTAAGAGCCGCTTATGCCGATGAACTCTTCGACCTTGTCGTAATAAGGCGCGATCTCTTCATAGCTGATGGGCCAGTCGTCGCCGTAGCCGTCGTGCGTCGCCGCTTTGAAATCGTAATTCGACAGCCGATAAGTCTGTCGGCCCCACGGGATGGAACGCCCGCCGACTTGACGCGAGCGAATCCAGTAGAAGGGCTTGTCGGGCGGCGTCGTGTATGGGTTCTCAAGATCGTTGACGAAGAACTGGCGGCCATACTCGTTGCACGCATAGCATTTGCTCTGAATGGGCTGCGTGCGCTGCATATCTGTTTGGTCGCCGAAGCCGCGAAACTTCAACTCATAAGGCCAGGTGTGCTCCGTGTAATCTTTCAAAGGGTCGAGCTTGCGCCCTGCTTCGAGCACTGCAACTTTCAAGCCTTTCTGGGTTAATTCTTTTGCGGCCCAGCCGCCCGTCGCGCCTGAGCCTACGATGATCGCGTCGTAAATTACCTGCCTGGCCATACGCCTCCTGATTCAAAAGGGCGACCATTTGAGCGTCGCCCTTATCGCTTATCAATTGCCTGGCCGCCGCGTTCCGGTGAGAGCGCATCTCGAAACGGCGTGACTCGCTCGGCTGCGCATTAATTCTTATTGCTGGTGCTCAGGGTGAGTGCAGCCGACGAACTCTTTCAGGTAAGAGTTGCCCTTGTAGTGAAGCTCCTGGTGTATGCCTATCTCAGACGTGTAGTAGCCGTCAATCGTCGCGTTCTTTATCGTCCTGAAGAATCGCTCTTCTACAGTCTTCGGGTCGCGCTCGTTTCTGCTTATCTCTTTCAGCAGCTCGACCTGCTGCTCGACGCTCGCATCGGCGAAGCTCTTTGAGAATTTCTCGCGGCTCATCTTGTTTATCGCCGCCAAGCCTTCGCGCCATGTCTGCTTCACGACCTCAGGCGACTCGCTCACGATTAAATCAATGTATTCGCTGACGCGCGCCGCCTTCGCTCCGGGCGATGAATCGTCGGCAGGAATTATCCGCTCGCTCATTTCAATCACTGTGCGATTCTCTTCTTCATTAAAAAACTTGAGCGGCTGAGCTTGCGGCCTTGCGGCCTTTTGCGCGGCGTGATGGATGTGCGCCATTTCGTCCTGAGCCGCCGCCTTTGAGCCGAGCACGGGCAGCGCAGCGATGACGCCCGCGCCAAGCCCTATGCCTTTAAGCGCGTCTCGTCGTGTGATGTTATCTTTCTGGTCTGACATTTTTCTCTCCGTTGTTTTAAGCCGACAAAGCGGCCCTTTCTAAAGCATCGTTGCTGTTGGATTCGGTGATCAATCGTGAATGACAGTTCAACTTTATTCCAGACGAAAAAAAAGTCAAGCCGCCGCGCTTGACTTTGAATAGGAGAGCAAGTAATTTCGCGAGCTATGAAAAAGAAACTGAATATCGCAATGATCGGCCATCGTTTCATGGGCAAAGCGCACAGCAACGCGTGGCGACAGGTCGCAAGGTTTTTCGACGCGCCATTCGAGCCTGTTATGAAAGTGGTCTGTGGCCGCGACGAAGCGGCTACGCGAAGCGCGGCCAGGCAGTACGGCTGGCAGGAGCATTCAACTTCGTGGCAAGAGGTCGTCGAGCGCGAAGACGTTGACCTGATAGACATATGCACGCCGGGCGATTCACATAAGCCAATAGCCATCGCTGCGGCTGAAGCCCGAAAGATCGTCTTCTGCGAGAAGCCGCTTGCAAACACGCTTGCGGAAGCCGAACAGATGCTCGATGCCGTTCGTCGCAACTCAGTAATTCACATGCTCTGTCACAACTATCGCCGCGCGCCTGCTGTGATGCTCGCAAAGCAACTCATTGACGAAGGTTGCATCGGCCAGATTTATCATTATCGCGGCACGTACCTGCAAGATTGGATAGTTGATCCAGATTTTCCGCGAGTGTGGCGATTGGAAAAAGCCAGAGCCGGTTCGGGCGCGCTCGGAGACATTCTCTCGCACTCTTCGGACCTCGCGCGCTTTCTCGTCGGCGAAATCACGGAAGTCGCGGGACTGCTCAAGACTTTCATCACAGAGCGCCCGCTTCCTGGCACAAACGCGAAAGCTCCGGTTGATGTTGACGATGCGGCGTTGTCGCTTGTGCGATTTGAGAATGGCGCAATCGGCACAATCGAAGGGACGCGATTCGCGACGGGCCGAAAGAACTACAACCGCTTCGAGATTAACGGCAGCAAAGGCAGCCTCGCCTTCGACCTTGAGCGAATGAACGAGCTTGAGCTTTACATTGAAGAAGGCCCGAACAGCGGCTTCAGAACTATTCTTGCGACAGACGCGAAGCACCCTTACTTCGGCGCGTGGTGGCCGCCCGGCCACATCATCGGCTACGAGCACACGTTCACTCACACGGTTTATGATCTGCTCGTAGCGATTGATAAGCAGGAGATTCCCGCGCCCAACTTCGAAGACGGCGTGCGCAACCAGCGGGCGCTCGACGCAATAGAGCGAGCTTCAGCTTCAGGCAAGTGGGAAAAAGTCTAAAGCCTATCACTCAGGAACGGTAGGCTTCGCGGCCACGGCCTTGAACCGGAATGCCCTGAGCCGGAAGCACCTCGTGCTGCAACGCGTACATGCACGCGGCGGCTTCATCAATCTTGCGGGTGAACGCGATTGAGCCTTTCAAGATAGGCTTGAGCCGTTCCTTGTCCTGAATCCTCGCGGGCGGGTATTCGTGCTCAACCACCAGATGCGTGTTCGCAACGTCCAGCTTCAACAACTCGCGCGCGGCCAGTTGATGATCGAGCCAGTCAACCGTTCGGTTCTGCAAGTAAGCAAGCGGATCGTGACGCGCCGTGCCCGGCAATTCATGTTCAGCCAAGACCGTCTGCTTCAGCCATGCATTCGCCTGATCCGCAGGATTATCCGAAGGCTTGCCGTCAATCCAGTCGCCGCGCTGGATGGTCTGCCCGCCGTAGCCCCACGCGGCCACGCCTCGCGCATCAACGACCTGCCCTTTGACGTGGAAGCCGCCAATCAAAAAGTTGTAGCCCGTGTCTTTCAGGTATTGAAAGATTGAGCGCGTGTCCTGCCCCATCAGTATCGCGTGCGACGGGTCATAATGAATCCTGAGTTGATCGCCCACGCCGTGACGTTCGCAGATTTGATGAAGAGCTATCCACGTGCCGGGCGTGTAGGCGATGTTGTTGTGCCAGTTGTCCGACGTTGTCCATCCGGGCATAGGGCATTGCTCAATGCGATAGACAAGCCCGCGCGACTTCGCTTCTTTGAGCAACGGGATGAAATGCTCTTCAAAGTCAACGAGGTTCTGATCCATGCTGAGAGTTTGATTTCTTCCGACAAATCCGCAGACCGCATCAACGCCGAGCAACGCAGCCGCATCAAAGACGCGCAGCATGAAGTCATGCTTTTTCTTTCTGATGGCCGGGTCGTGGTGCAGCATGTTGTCGAAGTAAGCGAGGTCGGACAATCCTATGCGATATTCTTTCAGCGCGTCCAGCACGCGGCGGGCGCGCAATTGGTTGAACGGCTCGCGCAGGTCGAGCGTGTTAGCTACAGGGTCGAGCATCGCTTCGGCGGGAACGTCTGCTTCAGTTGGATGAAGCGCGGCTGAAAGTTGAATGTTGTCTGCGCCAAGCTCGCTTGCGAATGCCGCCCACTCTTCAATCGCAAGATCGGGATCGGGGTCGCGCTTTTCGCGCGGCGTCAGCTCCTGCAATGCGGCGGTCAACACGCCAATCTTCATGAATTGCGGCTCGAATTGTTTAACTGTCATAGCTTGTTGCGCTCCTTACTTTTTGCTTTTCTTCTTGTAACCCGCGAGCCATTCGGGATCAACCTCGTTGGCCTTGCGCCGCTCTTTCTCCTTGATGAGCCACTTGCCGCGCGCGTTAAAAGGCTCGCCGCCTTCCGCCTTAACGTGACAGAAGCGGCAATCCTTAGCCCCGAACTTCTTCGCCTTCGCTAAGAATGGCGGGAAAGCTACCGTCTGAGATGCCAGCAACGCAATTATGCCAATGACGAAAACGCTTGCGATTATACCTTTGAGTTTATTCATCTGATCTATACCCCCCTTGAATTTGATCGTTGATATTCAGCCCACGAACGCGCGATTAAGCTCTGCGATGGCAGCCGCAGCGAGCTTCTCATCCACGCGTTCGCCGTAGAGCGCGTCAACGACGTAGCAGTACAATCCGTGCAAAGTCGTTGCCGTCTCGTCGCGCGGCGCGAGCCGAACGTTCATTTGAACTTTGCTTAAATCAGCCGCCAAACCGAGAGCACGGCCATCGAGTGGCGCGAAGTGAAAATACATCACCCCGCAATACGAAGTCGGCCCGGTGTTTTCTGTCGGCGGCAGCTCGCTTTTTTGCGGTTGAGCTTTCTCGCTCTCTTTTTCGCCCGCGCGTTTTTCGGTCTCGCCCGCGACCTGCTGTTTTTGTTGCGAAGTGGCTTGAGCGCCGGGCGGCGCTTCTGTCGCAATCTGCCGCCGCGTCGGAGTTGCGCCGATGCCTCCCTGTGTGTTTGCAAGCGTCGCACGTACAGAATCAATTGAGCGTGTCTGCCCGCGCACGTTTGCGACCGTCAATCGCCCGGTGAGTTGCAGCATGTTATTTACATTCTCTGCCCGCGAAGGCGCGTAGGTAAATTTATACTCCGCGCCGCCCAGAGAGAACTCGCCGCTGAATGCGCGCTCGACGGGCCACGCCGGTATCGAATAAAGTCGCCGCGCGCCTGTTGCGCCGCGTCCTTGATTTGTACGTCGCTGTGCCTCGCGTGAAAACATAGATTCTTCCTTCACAGGTTGCCTCGCTTGTGCTCGCTGGCGATGTAATCGCACGCGCGCATGGTGAGCGCCAGTATCGTCAGCGTCGGGTTCTGGCACGCGCTCGACACAAATGCCGCGCCGTCGGTGACGAATACGTTCTTCGCATCCCAGCATTGATTGAACTTGTTCAGCACCGAAGTCTTCGGGTTATTTCCCATTCGCGCGGTGCATAGCTCGTGAATGATGCGGCCCGGCGCGGTCAGGCTGCCGCCTTTCCACGTCACCTCTGCACCCGCAGCTTTCAAAATCTCTTCGCTCGCCTCAGCGGCGTCGCGCGCCATCTCGCGCTCGTTATCGGAATGCTCGATGTGAATCTTCAACACCGGAATGCCCCAAGCATCAACAACGCCGTTCGGATCAATCTCGACGTAATTCTCAAACCTTGAGAGCATCTCGGCGCGCGTCGTCATCCAGACGGGCGCGGTATAGTAGTGGCGCACCTTCTTTTTGAACTCGGAGCCGAAGCCCGGCGCGTGCCAAGGGTCTTTTGCCACTCCGGGAAACGCGTATGTTGCCGAGCCGCACTCGAACCCGTAGCCGCGAATGAATCGCGGATGCCGTGTCTCTTTACTGATGTTGCGGAATCGAGGGATGTAAAGCCCCGACGCTTTGCCGTCTTCGTTTATGGGGTCGCGGCCCGCAAGCACGTTGAAGAATCCACCCGCGCCTATGCCGCCCCAGTGGTCAACGAGGTAATGCCCCAACACGCCCGATGAATTACCTAGTCCGTTCGGATGTTGCCGCGATTTTGAATTCAAAAGTATGCGCGTTGATTCGAGCGTCGAAGCGGCGACGATGATGATTTTGCCGAAAGCCTCAAGCTCCTGATGCGTGACGCGATCAACAAAGGCCACGCCCTTCGCTTTGCCCGTGTTCGTGTCAACAATGATGTGGCGCACGACCGAGTTTGGTCTGAGCGTCATGCGTCCGGTCGCCTGAGCGATGGGCAGAGTTGAGACGACCGAATTGAACATAGCGCCCACGTCGCAGCCTTCGCCGCAGTTGCCGCAGTAATGACATTTCGCGCGGCGCTTCATCCATGACTTTGGCGGAGCCGTCAGCATCGCCACTCGCGACGAGATGCCGCGCCGACCTGTCTTTTCAGCACCTTTGCGCAAGAGGTGCTCGCCGCAGGTGAGCGGCATCGGCGGCATGAATTTGCCATCAGGAATCTGCGGCAAATGATCTAGGTTTCCCGACACGCCGATGAACTCTTCCGCTTTGTCGTAATAAGGCGCGATGTCGGCGTAGCTGATGGGCCAGTCGTCGCCGAACCCATCGTGGCTTGCGGCTTTGAAATCAAGATCAGAGAGCCGCCACGAGAATCTTCCCCAGTGTAGAGTCTTTCCGCCTACGATGCGAGCGCGCACCCACATAAAAGGCTTGCCCGCGTCGGTCGTGTAAGGGTGCTCTGTGTCTTTGACGTAAAAGTGGCGGCTGAATTCGCTGGCGGTGTCCTGCATCCATTGATCACGGTCTTTCCATCCGGGCGGGCCGAAGCCGCGATACATTGATTGATAAGCCCACTGATGCGAATTCATATCGCGCTCAGGGATGACGGGCGGGCCTGCTTCGAGTACGAGCACCTGGAGTCCATGTTCAGTCAGTTCTTTCGCGGCCATGCCGCCCGACGCGCCCGACCCGATGATTATCGCGTCATAGATTTTCTGCCTTGCCAATTGAAGTCTCCTCTCAATCGCAAATCAGCGACGTGAGCAACAGTCCTGATTGAAGTCAAACGCGCCTGCTTTGTGCGGATGTGCCAAACCGTATCACAGCCGGTAGCGCGAATCAAGTTTGCGCTCTTGCGCGTTCTTGCTTGCGCCGGTCAGTTGATGTATTAAGAAGGTCCCATCTTAATAATCGAATGGCAACTGATGAAAAATCTCTCAGTGGAAAAACGAATGAAAGACTTTGTTCACAAGCTAATCCTGATTCTCATCACAAGCGCGGCGATAATTCTCTCTGCGCATCAGCCGATTGCTCATTGCGCTGCAAGCGAATCTAACTTGAGCGCAGCGCGAGCCAAACATCTTCGTCGCGGAATAAACACGAGCCATTGGTTCGCGCAGGTCGGCGGCAAGCAGGGCTACAGCAAACAACATTTCGATTCGCACACGACCGCCGAAGACATCGCGCTCATCAAAGCTATGGGATTCGATCACATACGATTCAGCGTAGAGCCTGCGCCGATGTTCAACACTGATGCGCCCGACCAGTTGCCAGCCGAGTATCTCGGTTACATTGACCGCGCGATTGACTTAATTTTGGCGAATGGCCTTTCGGTTGTCGTTGACATTCATCCTTCTGACGAGTTCAAAAAGAGGCTCGCGGATAATCGCTTTGTTGAAGCGTTCGGAAAATTCTGGCGAGCCTTCGCGCATCATCTTTCGTCACGCGACCCAGAGCGAGTCTTTCTTGAAGTAATCAACGAGCCGATAGTCGAAGACCCTTATCGCTGGATGGGGATTCAAACCAAGCTCATCGCGGCAATTCGCGAAGGCGCGCCGCGACACACCATCATTGCAACCGCGCACCGCTGGTCGGGGCATAACGAGTTTCTATTTCTAGAACCCGTAGCCGACAAGAACGTGATTTACAATTTTCATTTCTATGAGCCTCACACCTTCACGCATCAGGGCGCGACGTGGGGATCGCCGTACTGGCCATACCTGAAGCAGGTGCCTTATCCATCAAGCCCGGAAGCCGTAGCCGCAATCTTGCCGACGGTCACTAACGAACAGGCTCGCGGCGCTTTGATAGAGTACGGTCGACAGCGTTGGAATGCCGAGCGGATTGACGCCGAGATAGCGAAGGTCGCCGCGTGGGCGCGAAAGCACAACGCGGCAGTAACGTGCAACGAGTTCGGCGTCTATCGCAAGTTCGTCGCGCCTGCTGATCGCACGGCTTGGATTCGCGACGTGCGCGCGGCTCTCGAAAAATACGGGATCGGCTGGACGATGTGGGATTATCAAGGCGGCTTTTCCGTAGTCAATAAAACTGACGGGCGAGCCGCGCCTGATGCTGAAACAATTGCCGCTCTAGGTTTGAAGCCAAGCGATCATCGTTGATAGACGCGGACGTAATCAACAAGCATCGTCTGCGGAAACGTAGTGGTCGCGTCGGGGTTGCCCGGCCAGTTGCCGCCGACTGCGACGTTCAAAATGATGAAGAACGGATGATCGAAGACCCAGTTTGCGCCGGCAGGTAAATCAATCGGAGTTCGCGTCTGGTAGAGATTGCCGTCAACGTACCATCGAATCACGTTCGGCTCCCACTCGATTGCATAGATGTGAAAATCATCGGCGAACCGCGAGCCGTCGGGCGACGTGTAAGCCGCGCCGCGCCCGTTGGCTCCTGAGTATCCCGGCCCGTGCATCGTTCCGTGCACTATCGTAGGCTCGCGCCCGATGTTTTCCATAATGTCAATCTCGCCGCAAGTGGGCCAGCCAGCTTTATCAATGTTACTGCCGAGCATCCAGAAGGCGGGCCAGATGCCTTGCCCGAAAGGAATCTTTATGCGGGCTTCGATCCTGCCATAGGCTTGCTCGAATTTGTTTTTGGTTATGAGGCGCGCGGAGCTGTAGCGGCATCTGCCGTACCAGCATTTATTCTTCCGCGACAGCTTCTCCTTGATTGCAGTGATGACAAGCGAGCCGTTGCCGTCCATCGCCGCGTTGCGAGTCGAGTTTGTGTAATACTCGCGTTCGTTGTTTCCCCAACCTGAGCCTCCAACTTCAGCCGTCCACCAGGTCGCGTCAACAGCCGCGCCCTGCGGGCCGTTGAATTCGTCACTCCATACGAGGGTCCACGTCCGCGCGCTGACCGTGTCATTCAACGCAGGCAGCATTGCCATTAAGAACGTTAACAATGAAAGCGCGATTGCTTTCCAATGCATTGAGGATAGAACGCGACATTTGTTGTGCATTTCAGTTCCCCCTCTGAAACACGGCACAAGATGCTATGCGCCACGATCAGCTTTTGATTCAATTCACTTCCGCCCTTTTGGGCGCGGCGAGCTCTCTGACGCGCTTCGCCCAATCCGTCGGCGGCATGGTTTTAAGCGCGGGCAATTCGGCTGCGGCGATTATGAGCTGCCTGAGCGCGGGCACTATGACGATTTGAACTTCTGCTTTCGGCTTTGCGGCCTCGTCAAGCAGCGCGAGCTTCGCGTCTCGCCAATTCTGCGGCGGAGCAATGCCGCTCGATAAGTATGATATTGCTTCCAATCCGGCCGTTGCGATGTCTGACAAATCTTTTGGAAGCTGAGCGGCCTCGTTGAGAATCGGAGAGCGGGCGATTATCACATCGAGCGCAAGACGCGCGTCGCGCCACTCGGCGAGTGTGCGCCTCAGGCTGTCTCGATGGATTTCAAATCGCGGCGCGTCGCTGAGCATTGCGTCAACCATCTTTGAAAACGGGCGCGCGGCGCGAGCGTCGGGCCGCGCCGCGTCCACAAGCCGCGTGAGCGGAGTCATCTGCGTCGTCGGATGCGCCTGCCCGCGATTATAAACTTTGACCGGCTCGACTATATCAACAAGCATCCTGAGCGGCGCGACCTGATGAGTCTGAGCGATGCGCCGCAGCATTCTATCAACGTGCGACTCATGCTTTAATCCCAACTCTTCAAGGCGGACACTGACAATCGCAAGCCGCCGGTACATATCATCAGCGTCTGTCACCGAGCGAGGCGACCATAATCGTTCGGCTATTGCAGCCAATCGCGGCCAGATGCGCGAATCAATCGTTTCGGGGTTCACGTACTCGCCCCACATGCAGGCTTCGCCGCCGAGTATCCGCGCCGTCTCCTGCGCAGTGAGGTTGCTGTCTGCGGCGATGGGGTCAACCGCGTAGTGATACGCCGCCGGAAAAATATAATCGAGGTAATAGCCGAACGACAGGATGCCGTTATAACCTTTCTTCGCGCCTTCTGCGAGCGATGCCTGCCCCCGCCACGATTGAATCACGATGTCGTTCGGAAGATCGGGATGAAGAATCTCGTCCCACCCGACCATCTTCTTCTCATGCTTTTTTAGGATGGCCGAAACGCGCTGATTGAAATAAGCCTGCAGGGCGTGGTTGTCTTTCAGCCCCTTCGATTTCATGAACTCTTGAATCTTCGGGTTCTGATTCCATTGCTTGCCGTTGTTTTCGTCGCCGCCGATGTGCATGTACTCATCGGGGAATAGCTGGGCCATCTCGCCTAAGAATCCGTCGAGCAGCTTATAAGTCTCTTCGCGCGTCGGGTCCATTGTCGGGTCGAATATGCCGAAGTGTCGCTCAATCTGATACGGGCCGGGCGCGCTTGCGATTTCAGGATATCCGACGAACCAGCTAGTCGCGTGTCCCGGCATATCAAATTCCGGGATGACTCGGATGCCGCGCTCGCGCGCGTAAGCTATCACTTCGCGAACATCATCCTGCGTGTAGTAAAGCCCATCGGACCCCATCTGATGAAGTTTTGGAAATCGGCGGCTCTCGACGCGAAAGCCCTGATCTTCCGTCAGGTGCCAGTGCAGCACGTTCAGCTTCACCGCCGCCATGCCGTCGAGGTTGCGCTTGATTACCTCGACAGGCTCCCAGTGACGGCACGCGTCAATCAGCAGGCCGCGCCACCGGAATCGAGGTCGGTCCTGAATGCTTGCGAGCGGTATGAAGTAGCCTTCGCGGTCGCCTTCTATGAGTTGCAAAAAAGTTTCCAGCCCACGTATCGCGCCAACAACTGTCGGCGCATTGAGCAATGTTTGTTTAGGTGAAACTTCAATCGAGTATGATTCATCCTCATCGAGCGAAGGAATTGCTTTGCCTGCTGACTGGCATTGGACAACAAGGGTCGCCGCGTTTGAGTCGTCAACGAAGCCGCGCGCGAACTCCAGACCGGTTCGCCCTTCGAGCCTTCTGACGGCGCGCTCGATGGCCGATTTCAATCGCGCGTCGCTGTGGCCTTTGACGGCGACTTTGAATGAAGAGTCAATTATTAAACGGCCCGGCTGAAACCTGACCGATTGTGGCACGGGCATCAGGTAATGATTCGTTGTATCTGTCGCGGCTCTCTCTTCCTGAGCGGAGCCTTTCACCGTGAAGATGAGAAGTGCAAAAGCGACAAACGCGATGATTCCGGTTCTCATATAAACCTCAGAGGTTGAATTGTGCAGAGGACGTGATATTAACGCGACCAGGCCTCAACAGCCAGACGCAAACATCACTTGTTCGGCTCAGGCCGTCATATCTGCCATCGCAACGCGGCTTGATTATCCGGCGCAAAGCAAATATAACTTGTGGCCAAACCTGTGATCTTAATGGAGCAACAATGCAAGTAATAAAGTCGCCCAAAGTGTACGATGTTGTGGTCATCGGCTCAGGAGCATCGGGCGGGATGGCTGCATGGAATCTGACTCGCCAGGGTATAAACGTGCTCGTGTTGGACGCGGGCCAGCGATTCGACCGAAATAATTTCTGGACTCACGTCTGGCCATACGAGTGGCGCGAGCGCATCCGCAACGGCGAGACTCCGCCGCAGTTTTATCTCAGCACGAAAGAGCAGCCCTACTTCACTCCCGAAGGGCAGCCTTTTGAATTAACGCGAGTCTGGGGCATCGGCGGAAAGACGAACGTGTGGGGCAGGGTCAGCCTTCGTTACTCTGATCTCGATTTCAAAGCGGCAGAGCGCGACGGCTGGGAGATTCCATGGCCTATTAGCTACAAAGACATCGCGCCTTATTACGACAAGGTTGATCAACTGATAGGCGTGTGCGGCGGCGATGATGATTCCGAAGTGCTGCCGGGAAGTCGTTATCACATGCCGCCGCCTCAGCCTCGATGCGGCGAGATGCTCATCAAGCGCGCGGCTGGCCGATTGGGCATCCCCGTTGTGAGCGGGCGGCGCGCTGTGCTCACGCGCAATCACAACGGCTTTTTCAAATGCCATTACTGCGGCAACTGCGGAAGCGGCTGCGACACGTCGAGCTTCTTCAACGCGGGAGACTATTTGATTCAGCCCGCGATGAAGACCGGCAAGCTCGAAGTGCGAACCAATGCCGTCGCTGCTCGAATACTTTCTGATAAAGAGGGCCGGGCGAGCGGCGTGCAGTACTTTGATCGCAAAACAAAACAAGAGTATCAAGTGCGCGCGAAAATAGTGGTGCTTGGCGCTTCCTGCATTGATTCAACCAGAATACTGCTCAATTCAAAGTCCGACGTTTATCCGAACGGCATCGGCAACGTGTCGGGCGTCATCGGCAAGTATCTCTGCGAGCAGGTCAGGACTGAAGCGAAGGCGCTGCTGCCCGTGCTGTATGGCCGCGAGACTACGAACGACGACGGCATCGGCGGCGAGCACATTTACCTGCCGAGATTCAATCATCGAGGCGCAAAGCGAGATTACCTGCGCGGCTTCGGCATACAGTTCTGGGGCACAGGCTGTCAGCGTGGCGTCGGCGATTTTGCGTGGAGCGTCGCGGGCTTCGGCTCTGAGTTCAAGAAAGAAGTCAGGCGGCGTTATCCCGCGCTCGTGCAGCTTCATCCTTTCGGCGAAGTGCTGCCGCGCGCCGACAATTACGTCACCGTAGAAGGCACGCCTGTGGATCAATACGGCGTGCCGCTTCCGAAGATAGTTTATTCGACGGGCGAGAACGAACGTCGCATGGTCAACGAAATGTACGACACGCTTGAGATGATACTGCATGAAGCGAAGGCCGAAGTGGTTGACCTCGTGCGTGGGCGCACGGGAACAAACGGCTCGGCCATTCACGAGCACGGGACTTGTCGAATGGGGGACGACCCGAAGCGGGCTGCGCTTAACAGGTTCAATCAGATGCATCACGTCAAGAATCTATTCGTAGTTGACGGCAGCGCGTTTCCGACGGCGACCGAGAAAAATCCGACGCTCACGATACTCGCAATGGCGTGGCGCGCGACCGATTATCTCGCAGATGAATTCAAGAAGGGAAATCTTTAATCGAGGCAAGACAAATTATGGCGACGATGAGCAGGCGTGAAGCTATGTTGAGGGTGAGCGCAGCCGTCGGCGGCGCGCTCTTGCTTCCGAAGTTTGGCGATGTCGCAACGGGAGCGCAGCGCGTAGTCAAAAACGGGCGCTTGAAGCAATCCGTCTCGTGGTGGCCTTATCAGAGCCGGTTTACGCTCGCGGATTTTTGCAAAGCGATTGCCGACATGGGCATGGCCGCAATTGATCTGCTTGAGATGAAGGACTGGGAGACGCCGCGCAAGTACGGGCTTGTTTGCTCGATGGGCTATCCGTCAGAAGGCGCGAAGATACCCGACGGATTGAACAATAAAGCAAACCACGGCGTGATCGTAAGAGGCTTGGAAAAGACCATTCCTGTCGCAGCGAAGATGGGCGTGCCGAATCTGATTGCGTTCTTCGGCAATCGGCGCGGGATGAGCGATGCGGAAGCCATTGAAAACTGCGTCGCGGGATTAAACCGTATCAAGAAAGCCGCCGAAGACAATGGAGTGACCGTTTGCGTCGAGCTGTTAAACAGCAAAGTGGATCATAAAGACTATCAGGGCGACCACACAAATTTTGGCGTGCAGGTGATTAAGGCCGTTGCCTCGCCGCGCGTGAGGCTACTTTACGACATTTACCATATGCAGATCATGGAAGGCGACATCATTCGCACGATACGCGACAATCACGAATACATTGCTCACTATCATACGGGCGGCGTACCAGGCCGCCACGAGCTTGACGACACGCAGGAATTGAACTGGCGCACGGTCTGCAAGGCCATTGCAGATACAGGATTCAAAGGCTACGTCGCGCATGAGTTCATGCCAACGCGCGACCCGCTCACTTCATTACGCGAAGCCGTTGCGCTCTGCGACGTTTAAGGCTTTCATATTTGCTGATAGGCCGCGTAATCGGCCGTTCTCAAAAAGCGGCCTCAACGGTTCGACTATCTCTTTATCTCGTTCCCAACCTTCGTGCTGTAGCACGAGAGTCTCGGTTACTACGCCCGAATCATTCGCTTCCAGCGGGCCTAAAGCCATATATTCCGATGGCCAGCACCTGTAGACCTTAAACGCCATCACAAGCTGCCCGGCTTCGTTCAATAGCTCGATCACTATGTCTTTCCTGAAGTTCTTGAGCGACACCTCGCTGCCCAGCGCCGCCCTGAGGCTCCAGACTCGATTGGCCCAATCCTCAAACCCTGTGTCATGCGTCCGGCCTCTGACCAGAATAATCGGCTCATAGGAAGTCTGACCCGGCGACCTTCTCGTAATGCTAGGGTCGCCTCCTTCGCGGTACTCTACCACTCTGGTTTTCCTAATCAGGCCGCTCACGCTTAATATACCTGCGATATACTTGTTGTCCCACTTAACTCGAAACTTAAACTGCTTGTAAGGATCGAGCCGCTCCGGGTTGACTGTGAACTGAGCCATCAGTTACCTCCATAATGTTTGAGCGAATTGTGAAGCCGCAAAGGCATCTTATAGACTGAATGCCTGCTCACTTCAATTTATACACCTCGCTTCCTGCGAGCAGGAAAGCCCCTGAGCCGTATTCTTGATTGTCTTCAAATGTCACCTTCGCCGGAGCCGCGCCGATTGGCTGGACCCAGCCGAGCTTGCCATTTTCATGCACTGCGCCGACAAGTCCTCGCCACGCTCTCTCAACCACGGGCAGGTAAACTCGACGCTCCAGATAACCATTCTTAATACCCCAGGCGAGCGCGTAACAGAAAAAACCTGTGCTGCTAGTTTCAGGAAAGGGAGCTTCTTGCGCGTCTAACAGGCTCGGTCGCCACAACCCATCTTCTTCCTGCACGCGGCTGATTGATGCCGCCATCACCCGAAGCAGGTTTACGTAGCGGCTGCGATACTTATCGTCTTTCGGCAAGTATTGAAGCACGCGCACAATGCCCGCCATCACCCAGGCGTTGCCGCGCGCCCAGAATATCCTTTTGCCGTTCGCGTTCAGCCTGCCGATGTAATTCTTATCTCTGTAGTAAAGCCCCGCCTCTCGGTCGAAAAGAAAATCTGTCGTGTCCCACCACATAACGTTCAGGAAATCAATGTACTTCCCGTCACCCGTAGCGGCATAAAGGCGCGCCAGCACGGGTGGCGACATAAACAGAGCGTCGCACCACCACCAATCTTCCCGGCCCGGCTTTGGATTCTTTATCATCTCATCCAATGCGCTCTTCGTGTTGGCGATCATGCGCAAGTCTTCTTTCAAAAGGTAGAGCTCGGTGTACGTCTGACCGGGCGACTGATCATCGGCGTGGCGAGGGCGGTCTCCTAACCG
>DATLXU010000056.1:0-21508 GCA_035575515.1 Blastocatellia bacterium
CGCGAGCCGTGATCGTCTTTAACAAAGACATCAGCGAAGGCGATGACGGCGGCGAGACGCTGATCTTAATGGACGTCACGGGCACGCAGATACCGTCGGTCTTCATTCGCCGCAGCAGCGGGCTTGCCCTGCGCGATTTCGTGAGATCGAATCCATCGGCCACGCTGAACATCGCGCCGCTTGGCTCAATCAGCGCGCCGGGCGATGTGATTGCAAGCTTCAGCTCGCGCGGGCCTGCTCCAACTCGCACGCTCAAACCAGACCTTTCGGCTCCGGGCGTGATAATTTATTCAGGCGCGATCAAGACGGCCAATGCTGATGGCGTGTCTGACCCGAGCGGATTTACGAGCGTGAGCGGAACGAGTCAGGCGACGCCGCACGTTGCGGGCGCGGCTGCCTTAGTCAAGCAGCTTCACCCGACGTGGACGCCTGAGCAGATTAAATCGGCTCTTATTGCTTCAGCAACCAACGATGTCTTCACCACAACGAGCAAAACGACGCGGGCCGGAATCCTCGCGCAGGGCGGAGGCCGCATTGATGTCAGTCGCGCGGGCGCAATTGCCGCGACATTCTCTCCCGCGAACCTCAGCTTTGGAGTGAACAAGCTGAAGAAGAAGCCCGTGACGCTGACTTTGGATTTAGCCGTCACGAATCAGACCGGCGGTCAGAACACGTTCAACATCAGCATCCAGCAACTCGACCCGAACGAATTTGTGACCGTCACGCCTTCGACCAGTACCGTTACGCTTGCATCGGGCGGCACGGCAACGGTGACGATAACAATCTTTGCCGCGAAGCAGGCCGAGAAGCGCAGCTACACCGGTTACGTCGTCGTGACAGATTTGACGGGCCAGACTCTCCACGTGCCCTACTGGGTTCAGTATAAGAAGAAGGTATAAAGACAGAGTCCTTTGCCCTTTGTCATTAGTCCTTTGTTACCGCCGTAGAGAACAAACAACAAATGACGAGTGATAAAGGACAAAGGACAATCTTTTCTTTTTGCCTTCTGCCGCGATTGTGATAATCTTGGCGCGGTTTTTATTTTCGCAGCTCCTACAGGCTCTCAGCTTAGAAACCAGTTCCCCGATTCTGGCTTCTTCATCGCGTCGCTGGATTTGGACACGCAAAACGCGCTGTCGAATCTTTACCCCACGCCCGACTATGCAACCTCAAACGGCTCCATTGAAGGAAGCGTGAATCTAAATGTCGGCGGAAGTGATATTCCGATTTCGGGAATCAATATGGTCGCCCGCCGCATTGATCAGGGACAGTATCCACCCCTTTTAGGAACCGCGGCTTTTCCTGCAGCGCCGACGCTTGACGGCGATGGTGTTCCTCAGATTCCGCCAGCGCAAGCGGCGACCGATTCACTTGCTACCGTTTCGAGCGCGGTGACGGGGCTTGAGTTCGGGCCGGGCAGGTACAGGATTCAAGGATTGCCGCCGGGTCAGTACCTTGTCGGAATTCAGCAGATCAATCCCAATGCAACGGGAGGGTCAGGCATCGGCCCGCTCGATAACCAGTTCCCGCTTCCATTCAAAGAAGAGTTCTTCAACGGCTTGAACGGCTCATCAAATACGGTGGACGTTTTCGCGCCGGTTACTGTGACTGCGGGGGGAACCGTGACGGGAATTGATTTCACCATCAATGGCATAAGCGCAGCCGCGCCCGCGCTCGCTGACGAAAGAGAGCCGAACGAGAAGACGAAAAAGGCTCAGAAGCTGGAGGTTCCCGTGTTGCTATCGGCCAGCGCATCTGACACAGACCTGGCATTATTGAAGATAAGCCTTCCCGGCGGGATAACCGATCCAATCGAAGACCTGTACAAGATCACGGTGAATCAATCGCGCATCGTCTTCATAATCTTGGAGCCGACTTCGGGTTCAGGCGACCTCGATATGTACCTGTTCAGCTCAGGCGTGAGCAAGAAGAAGACCTCGCTCGACGACCCGAACCTGATCTCGTTCAGCGCCGGGCCGACGGCGAATGAGTTAATTGCTGCGCAACTCGAACCGGGCACGTACATCATCGGGGTGAGCGCCTTTCAAGGCAACATCGGCTACCGACTGCGCGTCATCACTTCTCAATGAGGGAAACGACGAATAGAGAAGTGCGGAACAATGAATGGTGAATTGAAAAGCGAAAAGGATTGAGGCCTGCTGAGTCTCTGCCCGTCGTTCATCCTTCCGCATTTCTCTTCTTGCTCACGGCTTCTTCCGTTTCTCTTTTTCCTTTTCGGCTTCGCGCTGTTTTCGCTCTTGCTCTTGAAGCTCAAGGAGCGAAGGCGGAGGCTGCGCGAATGTTATCTCTTCACGATAGGTCGCGTGAACCGCTTTGCCGTTTAAGAGCGCGGGCGAGAAGCGATACCGGCGGAACGCTTCAACCGCGCGCTCGTCAATCACCGCGTCAATTCCTCTGAGCACCTTGACGTTGATTATCTTCCCTTCGGGCGTGACCACGCCGCCGACTAGAACCGATCCGCGAACGGCGCGGCCAGCCTCGAACTTCGGCACTACGCGGTCGAGCGCGACGGGCGGCGTGAAGCGATCAGATTCGCTCATCTTCAGAGGCACGCCGTATTCGTCAACTGGATGAGACAACTGCTCTGGCCGATTGCGAAGGCTTGAGACGGGAACGATCTCCGGCGTGACCGATATGAGCAAGGTGCGCTCGGCGGGCGCGCTCTCCTGAGTGCCGCCGCCGCCGATGAAATACTTCACGCCGAACATCCCCTTGCCGCCGCGCAGCATAACCGTTTCATAGTTATCGAACTCTACGTTCTTGGCGTCGAGCAGCGGTTCATTGCCGTAGCGCACTTTGAAATCGAGTTTCATAAACCCGCGCGCGACATCGTGCGGCGTCGCGACGAAGACCATGTATTCGGGACCGAGCAGCACCGCGTCGTTGAACACTTCGCCATTGCGAAGTCCCACGGAGCGGATGTGGCGCACGGCCAGCTCTTCGAGCTTGTGCTTGTCTTTGAGGTAAGCGATCTCATCTTCGGGCGTTGAAAAAGTCGAAGCCAGCCGCGTGACGTTCTGCATCGCGGGCGAGCGCAGCGCGTCGTACTGATAAACGGCGAACGTCAGATTCACGCCGTACTCGCGCCCGGCTGCTCGCGCGCTGACCGACCCGCTTTGCGCAATAACTGTCGTTGATAACAATGAAACGAGTATGAGTGTTAGCAAAACTTTCGGGACCTTCATAATAATCACTCTAAATCATCGGCGGCGCGCTCTTCCAGAAATAATTTATAGGCGGCGCTCTTGCTCATTCGGCGCGAGCGGGCGACGCGCTTGAGAGCAGCCTTTTGATCTAATCCCTCATCGCGCATGAGTTGTTCGACTTCTTCGCGTATTGTTGTTGCACTGGCTTCCGCCTGTTCAACCATGTCTTCATCAGGCGGGGCGATGAGCAGAACTATCTCGCCGCGCATCGCGCGCTCATTCAATTCAATTTCATTGAGTCGCCCGCGCGTGAACTCTTCGTGCAGCTTTGTGAGCTCGCGCGCAATCACGCACTCGCGATTGCCGAGCGCTTCGAGCGCGTCCGCGAGAGTCTCCTTGATGCGATGCGGCGCTTCGTAAAAGATGAGCGTTGATTTAATCGCCGCAAGCTCCGCGAGCCGCGCCCGCCGCGCTGATTTTTTCGACGGCAGAAATCCCGCGAATAGGAATTCGTCTGTCGCGAGTCCCGACGCCGCGAGCGCAGCAATTAATGCCGAGGGTCCGGGAATCGGGACGACCGCGATGTCGCGCTCGATAGCTTCTCGAACAAGGCGATAGCCGGGATCGGAAACTAGCGGTGTACCCGCGTCCGAAACGAGCGCGATGTCAATTCCGCTTTCGAGCTTTGAAATTAATTGAGCTGCGCGCTCGCGCTCGTTGTGCTCGTGATAACTGATTAGCGGTTTGGCAATTCCGTAATGCGAAAGCAGCTTTCGCGTATGGCGCGTATCTTCGCAGGCGATGAGATCAACTTCGCGCAGTATGCGAAGCGCGCGGAGCGTTATGTCTTCGAGGTTTCCAATCGGCGTTGCGACCGTATAAAGCGTGCCGGGCATGACAGCAGATAATGTAACACGAAGCGGTTGACGATCGCTTGTCGGCAATCAACGCAATAGCCTCAGAAAAGTTTTCAACCGTTGTCGTATGGCTTCTCCCACGTACCGGCAAAAGCAATTTCGCTAATCGGCTTGCGGGTGCGCGGCGCGAGTTCTTTGGCGCGCGCGTCTTCGCTCAGATCATCGAGGCTGCCGCAATAGGGGTAGCCGATGGCGATCATCGCAATCAGGGTGAAGCCTTCGGGAATGTTGAACTCGCTTCGTGCGCGCTCAGCATCGAACCCGGCCATCGCGTGCGCAACGAGTCCGAGTTCAACAGCTTCGAGCAGCAGGTTTTCTGTCGCAAGTCCCACGTCGTGTTGAGCCGTCCGATTCGGCCTCTGGTTGTAAGTGAAGCTGTCGCGCGCAACTGAAATCAAAAGCACGGGCGCTTTCTTAGCCCAAGCGTTGCCAGCAACCAGACACGCTCGCGCCCGCTCCATCGCATCTATATCGGAGCCGTCGAAAATCAGAAACCGCCACGGCTGTTCGTTGAAACAAGACGGCGCCCAGCGCGCGGCTTCAAACAACCGCATAAGCTTTTCGCGCTCGACCGCTCGGCCTTCTTCAAACTGGCGCGGACTCCAGCGCCGCGCCATCAATTCGTTTATGGGATGATCGGCAGCAGCAGGCTTTTCCGGATAGATAATCTTCTCAATGAACATGGTTGAATCTCTCTTGCTTATCAGGTTGCGGCGTTACGGAGAGAGCCTCTTTCCTTTCCTCGCAGCATCAACCACCTCTCGAATCGCGTTGATTACTAGCGCAGGCGCGTCCAGTTGGATATGATGACCGCTCTCTTTCGCAATTATAACCTTACTGTTGCGCGATAGTCTTGCCAGCCCGAGCTTTTGTTTTCGCTTCTCTTCATTGATGCGGCTCCACTCTTCAGCCGAAACACCTTGAGGCGGCGCTTCTCCCTCTTTAACAGCCGGGATGAGCACGATCAACGGCCTGTTGCCGAGCGGAAACTTTTTCGCGGAGCTTTGCATGTGCATCTGCTGCAACTCCTCTGCCCAGTAATCATCTGTCGCCGCAAACAGCTTCGGGTTTGATAACGCCCAGAGGCGAATTCTCTGTATCTCCGCCGGCAGCTTATCGAATGGAGGTTCTATTTTTGGCGGGCCGAAGACCCGCCTGTTGAGTTCCTGCTGCTTAATATCATCTTCTGTCGGGGGGCGAGGCGAGCTGCTTTTCATCGTTTGCGGCGACGGAATCTTTCTGCCCTTTGCCCCGTCTCGCACGCGAACTATCTTGCCCTGATACATCAGCGTCGTATCTTCATGAGTCGGATCAACGAGCAGCATACCGGCGACCTCTCCGGGATACCGCGCTGCATAGACTCTCGAAATCAACCCGCCGATGGAATGGCCTACCAGTATGAAGGGCGGCCTGACGCCAGCTTTCTTCAGCAATAGATGTAACTCATAAGCGTCTTGCCGCATCGTGCGCGGCACAGGTCCTAGGTCGCTCCACGCCAGCCCTGCGCGGTCATACGAGCAGACCTCAGAGAAGCGCGAAGCGGCTGGTTGAACCAGACTCCAGTCGAATGAGAAATCGCCCGCCCCGGAAATAAAGATGACCGCCGGGCTGCCCGCGCCCGCGCAGCTTATGTGCAGCTTGTAACCGCCAATATCCGCGAGCCTGCCTGCCGGCGGGTAATCGTGGTTGGCCGAGGGTTGCTGACTTGATGACTTTCCCGACGAAGCCAGCGCGGCGGCTGAATAGATGATTACTATCCCAACAACGGTTAGCCTGTTTCTCATATATACTCCTATGCGAATCAAGAGTGGAAAATTGCGCGCGTTGAAATCAAAGGGCTTATGAAAACAGCCTTCCAGTCTTAACGCAACTGAAGGCTCTAAGTCATTGATTCTTTCTGTACGGTTTCTACTCTTGATTCGCATACTCCTGTTTGCCTGTACGAGCGAGCCTTAAAGTTGTTCGCAATCCTTAGCTTGACTTGCGCGCCGCCGCGCCATAGCATTCGCAGGCAAATCTTTCATCTCTATTTCGCGAAAGGAAATCAACGATGCGATTATTTCTTATCCTCACGCTCTTAATCAACGCGGTCGGCGGCGCGACACTCGCCCGCCCGCAGGAGAAGCAAGACCGTTCAATCGGCGCAAAGACCAGCGGTCTGCAAAAGCTCGATGGGTACTTCCCGCTCTACTGGGACGCAGCGAATGGAAAGCTGCTGATGGAAATCTCGCGCTTCAACACTGAGGTTTTGTATCAAGTCTCGCTGCCGACCGGCGTCGGCTCGAATCCAATCGGGCTTGATCGCGGCCAGCTCGGCCCGTCGCACGTCGTTTACTTTGAGCGCATCGGGCCGAAGGTTTTGATGACGGCATCGAATTATCGCTATCGCGCAATCTCGCCCGACGCAGCCGAACGGCGCGCAGTCGAAGAATCCTTCGCGCGTTCAGTCCTTTGGGGATTCAAAGTCGAAGCGGCGGAAGGCGAGCGCGTGCTGGTTGACGCGACGGCGTTCTTCCTGCGCGACGCGCACGGCGTGATTGACCGGCTCAGGCAGGCGCGTCAGGGCCAGTACCGTTTTGATGAATCGCGCTCGGCGTTCTTCCTTCCGCGCACGAAAGCCTTTCCGAAAAACACCGAAGTCGAAACGATCCTGACCTTTACATCAGACGGCGAAACAGGCCCGCTCGTTCGCGGCACGACTCCAACGCCGCAAGCCGTAACAGTGCGCGAGCATCATTCGCTCGTTGAGTTGCCGGATAATAATTACAAGCCGCGACGGCTCGATCCGCGCGTCGGAGTGTTCGGCGTCGAGTTTTATGATTATGCTTCACCAATAACCGAGCCGGTTGAGAAGCGATGGATCTCGCGCCACCGGCTTCAGAAGAAAGACCCGAACGCGGCGATGAGCGAACCTGTTAAGCCAATCATTTACTATGTTGACAATGGCACGCCTGAGCCTATCCGCAGCGCGCTCATTGAGGGCGCGTCGTGGTGGAATCAAGCGTTCGAGGCCGCAGGTTTCAAAAACGCTTTTCAAGTCAAACTGCTTCCCGCCGACGCTGACCCGATGGACATCCGCTATAACATGATCAACTGGGTGCACCGCTCGACTCGCGGCTGGTCGTATGGCGGCTCGGTCACAGACCCGCGAACCGGAGAGATAATCAAAGGCAATGTCACGCTTGGGAGTCTGCGCATACGGCAGGATTATTTATTATTCACGGGACTCGTGCCGACATCAGCGAACAGCAGTCAGGGCGAAGGCTTTGACAATTGCGAATTCGGAATGGCGGATGAATTCGATTACCTCACGGATGAAAACTCATCCGACGCGGCGCAGGTTGCGCTCGCTCGCATTCGTCAATTGTCTGCGCACGAAGTCGGCCACACGCTCGGACTCGCTCACAACTTTGCCGCAAGCACATACGGGCGCGCATCCGTTATGGATTATCCCGCGCCGATGGTCGAGATCAAAAATGGCAAGCTGGACCTATCGAATGCCTACGCGCGTGGCATCGGCGCGTATGACAAGTTTGCAATCAAGTACGCCTATTCCGATTTCGCTCCGGGCGCGAGCGAAGACGCAGAGCTTGAGCGGATACTAGAAGAAGGCGTTCGTGCGGGGATGCTTTTCATCTCGGATCAGGACGCGAGGCCAGCGGGTGCGGCTCATCCGCTTGCGAGCCTTTGGGACAACGGCGACGATCCTGTCGCTATGCTTCGCCATGAGATGCGGGTGCGAAGAACGGGATTGAATGATTTCGGATTGAACAGCATCAAAGCGGGCACGCCGCTATCGCAGCTCGAAGCGAAATTGCTGCCGCTCTACCTGCACCATCGTTATCAACTTCAGGCGGCAGTGAAATCGCTCGGCGGAGTTTATTACACTTACGCCGTCAAGACCGCAAACGGCCCAAGCCCCGCGCGCGTTCAAGAGATAGTCCCTGCCGCTCGCCAACGCGACGCGATGAACGCCGTGCTCGACACGATAAAGACAGACGAGCTTGCGATACCGCAGCGGATACTTCAACTCATTCCGCCGCGCGCGTTCGGTTACGGCGGCGGAACGACTGAATTATTCGACAAGCGCACCGACCCGGTATTTGACCCAATCGGCGCGGCGACCATCGCGGCTGACCTCGCGGTGTCGGCATTGCTTGAGCCAAACCGCGCCGCGCGATTGATTCAATTCCACGCGCAGAACGCGACGAATCCCGATTTCAAAGAAGTGGTGACGACGCTCATCGCTCGAACGTGGAAAGCGGTTGCGCCGACGGATGCTTATCAAGCGAGCATCGCCCGCGCGGTCCAGAGCCTTGTGGTTACGAGACTCATGGACCTTGCAGCGAACAATGAGGCCGCGCCGCAGGCGCGCGCCGTCGCGACCGAAGCATTGCGCGAGATAGCCGCGATGCTCAAACTGCCTGCGGGCGCAGGCGAATTGGCGGCGCACCGGCGGGCGACGCTCGATGATATTGAGCGATTCCTCGCGCGACCCGATCAGCCGCGGAAGCAGACTGCTCCGCTGGCGACGCCGCCGGGCGATCCAATCGGCACAAGGTCGCGCAACGAATAAAACGACGCGGAGACACGGCGACGCGGCGAGTTTAATTTTAGCTGCTCCAATCATCGAACTTGAATGGGCTATCTGTCGCCGCGTCTCCGCGTCACCTCATCCGCCTTTTAACAAACTGTTCACGCCATTGTTACAGAACTGTAACACGCGGTTCATATAATTCAATTTGAACCGGCAGCCAAAACCAACGCGAGAGGAATCAATCTTCATGACTAATCGCATACTGGCGGCGCGCGTGTCGCTTGCCTTTTTGATAATCGCATCGCTCACATTTGCGCTCGCGGGTTGCAGCAGCGCGCTGAGGATTCAAGGCGCGGGCGCGACTTTTCCGAATCCGATTTATCAAAAATGGTTCAGCGAGTACAACAAGGCAAACCCGAAAGTCCGATTCGATTATCAATCAATCGGCTCAGGCGCAGGCATAAAGCAAATCACCGAGCGCACGATTGACTTCGGCGGCTCGGACGCTCCGATGAAAGACGAAGACCTCAAGAAAGCTCCGGCTGAAATCCTGCACATCCCGACCGTTCTTGGAGCAGTCGTTATAACTTATAACCTGCCCGGCGTGACAACTGAACTCAAGCTCACCCCCGAAGCCATCGCGGGAATCTATCTCGGCAACATCAAGTCGTGGAGCGATCCGATCATTCATTCTGCGAACTCTGATGTTAACCTCCCCGATCAGTCAATCATAGTCGTGCATCGCTCGGACGGGAGCGGCACGACTTTCGTCTTCACAGATTATCTCTCAAAAGTAAGCGACGAATGGAAGTTGCGCGTCGGCGCAAACACGTCTGTTCAATGGCCAGCGGGCGACGGCGAGAAGGGCAACGAAGGGGTCACGGCGCGCGTCAAGCAAACGCCTTACTCGATTGGCTACGTCGAGCTGATCTACGCCGAGCAGAACAAGCTGCCGGTCGCTTCCATAAAAAACACGGCGGGCAATTTCATTCGCCCACAACTTGATTCAATCACCGCAGCCGCAGCGAGCGCCGTGATGCCGGATGATTTGAGAGTTTCAATCACGAACGCGCCGGGCGCTCAGGCTTATCCAATCTCGTCATTCACCTATCTGCTCGTTTACAAAGAGCAGCAGGATCAGGCGAAGGGCCGCGCGCTTGCAGATTTTCTGTGGTGGGCGATTCACGAAGGGCAATCGTCGGCGCGCGAGATGTTGTACGCTCCACTTCCCGATGCGGTCGTTAAGAAAGCCGAAGAGAAGATTAATTCGATCAGCTTTCAAGGCAAGCCACTTCGCGCGAGTTAATTGATGAACGTTGCGACGACACAGCGAATCACTCCAACCGCGTCGCCGCTTTCACGCGCTCGCGCGAATCTCGCCTCAGCCGACTGGTGGTTCAAACAAGCTACGTTCATCTTCGCGCTTGTCGTAGCCGCAATCGTCATCTTGATAATCATCGAGATGGCGCGCAACTCTCAGCTTACGTTCAATAAGTTCGGCTTTCAATTCTTAACAAGCGCAGCGTGGGACCCAGTGCGCGAAGAGTTCGGCGCGCTGCCGTTCATCTACGGCACGGCTGTCTCTTCACTGATCGCGCTCGTGATAGCCGTGCCCGTCAGCGTCGGCGTCGCAGTCTTTCTCGTAGAGCATGCGCCTCGAAGGCTCTCAACGCCGATTGCCTTTCTCGTTCAACTGCTCGCGGCGATTCCTTCGGTCGTTTACGGGCTGTGGGGCGTCTTCGTTCTAGCGCCGCTCCTGCGCGACATGGTTTACCCCGCGCTTCAAACGGCGCTCGGCTTCCTTCCGATCTTTCAAGGCAGCCCGACTGATCGCGGCCTTCTAACGGCAGGCATCATTCTTTCAATTATGATCGTGCCAATCATTACAGCCGTGACGACCGATGTGATGCGCGCGGTGCCTGCCGCTCAACGCGAAGCTGCGCTTGCGCTCGGCGCGACACGCTGGGAAGCCACGATAATTATCCTTCAAAACGCGAGGTCGGGAATAACCGGCGCGGTGATACTCGGACTTGGGCGCGCGGTCGGCGAGACGATGGCCGTGACTATGCTCATCGGCAATCGCCCTGAAATCTCGGCGTCGCTCTTCGCCCCATCGTTCACAATAGCTTCGGCCATCGCGAACGAATTCACCGAAGCGACTTCGGAAATCTATCGCCATGCGCTCGTCGAGCTTGGATTGATACTGTTCATAATCACGTTTGTGATTAACGCGCTGGCCCGCCTTCTTGTCTGGAGCGTGACGCGCAATCAGGGGAGGGTCGCGCATGCGTAGCCTCAAGCGACGAATCTTCATCAGCCGCTTAATGACTGCGCTGACAAGCCTCTGCGCCGCAGTAGTCATCGTCGCGCTGATTGTGATACTCGGCCACATCGCCGTGACCGGCGTGCGCGAATTGAACCTGAGCTTTTTGATAAACGAGCCTAAGCCCGTAGGCGAGTCTGAGAGCGGAATCGCTAACGCCATTGTCGGCTCGCTGATCCTCATCGCGACAGCATCGGTGATTGCCCTGCCCGTCGGGATACTCGCAGGCATCTACCTTGCAGAGTTCAGCGCGACGCGGCTGGGCGCGATGATTCGATTTCTGATTGACACGCTCGTAGGTGTGCCGTCAATCGTCGTCGGCGTCTTCGTCTGGACTGTGATGGTGCGCCCGATGGGGCAGTTTTCGGCGCTCGCAGGCGGCGTTTCACTTTCAATCATAATGATGCCGATAGTCGCGCGCACTACGGAAGAGATGATACGGCTCGTGCCGCAGAATATGCGCGAGGCGGCGCTCGCACTCGGCGCTCCTGTCTGGCGAATGAGCCTTGGAGTAGTGCTGCGCGCGGCGGCGGGCGGAGTTGCAACGGGCGCAATGCTTGCCGTCGCTCGCGTTGCGGGCGAGACCGCGCCGTTGCTTTTCACCGCACTCAGCTACAACTACATGAGCATGGATTTGACTCAGCCCATCGCGTCGCTCACATATCAGATTTATTACTACGCTGGCTCGCCCTATGAGCAATGGCACGCGATGGCGTGGGCCGCAACGCTCGTGCTCGTTGGAATGATTCTAGCGATTAACGTCGTTGTGAAATTGCTTGCGAGGAATCGTTATCAATGAACGAGCAATCAACACCTCAACAGGCGAATGAAAATATGCAGAGCCGAAACCCGATTTCACAAACAATCGCGCGCTCGGTCATTGAAATCGAACGCGAGCCGACGCCTGACATCGGCGCGCAGCAGACCAAAATCAAATTCAACATCGAGCGACTAAATTTTTATTATGGCCGCACGCGCGCGCTTAAAGACATAACACTTGCCATCCCATCGTCTCAAGTGACCGCGCTCATAGGCCCGTCGGGCTGCGGCAAGTCAACTCTGATTCGCACGCTCAATCGAATGAATGACGTTATACCTGCGACGCGCATCACTGGTCGTATTGAACTTGACGGTCGTGATATCTACGCGCCAGGCACAGACATCGTATTGCTCCGCCGTCGTGTCGGCATGGTCTTTCAGAAGCCGAACCCGTTCCCGCGCTCCATCTTTGATAACGTCGCCTACGGGGTTAGAATTAATAAGCTGGCGCGCACGAAATCGGAACTGGCGGACCGCGTCGAAGCAAGCCTGCGCGCCGCCGCGCTGTGGGATGAGGTGAAAGACCGATTGAAGCAATCGGCGCTCGGCCTTTCGGGCGGGCAGCAGCAGCGCCTCTGCATAGCTCGCGCGCTCGCCGTAGAGCCTGAAGTGCTGTTGATGGACGAGCCGACTTCGGCGCTCGACCCAAATGCGACGCAGAAGATTGAAGAGCTGATCGCGGATTTGAAATCGCGATACACGATTGTGATTGTGACTCATAATATGCAACAAGCGGCGCGCGTGTCTGACCAGACGGCGTTCTTCTGGCTCGGCGAGCTTGTTGAGTTCAACACGACTGAGAGGATGTTCACGAAACCCGATAACCGGATGACCGAAGACTACATCACGGGGAGGTTTGGATGAAACAGGGGTCAGGAGTCAGGGGCCAGAATACTGGCTCCCTTGTAATAGGCTCCCACAGCCGTTTTCAAGGCAAAAGCTGTTCTAACCCTGACCTCTGACCCCTGACCCCTGACGTTATGCACAAACGATTAATTGAAGAAAACCTGAACCTGCTGCGCGATAAGCTGTTGATTATGGGCGGCGCGGCTGAGAAGGCCATCATGCTTGCGATTCGCGCCATCGGCGAGCGCGATCCGGAATTAGCAGAGCGCGTCATCCGCGAGGACGATGCGATTGATCAGATGGAGCTTGAGATTGACCAGATATGCGTTGACGTGCTTGTTCTCAGGCAGCCTGCAGCATCTGACCTTCGCTTTGTTATTTCGATAGCGCGCACGGCCCCGATAGTCGAGCGCATAGCCGACCACGCCGTCAACATCGCAAAGCATGCGCTTTCACTTGGCGACCAGCCGGAGCTTGATGCGGGCATTGACATCGCTCGCATTTCGAGAATCGTTCAGGATATGCTCGTTGATGGGCTTGACGCTTTCACGTCTGGCGACCCTGAGCGCGCCCGCCAGACAATCGCCCGCGACGACGAAGTTGATTCGCTTTACGATCAACTCTACGCGCAGGTGATTGATGTGATGGAGCGCGATCCGTCGAACGTCGCGCGCGGCGCCGAATGGCTTTTCCTCTTGAAGCACCTTGAGCGAATAGCCGACTACGTGACGAACATTTGTGAGCAGGTGGTCTATATGGCGCGCGGCCAGGTGATTAAGCACAGCGTATGGTAAGCAGAATCGAAGAGGCGAGAGTCCGCAGCGTCGTCATCGTCGAAGATGACGAAGACATAGCGGAGTCTGTCCGTTACAACCTTGAGCGGGAAGGGTTCCGCGTTCGCGCGGCGGCGACGGGCGAAGACGCGCTCGACGTTATTCTTGACGGTCCGCCCAATTTGATATTGCTCGATTTGAACCTGCCGCGAATGAGCGGCTTCGAATTGTGCCGGAGGCTGCGCGCGGAAGCTGCGACATCACGCGTTCCCATCCTTATGCTCACGGCTCGCGCTGATGAATCGGACAAGGTATTAGGATTGAACATCGGCGCAGACGATTACATCACGAAACCGTTCAGCATGCGCGAGCTTGTGGCGCGCGTGAATGCATTGCTGCGCCGCGCAGAAGCAGTGGAAGCCGAGCGAGCAGTATTCGACAACGGCATACTCAGAATTGATCCTGAGACTTTCAGCGTGCGGTATCTTGACCGCGAAGTTCGGCTGACGCGCAAAGAGTTCGCGTTGCTTGCGGAGCTTGCGCGTAATCAGGGGCGCGTGATGACGCGCGAGGTTTTGCTTGACCGCGTCTGGGGTCTGACCTATTACGGCGACACGCGCACGCTCGACGTTCACATTCGACGGCTGCGACAGAAGTTGGGCGACGGCTCAGTGATAGAAACCGTCACGGGCATTGGCTACAGGCTCAGATGAATTTTGGATTTTAGATTTTGGATTCGAAAAGCATGAGCGCTGTGTCTCGAAACTCCAACCTCTTCAATCCAAAATCTAAAATCCAAAATATGAAAAACCTTGCGCGACGAGTATGGATAGCAACGTTTGCGGCGCTTGGAGTCTTTGCGCTCTACGAGACGATAAAGACGGTAGCGTTCCCGCAAATATCGCTCGTCGCCTCGCACATCATCACAGTAATCGTCGTCAGCGTTTTAACATTCTTCGTTTCGCGTTACGCGCTTGCCCGGTATGGTGAGGCTCTGAGGGAAATAAAACGGCAGGCGGCGCTTACCGAAGAGACAAATCGGTTGCTGTCAGCCGTGCTAGCCGCGATGCGGGAAGGGGTGTTGATAGTCAACGCCGATATGCGCGTCGTGCTCTACAACAACGCGGCTGCGCGCATAGTTAGATTGCCTGAAAAGCAGTGGTCAGTGGTCGGTAGTCAGTGGTCAGATAGCAGGTATGATGGGCAATCAATAACTGACCACCGATTGGTGGATGCCACTCGCGACCCTGTAATCAACGCGGCTTTCCGGCGCGCGATTCGAGAGCAGGCAACAGTTGAAGAACGCGTCGAGTTGACCGACCGCGTGCGGCGCTCGTTTCAATTCACTGTCGCGCCGCTGGGCCGCGGGCTTGCCGTCGGGGTCTTTTTCGATATAACGGAATTGGAGCGGCTTGAGCGAGTGCGGCGAGAGTTCTTCGCCAATCTCTCTCACGAGCTGCGCACGCCGCTCACGGCCATTGTTGCTTACTCCGAAACATTGATGGACGGCGCGATTGACGACCGCGAAAACAACCTTCGATTTGTTGAGAAGCTGCACCGCCACGCGGCGCGCATGAGCGAATTGATTGCCGATATATCAGACCTGTCTGCGATTGAGTCGGGCGAGGTGAAGCTCGCGCTCGCGCCCGTCGCCTTGCGCAGTGTGGTGAAGGATGTCGTCGCGATGGTTGAGGCGCGCTATCCGCGCGGCGAAGTTGCGTTTGAGGTTTTGATTGATGATAGTTTTTCAGTTCAGGCCGACCGGTCGCGGCTTGAGCAGATTCTTTACAACCTCGTTGACAACGCCGTGAAGTTCAATCGCGCGGGCGGCTCGGTCACAGTGTCGGCGGAAGAGAAAGATGGCCGCGCCGCGATTCACGTGGAAGACACGGGCGCGGGCATTGCGGCTGCGGATTTGCCGCGCGTCTTCGAGCGATTGTACCGCGCAGATAAATCGCGCTCGCGCCGCGTCGAAGGGACAGGCTTAGGATTAGCAATAGTGAAGCACCTCGTCCAAGCACATGGCGGCGAGGTATCGGTTATAAGCGAGCTTGGTCGCGGCTCTCGATTCACGTTCACGCTGCCGCTGGCTGCGCGCGAAGGCGCATCGTCGCGAGACGATAACATTGCGCTTTCAACTCTCTAGCTGCGACTATTTCTTCTGTCGTCCGTTGTAGCAAGATAAGTATCGCATGATTCTATTATTCCCAATCGTTGTTGAATTATAATATAGAGCAGATAGAATTCACTTTCGAGAAACGGCAATCAAGTCATGGCTGTTGAGAAAGACAATTATCAACAAGCAATTAAAGCGATGAAGCGGCTTTCGCGAGAGCAACAGCGGCGGTTGATAGAAGAACTGACCATCGGCCTGGATGACGCGCTGACGCCGCTTGCCATCGTCGGAACATGGAGAGGCGTTTCTCTCAGCGCCGATGAGATTGATGAAGCCCGGCGCGGGTGCTGGACTCGGCTTGGAGAGGATGAGTGAATCGCTGCTACCGATACGCATCCTCTTATCTGGGCACTGAGCGGCGACCCACAATTGAGCGCGGCGGCGAAGTCAGTTTTCACAGAAGCGGATGCCGGGCAAGCGATTGTTCTAATCTCACCAATAGTTACCGTTGAGGTGATTTATCTAAGCGAAAAGAGGCGAATCTCGGTCGAGCTTGTGGATGATTTGTTAGCCAAAGTTTTCGCGCCTGGTTTAAGCTATCGTCTCGCCGAGTTGGATGCGGCGGTTATAAATGCTCTGCGACAAATTCCGCGCAATCTTATTACTGATATGCCGGATCGAATAATAGCAGCAACAGCAAAAGCAAATAGTTGCGCTCTGATTACCCGCAACGGCGCTATCACTACTTCTGGCCTTGTGCCAGTTATCTGGCAGGCAGATTTTCAATCGCCGATTCGCCCTTGACTTCGACTAATAAAAGGATAACCTTGCTCATCAGACGGCGTGGATTTCTCAAGCGGGTTGTGGGCGGCCATGGGCAAGACAGTTTCACATTATCGCCTCGAAGAAGAGATCGGGCAGGGCGGCATGGGGCGCGTCTATAAGGCCTATGACCTGACGCTCGACCGCACGGTTGTTCTGAAACTGCTCGCGCCTGAGCTGACCGCCGACGAAGATTCGCGCAAGCGATTTTTCAGAGAAGCCCGCCTCGCGTCCGCATTAGATCATCCGAACATCTGCACGATTTATGAAATCGCTGAAGCCGATAATCAATACTTCATCGCGATGCAATACGTGCCGGGAAAGACTTTGAAAAAAGTCATCGGCGCAAAACCGCTCAATCTCGACAGCCTGCTTTCAATCGCCTTGCAGGTCGCAGACGCGCTCGCAGCCGCGCACGCAAAAGGCATCATTCACCGTGACATCAAATCTTCAAACATAATCATCACCCCGCGCGGGCAGGCTAAGGTGCTGGACTTCGGGCTTGCGAAACTGCTCACGGAAAAAGGGCGCGCCGCAGCCTTCGAGCCTCAGCAGGATGAGCTGACGCGGGTGGGCGCGCCGCTCGGAACGCCTTCTTATATGTCGCCTGAGCAGGCGCGAGGCGAGCGGGCAGATCATCGCAGCGACATCTATTCGTTCGGCGTCGTGCTTTACGAGATGGCGACGGGACGCTTACCCTTCAAAGGCCAGTCGAGCGTTGACGTTATGCACGCGGTCCTGCACGAGAACTTAAAGCCTGCGCGCGAAGTGAACGAGAAACTGCCCGAAGGTTTCAGCGCAATCATTGACAACGCGATGGCTCGTAATCCGGGCGACCGCTATCAAACCATACAGCAGATGCTCGAAGACCTTCAGCGCGTCGGGTTGTCTCTTCGAGCAGGCGCGCAAGGAGTGCCCGACGGAATCACGATGCCTTTCGTATTGCCGCGACGCGCGAAAGCGCGCGGCGGGCTCGGCCAGTTTATCACGCGATTATTTACTCGCAGCGCATCCGCTGAAGCCCGCGCAGCTCAGGCGAGCGCCGCGGCGCAGCGCGAAACCACTCCGCACGATTTCTCGCTCACCGCAGGGCCGCAAAAGACATTGGCCGTGCTGCCTTTTCGCAACCTCAGCGGCGATCCTCAATCGGACTTCTATGGGCTGTCGTTGGCTGACAGTCTCATCACCGAGCTTGCAAAAGTGCGCTCAGTCACGGTGATGCCTTCAAGCACTGTGGCCAGATATAACGATCAGGCGATTGATCCCGCGCGCATAAAATCGGAGCTTGGAATTGATCTGGTGCTCATGGGCAACTTCATAAAAGCGGGCGAGCGATTGCGCGTGACGGCGCAGCTCATCGCCGCGGCGAGCGGCAGCATTCTGTGGAGCGAAAAGATTGATGCCGACGCTCGCGATATTTTGAAGATTCAGGATCGAATATCGCAGCGAATAATCGCAGGACTGTCGGGCGGGCAGGTCGCAGTTGACCCGACGCAATTGCTCAAGGACGAGAATGAAGAGATTCGCATTGACGCGGTTCGCACTCTGAAGTTTTCGCACGACCCGCGCGCGTTGTCTGCGCTCGTTGAAGCCATGAGAGATGCGAGCCTCAAAGTCAAAGCAGAAGCCGTGCAAGCGATTGTCAGCCTTGGCGAGCAGGCAACCGGGCCTGTGATTCAACTGCTCAACGACGCGATGGACGAAGGCGACCCGCTGACGGCACGATTTGCAGCCAAAGCGCTCGGATTGATCGGCGATAAAAGCATCTCGTCTGTTTTGATTGAATTACTTCGCAGCGATGATAAATTCGTCGCGTGCGAAGCGGCGCTTGCGCTTGGCCGGTTGAAAGAATCGAAGGCAGTTGCGCCTTTGATGGCGATGCTCGAAGAACCGAACGGCAACATTCGCTTTGCGGCTGCCGAAGCTCTCGGGCAGATTTGCGACGCGGCGGCGCGCGACGCTCTGCAAAAGAGATTGAACGACGACGATGAAGGCGTGCGGGCGAAAGCGCGCTGGGCATTGAGCCGACTGCGCATAGCTGATCGCGGAATGCTGCTCGAAAAACAGGCGCACGGGTCTTAATCCCTTAACTGCGCATTTCACATCATGGCGACGCCGGAAAAAATCTATCTTGGTCTCGACGTTGGCCGCACGATTCGCGGCGCGCTGGTCGGCGAAGGCGGCTCCATCATCAAACAACAACGCGTAGTATCGGAAGTGACCGACCCGCGAATCTTTGTTGACCAATTGATAGATGTGATTAACGGGTTGCGTTCAAGCGAAGAAACAGGGGGACGAGCCTCTGCTGTTGGCATCGGGTGGGCTGGCCTCGTCAATCAACGCGCTCAGCGCATCGAAGCTAATCCAAACCTTGTCGACGTTTCATCATACGATTTGCACGCGGAGCTTGAGCGCGCGACCGGCCTTCCCATCATCATTGACAATGATGCAAACGTTGCGGCCTACGGCGAATGGTGTTGCGGCGCGGCGCGCGGCTTCAATGACGTTTTCTTCATCACGATGGGAACAGGCATCGGCGCTGGTTTGATTCTGGGCGGGCAGTTGCAGCGCGGCAGTCGGGGCTTTGCGGGCGAGTTCGGCCATTTCAAAATCACGCTCGACGGATTGGAGTGCGCCTGCGGCAGCACGGGCTGCCTTGAGACGATGGCCTCAGGGCCGAACATCGTTCGCCGCGTGCGCGAGCAGGTCTTCAGCGACCCGTCGTTTTCAATTTCTCGCCTCGCGCGTGACATGGAAGGCACGCTCACGGCAGAGCGGGTCGTGCGCGCGGCGATGGAAGAAGACGAGCTTGCGCTTTCGGTGTTGAAAGAGACGGGTCGAGTTTTAGGGATGGCCATTGCGAGCATAATCAACCTGCTCAACGTCGAGGTGGTCGTTATAGGCGGCGGGCTGATGGCTTCGGGAGATTTGATGCTTGAGCCGATTCGTGAAGAGGTGAGGCGCGACGCGGTGCAAGCATCAGGCGATTGTTGCCGGATAGTCGCCGCGCAATTAAGCCAGGATGCAGGGATAATCGGCGCGGCCCTGCTCGCTCGCGATTCGATGCAAGGCAAAGCGTTTTAACCAAGACGCGCTTCAGTCGTTAGAACAAGCTCACTTTTATCGTGAGATACTTCTTCGGGTTCTGGCGGAAGTCGTACAGCAGCTTCACTATCTCAGCCGTCGTCTGATTCATAGTGTTATAAAGCTGGTCGTCGTGCAGAAGTTTGCCGACAGAGCCTTCGCCCTTTTCTATACCTTCGCTGATCTTACGAAACGACGCGACGGATGCTTGCAGGTCGTCGTGCAGCTTTTCGTCTTTGAGCAATTTGCCCAGCGTGCCACGACCCGCGTCAATGTCCGCCGCAATCCGATCAAACTTTTCAGCCGTCGTGTTGAATTTGGTAAGAATATCTTTCGCCTGAACGTAAACCTGATCGTCAGTGATGAGCTTGCCGAGCGTCCCCTTGCCGGAACGGATGTCGGCAACTACGGATTGAAACTCAGTCGTCACACCGCGCAGGTCTTCATAGAGCTTCGGGTCGTTGAGGAACTTGGCAATCGTGCCTTCGCCGCGATTCATGCGATTGGCGATGTCCTGAAACTCAAGTATCGTGCGATTGAGGTTCACATAAAAAGCATCGTCGTGCAACAGCTTGCCGATAGTGCCTTCGCCTTTATTGATGTTGTCCATCAACTCCTGAAGCTGTTGGCCGACCTTGTTGAACTGCACGAGTATGTCGCTCGCGCCCTGAAACACCTGCGCAAGCCCGGCCTGATCTGCACTCGGTATCTCGGCCCCTTCGGGCAACGGGTCTGCGTCGCGGGTTCCCGGCATTATGTCAATGACTTTGTCGCCAAGAAACCCTTGCTGCGCCAGCACCGCCTCTGAATTCTTGCGTATCCGAGCGTCGACCTGCTTGGCGTCGAGCGTCATCGTCACGACTATAGGCTTCTCGTTCTTGTTCGTGGGAATCTCGCCAAACTGAACGTCGTCAACTTTGCCGATGAGCTTGCCCGCAAGCCGCACCTCGTCGCCGCTCTTGAGTCCTTCGGCTGCGGCGAATCTCGTCTTGTAAGTAACTGTGCGTTTGAACAACGATATATCGCCGCTCACGCTAAGAATGAGGATTATCAAAATCGCAACCGTCACAATTGCGAGTATGCCGACGCGAAGCTCAGACAGTGTCGTTTTCTTCCTTGCCATAAAACCTCCAGTGGTCAGTGGCCGGTGGTCAGTGGTCAGTGGTAGGTTGAGAGATTGAAAGTCGCTTTGAAAATGGCTCTGGGAGCCGCTTTCAAAGCATCAAACTTTCAACTGACCATCGGCCACCGACCCCTGACCACTACTCCATCACACACGAAAGAAGTCCTGTATGTACGGATCGTCTGCGCGCCAGAGTTCTTCGTCCGTGCCGCTAAAGATCACTTTGCCTTGCTTGAGCATGATGAACTTGGTGTTGATGAGGCACATATTGCCGCTCTCGCTTTGAAACTCCACCTCACCGCTCTCATTTATCGTGGCGTAGTTCGAGGACAATAATTTTATATCCTCAACCCTGTGCGTGACAAAAATGGAACTGACGCCTTCGAGGTCGCGCAGCTTCATCGCCAATTCCAGAATCGTGCGAGCAGTCGGCGGATCAAGCCCGGCGGTCGGCTCGTCAAACAGAATCAACTTGGGATTGCCGACGAGAGCGCGAGCTATGCCGACTCTGCGCCGCATCCCGCCCGATAATTCAGCAGGCATCATATACATAGTGTGCTCAAGATTGACGAAGCGCAACGTCCGGCGAACCGTCTCTTCGATCTCCACCTCGGGCACTCCCTGCTCGAAAAGCCTGTAGCCGACGTTTTCATAAACCGTGAGCGAATCAAACAGCGCGCCGTCTTGAAAAACCATGCCTATCTTCTTGCGGACTTCAGTCATCTCAGGCTCGCCCATTTGCGTGATGTCTTCGCCATCAATCAGTATACGACCAGAATCGGGCTTGATGAGTCCGAGCACCAATTTGAGTATCGTTGACTTGCCGGTCCCAGACCCGCCCATGACGATCTTTGTCTCGCCGGGATTGACGACGAAGCTCACGCCATCGAGCACAACACGCTCGTCATAAGACATGGTGATGTTATCAAATTCAATCGCGCTATAGACACGCTCATTCATAACAGGTGTGAATCAATAAAA
>DATLXU010000057.1:0-5542 GCA_035575515.1 Blastocatellia bacterium
TAATCTGGAAGAGTTGTTCAGCAATTGGTTTAAGAACATTTAGCTCCATCGCCCGCCTCCAAAATTGGATTTGTTGAGATTTGGATAGGGTGATGGAGCTTTCTCCTTTTTTCAACCAGTAATCCTTACGTGCTTCGTATGCAGCATTCTTGCCGTTTATTTTTCAAAGATTAAAAATGGATAAAGTCGAGTCCTTACAACCTGCGATCTATGGGTCGATTATGTCAGATTATCTCTATTGATGATTCTGCCCCGCTCGTCAACGGGGCCGACCACAACCGTGACCAGCCGCTCAGGGTGAAGATACTCGCGCGCGACTCGCGTTATGTCGTCAATAGTCACGGCGCGAATCATTTCCGGGAATCTCTCCAGATAATCGAAGCCGAGATTGTACATCTCAGCCTGCGCCAGAAAATCTGCAATCTGCGAGTTCTTCTGAAAATGAAAAACGAAGCTGCCCGTTAGATAGTTCTTCGCCACATCGAGCTCGTGCTCGCTGACAGGCTCGCGCGCTATGCGCTCGATCTCGGCGCGAAGCCCCGCAATGGCGCGCTCAAGATTTTCGGGCGACGTTCCGATATAAGCGACGAAGCGGCCAGCGTCAAGCCCCGCGCTCGATGTCATATTGGCGAACGTCGTGTAGGCAAGCCCCATCTCGTCGCGCAGTATTCGCGGTATGCGCGACGTGAATCCCGGACTTGAGCCTAGTATCGTGTCCATCACGAGCAGCGCGTAGTAATCCGGGTTCGCGCGCTCGACGCCTACATGGCCGATGAATATATTGACCTGCTCTTTCGGCGCGAATACGTATTTTGTTACTGGCCCGGCTTGATGTCGCGGCGCGGGCGGGCGCGGCGCTTTGAAGTCCGCGGCGCGAGGCCACGCGCCGAACGCTTCTTCGATTCCATTCTTCACGTCAGCTTTGTTGATGTCTCCGACCACTGCGACCATCGCGTTGTTCGGCACGTAATAATGCGAATAGAAATCCACTATGTCATCGCGCGTGAGATTCCTGACCGTAGCTTCGTAGCCGACGGCGGGCCTGTGCTGCGGAGTGCCTTTGAAAACTATCTCGTTGAAAATGTCTGACGCCTGTGTGCGCGGCACGTCCAACCGGCTCTTGATTTGGGCGAGCCGTCGCGCCACGCGCTGGCGAACTTTATCTTCCGGGAATATGGCATTAATCAAAACGTCCGAAACAATTTCGACTCCGAGCTGAACGTCTTTCGACAGGAACGCAGAGACTACGCCGCTGGTTTGATATTCGCCAAATGTCGCAAGCCTTCCGCCTACAGCTTCGACCGTCTCGGCAATCTGCTGCCCGCTTCGCGACCCTGTCCCTTCATCGAGCAGGTCGCCTACGAGCGAAGCAAGCCCGGCTTTTTCATCAGGCTCAAAGCGCGACCCCGCCAGAACAATCGCGTTGATCGAAACCGACGGCGTCGAGTGGTTCTCTGAGAGAAGCAGCACGAGACCGTTCGGCAGTTCCACGCGCTCAACGTCGAGTCGGGGCCGCGCGCTCAGCTTTTCGCTACTCTGCATCGCTCGCCTCCTCTCTCGATTGCGCGTCGTCGCTTACAAGATAGCCGACTGTGCGATTGTCTTCGTTTAAATATTTCTTGGCCACGCGCGCAATGTCTTTTGCGGTGACTGCGCGTATGCGCGGCAGCAGCGTGTTCAGGTAATTGTAGCCGCGCGAGTCTTCCGGTATGCGCTCGTCCGTAGCGATGGTTTCGTACTGACCTAAAAGTATCGCCTGCTGCAACGGCTCTTCGTGGCTCAAGACAAGATCGGCTTCGATCTGGCGCTTGGCTTTTTCAATCTCGGCTTCGGAGAGGTCTTTGTTCTTCAGCCGCTCGATCTCTTCGTGGATTGCCTGCTCAACCGCTTCAAGCTTGAAGCCGGGTTTCAATTCCGCCTGAATGTAAAAGAGCGAAGGGTCAATGTGATCGTGATAGGTTGCGTCCGCTGTTGTGACCGATTCATCGCGCTCGACGAGTCGTTGATAGAGCCGCGACGATTTGCCTGTTGCGAGAATCGCTTCTGCAACCTGTATCGGGTAAGAATCCGCGTCGCCGACTGCGGGCGCGTGATAGCCGATTAGCAATCGCTCGACGGGTGTTTCTTTTTTGACGACGACGCGCTTCTCGCCGCGCTGCGGTGGTTCGACTATGCGGAGCGGTTTTACTTCCGGGCCTGCGGGGATTTGCCCGAACAGGTCTTCTATCTTTTGAATCGCTTCGTCGGTGTTGAAGTCACCGACCACGACGAGTGTCGCGTTGCGCGGGTGATACCACTTGTCGTAGTAAGCCTTCATATCGGCTCCTGTGGCCGATTCCAGGTCTTCGAGCCATCCTACCGTAGGCCAGTGATAGGGATGCTGGCGAAACGCAGTGGCCCACACTTCGTTCTCAAGCGCCTCCCACGGGCCGTCAAGCCCTATGCGCAATTCTTCTTCGACGACCTTTTTTTCGGATTGAAACTCGTCTTCATCGAATGCAGTGTTGCGCATACGGTCGGCTTCTATTTCAAGCGCGATGTGCCAGCGGTCAGAGGCAAACGTGAAATAGTAGGCCGTGTAGTCGAGCCACGTGAAAGCATTGTTCGCGCCGCCGTTGCTTATGGTCACGAGGTCAATCTCGCCTTTCTTATACTTTTGAGTGCCTTTGAAGAGCATGTGCTCAAGAAAGTGCGATTTGCCTGTTTGGCCAAGTTCTTCGTTGCGCGAGCCGACTCGATACCAGAGCATAGTTGCGACTACGGGCTTGTCGTGCAACTCTTTGGTGATGACGGTCAGCCTGTTCGAGAAGATTTTTTTCTGGACTCCGCGCGTGATGAAAGATTCGGTTTGAAGTTCGGCGATTGCATCGAGGTCAGCGGTCATCGTTGTCATAAGATTATTGCGGCTTTCTGTAAACAACCCGTCCAAGCGCCCGTCGGTTAGATGCCTTCAAGCTCATGAGGCGAGACAAAAAATTGTAGAGGCCGTCAAGAAGCGGTGTCAAACTAAAGGCTGAGATTTCAGGTTGGTGGGGAGGTAATTAAAAGAGGGACTCGCAAATAGGAAATAACTGGGAGCGCACGCTTCCAGTGTGTAAGGCTTGTGGCGCGCAGCACGCTGGAAGCGTGTGCTCCCAGCCGAGTCCTACTTTTAATTACACCCAGGTTAGGGCAAAAAGTGGGATTGTAGTGTGCTTTGCTTGCGGCCTTCCGCCCCCTGTTCATTCTCTTTTGCTCCGATTTCATAGTGTTCAAGTTTTTTTCAGCCACCTTCTGTAATATGTCTCGCTGGTCGTAACCAAGCGCGATGCTCTTTGGCGATCTAAGGTTTGGGGCAATGCGTTATGGGCATCGGGCAGAGTCCAACGGCGAGGTAATACAAATGAATAGCCCAAGCCTAGCGAGCGTGCGCTCTCAGGCCAGAAGGCGCTTAATATCCCTTATCCTTTCTTGCGCCCTTCTTGCGCCATGTCTCCCGATCAGCTTCAGCGGCAATGCGTCTGCATACGGTTTCAACCCCCAAGGCGTACAAAGCCCGCCCGGTCTTCCCGATCTTGACGTTGCGCGATTGCTGCCACCCGTAGATGTGCAGCCGCCAGCGCCCATCCCTTCAACGCTTCCGCTTTGCCTGCCTTATGATCCTCTTTGCGGCGGTTACATCGCATACCCAACAGCCGGGCCTAAGGACCCGCCCACGGTTACTATCACAAGCCCGAAAAACGGGGCAAGCTTCACCGCGCCTGCCACGATCACAATCAACGCCAGCGCGACTGTCACCAACGGCTCTATCGTCAAAGTGCAGTTCTTCAAAGACGGCACGCTGCTCGGTGAGGATACGACCTCTCCCTATTCGTTCACTTGGGGGCCGGTCTTTGCAGGAACCTATTCTCTGACGGCCAAAGCGACCGACAGCGCGGGAGAGATAGGAACGAGCAGCAACGCGGTGAATGTCACCGTAAGCAGTGCGGCAGGAGGCAGCGGTCTTCGCGGAGAGTATTTCTCCAACATGAATCTGAGCGGCGCGCCCGCATTGACGCGAACAGACCCAAGCATTGACTTGTCGTGGGGCGCGGGCAGCCCTTCGCCTTCGATTCCCAACGATCAATTCAGCGTTCGCTGGAGCGGGCAGGTGCAGGCAGAGTTCACCGAAAACTACACGTTCCATGTCTTCAGCGATGACGGAGTGATTGTCTGGGTGAACGGGCAGAAAATTATTGATCGCTGGTTCGACCAGTTCGGACCGGAAGTAGCCAGCACTCCCGTCTTTCTGCAAGCCGGGCAGAAGTACGACATCAAGATTCTGTACTATGAAAACTGCTGCGGAGCCGAGATACATCTGAAATGGAGCAGCGCGAGCACGCCGAAACAAGTCATTCCCACGAGCCGGTTGTTTCCGACGACAAGCCTTCCAAACCAATTGCCTGTAGCCAACGCGGGCGGGCCTTACACGGGGACGGTAGGCGCTGCCGTTACATTTAATGGAAGCGGCTCAAGCGACCCGGACGGCTTGATAGTCGGCTACCAGTGGAACTTCGGAGACGGCACGCCGTTCGGCTCAGGCGCGACGCCCGCGCACGCTTATCAAGCGGCGGGAACTTATACCGTGACGCTTACGGTCACAGACGACAACGGCGCTCAGAGGTCAATCAGCACCAATGCAACGATCAGCGGCCCGCCGCCTCCGCCGGGCGATAACTTCGCAGTTGCGCGCACCGATCAGAGCAATCGCACGGGCCAGCCGGGCGAAGACCTCTTCTCGCGCAATTTCAACTGGAGCCTGCCGCTCGTAGGGCTTGCGGGTCGAGCCGGTCTTGATCTTGGCTTATCGCTCACCTACAACTCGCTCGTGTGGACGCGCGACGGCAACTCGATCAAGTTCAACGCGGATAACGGATTTCCAGGTCCGGGCTTTCGGCTGGGCTTCCCGGTCATTCAGCAGAGATACTTCAACCCGCAGGTGGGCGCGAATGCTTACCTGATGATTACGCCTTCGGGCAGCCGCGTGGAGTTAAGACAGGTCGGAACATCGAGCATTTACGAATCAGGCGATTCGTCTTATCTTCAAATGACGGACGGCGCTAACCCAGTCGTGCGCGCGGCGGATGGAACGCAACTGACTTACACTCTGTACGGCAATGAGTACCGCTGCACGCAGATTAAAGACCGCAACGGCAACTACATCATTGCGGCTTACGATGGCGGCGGGCGCATCGCCACGATAACGGACACGCTTGGGCGCGTGGTCGCGTTCAACTATGACCTGAACCAGAACCTGCTTTCGATAACGCAGATTTGGAACGGCGCGACACATACGTGGGCGACGTTCGGCTACAGCACTCAAACAATTCAAACCAACTTTCCAGGCCTGACAGTGGTAGGGCCTGCGAACTATAGTGGCCCCAAAAATCAAGACCAAAAAATGGAGTCCTGATCAGTGGGTTCCTTTCATTTCAATTTTCTCTCAGCCGAAGTAAACTTCAGCCGGCGTTTGATAGTTCAACGCCTGATGCAGACGTTCGTGATTGTAGAAATTCAAATAGCG